>CACYHE010000004.1 GCA_902774185.1 uncultured Bacteroidales bacterium | reverse complement strand
ACCGTTGGCATCGATATCGAAGGTCACTTCGATCTGCGGTTCGCCACGACGGGCCGGCATGATACCATCGAGGTGGAAGATACCGATCTGCTTGTTCTGGGCAGCCATCGGACGCTCACCTTGGAGGACTTTGATCTCTACAGAGGGTTGGTTATCCACAGCGGTCGTGAAGGTCTCTGTCTTCTTGGTCGGGATCGTGGTGTTCGCCTCAATCATCTTGGTCATCACACCGCCCATGGTCTCGATACCGAGGCTCAGCGGAGTTACATCAAGCAGGAGGACATCCTTGACATCGCCGGTGAGGACACCACCTTGGATAGCTGCACCTACGGCTACTACCTCGTCCGGGTTAACGCCCTTCGACGGAGCTTTACCGAAGAATTTCTGTACGGCCTCCTGGATAGCCGGGATACGCGTCGAACCACCTACGAGGATGATCTCGTCGATATCGCTGGTCGTGAGTCCTGCATTCTGCAGCGCAGTCTTACACGGCGCAATGGTACGCTGGATAAGATCGTCGATGAGTTGCTCGAATTTAGCACGTGTCAGGGTCTTAACGAGGTGAGCGGGAACACCGTTTACCGGCATGATATACGGCAGGTTGATCTCCGTGGTCGTTGCAGAAGACAACTCGATTTTTGCTTTCTCGGCAGCCTCTTTCAGACGCTGCATTGCCATCGGGTCTTTGCTCAGATCAGCACCGCCATTCTCGTTCTTGAACTCCTGAACGAGCCAGTCGATGATACGATGGTCGAAATCGTCACCGCCGAGGTGGGTATCACCGTCGGTTGCTTTTACTTCGAATACACCGTCGCCGAGCTCGAGGACCGATACATCGTGTGTACCGCCACCGCAGTCGAAGACAACGATCTTCATATCTTTGTTCGACTTGTCGAGGCCGTAAGCCAGGGCAGCTGCAGTCGGCTCGTTGACGATACGGCGTACATTGAGACCTGCGATCTCACCGGCTTCCTTAGTAGCCTGACGTTGCGAGTCGTTGAAGTATGCCGGCACTGTGATGACAGCTTCGGTAACCTCTTGGCCCAGATAGTCCTCAGCGGTCTTTTTCATCTTCTGAAGGATGATGGCGCTGATCTCCTGCGGGGTATAGAGACGTCCGTCGATGTCCACACGGGGAGTGTTGTTGTCGCCGCGCGTTACTTTATACGGAACACGAGCGATTTCGGACTGCAAGCGATCGTAGGTCTCACCCATGAAACGCTTGATCGAATAGCCGTCGATGAATCCAACAACAGAAGGGGTCGTACGCTTACCTTCAGCGTTAGCAATGACGATAGGTTCGTTACCCTCCATTACGGCTACACACGAGTTTGTGGTACCGAGGTCAATTCCAATAATTTTAGACATAGTATAGTTCCTTTCTTTTAAATTTTCCAGATTCCCTAGACGTCCTAGATGCTCTAGATGTCCTAGATGTTCTAGACGACTAGTCACCCCAAATAGGACAAATACTATGCCATAATAAAAAAACTGACAAATTGGCAGAAGGGAACGAAATAATTTGGCAGAAGGAATAAAAAAAAGACTGCCACCGGAGTGACAGTCTTTTGGGTTGGTAGGGGAGTTAATTACTTAACTACAGCACCTTGTACGTTATAGAGCTTGTTGTTGCGGATGATGTACAACGCACCGTCGATCATTACTTTCTGTGCCTTATCGGTCAGAACGACGTTCTCGATGCCTTGCTCATCCCAGTAAGCCTTCACATCGTACCAAACGATGTTGGACTTGCGCTCTTCGTCCGCACCACGATAGATGACTTGCAGACCGAGCTTATCCCAGCTACGTACTTCCTCTTCGGATTGATTGAGATACAACAGATGATTGTAGATATCATAGGAATCCGAGAAGTTGTACGGAATCTCCGTCATGTCTTCCTCGAGGTTGATGTAGAGGTCAGTTGTCAGTACGAGCGGACTCATCTCATTACCCTTCTGGATGAAGAAGGTATAGCTCAACTTATCCGGGTTGAGGTCTTCATTTTGAGTACCTTTCTGCGAAATAGAGTACTCTACCTTCGGATACTTTTCACCGGCAAAAGCGAAGTTGGTGAACTCAGGATCCGCCGGAGTAGCCGCTACTTCTACGTATTTGGTCAAGGTGATGTTTGAGTATGCATCGAACATATATTCACCGCCTACCGATACGAATTGGGCACATGCGAATTGATCAAGCTCAGCGTCATAGGTCATTGTGGTTGCAATCGTGTACAACTCATAATCATCAAAGTCTGAATACGTTCCGAGGATGCACATCGGGAATTCGTAGATACCCTCGTCATTCTTGGTTCCTTTTATCCATCCTTCCTCTACGTATCCACTCATACCTTGGATATATACATCGGCGCCGTCGAATCCAACTTGTACAAATTTACCTACCTCGTTTCCTTTAGTATCCACACCATCGAATTTATAGGTAGCTGTTTCCAGACCATCCGGAACTTCGACTACTATCGGTAATGTTTCCTCGATTGTGCATTCAAAGCTATACACATTATTTCTCATATCTACGACAAGCGCTTTGAAAGTCGGAATTTCCTCACCTTCTTCCTGTGTTTTGGTGAAAGTAACTTCCTTCAAGGCGGTTGCTACGCCATTAATTGCGATATAGGTATAGTCCGAACTCGACTCCATATCTTCCATCGTATATGTTTGGCCCAATACTACATCTTTCTGACCTTCGTCAAGATAGATATCAAACTGGAATACGGTGTCCGCTTTTGCGTTACTGAAGGCATAAATAACATCGGTATATTCTTCAGCCTCCGTAAGCTGATGGGTAGCATAGGTAATCTCCACTACAGCCGGATTATTGTAATCAATAGGTTTTGCTTTGCTCAACACAGGGTCGGTATAGCGACCATCATAATAATATTTACCACTAGCTTTAACATATAACAAGCCAAATATTTCTCCTTCAGCCGTATAGGTATCTTTCTCTGTATCATAGGTAAATTCAAAATCTTCTTCATCTTCATCATAGAAGAAGTAAGAAGGACCGTAGTATTCACCCATGTATTGATTTGCAGCAAAGGTGATTGTGTTACCTTCTTTGGTACCAACGACCCATGCTTCAGGAAGAAAAGCACTCATACCTTGGAAATATACCTGATCGCCCACTACTGCTACGTTGATAGTTTTTGCGTTCGATACCAGTTCTTCCTCGTCGTTTTCTTCAGAATATTCCATGGTGTATTCCACAACGGTTGCACCTTCGGGAAGTTCAACGAGTTCCGGTTCTTCCGGCTCAACTGCGCTGAATACAGGCAGGATCCAGTAGGCATAAGCTTTCACTTCGGTTGCTGAAGAACTTTCTATAATGTAGTACGTCTCAGCCTCCAACGTTTGTTCTTCCGGATCATAGGTGAATACGATGTCACAGACCGTTTTACCATCATTTGTACCAACAAGGTACTCCGGACCATACTCATCCGATCCCAACAACTGACCGCTGGGGATGGTAATTGTGTTGCCGGAAATCGTACCGGTAACAGTACCCTCGGGGAAATAATAAGCCAGACCTACGATAGCAATATTTGCTCCGTTTACAGCGACCTCAATGTAGGGCATGTCTGCTGTATGATCTACGCTGCTAGCTTTGAAAGTACCACCAACGGTGTAGAATGTACCGGAAGCGAGAGGAGTTTCGTCAGCCTTTGCTTGCGGAGCTTTAGCCACCTTACGGAGTTTTGCTTCCTGCAAACGCGGAGCTTTCTTCAGCTCAATCTTCTGGTTGCTGACCACTTTGGTCACTACCTTAGCAGGTGCAGCACTTGCGCTCAGAATGATTGTAAGAGCGCACAAAAAGGAGAAAAATTTTTTCATACCTCAAATAAGTTTTAGTTAATAAATCCGTTAATTAAAATTGTATTTTTTGTTTACATTTTGTTACGATTATTGCCTATTATGTATCAAAATGATAATTTGGGCGCAAAATTACTATTTTTTCTGTAAATATACAAATTATTGCCCTAAAAAGGTAGAAAAACCTAAAAAATGCAAAATAGAGTTGGCAAAATTTGCAAGATTGATTTTTTTTTTGTATCTTTGCAGCCGGTTTTAAGTTCATTAAGAAAATTAACACATATAAACACTGATTATTGATTTTAGTACGTAGTACTATGAGTCTTATTTCGCTAAAGTACTCCTCCGAATAAATTCGATGACTACTTTATCAAAATAATCCTCATCTCTTCGAGATAAAATCAATAATCAGCAATAAACATAAATAAAGTCGTTACAATTTAAAATTTTCTATAATGAAAAAGGTTATTTCCTTATTATTTATTGCGCTGGCGTGCGTGGGGGTGCGGGCGGAAGAGACGGAGACGATTCGATATGTAGGTGGAGACATTTCGATGTTGCCCATGTATGAGATCCATAACAAGCCGTACAAGGATGTCTTTGGAAAAAAGATCACGGATATGATTCCTTGGGCGATGAGCGAGTGCGGATGGAATACATTCCGGGTTCGTATCTTCGTTAATCCGGAAAAGACCGATCCGTCTTTATGTCAAGATCTGGCGTACGTAACAGCTTTGGGTAAGCGGATCAAGGCAGCAGGCGGTTATTTTCTGTTGGATTTTCATTATTCGGACACATGGGTTGACGCCGGAAAAATCCAAGCGCCGGTAGCCTGGAAGGGGAGTGATGATGCTACGATGGCGCAGCATGTGGACACCTATACACGGGAAGTATTGAACACCTTGAAGGCTGAAAATGCAACGCCGGATCTGGTGCAAGTGGGCAATGAGATCATGTACGGATTATGCGATCGGAGGGTTCATCCGTATGAGTATGACGGAGATAATTGGAACGGCTATCTGATGCTGTTAAGGGCAGGATGCAATGCCGTGAGAGAACTGTGTCCGAATGCCAAAATCATCATCCATACGGACCGGGCTACGAACATGGGTTATAATAAATATTACTACCAGAAACTGATTGATAATGAGGTGTATTTTGATATAATCGGACTGAGTTATTATCCGTTCTGGCACGGGTATCTGACGGATGAGCAGGTGAAGAGCAAAACGGACAAGAACAACCTGGTGAAATCGATCAAACAGTTGGCGGTCGATTTTCCGGATAAAGACGTCCAAATTGTCGAGTTTGCGTACAATTTCCAGTACTGGCCGACAGCAGGGGTAAATTACAACACGCAGGATGTGTGGCCCTGCTCGGTAGCGGGTCAGTATAAGATGGTGAAGGACCTTGTTGATGCGCTATTACCATTGGAGAATGTGACGGGTATCAACTACTGGTTTCCGGAGGAAGCCGGTAACGGCGACGACACCGATTGGAGCACGTCAAAGGGAACGGTTTTATGGACTTGGCAGAACCGTGGTTTATGGAGCACAGAGAACAATAACGGTCACGCTATCAACCGTTTGAGTAAGGTTCAAGTGGGTCAGAGTGCTGCTGATGTATGCGCGGCGTACTACATGGGTAAGTTTGCCGGATTTGAGCCGCCGGTGCTGCAGAATATTGAGAGCGTGGCAGAGCCGGAGAGTGAGGCCGGTAAGATGCTGATGGACGGTATACTGATCATTCGTCGCAATGGAATGAGGTTCACGCTGGACGGCAGAAGGCTTTGAAAAATTGAACATAATCAACTTAAAAGAAAATTTCTTTAAATCGTCCTTAGGGGCGATTTTTTTTATTTTCTTGCGAAAATACTTGTGTATGTCAATTTTTTTTTGTACTTTTGCGGCCGATTTTATTTTGGCGTATTATGCGCATGCGTGTGTACATATGGTTGATGCTGATTCTGTGCTGCTTTACGGCGGTACGGGCGGAGGAGATTGTACACGGAGAACTAGACACACTAGATGCACTAGATACTCTAGACACTCTAGAAACTCTAGAAACTCTAGATACCCTAGAAACACTAGAAACCATAAAAACACTAGAAACCAAAGAGGAACCGAAGAAGCAGTCGAAGAGCGGGTTGACGGCACCGGTGCATTATCAGTCAAGCGATTCGATGATCATGATGCATAACGGAACGGCGTACTTACACGGAAAGGGTGAGTTGCGATTCGAGAAGATGGAACTGACGTCCGAGTACATCCGGATGAACTTAGACAGCAGTTTGATTTATGCGCATGGTGTTTGGGACTCGTTGGAGTATGACTGGAAAGGCAAGCCGGTCTTCAAGGACGGGAAGGATCAATACGAGACGAATGAGATCACCTATAACATCAAGACGCAACGCGGTTACATCCGTCATGTAGTGACGCAGCAGGGCGAAGGATATATCATTGCGGACCGGACGAAGAAACTGGAGAACAACGAGATGTTGATGGCAGGCGGTCAATACACGACCTGTGACGATCACGAGCACCCGCATTTCTACCTGAATATGACGAAGGCGAAAGTCAAGCCGGGCGATTATATCGCTACGGGTCCGGCTTACATGGTGGTTGGCGACGTGCCCTTGCCGTTGGCGATCCCGTTCGGTTTCTTCCCCTTCAACACCCGTTACTCGAGCGGTATCCTGATGCCGACGTTCGGCGATGACTATACGCGTGGTTTATATCTGACAAATTTCGGATACTATTTTGCACTGAGCGATTATGTGGATTTGGAATTGACCGGTGATATCTATTCGCGTGGTACATGGGCAATACGTGCGAAATCGAAATACGTATGGCGGTACCGGTTTAACGGTAATCTGAGTATAAACTACCGCAACGACGTGACGGGCGAGAAAGGTTTACCGGACTATTCGACAAGAAAGAACTTCAGCGTTCAATGGACGCATAACCAGGATTCCCGGTTCAATCCGTACTGCACTTTCTCGGCGAGTGTGAACTTCTCGACGAGCGGTTACAACCGCAGTAATATCAACAGTTATTACAATTCTAATCTGTATTCGGAGAATACGAAGAGCAGTAGTATCAACTACACGCAGCGTTTTCCGGACAGTCCCTGGAGTTTGAGTTTGACCGCCAACCTGACGCAGCGAACGAGTGACTCGACGATCAGCCTGACAGCGCCGCAGTTGACGGTGAACATGAGCAGTGTGAATCCGTTCAAAGAATGGAGGCAGGCGAGCTTGAAGCGGAAAGGCAAAGTAGGCGGTAAGGAGAAATGGTACGAGAAGATCAAGATGAGTTACTCAATGAACGGCAAGATCGCCGTGAACAGTATCAAGGAGAAGGATTTTCTGCATTCGAATTTCTTCAAAGACTGGCAGACGGGATTGAACCATTCGCTGCCTATCAATGCGAACTTCACCGTCTTCAAATACCTGACTATTTCGCCGTCCATCAACCTGCGTGACCGGATGTATTTCCAACGCATCGACCAGAGTTGGGACGACGAGTCACAAGCTTTGCGACGAGACACGACGACGGGTTTCTATAACGTGTTCGACTTCGATATGGGTGTAAGCTTCAGTACGAAGTTATACGGATTCTACACACCGCTGAAGAAGTTATTCCCAAAGAGCAAGGTGGAGAAGTTCCGTCATGTGCTAACGCCCTATTTCGGTCTGACCTACCATCCGGATTTCGGTTCCGGTTTCTGGGGGTATTACGGCAGTTATGACCAGCCGGTCTATACCTCGGAGAAAGACAGTATCACGGGACGGAAGATCCAGAAAGTGGACGAAGCGGGTAATCCGGTTTACCAGCATCAGACCTATTCGCGATTCAGCAGCAGTCCGTACGGTACACCGGGTAACGGCATGGTGGGCGCCATCAATTTCGGTATCGAGAACAACCTGGAGATGAAGATCATCAACAAGGACGACACGACGGGTAAGAATCCGTACAAGGTGGTGAGTCTGATTGACAAGTTCTCCGTGACCGGTGGTTATAACTTCGCTGCGGACAGTATGAACTGGAGTCAGTTCCACGTCAACTTGCGTTTGAAGTTCCCGAAATTGAACAACTACAGTCTGAACCTGAATACGGATTTGGATCCGTACATGTACGAATTGAACTCGTTGGGTACGCCGGTTCGAACGAACAAGCAGTACTGGCACAACGGCAGGTTCCCGCATTGGAACGGTCTTCGCTGGAGTTTCAATTATACGCTCACCAACCAGACCATCAAGAAATGGCGGGACAAGGCGGAAGGCAAGCGCACGAAGGACGAAAGCACGGAAGGAGGTTCGAACGACGGAACAGATGGCGAGATGGGGGCGATTGAGAAAGACGGAGACGGTCAGGACAGGAACGCCAAGCAAAACAAGAAAGAAGAGAAGGTGGATGACGGCTATATACAGACCGATATCCCTTGGAGTATAGGCTTCAGTTACTCGTTGTCTTACGCCCCGGGAAATGAGTTCGATTACGACAAGATGTATTACAAGATGAAGTTCAGTCATTACCTGACGCTGCACGGTAACATCGGTCTGGGTCAGGGATGGAAAGTGAGCGCCAACATGACGTATAACTTCGATTCCAAGAAAGTGACGGCTTGCAATATCAACATCAGCCGTGATTTGCACTGCTGGAATATGACTGCCAGCATCAACCCGATCGGACAATTCAAGAGTTACACCTTCCACATCGGTATCAACGCCTCCATCTTGAGCGACTTGAAGTACGACAAGAACAGTAACCAGAGTACCAACAGCCGTGTGGAGTGGTGGTGATGAAAGTTGAAAGTTTAAAGTTGAAAGTTTAAAGTTAAAAGAAAATGATAGAAAATTTGAAAGTAGTGAAGGCCACGTACGAGTTGTACATCAACGGCGAGGGTGGTCAAGAAGAGTTAATGGAAAAAGCGACGGAGGAGGCTCCGTTGGTATGGTGTCAAGGCGAAGGGATGATGCTTCCGGCTTTTGAGGCGGCGATGGCCGGCAAGGAAGAGGGAGATCATTTTGACTTCGTTTTGAAGGCAGCTGACGCCTACGGTGAGTATATCCAGGAAGGTCTGATGGACCTGCCGAAGAAGATGTTCTTCAACGGTGACGGCGAGTTCGACGAGGAACGCGTCTATGTAGGCGCGATCGTTCCGATGAACACGGTGGACGGTCAGATCGTGAAGGCGCAGGTTTGTGAGGTGACGGACGATCAGGTGACGATTGACCTGAACCACCCGTACGCCGGAGAAGATCTGCACTTCAAGGGTACGATCCTCGAGATCCGCGATGTGACGGAAGGCGAGCTCAAAGCCATCCGCAATCCGCACGGATGCGGTAAGTGTCACGGCAAATGCGATGACTGTGACAGCGGATGCGGAAATTGTAAATCATAAATTATAAATCATAAATTTGAAATTTCTATGGCGAATATTGTGGCTATAGTGGGTCGTCCCAACGTTGGGAAATCGACTCTATTTAACCGCTTGACGGGTACGCGTCGGGCGATAGTGATGAATACGGCAGGCACGACGCGTGACCGGCAGTACGGTAAGGCCGAGTGGTGTGGTCGGGAGTTCAGTGTGATCGACACCGGAGGATGGGTCGTGAACAGCGATGACACCTTCGAATCCGAGATCAACCGTCAAGTGGATCTGGCGATTCGCGAAGCGGACGTAGTGATGCTGGTTGTCGATGTGAACGAAGGGGTTACGCAATTCGATATGGAGGTAGCCCATCTATTACGTCAAGCCAAGAAACCGACGATACTCTGCGTGAACAAGGTCGATACCTTCGAGAACCAGTACGGCGCAGCGGAGTTCTACAAACTGGGTTTAGGCGAACCGTTTATCCTGTCCGCCGAGAACGGTCTGGGCACCGGTGATCTGTTGGACGAAGTGGTAAGCCGTTTCAAGAAGGAAGACAACAGCGACGAAGAGTTGGAAGACCTGCCGCGTTTTGCAATCGTGGGTCGTCCGAATGCCGGTAAGTCGAGTATTCTGAACGCGTTCATCGGTGAGGACCGTACCATCGTGACGGATATACCGGGTACAACACGGGACTCGATCTATACACGGTATAATAAGTTCGGCAAGGACTTTTACTTAGTGGACACAGCCGGTATCCGTAAGAAAGCGAAGGTGACCGAAGATATGGAGTACTACTCGGTGGTTCGTTCGATTCGTGCCATCGAGAACAGCGATGTATGTATCCTGATGATTGATGCGACACGCGGCATCGAGGCGCAGGACCTCAATATCTATTCGCTCATCCAGAAGAACAAGAAAGGTCTCGTCGTTTGTATCAACAAATGGGACTTGGTGGAGAGCAAGACCAATCAGGATATCAAGGCATACGAGGCCGCTATCCGGGAACGTATTGCGCCCTTTACCGATTTTCCGATTATCTTCACGAGTGCGCTGACCAAACAGCGTATCTTCAAGGTGGTGGAGACAGCGATCCATGTGTATGAGAACAAAAACAAAAAAGTGCCGACGGCGCAGTTAAATGAGAAATTCCTGCCGCTCATTGAGAACTATCCCCCACCCGCTTGGAAAGGCAAATACATCAAGATCAAGTATTGTACCCAGTTGCCGAACACGCAGATCCCGACCTTTGTGTTCTTTGCCAACCTGCCGCAGTACGTCAAAGAACCGTACCGCCGCTTCCTGGAGAACAAGTTACGCGAATGGTGGGATTTCACGGGAACACCGGTACAATTATTCATACGGGCTAAATAATTGATTGGACATCTGAGATTTGATATTTGACATTTATTTTAAGAAAAAGTTTCACTTTTTGCTTAAATGCTTGCGTATGTCGAAAAAAAGTAGTAACTTTGCCCCGCATTTTGTAGCGTTATGAAAATAATAGGCTTTGTTTATCGTCATGGCGAGACGGAGATTGTGCTGAAAGGCGACAGTTGTCTGCTCAACGGACGCAAACCGTTCTTTATGCCTGACTGGAGTCAAGAGATAGGAGTCACTCCGTGTTTGATTCTACGCGTGAGCCGTTTGGGCAAAGAGATAGCGTATAAGTTTGCGGACCGCTACTACGATGCGATCGCTCCGGGGGAGGATTTTGTGGCGATGGACAAGTTACGTGAGGCGCAAGCGGAAGGTAAGCCTTGGACACAAGCCCTTGCTTTTGACTATTCGTTGGCAATAGGGGAATGGATAAACAATGATGAAATGAGCGCAACTTTGTTGCTCAATGATGAATTGATTATTTCTCCTCAAGAAGCGATCGTGGAAGCGAGTAAGCTGATGACCATCCGGCAAGGAGATCTGATTTATATCCAGGTGGCACAAGCCCCGCGCAAAGTGCAAAAAGAAGAGATTCTTCGTATCGAAGTGGAAGGCGAAGAGAAACTATATTGTAAGATCAAATGAGAAAAATATTAACGATAGTACTGATGGCATTGTGCCTGCCGATGATGGCAGGTATTCACTCGTACGTGAACCGTTCAGTCTTGGCGGACGGGCATTGGGTGAAGATTCGCGTGAGCGAGTCCGGAGTGTGCCGAATGAGTTTCAGTGAATTGGAAGCTGCGGGTTTGAACCCGAGTCAGATTCGTGTCTTCGGTTACGGCGGTGCGCAGAAAGAGCAGGATTTTCAGAAACGCAACATCGACGACCTGCCGCAGGTGCCTGTGTTTGTAGGAAACGATTATATTCTGTTTTATGTGCAAGGTCCTATTGCCTGGACCTATAACGGTTCGCGTTTTGCCCATACCCGAAACACCTATTCGAACTACGGTTACTACCTGTTGACGGATAATGTGGGCAATAAGTTAGCCCCGACGGCAGGGGAAGCGGTAAGCGGTACGCCGACAGAGATCACGACCTATCCGCTGCATCAAGTGCAAGACAAAGACTCCTT
Organism: uncultured Bacteroidales bacterium; assembly: GCA_902774185.1. GTDB lineage: Bacteria > Bacteroidota > Bacteroidia > Bacteroidales > Paludibacteraceae > Colicola. The sequence continues at coordinate 106,130 of CACYHE010000004.1, read as the reverse complement.
GAACCTGGTGGACAAAACAGGTGTGTACGGTGGCGGTCAGACTTTCTACGGCGAGCAGTTCACAGCGAATCAGAGCCGCTCGTTCTCCTTCAGTACGCCCAACGCGGTAGCCGGTCAATCGGTTTATGTCTATGCCGATGTGGCAGCCTATGCTTCGACAGCCTCCACTTTTGCAGGCACGCTGAACAGCAGCCAGAAGGGGCAGACGACTATTCCTGTTCCCGACGACAACTATTCGTTCGGTGAGACCGGTATCATTGTTATCAACGGTACGGCGAAAGCAAGCAAACAGACGGTGCTTTTGCAATTACAGAACAGCAATGCCAGTGCTTTGGGATGGCTCAACTATATCGAGATCACGACAACCTCTACGCTGCAGATGAACGGCAGTTATATGGGCGTACGCACGACGGTGAACCGCAATACATCTACACCGGTTCGTTTCCACTTACAGGGCGCGAACGCCAATACGCAGGTATGGGATATTACGAACTTAGATGCCATCAAACGGATGCCGACAACGATGTCCAACGGCGAATTGCTGTGGACAGGTACGCAGGCTGACGGGGTACATGAATATATCGCCGTGAAGACCGACGACACGCAGTTTGTACACGCAGAGGTAGTAGGCGAGGTGAAGAACCAGAACCTGCATGCCTTGAAGAATATTGACTTGGTGATCATCTGCCCGGAGGGATACGAAGAGGTATCCACGCAGTTGGCACAGGCTCACCAGGAGAAACAAGGTATCACATGGGCAGTGGTGACCGATCAGCAGGTGTATAACGAGTTCTCTTCGGGTACACCGGATGCGACCGCTTATCGCTGGTTGATGAAGATGCTGTACGACCGGGCGAACGGAAGCAGTATCCAGAAACCGAGATGGTTACTGCTCATGGGGCACGGCAGTTTTGATAACCGTAAGTTACTGTCCAATTCGGGTACAAGCCTGCTGTTGACCTATCAGTCCAAGAACTCGGTCAATGAGGTGAAGGCGTATTGCACGGAGGACTATTTCGGTTTCCTGGATGATAATGAAGGTACTTCGGACCGTTCGGGTAAGATGGATATCGGTGTAGGTCGTTTGCCTGTCGAGAGTATAGAGGAGGCGCAGACGACGGTGGATAAGTTGATCCGCTACATGCACAACGAGCAAACCGGCAAATGGAAGAACCAGTTGGTCTATCTGGCGGACGACGGTGAGAACGGTACCCACACGCAGACGGCAGAAGCGAGCGCGGAGCGCGTACGCGTAGCAAATCCGGATTTTGTGGTACATAAGATCTTCTTAGACGCTTATCCGCAGGAGGTGAACGCAAGCGGAGAGAGCTATCCTTTAGCCAAGAACCGCTTGATGAACTTGCTGCGTAACGGTGCGTTGTTCTTCGATTATTCGGGTCACGGCGGTAATAACGCCATCACCAATGAGTCGATGTTGAACCAAAAAGACATCGAGGCGATGAGTAACAAAAATCTGGCGTTCTGGTTGTTTGCTACCTGTAACTTCGCCTTGTGCGATGGAGGTAAACGCTGTGCGGCGGAATCGGCTTTGCTCAATCCCAAAGGCGGAGCGATCGGGGTGTTGGCGGCTACCCGTACCGTCTATGCAACACCGAATACAGAACTTAACCGCAGCGTATGCGACCAGTTGTTTGCGCATACGAATGCTTTCCATTACGATATGACCTTAGGCGAGGCGATAGCCCTTGGCAAAAATAATTTAGGTTCGCAGGAGAATAAATTGGCCTATGTGCTGTTAGGCGATCCGGCTTTGCGCCTCAACTATCCTACCGACTATCAGGTACAGACGCTGACGCAGATGGATACGCTCAATGCGCTGAGCGTGCAGCATGTAGAGGGACAGATTATTGATGAGGACAAGACCTTGGTGTCGGATTTCAACGGGAAAGTGGATATCACTATCTATGACAAGATGCAATCCATCCCTACCCGGGACAATGATAATGCAGGGGGTGATCCGCTGGTAAACGAATACAACGATTATCCGAATACGATCTTCTCCGGTGCGACAGATGTAAAGGACGGTAAGTTCAGTTACACCTTCATGGTGCCAAAGGATATCCGGTATAATTTCGGAAACGGCCGCATCGTCTATTATGCCGTCACGACGGATGAGGAAGCCGAGACGGAGGAAGCAGTAGGACATTATGAACAGTTCGTCATAGGCGGAACGGGTACGAGTCTGCTAACCGACACGACGGGTCCCGAGATGCGTATCTATCTCAATTCACCGGCATTCGTGGACGGCGACAAGACCTATCCCACACCGCGTTTCTTTGCAGAACTGAAAGACGAACACGGTATCAACACAGCCGGTGCAGGTATCGGACATGACCTGATGCTGATTGTCGATGACGACCCGAAGATGATCTACTCGCTCAACGAGTATTTCACGGCTGCAGATAACAGTTATCAGGAGGGACAGGTCAGTTACCTGATGGAAGCCCTGCCGGACGGAGCGCACTATCTGACGTTCCGTGCATGGGACTTGCTCAACAACAGCACGACGCAGAAATTGAATTTTATTGTAGAAGCCGGTCTGGATCCGAGTATCTGTTCCGTTACGACCTATCCGAACCCGATTCCGCAGTCCGGTTTGTTGCGGATGATCGTGCATTACGACCAACCGGATGAGTTATTGCAGACCGAGATCTATCTGCATAACATGAACGGACAGATGATATATAGCCACACGCAGGATAACCCGGACGATGTAAGCATCAATCTGCAAGAGATCGGTTTACAACCCGGCATCTATATGTATGTAGTCAAAATCAAATCCGCCTCCAGTCGATACAGCACGACGGCGGGAAAGATTATTGTTACACAATAAGTGGAAAGTTTAAAGTTGAAAGTTGAAAGAGCCTATGAAGCAAATCGCTAAATAAAGTGGAAAGTTTAATTTGAAAGTTTAAAGAATAACATAAAACAAAAATAACACAATGAAGAAGATTCTTATTTCTCTAACAGCTCTTGTATGCGCCGTGACGATGAGCGCGCAAGAGATTCAACCGAATCCTGTGATCACAGCGATGCCGTCGTTGTCTATCGCTCCGGACGCACGTGCAGCCGGTATGGGTGATGTGGGTGTTGCCACGGAAGCGGACTTTAACTCGCAGTACTGGAACCCTGCCAAGTACGCCTATATGTACACGAAGGGCGGTATCGTTGCCAACTACACGCCTTGGTTGCGTAAATTGGTAGGTGACATCGACTTGGCTTACCTTGCCGGTTTCTATAACTTCGGTTATCTGGGCGGTGGTATCGGTGCCAGTTTCACCTATTTCTCGATGGGTGATGTGGCGTTGACCAGCATGGACGGAACGGTGCTGCAGAATGTGCGTCCGAACGAATGGGCGTTGGATGTCAGCTATTTCCGTCAGTTACATGACTACGTATCGATGTCTGTTGCCTTGCGTTTCCTGTACTCGGATTTGAACAACGGTTATAACAGTTCCACTACCGGTGGTTCAGAGATGCACCCGGCATGGTCGATGGCAGCCGACATCGGTTTGTACTATCGTCAACCGATTGAGCTTCCGATGGGAACAAGTCAGTTCTCCTTGGGTTTCACTTTGAAGAACTTAGGCGGTAAAATGAACTACGCCGATGACGGAAGCAGTAACTTCATCCCTGCCAGCATGAATATCGGTGTGGGTTACGAATTGCCGATCAATGAGTATAACTTCTTGACCTTCAACGTAGAAGCCAATAAGATGTTGGTTCCGACGCGTCAGTCCTGTTTCACCGAAGGATTCGATCCGGATAACGAGACGACTTGGTTGATGAGCCAGACCGCTTATTCGGAACTGAACCCGGCGAAGGGTTGGTTCCAATCGTTTGGAGATGCACCACGCGGTGCCAAAGAGGAGTTTGACGAGGTGCGTTGGGGCGCAGGTATCGAGTATTCGTACCGCAAGCAGTTCTTCGCTCGTATGGGTTACAGCTATGAGAACTACTACAAGGGTAACCGTAACGTGCTTACCTTCGGTGCCGGATTCCACCTGTCCATCGTGACCTTGGATATCTCCTACTGCGTTGGTTTGGCAGCATCTAACCCGCTCGACCAGACGATGCGTTTCACCTTGGGCTTCGACCTCTACGGCATCAAGGATCTTGTTAATAACAAGAAGGACTAATTCCATGCGCATAGGGTTTGGCTACGATGTACATCAGTTCTCCCCTGACCGCAAATTGTGGTTAGGGGGGATTGAAGTGCCGTATGAGCAAGGCTTATTGGGTCATTCGGATGCGGATGTGGTGATCCATGCCTTATGCGATGCGCTCTTAGGAGCAGCTGCCATGCGGGACATCGGCTATCATTTTCCGGACACCAAAGGCAATGAGTTCGAAGGGATCGATTCGAAGATCCTGTTGCGCCGCGTGATGGCGATGTTACGGGATGCCGGTTATGAGTTGGGTAACTGTGACATCACTATTTGTGCCCAAGCGCCGAAACTAAATCCGCATATCGACGCCATGCAGGCCTGTCTGGCGGATGTCATGGGCGTTGAACCGAACCAAGTAAGTATCAAAGCTACCACCACCGAACATCTGGGGTTTGTGGGGCGTAAAGAAGGAATCGCAGCCTATGCCGTTGTTCTTATCCATTAGTCTGGCGCTGCTTGCCGACATCTTTCAGTTAGGCGGAAATCCGCAACTCATTGAGCAAGACAGCGTCTATGAGAAAGTTGCCTTGACGGACAGTACCACCCTGGAGGTGTATCGGGGCGATTCGATCTTCGTGATTTTTACGGTCTGTGCGCCGCAATGTTCTTCGTGCGCGCGCGTATATAATAAGGAGTGGGAACTGATTGAGAAGGTCACCCCGTCTGTGACATCTGTCTTCCCCCTCGCCACTTTCGAGAACGGACATATCGTCTGGACTGACAACGACACATGGAACTACCAATCTACCTTATAGGATACATGGCGGCAGGTAAGACGACTGCCGGAAAGATGCTGGCGGATAAATTAGGCTGGCATTTTGTCGATTTGGACCATGCGTTTGAGCAGATACACGGTTATTCGCCGGCAGAATATATCCGTCGTTTCGGCATTGAAGAGTTCCGGAAGAAAGAGAAATATGTGGTGGAAGATCTGGCGGATCAGATTCCGTTTGAGAAAATCATCTACGCTACCGGAGGCGGGTATCCGTGTTGGGAAGATAATATGGAGTGTCTCAAGGAATTAGGCACGAGTATCTATATCCGTTGGAAACCGGAGCATTTGGCGAAACGCCTGATGCTGACGGATTTGAGTGAACGGCCGGTTCTGCAAGGACGCACGGAAGAAGAGTTATTGGATTTCATTGCGCCTCAACTGGAAGCACGGGAACCTTTCTACTCTCAGGCAGACCATATTCTGGACGTCACGATCTGTGACGAGCAGTCCGATGAGCGGATTGCGGAAGATTTATTTCGATTGATACGCGAGTGCGTATAGTTTCAGTTGCTTAAGCATCGCCGCTACGCCGTTAGAGCGGGTGGGACTGAGGTGTTCCCGTAAACCGATCCGGTCAATGAAATACAGATCGGCTTTCAGTATCTCTTCGGGCGTATGATCATTGAGCACGTATAAGAAAAGCGCCACGATTCCTTTGACGAGCAAGGCATCCGAATCGCCGTTCAGTTGCATCCTACCCTCTTGGAGCGAACAGGTGAACCAGACCTTGGACTGACAGCCGTCAATCAGGTTGCGGTCGATACGGTCTTGCTCGGGAAAAGGATTTTTCTGTAATTCTTTGGCATAATCGACGATGAGTTGGTATCGGTCCATCCAATCGTCAAAAGCCTCGAACTCTTCGATTATCTCGTCTTGTAATTCGTTGATTGTCATTATTCTACGTTTTTAATTTCGCCCTCTGCAAACAACCATTTCTTGCCCGGATAGAGTTCGGGCCAGAGCCGGTTATGGGTCGAGATAAGAACCGTGATACCTGCCTGACAGATGGAATATAGCAACTCCATGATCTCCTGTCCCGTTTCGGCATCGAGGTTTCCGGTCGGTTCGTCAGCCAGTATGATCTCCGGATAGTTGAGTAGCGCACGTGCGATGACCACACGTTGCTGCTCACCACCGGACAACTCATACGGTTTCTTATAGGCCTTGGTCTCCATACCGACCTGCTTCAATACTTCGTGCACATGGGCAGTCATCAGATGTTTGTCTTTCCATCCTGTCGCACGCAGCACGAAAAGCAGGTTCTCCTCTACCGAGCGGTCGGTAAGCAGTTTGTAATCCTGGAAGATGATCCCTAACCGACGACGGAGATACGGCAGTTTGCGCCGACGGATCGTCGTCATGTCGTAGTCCAGCACGCGGGCTTCGCCGGCAGCGATAGGCAGCGCACCGTAGAGCGTCTTCATCAGACTGGACTTACCGCTACCCACCTTGCCCAAGAGATAGATCATCTCGCCGTTGGACACGGTGAAATTGACATCGTGCAGCACGATCTGATCTGCCTGGTGAATCTCAACGTTCTTGTATTCGATTAGAGCCATCGTTCTCCTTAATCGTCCAGTTCGTTAATCTTCTCTTCTATCTGCGCCAATTGGCTCTTGAGCGCATCGATCTTCGATTGCATCTCAGCGACTAACTTATTGGCTGTCTTGGACTTAGCGGAGAAGAAGAGGATGTTGTTCTCTGCCGTCTTGATCTCCTGTTGCAGGCGCTCACGCATACGACGGAGGTTATCACCGCCTTTGGCAGCTACCGCTTTCATACGCTCTTCGCGTTCGCGTTGACGCTCCTCACGCGCTTTCTGACGCTCCAGGTATTCTTTATGACGTTGCTCACGCTCTTTGCGACGCTCACGCAGCTCCAGGAAGAACTCTTTCTTGGCAGCGAAGAAACGGTCGCTCTCTGCCCGATAGGTATCGTATATAGACTGATTGAATTTCTTGGGAGCAAAACCGATCTTACGCCATGCGTTCTGCAGTTCCTGCACTTTCTGCGTCATCTCTTCCCATATCTTCGCCGTCCACGGTTCGCCGTTCACGATGGGCTCGTTGATAGCTTTGAGTTGATCGACGATGGCCTGCTTGGCAGCCAGGTTCTCCTGCTCCTTGGCGTGCAACTCGTCAAAATAAGCCTGATGCTTCTTGTTGATGATGGTGGAAGCGGCCTTAAAGCGGTTCCATAACTCCTCCCGCACCTCACGTGCCACCGGACCTATCTCTGCCCATTCGTCATGCAACTGTTGGAGCGCACGACTTGCTTCCACGATATTATTATTCTCCTGCAGTTTCTCTGCGGCTTCGCAAAGCAAGAGCTTGAGTTCCAGATTCTTCTTGAAATCCAAATCCCGCAACTCGATGTTGATCTTCACCAGGTCGTAGAACTGCTCTTGGTATTGCTGGTATGCCTTGCGCACCTCTTGGGTATGGGTAACAGGAACGGGACCGATGGTCTTCCAAGTCGCCTGCAACTCACGCATGCGTTGGAGGTTCGCCATCACGCCGTCTGCACTGGCACCCTCTACCATCGATTTCATCTCATCGAGGATAGCCTGCTTGCGCGCCAGGTTGTCCGCCTGCTCTTTCGCCTGCGCAGCCGCTACTTCGGCACGTTTGGCTTTATATTGGGAGAGTAACTGCTTGAACTCCTCTTCTACGGGGTCTTTCTCCGTCACTTCACCCGGCTCTGCTTCGCTCGCCAACTCGGTCGGCTCCTCATTCGAGTAGAAGCGTGTTTTGAGGTGATCCACTTGGTCTTTGACTGCCATTACATCCTGTTCAAGCAATGCTTTCAGTTCATCAATAATCTCTTGTCTTGTGTTAGCCATATTATATTTATTTTTATTCGCAAAACCTTTGCGGGTGCAAAGGTACGGAAAATTTTTGAAATACACAAGGATTTTACGATAAAAAACGAATTTATTTGATTTTTTAACGGAAAGCCTTGTTATTTGCACAACAGTGCGAACGTACCTTCGGGGGGGTCCCTGCATTAGTAGGGAGGACCGACGGTACAACAAATATTTGACATGTGCAAATAAATGAAGAAAAAAACGATGTTTTTCACATTAGAGTGCCACGGTGTACGGATCGACGTACTGCACCTTACCGTTCTCGCTAAAAATGAGCGGCTGATTATCACGACGATGTTGCTCGACAACCTTTCGATGAGTTATTTTTAAACCTTGGCTAATCTTAGCCTCTAATTCACGTTCACTCATATTTATTCAAATAATTGGTTCCAAATTTGAGGTTCTATCAATTCGATCTCGCTTACTTGATCTGTCTTCCTCGCCACAAGTTGCACAGGTGTTTTAACGTTATTATACACCAGTACGCTATCACAAATCGGCATATACAAATGTATCAAATTATAGATGCCGCGTTTGAAGCGACGACGGATATCTTCTTCGGGTATATTATGCCCTCCGTTAGCAACACGCTGCGCGACACGAGCTATCGCTTGCTCTTCGTTCTCCAAAAAGAAGAAGATCAAATGTACCTTATACCCAAGTGTTTGTGCGCGACGAACGAGGTGTACGTACGAACGTGTGGCAAGAGTTGTCTCGATAGCAAAGTCCACTTTCTGCGGCAGTAATTCCTCTATGCGCTGCAACATGATACGACCCGCCTGCAGGGATACCGTATCCGGAGCAAAAGGCGATAAACCACGAGCTATCTCATCTGCGTTTACGAAGTTCGGGCAATGCAGCACATTCGGGAGTAAGTTAAACGAGGCAGTCGTCTTACCCGCTCCGTTCGGACCTGCAATAATATATAAATCCGGATGCCGCATCTAGTCACCTTAACCTTTGCGGGTGCAAAGGTACGGAAAATTTTTGACATGTGCAAATTTTTTTACAAAAATTCGCTCTTTATCTCTTGTGATAGCTGTTCTGTTTACCTTCGGTCCCCCTATCGGTCTGCTGATGTGCATGCTTACCTTCGGTTTTTTTTCTAAAAAATAGGCTCCACTCTTGCATATGTGAGAAAAAAAGTGTAATTTTGCGCACATTTTGTGTGCAAACGCAAAACACGGGGTATTAGCTCATCGAATTTTCCTTTCGAGTCCGCTATACTCCACTTAAAAGCGAAAATATGGAAAAACTATGATAAAACACATTCTCGGATTAGATTTAGGAGTAGGTTCAATAGGTTGGGCTTTGATTGAGACGGAAAACGACCAACCGAAACAAATCATCGGCATTGGTAGCCGTATTGTTCCCCTTTCCAAAGATGATAGTGACCAATTTAGTAAGGGACAGGCGATAAGCAAGAATGCAGATCGCACGACTCGTCGTACTACGCGCAAAGGATACGATCGTTATCAGTTACGCCGTGCATTATTGACGCAAGTGTTGCGGCAGAACGGAATGTTACCAGAACGAATGAATGAGAATGTGATAGATTTGTGGAAACTACGTAGTGATGCTGCAATGGACGGACACCAACTGACATTACCGCAGATAGGTCGCGTGCTTTATCATATCAATCAGAAACGCGGATACAAACATGCCAAGGCTGACAATAATGGTGATAGCAAGCAGACGAAGTATGTAGAGGCGGTAAATCAACGGTACAAAGAGATTCAAGAAGCCAAGCAAACTATAGGTCAGCATTTCTATATGGAATTACTGCGCAGCAAAGTAGAAAGCGGAGATGGACCATATTATACCTACCGTATCAAAGACAAGGTTTTTCCTCGTGCAGCATATATCGCGGAATTTGACCAGATTATGAAGGTGCAGAAAGCCTATTACCCAGAAGTGCTTACCGATGAGTTGATTGATACGCTACGTAACCGCATTATCTTCTACCAACGTCCGTTGAAGTCGTGCAAACACTTAGTTAGTTTGTGTGAGTTTGAGATGAAACCGTACAAGACCAAAGACGGTAAAATCGTCTATGGTGGTCCAAAATGTGCGCCGAGGACATCGCCTTTAGCGCAACTATGTGCGATGTGGGAGACGGCAAATAACATCACGCTGACCAACCGTAACAACGGGCAGTATGATTTCTCTTTGGAGGAACGAAGACAGATAGTAGAGCACCTCTGCACACACGAGGTACTCAAGCTAACTGACCTATATAAGATTCTGGGCATCACCAAGAAAGACGGTTGGTATGGAGGCAAGGCAATCGGCAAAGGCATCAAAGGCAACGCGACCTTGAACCAATTGCGCAAAGCTATGAATGGCAAGTATAGCGAGTGGTTGGAAATGCCAATTGAGCGCATAGATGCTGTCGATAATGAGACCACAGAAGTATTTTGGCAGGTTAGTCCGGAAATAGAGCAAACGCCCCTATTTAAACTCTGGCACGCTGTCTATTCCATTCAAGACGCAGACGAATTAGCCAAGACGCTACGAAATAAGTTCGGCATAGATGACCAGGATGTTATTGACGCCCTTTGCAAAATTGATTTCGTTAAGCCTGGCTATGCCAATAAGTCGCATAAGTTTATCCGCCGGTTGTTGCCATATTTGATGGACGGAATGATGTATAGCGAGGCTTGCGCTCGTATTGGCATCAAACATTCCAATTCGATGACTGCCGCAGAGCGCGACGCACGCCAATTGAAGGAGCATATTGAACTGCTACAAAAGAACGCCCTGCGTCAACCGGTTATTGAGAAGATCCTAAATCAGATGATTAATCTGGTGAATCGTCTGCAACAAGAATATGGACCGATTGATGAAGCAAGGGTTGAGTTGGCACGCGAACTCAAGCAAAGCCGCGAGGAGCGTGAAGGTGCCTATAGACGAAATAATCAGAACGAGCGTCTTAATAAAGAGATATTCGCTAAAATTGAAGAGATGGGAATTCGTCCTTCGCGTTCGCGCATACAAAAATATAAGATGTGGGAGGAAAGCAACCACCGTTGTATGTATTGCGGCAAGACGGTTAGTTTGGCAGAATTCCTCAATGGCGCAGATGTTGAGATAGAGCATATCATTCCGCGTAGTATCCTGTTTGATGATAGTTTCAGCAATAAAGTCTGTGCGTGCCGTGAGTGTAACCACGAGAAAGGGAATTTGACGGCATTGGACTATTTGGAAACAAAGCCTACAGCAGAACAAGAAGCCTACAAACAACGTGTGGATGAGGCATTCAAAGAAGGTCGTATCAGTAAAACCAAGCGCGATCACCTCTTGTGGCATAAGTCCAACATTCCTAAAGATTTCATTGATCGCCAATTGCGTCAAAGCCAATATATAGCCGTGAAGGCGGTTGAGATCTTGCAGCAAGGTATTCGCCAAGTTTGGACAAGCGGTGGTAGTGTGACCGATTTCTTGCGTCATCAATGGGGCTACGACGAGATTTTACACACGCTCAATTTGCCGCGATATCGCAAAGTGGATGGTTTGACCGAGATGGTTCATTACGAACATGCAGGTCAGGAACATGATGAGGAGCGGATTAAGAATTGGTCGAAACGTATCGATCATCGTCACCATGCGATAGATGCGTTGACGGTTGCCCTTACCCGCCAAGCCTATATCCAGCGTTTGAATTCTCTAAATGCGGAATTTACGCGTGAAGAGATGTTAAAAGAGGTAGAAGCAGCGAATACGGTATATAATGAGAAGAAGTCACTCTTGGAGAAATGGGTAAATGAGCAACCGCATTTCTCTGTGGAGGATGTTACGCATAGCGTAGATAGTATCCTCGTTTCCTTCCGTGCTGGCAAACGTGTGACAACACCTGCACGCCGCGCAATATATCAAGGAGGGAAACGTACTATTGTGCAAAGGAATATTCAAGTACCGCGTGGGGCGTTAACAAATGAATTCGTGTATACAAAGAATGGCAACAAATATGCACGTAAGTATCCAATCGATGCAATCTCAAATCCAGAAAACATAGTAGATCCTACAATTCGCCAATTGATAAAAGCAAGATTAGCAGCCTTTAATGGAAATGCGAAAGAGGCTTTTAAGGAACCTCTATATTCTGCAGAAGGAATGGAGATTAGAACTATTAGATGCTACAACAATAAATTAGCAGATAAAGGTGTAGTTGCTGTTAAATACAATGAACGTCAAAAGCCTATTGGTTTTTCCGAAACAGATAGTAATCATCATATTGCAATTTACCGAGATAAAAGTGGCAAATATCAGGAAATGGTAGTTAGTTTTTGGGATGCTGTAGAACGCAAGAAATTTGGAGTACCGGTAGTTATTTCTAATCCTCATGATGTCTGGGATAGCATCATGGACAAAGACCTTCCGCAAGAGTTTTTAGTAAAGCTTCCAAAGGACGATTGGACATATATACTCTCCATGCAAGAAAACGAAATGTTTGTGCTTGGTATGGAAGAAGATGAATTTAATGACGCAATTGAAGCGAAAGACAATGCGGTATTAAATAAACACTTGTACAGAATACAAAATATTAGTTCTCTGTTTTATAACTTCCGTTATCATACAGAAACGAAAGTGGATGATAAATATGCAGGTATTGAGAATGGCCGTAACGCGAGTATGTCGCTTGGCGCATTAGTGCCAATTCGAAGTTTTGGAAGTTTATTTGCCCTGTTCCCTCATAAAGTAAAAATTGATATTATGGGGCGTATCACTAAAGCATGAATAACGAGCATCAACATTCTATGTCTGTTGCCCCGAATGCCATTCGGGATAATGAACATAGAGAAACGGGAAATAGCCAACAATGGCATTGGCAGGAACCGGGCAAGGCATGGAAAGGAGTAGGCATCTACCATGTGACGCTATCGGTAACCTCCCGTCAGCCCTTGTTGGGAACGCTTGTTATTCCCAATAACGATCCTATGCAGGCATGGGTAGAGCGTTCGGAATTAGGAGAGGCTGTGGTGGACTGCCTATGGACAGTGCCGGAGTATCACCCGGAGGTACGTATCATTAGTTTTGACTTGATGCCCAACCATTTGCATACTATATGGCATGTGACTCGTCCTATGCCTATCGGTATTAAATCAGTAGCGCGCGGATTTTGGCAGGCAGTAAAACAGATTGGACGTGAATACTCTATGTCAATTGCCCCGAATGCCATTCGGGATAATCAACATAGACCCGATCCGATATTCACAGAGATGCCGTTTATACGGCCATTGTCCCGAAAGGGGCAATTAAATACGATGATCCATTATACATGGCTCAACCCCCAGCGCCTCGCTACAATGCGTCTCTTGCCAAGGACCTTTTGCGTGCAGGACAATATTGAGATAGAAGGGCGAGTGTACCGCGGAGTGGGGGATGCAGACCTATTACAAAGAGCCAGATATATGCCGGTACATGTGCGGCGGACAATGATAGAGGAAGCGGAACACGGCGATGATAAGCGCCTACGCGAATATATGAATAATTGTGTGCTAGCTGCCAGACAGGGCACTGTAATGGTTTCGCCGTTCATTTCTCCAAAGGAGAAAGAGGTGATGGATGAATTATTAAAAGAGGGACTGCCTTTTATCTATATCGCCGATAATGGATTTCGGGATTATTATAAACCGCAAGACAGCCTGTTTGAAGCGGTCGCAAGAAAACAGGTGCTCATTTTAAGCCCTTGGGAATATGATCCGCATAAAAAACATGTGAGCCGTGCAGAATGTATAGAAATGAATAAAATGGCAGAAGAGATATCAGGAATATAAAGAAAAACATAACATAAAGTCTAAAACAATACGTTCTCTTTCATAAACATTCGATTTGAGGTTGTGTATGTCATTCAAAAAAAGTAAAACATAAGGTCTAAAACAATGCTACGCGGCTTTTGCACCCGCTCAACAGTGTTGTGTATGTCATTCAAAAAAAGTAAAACATAAGGTCTAAAACAATAGTTAAAATAGCAATGTTATGTTAAGACTGTTGTGTATGTCATTCAAAAAAAGTAAAACATAAGGTCTAAAACAATGCGCCGGCTCTCGCCGTACTGCTCAAAGAAGTTGTGTATGTCATTCAAAAAAAGTAAAACATAAGGTCTAAAACAATGTATATTAAATGTACCTACATGGAATTATTGTTGTGTATGTCATTCAAAAAAAGTAAAACATAAGGTCTAAAACAATGCTTGCGTTCTCGCGGTCGTTGAAGTTGAAGTTGTGTATGTCATTCAAAAAAAGTAAAACATAAGGTCTAAAACAATTATCGGCTGCTGCTGACCATTGAGGTCGATGTTGTGTATGTCATTCAAAAAAAGTAAAACATAAGGTCTAAAACAATGTGTTAGCTGCCAGACGCACGTCCTCGATGTTGTGTATGTCATTCAAAAAAAGTAAAACATAAGGTCTAAAACAATAGACCATGGGTAACTAACAAAGACACAACAAGTTAAACCATGTTTTAGAACTAGAAAAAGCAGCACTTTTTAGTACTGCTTTTTCGCTTTATATATCACTTTTTGTTTTCTAAAATAATTCCAACTGTTGCACTGGTTGATCGACTTGTATCTCTTTACAACACTCGAAAATCTGAATATCCCCGAATTGCTTATCTGTTATCCGTAGTATCCCGATCTTTCCAAACGGTGGCATCCACTTTTTCACGCGCGCAATATGTACATCAGCATTCTCAGCACTTGGGCAATGCCTTAGATAAATACTGAACTGAAACATTGTAAAGCCATCCATCAAGAGTTTCTTACGGAATAGTGCATACTCCTTCCTGTCTTTCTTTGTATCAGTAGGAAGGTCAAACAAAACCAGTACCCACATAATTCTATATTCGCTAAATCGGGTCATCCGGCTGCAAAATTACGAAAAATGCCACAATTATGCAAGAAAATTTCAAAAATATTTGCATATATTACAAAAAAGTAGTACTTTTGCACAACTTTTTTGAATGACATACACAATAAGGATTATTCCGTTGTGAAAACATTCAGGGTGGGACGCAAGTCTCGCCCTTTTTTGTTTCGAGATCATTTTTGAGATGGTTAGAACGTACCTGCTTTCACTTTCCGACAGAGATTTTCTCGCACTTACGTGTAATCAAACCCAAGAAATTTCCAGATCTAACAAATTTCATCCCAAATATTTGCATATATAATAAAAAAGCAGTATCTTTGCACTATCAATTAGCTATCAGGACCGACAGTGAGCCGACGGTCAACCGACGGTCAGCCGACAGTCAATAGTAACGTCAGGCATCTGTCAGACTAAAAATAAACCCATTTTTGTGTAACATTTACTATATTATATATTTATATATAATATACAATTAAACCCTCATTTTTATGTCAAAAATAGAAACAGCATCCGCGATCAATAAGATTCACGGCAAAACAAATGGCAAGGACTCAGGCTACTTTTACATGCGTAACGGCAAGCAATTTTACCGCACTCGCGAAGAAACCTATCAGAAAAATCGTCCAATTCGGGCGATTTTTCTGATTTTATTTGCATATATGCAAAAAAAATTGTACCTTTGCAGCCGATTTTAAATTGGCAAAATATAGGCTTATGATTACGATAGAACAATTGAAGGATGTGCAGCAACGTGCGGATAAGTTGAAGGCGTACCTGCAGATCGATGAGAAACGGATCCAGTTGGAGGAGGAAGAACTGCATACGCAGGCACCCGGTTTCTGGGACGACGCCAAGGCAGCCGAAGCCCAGATGCGTAAGGTGAAGGGTATCAAACGTTGGATCGAAGGGTACGAAGGAGTGCGTGCTGCCGTGGAGGAGTTGACGCTTAGTTTTGAGTATTACAAAGAGGAACTCGTGACCGAAGAAGAGGTCGATGCTGCATATGCAAAGGCGCTCAACGAGGTCGAGGATCTGGAGATGAAGAACATGCTTTCGCACGAAGAAGACCAGATGCCGGCTGTCCTGAAGATCGTTTCCGGCGCAGGCGGTACGGAGGCACAAGACTGGGCGGAGCAATTGATGCGTATGTACATGCGGTACTGCGAGAAACATGACTATAAGGTGACCATCGAGAACCTGCAGGAAGGCGACGAAGCCGGTATCAAGACCGTGACCTTCAATATCGAAGGCGATCTGGCGTACGGCTATCTGAAGAGCGAGAACGGAGTGCATCGTCTCGTTCGCGTCAGTCCGTACAACGCGCAGGGTAAGCGAATGACGAGTTTCGCGTCCGTGTTCGTAGTGCCCCTCATCGATGATACGATCGAAGTGGAAGTGAACCCCGCCAACCTCAGTTGGGATACCTTCCGTTCTTCGGGCGCAGGCGGTCAGAACGTGAATAAGGTCGAGTCCGGTGTACGTTTGCATTATAAGTTCGTGAACCCCTTAACGGGTCAACCCGACGAGATCGTCATCGAGAACACCGAGACCCGTGACCAGCCGAAGAACCGAGAGAATGCCTTACGGCATTTGCGGAGTCAGCTCTACGAGTTGGAATTGGAGAAACGCCGTCAGGCGCAAGCGAAGGTGGAAGCCGGCAAGAAGAAGATCGAATGGGGAAGTCAGATACGTTCGTACGTCTTCGATGACCGCCGTGTCAAGGACCACCGAACCAATTATCAGACGAGTAACGTCAATGCCGTCATGGATGGCGACATCGACGCGTTTATTAAAGCTTATTTAATGGAATTTCCTGATTAAAGTTGAGAGTTGAAAGTTCTTATCTCCTTTGGAGAACGATCTAAAGGTATGGAGAGTTGAGAGAAGTCTTCTAGTTGAAAGTTAAAAGTTGAAAGAAATATGATGTTACTTTCTTTTATAGCAGCATTGATGCTGGATAGTACGGCGGTGGATACCGCCAAAGTGGATGAGGGTTTTCAATTTACCACCATCGATAGTGTGGCGATTACGCCGGTGAAGGACCAGAACCGCAGTTCGACCTGTTGGGCATTCTCGACACTCGGATTCCTGGAGTCCGAGGTACTGCGTACCAAAGGCAAAGAGGTCGATTTCTCGGAGATGTTCGTGATCAGCAAGACCATGATGGACCGTGCTACGTACTGTGTACGTCTCTATAACGAACCGCATTTTGCGCCCGGTGGGTCTGCCTATGACGTGATCTACTGCATGAGTCATTACGGACTGGTGCCGCAGGAAGCAATGCCCGGTATCCGGTACGGTTGGACCAAGAACGACACCCTACCCGTTCATAGCGAACTGGATCGCGTAGCAGGCGGGTATCTCAAAGGACTGTCGGGTTTGAAGAAACTGAGTCCCGTTTGGCGCGAAGGTCTGCAGGCTATCTACGACACCTATCTGGGCAAGTGTCCGGAGGAGTTTGAATACGAAGGTAAGAAATACACCCCGAAATCGTTTGTAAAGGAATTGGGTTTGAACGAAGACGATTATGTCTCTTTCACCTCCTATACCCACCATCCTTTCTATGAGCGCTTTGCGTTGGAGGTTCCCGACAACTGGCGTATGGACCAGATGTACAACGTGCCGATGGAAGACCTTATGCGGATCATCGACAACGCCATCGAGAAGGGTTACACCATGGCTTGGGGCGCGGACGTGAGCGAACTCGGTTTCACCCGAAAGGGTATCGGCGTTGTGCCGGACGAAGACAACGGAGCCGACCTTACCGGTAGCGATATGAATAAATGGGTTGGAATGACTAACGACGAGAAGAAGACCAAATTGACGGAGAAACCCCTGCCGGAGAAGACGATCACCCAACAGATGCGACAAGATGCGTTCGACAACTGGGAGACGACCGATGACCACGGCATGCAGATCTTCGGTACCGCCAAGGACCAAAACGGCAAACGCTATTACATGGTCAAAAACTCCTGGGGCACCGTGCGCTCCAACTACAACGGCATCTGGTACGTGAGCGAAGCGTTCATGCAATACAAGACCAACGATATCTTAGTGCATAAAAACGCAGTACCTAAAGACCTGCGTAAAAAATTGAAAATTGATAATTGATAATTGACAATTGACATTTTGACCGCAGAAGGCATCTATAAGGATCGGGGCAGTAAGTTCTTGGCGTTCGCGGAACCCATCCAAGACGAAGAACAAGCAAAAGCCCGTGTGGCGTGGTATAAGAAGAAATACCACGATGCGCGGCATGTGTGTTATGCGTATCGGTTGGGCCCCAACTTATGGCGTACCAAGGATGACGGCGAACCGCACGGTACTGCCGGTGCACCGATCTTACGCTCTATCGACGCACGGGGATTGGATAATATATTGGTGGTCGTGGTTCGCTATTTCGGCGGAACGTTATTAGGCACCGGAGGACTTATGGTCGCATATCGGGAAGCGTCTAAAGCTGCGCTGGAAAAGTTTGAAGTTGTTTGAAATGGTTTGAAGTTGTTTGAAATGGTTTGAAGTTGTTTGAAATGGTTTGAAGTTGTTTGAAATGGCAAATAATTTTAAGGACATACGGGCATATCGGGTGAGTTGGATCTTATGGTTCACCGACTTGTTTACGGTGTTTCCGCTCTTGCAGATCTGGTCATGGCGGACAACCAAGGGCATTCGGTTGGACTATTTAGGTGACCGCAAACGGATCGAGCACGATATCCGGCACGGCGCTTTCTTCATGACCAACCACCGCGATATCATCATGGATGCGGCGTGGCTGTCCTACCTGCTGAGTATCCGGTATCACATTCGTCCGTATATGGGTGTAGGCAATAACCTGTTTGCCAAGAAATGGATTGAGGTCGTGATGCGGTTCCTGCGTTGTTTTGTGGTCAAACGGAACGGCGGCGCGCATGCGCAGTTGGAGAACGCCAAGCAACTGAGTGCCTATATCCGTTATCTACGCGAACATGGTAAGTCCATCTGGTTGGCACAACGGGAAGGTCGAGCAAAAGACAGTAACGACCTGACGCAGGCGAGTGTGCTGCATATGTTGACAATGGATGAAGGGATGAACGGATTAAAGGATGAACGGGATCTTTTTGAGAACGTGAAGTCGCTGAATATCTGTCCGGTAAGTATCACTTATGAGTTCGACCCATGCGACTATCTGAAAGCGGCTGAGATGCAACTCAAACGCGATGACCCCAAATGGCGGAAGTCCAAAAAAGATGACGTGCTCTCCATGCATACGGGCATCCGGGGACAGAAAGGACATGTCGTTTATCGTCTGACACCCAGTATCAATCCGGAGATCGATGCTTTGTTAACGGCTCATCCGGAACTGCGAGAAGCCAACACGCACGACCAACTGCAGAGCGTATGCGACATCATCGACCGCCATATTCATCAGGGCTATGAGATCTTCGAACGTGGCACGGATTTTGATGCGTATATAGAAGGACAACTCAAGAAAATCAATATCCCCAATAAGGACGAACAATTCTTAAGAGAAAAACTATACGAAATGTATAGCAATCCGGTGAAGAATCACCAGATTGCAGTTGAAAGTTCTTAGCCCTAAAGGGCACGATTATTTGACAAGTCAAATTTTGAAAGTTTAAAGTTTAGAGAAATGAAAAGAGCAATATTTCCGGGATCGTTTGATCCCTTTACGGTAGGCCATTATGACATCGTCAAACGTGGTCTGGAGTTATTCGATGAGATCATCATCGGTATCGGTAGAAACAGTACGAAACGAGAGACCTTCCCTATTCGTGAACGGGAGGAAGCGATCCGTAAGATTTTTGCGGACGAACCCCGTGTACGCGTAGCGATCTATGACTGCTTGACCGTTGATTTTGCCAAAGAGCAAGAGGCACAGTTCATCTTGCGCGGCATGCGTTGTATCGGTGACTTCGAGTACGAGCGTAACATGGCGGAAGCCAATAAGCAGATAGGCGGTATCGAGACCGTCATCTTATATACTCGTCCCGAATACGCCCATATTTCATCCACCTTAGTACGTGATTTGTATGCATATGGAAAAAACGTTAGCGACTTTGTTCCTAATACATTAAGGTAAAAAGTGAAAAATGAAAGGAAAAAGGATTCATAGAAAATTAGTAGGACTTGTCGTCCTTTCAATTTTCAATTTTCAATTTTCAATTTGTTCAGCGCAAGAACGGCAGGCGACGAGCAGAGCAGACGAATGCATCGCTATCTTCAACGATGTGTTGCGCCAAGTGGATGTCAACTACGTGGACACGCTTAACTATGAGAAGT
The DNA here is from genome assembly GCA_902774185.1 of uncultured Bacteroidales bacterium. Classification (GTDB taxonomy): domain Bacteria; phylum Bacteroidota; class Bacteroidia; order Bacteroidales; family Paludibacteraceae; genus Colicola. The sequence goes on along the minus strand of CACYHE010000004.1, from coordinate 86,150 downwards.
TGACCGAGTCCGCCATCAACGCCATGCTGCGGGAGATTGACCCCTACACCGTCTATTATCCCAAGAAGAAAGATGACGACCTGCGTATGCTGACCACCGGCAAATACGGCGGTATCGGTTCCATCATCCAACAACGGCCGTTGGTCAAAGCGAAAGGAAGAAAGTCGAAAGTTCATAAAGACTCGTTGGCTACCTATGCCGTGAACCCGTACGAAGGCAAACCTGCCCAACGTGCCGGTATCTTGGCGGGTGACCGAATCCTGTCTGTGGACGGCAAGAGCACGATGGGGCTGACGGTAAGCGAGGTAAGTAACAACCTGCGTGGTGAACCCGGTACGACCGTTGTCTTGGAGATCGAACGGGAAGGCGTAGAGAAACCATTCAAGGTCTCTATCGTACGCGAAGACATCCATCTGGAACCCGTTACGTACTATGCGACTTTCAGCGCAGACAGTCTGTCTCAACCCGTCGGTTACATCGCACTCAGCGAGTTTACAGAAGGTTCGGCATTAGCCTTCACGAATGCGCTGGATGACTTATATTATAACCAAGGAGCCCGCAAACTGATTATCGACCTGCGCGGTAACGGAGGCGGTATCGTAGATGAAGCGATACAGATCGTCAACCTCTTTGTCGATCGTGACCAGAAGATCGTGGAGACGAAGGGTAAGACCAGTCGCAGCAATTATGTCTATACGACGCGTAACACGCCGCGTTACAAAGACCTGCCGCTCGTCGTGCTGGTAGATAAGCATTCTGCGTCCGCCAGTGAGATCGTTGCCGGTTCGTTGCAAGACTTGAATCGGGCTACCCTCATCGGTCAACGTACCTTCGGAAAAGGCTTGGTACAGAACGTGCGCTCTGTCGTCTTAGGCGGACATATCAAAGTGACCACCAGTAAGTACTACCTACCCTCCGGACGCTGCATCCAAGCGATCGATTATAGCGAACGGCAGAAAGGACATGAACTCAAACGCGATACCGCAGGCGGTATCTTACCCGATATCGTACTGAGCGATTCCGGTAAAGTGGATATCTGCTACACGCTCTATATGGATAATTATTTCTTCGATTATGCCACTCGTTACCATCGTTCGCACGCTACGATTGATCAACCCTTGACCTACGAAGTGAGCGATGCGGATATCGAGGATTTCTGCGCGTTTCTGGACGAACGGGAGTTTCAGTATGAGACCGAAACGGCGAAGTATTTCGACGACATGATCCGTATGGCAAAGTCGGAAGATATCGATTCAACCACCTTGGCACAGTTAGAAGCCTTCTCTCCGCAATTAAAGCCCAACTTCCGCGAAGCGATCGAGCGCAATAAGGACGAAGTGAAGGAACTGTTAGGTTCCGAAATCGTACTGCGGTATTATTACCAGAAAGGTCAGGCAGCGTTTAGTCTGCGCTTCGATAAAGAACTGAAGAGAGCGTTGCAGGAGTTGAAATAAAAAAATAGGGCCTCAAATTGAGGCTCTATTTTTTATTGTCTTTTCCGTCCGAAGAGGTCGTAGTAGTCATCGCCTTTTCGGATGAACAGTTGTCCGTTCACGATGATCTTCCGGGTAGCCGTGTTGACGGCATCGCAGTTATCTATCGCTTGATCGTCAGGAGGATCGATAGGATCAACCGGAATGGTATCTTGTTTCTCATCGATGAGCAGATAGAGGGTACGTATCGAATCACACCCGAACTCGGTCTCGTAGTTCGCGACAAGTATCGTTTCGCCTGCCGGCAATTCGCTTAAGTCATACCCTTCCCACTCGATGGAGTCTCCTTCGGTGATACGCATCGCTTCCGTTTCCGATACTTCGGGATGCGCCAAGGTTGTCCGATACAGGATCGAGTCCCCGCCAAAGCGGTTAGCTCTCTCCCTATAGATCGTGTCGTTCGTCGCCTCCCCGCCGCACTGATGGATCGTGTCGTAACCGTAGGTTGTCGGACGCTCTTGCACCGTAAGATTCAGCACATAGATCGAGTCACAACCATGGATGGAGGTGTAGGTTACCGTAAGCGTGGTGTCGCCTATCGGCATCTGACTTAAGTCGATATGTTCCCACTCTTGTTGGTCGCCTTCATAGATTGTCTGCGAGGCGGTCAGCTTCATCTTCGGGAAGACATAGACCACCAGTTCTACGATCGAGTCTCCTTCGTATTGGTTAGGCGTACTCAGCAGCACCGAGTCAATGGTCGTACGTTTATAGGTATGTCCGTCATAGACCGCCGTCTCGCCAGCGCAGAGGTAGATCGTGTCGTTTCCGTAGGTGGTAGGACGCGGCAGGATCGTTAACTGCAAGGTATAGACGGAGTCACAACCGAAGATTGTATGATACCTTGCAACCATCGTCGTGTCCCCTTCCGTCAGGATACTCAGATCATGCGCTTGCCAGGTCTGCTCATCGCCTACGCGCATCGTCAGACTCTCTTCGTATGCAAACACCGGATTCACGGTCAGCGTAAAGGAGATGACAGAGTCTCCTCCGGCTACATTCTGAATCGTATCGACATACGTACCGGCTTGCGTCACCTCACCGAAACGCTCATCGGGATAGGTATCGCCATCGCAGATCGCAGCGCTGTAGGCATAATTGGTCTGCGGCGCTTTGTAACCGATGCCGGAAACGCTGATCTTAGCGGTTGACGTTCCATCGGTAAGGGTGATGACAGCAGAATACTCTTTACCTTCTTTGGGCGTGAAATGGACCGGAATCGCATAGTTCTTGATATTGCCCAGCGTACCGCCGTCAGCAGTCGCCGCGGTACCGTTGGCTGACGCGCATGCATTGGCTCCTACGGCAAAAGCCAAACCATCTTTGTTATCCGTCGTACCCAGCCGGAAGATCTCGGGTTGGGAACAAGAGACGGTAATGTCCGCAGCCGAAAGGAAGGAACGCAGTTTGATCGTATCGACCGCCGAATCAATGATGCTTACGACACCGAAGTCACGATTGGCGGAAGTGGTACCATACTCCCCCGCGGCCAGCAAGATATGCTTGGCCAGCGGGAGGTCCTGATGGTAAACAACCACGCGGTGAGTTGGTAAACCTGAACGATTGTATTTGATCCAGTTGATATCGCGACTAACGGAAAATTGCTCCGTGGTGTTACTATTCTTGCCGGTATTCTCCTGGAGCGAACCTACCTCACGCGTGGTGCTTCCTCCATTGGAGGACTCCAGCACGTCGGTATCGATTTTTTTAAAGGCACCAAACAGGTCGTACCACTCATATCGCCATTTGACATTGAGCGATCCGGTAGTAGGTGCAAAGACCTTCGTCTCGTAATCGCCTTGCGTCTCCAAGTTGTGCTCGCTATCATCATATAACGAGTACCAGACGCCGTTCTTATAGGTCTGTGCAGACAGGCCTAACGCAAAAACGCACGAGATGACGATAAGAATAGTTCTTCTCATATTAACGGATACGTGCACCATTGATATTATACCATACCTCACCGCAGCGGATGATCAATTGACCATCGATAAGCACTTTCTCAAAGCGGTTATTGGTATCGTTGACGTTCTGGATGGATTGGTTCAGAGGATCGAGATCGTCGGTCACACTATCCTCGAACTCAACACGATAGAGACGATAATCGCCTGTTTGCGCAAAATCATCTGCAATCACATATACCTGAATGCATTTATGGATGGCATCAAAACCGATAAAGGTCTGTACGCTCTTACCGATCGCCACCGTATTATACTTTGCGCAGTCATCGCAATAGGTTCCTTCCAAAGAAACGATTCCATTGTAGAATGCGTTTAATTGACCATCGATAACGAAATATCGCAGATTCTTGTTATATACCAGTTCTACATCGTCGATATAGACGGAATCCAGTTTCTGGCTGGCAGAAGAACCACCACCGGGTGTCTGGTTCGTAGAGAAGGTAGTCAAGATATACGCAGGTTTACCGGCATTGTCCGTATATTCAAACGGTACGGAGAGACGTTGCCAACCCATATTCGATGTGGCAGCATAGTTGATCGTAGCCTGTCCCAGTTTGACAGCCGAATAGTCCGTTTCTCCTTCGGGATCCTGATAGCGGGCATCGGTAGTGATGACGGTATTCAAACGCGCTTTGTTCACTTCGTTAGACGGGTTTTTATCTGCCGGTACATACTTTGCCCAGAAGACAATCGAGTCAGGACGACCGTTAAACGGCGTATTGAAACCTGCGTTGGTAGGATCGGAGAAGTTATAGTTTCCTCTTGCATCATCTGCCGTCATCGAACCGGCATTGATCTGACCGTTCGTGCAGTTACCGTTAGCCGGGATACCGAACACTACTTTGGAGGACAGCAGCGCACTCTGGGTGCCTTCAGAACCCGGACGCACTTGGTTCGATTGCACAAACTGCATCGTGTTTCCTTTTACGAAATTCGCAAAATCACCTGCTGCCGTACCAAAAGAGTGCCATCCTTGGGGTTCTTTGTTGGTCCAAGCACCCTCAAAACCACCGTTCGGCAGTGCGTAGTTATTATCACGAACCGCTTTACCGTCAAAGACCACGATGATCGGCATCGGTAAGGTATTCGGTTCCGAAATCTGCAGTGTTACCTGTGCTTTTGTAGCGGATACGACCGAGTTGTAGGTATTGCTCTCATACTCGTAGTTATTGAGCATAGTGATGGATGCACGCAGTTTGATCGAGTCCAAGTAGAGCGAGGTCTCTTCCAAGCTAAGCGTACCATTCTCATCCATCGTGATATTAGGCAGCACGATGTTTCCTAATTTACCTGCACCGAACATGAAATCCGGTAATACGAAGGTAAGCGTGTTGCTGGTTGCACCCGGCAACAGGTAAACCGACTTGCTGCCGTAGGAGTCCCAATCTAACCATAACTCACCGTCAAACTGACCGCATACATCCTTGGTCGATACGGCCATCATTTGTGCCGACATCATCAAGCCGGCAACTAAAACAGTAAAAATCTTTTTCATTGTCCTTAAAATTTATGAATTATTGTATTTTGTTTCCTACTATATCATACATGGTTTCATCCTCTTTTCGGATGATATAGATCCGTCCGTTCAGCAGTACCTTATAGGCGGCATGCCCCTCGTTCCATTGCGTGGCAGGGATACCGGTACCGATCTGTTTGGGCAGCACCGTCAAGTGCAGCACGATGGTTGAATCGCAGTCATCGATCGAATAGTACCCTGCGTTTAACTCCATCTCTCCTTCGGGCAGGCCACTCAGGTCCCATCCTTCCCACGACGCCTCTTCTCCATGCTCGATGGTCATGAATGCAGCGATGGTATAGTTCGGCATGACGCGTACCGTCAGATGAACTATCGAATCGCCTCCGTATTGGTTAAGTTGTGCTACACGCACATCACCTTCAAACGCTTCGCTATACTCCACTCCTTCATACTCAACCGATTCGCCTTCGCACATCCGCGCCTCATACGCACCGTAGGTTACCGGAATCTCCGATACAAAGAGCGTGAGAACATAGACGGAATCGCAACCCGCATCTGTTTTCAGACTATCGTAGAAGAGATAGGGTTCTTCTCGTTGCGGCAGGTTATTGATCGCTTGCTCATGCCAAACGATATCCACTTCGTTCAGATACATCTTCTCATCCATCCGATAGGTAGGTAAGACATGCAGCGTGAAGGTGACCACCGAATCGCCGCCTGCGCTATTAGGGATCGTATCGATATAGGTACCTGCTTGTGTCAAGTTTTGGAATAACTCATCCGAATAAGTCTCATTATCGCAGATCGATGCTTCGTACGCATACTCGGTATCGGCCGGTTTAGGTGCCGTCAGCTGGATAGTGTATAAGGAATACGCGCGCGCTTGCGCGAAATTATCCGCGACGACATAGAGATAGATGCGATAATTAGCGGCATCATAACCGATAAAGGACTTAGACGCCTTACCATTCGTGGTCGCAGATACGGCATACTCGCTGTCGCTATACAATTTATCCACAACCGCTTGTCCGCTCGTGAACGAGATGACCGAACCGTCTAACGTCAGTTTCGTCAGACTATGATTATACACCATCTCCGCATCGTCGATATAGACCTTATCAGGATTATCCTTCGAAGAATGACCTCCACCCGGCGTTTTGTTGGTTGTGAAAGTGATCAGCATATAGGCCATTTGCGACGGATCCACGCTCGTATATACAAAGGGCACGGAGATACGTTGCCAACCTTTGCCGGTAGTGGCTGAGTAGTTCGACGCAGCCTCGGCGATCTTAACCGCCGAGTAATCACCGGATTCCGGATCCTGATAACGTGCGTTGGTCAATAAGGTCGCATGCGCACGCGCCTGATTGCTGGCGTCCTCCACAGATCCGCCTCCGGGGATGTATTTGGCCCAAAAGACGAGGGAGTCCGGTTGCCCCACAAAAGGTGTGGAATAACTGCTTCCGGGTTCAGAGAACGCGTAGTTACCGCTTGCGTCTGTCGCACTCATCGAACCGGCGTTGATACGTCCGTTCGTGCAGTTTCCGTTGGCTTTAACCCCCATCGTTACTTTGGATTGCACCAATGCACTATGCGAACCCGTCGATCCCGGACGTGTATCCATGGACTGCTGAAACTGCGCCGTGTTTCCGGTTACAAAAGAAGCGTACGAACCTGTAGCGCTGAAAAACGAATGCCAACCTTGGGGTTCGTTATTCGACCAGTTTCCTTCAAACCCGCCATTCGTGATGGCGTAGTTATCGTTCGTTACTTTACTGCCGGTAAACGTAACCGGTATCGGCATCGGTACGGCAGCCACCTCGATGGACAAGCCTATCTGTGCCGAAGAGGAAGAGAGCGTGGAACCGGTAGAAGAGATAGACGCACGCGCTTTGATGGAGCGGATATAGAGCGTATTTTCCTCGATGGTCAATTCTCCCGACGTACTCATCGGTACATTTACCAGCACGATATCCCCCAGAGGAGCACCGTTGAACTTAAAGTCCGGTAACACGAAGGTGATCGCGTTGCTCTCTGAACCGGGCAGAATAATAATCTTTTCGTTCGGATACTGCTCATCATCAATCAGGAGCGTACCCTTAAACGTTCCGGTTACCTCATTCACTGTTACCGCTGACATCGTCAGCGAGAACAGGAGACATATGATTGTAAAAATCTTCTTCATTACTTAAAACGTCAGGTTCAAACGACAAACGAAGGTGCGCGGCGGAGCGACAGCCATCGGACGAAAACTGTACTCGGCATTCAGCAGGTTGTTCACTAAGAACTGGAGCTGCGCGTGCTCTTTGAACTGTACCGAGCAACGCAAGTCCATTGTGAAGAGACCTTTGTTATTCGCCATCCAGTAGTCATGCAGCGTAAGGCCGTCTTCGTAACCGAACATGAAGGTTCGTACATAATCCATCAAGTCTTTCTCCGGCTTCTCACGCTCGTCGAGCATCATATAGTCCACCGCCAGCATCTTACTGCGGTACGATAAGTTGGTACCGATAGAGAACCACTTATACGTATAATCGATCGATGCTTTGAACGAATGTTTATTGCGGTACTTGAGGTACTTGGAGTCATTCGATTTATTCTTCATCTGCAGCGGGTCGGTATAGGTCTTCTCCTCTTCGATACGCTTTGCATTATCCAGATCTTCCGGTTCGATGAAGGTATAACCGATACCGTAGGTCAGGTTCATGTCCTTTTTGATATCGACCTTACCGGCCGTGCTCACTTCGACACCGTAGATACGCGCATGACCGACGTTCACGAATCGCGCACCGATACCGATACCGGCATTGCTGAGCGACTTACTCTGCTTGAGGTCATCGATCATGAGTCTTGCTTCCGAAATCGCATCGTTCATCGAGTTGATGAAGGAGAAATCGGAGTTACGGAACAGACCGAACTGATACTCGATCATGTCGTGGTACTCGGTATAGAATCCCGCTACATCGAACGTACCGGATACGGGACCGAACTTATAAAGTTGTTTGTAGCCCAATTCGGCATTATAACCTCTCTCAGGTTTGATATCGTGGTTCGGGTAAACACCTATACCGCCGATATCCTTACGTGCAAATTTCTCTGTGATAGACGGGTTACGATATCCCTGACCGAAACTGGCACGCAAGAAACCGGCTTTGTAGATCTCCCAGTTCAAACCTGCACGAACGACAGGACGCACCGGACAGAGCCATTTACCGATCTGGATATTAGCCTCTTTGAGTTGATCATCCATGCGGTAGTATTCAAAACGCACACCGGCACTAAGCGACAAGCGGTTCGCAATACGATGGTCATACTGCAGGTACGCCGCCAGGTTATCCGATTGATGGGTACCGGTCACATTCGCCGTATTGGTGATGTGATTCCAGTTAATACCCGTCGTCAAGCGCACGCCGTTGTTCCAAGACTTAGCAAACTGATAATCAACGTATCCGTTATAGGTCAACTCGGGTTTGGTAGGAGCATCATCGGTCAGCAGATTCAAGGCATACGCCGCCACATCTTGCAACTCAGCCACAGAACCCGTATAACCTAATCCGTTCTGGAAGAGGTCAATTACTGATTTGACTGCTCCTAACCAGTCTTCATTCATCACCGGGATGGCTACATCCTGAAAGGTAAGGATCAAAGCGTCCTCGATACTTCTACCTCCATCCATATAGGTTGATATCTGATCGATATAGCCTTTGATCTTATCGAGATCAAAACTGCTGACGCCCCATTTGACCAGATCCTCCGTACTCATCGTCTGAGTAGGTTTGGTCAGGTTATCCGCCGTCATGTAGAAACGCGTACGCAATTTATGCGAGATACCTTTCTCCGTATCATCGTAGTTCAAGAACGGATCGATATTGAAATTATGCTCCTTACGTCCCAGGTTAGAGAGCGGAGACGTATGGATAGGGTCCTTCGGGCTGCGCCAGATGAAGAAATCACCGTATTGGTTCGCCACATAATTGAGGTTAGCACCCACCGTCATGTATTTATTCGCTTCCATGGGTACATGGTAGGTCATGTTTCCACCTAAGCGAATACGGTCATTGAAAGCCTGCTGACGGTATCCTTCATCCTTGAAACCGCTGATAGCAGCCGATACATCGAAATCACCGATACGACGGGCATGGGAAGCCTCCGCTCCATAATACAAAGGCAGGCGTGCACCCGTATAGTTATAGTTCTTAAAATTATCGTAGATACCTACATATCCGCTCACTTTCGTTACCGGCGTCAAACCCGGACGTTGGGTACGCACGTTGATCACGCCATTCAACGCGGACGAACCGTATAACACAGACGAGGCTCCTTTGATCACCTCCACCTGCGCCACATTCTCCAGCGGTACGTTATTCCAGTTGATCTCACCCGTCTTCGGGTTAAGGATCGTCATCTCATCCATCAGCACCTGGCAACGCGAACCCACGCTGTAGGTCCAACCGCCACCACCTCGGATACTCGGCTGTTTATCAATAATCTCCACACCCGGCAATGTCTGCAAGGTCGCAGAGAGATCCGTTGGCGCCTGCGAACGGATTAATTCGGGTTTCACCACATCGATACTGACCGTCACATCGGTCATACGTTGCTCAAAACGACCGGCCGTAACGACTACCTCTTCCAAGATCTCATTATCCGCCTGCAGCACCAGGTTATACTTAGGCGGAATGGTTTTCAGCACTTTTTCTTCCGTTTGATATCCCACATACGAAAAACGCAGATGAACAGGCGTAGATGTGACATTCAACTCATAACTGCCGTCAAAATCCGTCACTGTACCCGAACCGTCATCTGTATTCAACACCGTAACGCCAATCAGCGGTTCACGCGTGAAGGCATCGGTGATCACTCCCACCAGTTTCTCCGCAAAAAGAGAGGGGACCAAGCCCCATAACAAGACTAATACGTATATTTTTTTCATAAGCATTTTTAAAAAAGCGTGCAAAGGTACAATTTTTTTCTGATACACGCGATATTTTTCTATAAGAAAAAGGTTACTTTTTTTAAGCACCTTAATAATCGTATATCCAATATAAAGAAAAAGCCCCAATTTTTTGGGACTTTTCTTAAAATTAATGCATAAACTGTTTCAATTTCTTCTGGGCGTAGAAGAGGACCCAGTCGGGCGTATGTTTGAGGATAGGCGTACTCAACCAATTGATGAACCCGGGCGTATCGGCTTTGCGATTTCGGAACATTTTCCGCAAGGCCCGTTTGACCAGTTTCTGAGGCGGAATAGCGACCGTCAGGTTCACTGCTAACTTCCGGAGGTTAGGTGCCAGGCCGAATAACTCAGTATCTACGGCTCCGGGTGCCATGACGGTGATGCCAACGTTCTGCGGTTTAAGTTCGTACCAAAGGGATTTCGAGAAATTATAGATGAAAGCCTTGGTGGCATTATAGGTCTGAATACCCGGCATGGCCATCCAAGCGGACATGCTACTCATATTGAGAATGTACCCGCGCATACGTTTATGTCCGCGTATACGCATCTTAGCCTCCTCTTCGGTTAACTGCCGTTGACGCATGTCTTCCGCAAAAAGACGCGTCAGTTTGGCTACCGTCACCACATGCAGCTGCAGCATCAATTCGATACGTTTCATAGAAGTATCGCAGAACTGATTGAAGAAGAACACGCCGGCATTATTGATGAGGACATCTACCACGTAGCCCTGCTCTTTGCACCAGGCATGCAGGTTCTCCGCTGCGTCGGTCAGACTAAGATCCGCATAATGGGCAACGGTCTTGACACCGTAAGTACTTGCCAAATCAGCTGCTACCTGTTCCAGTTCCTTCTGCTGGTTGGATACTAACAACAGATCCGATTTATAATCACGCGCCAAAGCGGTGGCATACTGCAGACCGATTCCGCTACTTGCCCCTGTTACGAGAGATAACATAATTAATAATTAAAAATTAATAATTAAAAATTAAAAAATAAAAATTAAAAATTATGCCTTTGTTTCTCTATAGATGCTTTCGCATCAGCTTCCAGGGCAGCTATTTCCCGTTTGATACGCGGTGCGATGACTTCACCGTCCCGCTCCACGCACTCATGGCATTTCATATCTTTGCTGTACATACGTCCCACGCAGTAGTTGGAACGCTTACAACCGGCATGATAATGGGGGTTCTTTTGTACATGCTTCACGAAATCCGGATCTTTGATCAGCACATGTGCTATCTGGAAGAGTTCGAAGCCCTCGTCCATGATCTGCTGACAGTTGTCTCCGCTCTGAACACCGCCTACGTAGATCAATGTTGTTTGAGATTGTTTGAGATCGTTTGATAATTGTTCTTGGAAGATCTTGGCTTTGTCCATGAAATAGAGTTCCTTGAACGGCACAGTAGGCGTCATGACCGCTGCTACGCCCGGGATATTCAAGGCGGCTTTGAGCCACCAGAAGGATTTCATATTCATATAATGCGCCAGCGTCTTATGCGGCATCGCACCGCCAAGGATGGTCATCGGGCTACGACTTACCGTACCGCCGGAGAGCACGATACCGTGTACCTTATGCTTGGCAATCTCTTTGGCTACCTGAATTCCTTCTTCAATCGACACACCTTTCCAACAGTCGTCCCACATATTCGTCTTTACTACTACGGCGATATCATCTTTGGCATGCAGCATGACCTCGTCCAACACCTCGTTCATGAAGCGTACACGGTTCTCAAAAGATCCGCCGTATTGGTCATGACGGTGGTTGGTTCGACGACCGATGAACTGCGAGATGAGGTAAGCGTGACCGGCATGGATCTCCACGCAGTCAAAACCACACTCACGTGCCCAGTCCACCGCCTCACCGAATTTCTTGACGAGGTTCTTGATCTCCTCCACTTTGAGACGACGATGGATCGTCGGGCTATAGAGGTTGAACCACGTGTCGGCACTAACCGGCATGCAGTGACAGGTGTAGAAATGCGTCATGTTTCCGCAGTGCCCCAATTGGATAGAAGCCTTCGCTCCCTCCGCATGGATGGCTTCGGTCATCTTCTTCATATCCGGGATGATCTCCGGACGGACGTACAGTTGACCGTCGAAAGACACACCACTCAGATCGACTGCACAATAGGCAACCGTCGTCATACCTACTCCACCGCGTGCTACGGACACATGATAGTCCTGTAACTCTTTCGTAGGCGCATTCGCACGCGCCATGTTTTCAAAAGCAGCGCTGCGGATAATACGATTCCGCAGCGTTATCGGCCCCAGTTGAAAAGGGGTAAATAATTTATTCATTTCAAATTTCAAATTTCAAATTTCAAATTTCTTATCCTTTCGGAACGATTAATTCAAATTTAATAAATAAACGGAATAATTCGTTTCAGTTTCTTGCGATCAAACTCATCGGGGAACTCTTCCTCGTATTTCTTATAGATAGCATTGCTGCGCGGCACAAGGTTGCAGCAACTGAACCAGAAGAACAGCAATCCGGCTAACGACCAGGTCAGGATAGCAAAACCTAACCACTCCGTGATCTCACCCAGATAGTTCGCACTCGTCACATATTTGTACATACCCTTCTTCGGCAGGTAATGGTTCGTATCTCCGGGTTTACGCAGATGACGAATCACGTGATCCGAATGCATGTTGATGATCCAACCGGTGAAGAAGATAACCGTACCGATGATGAAACGGGGATCGGTTACCCATTCCACAGAATATAATTTCGCATAGTACGAATCCGCCGGAGCAATGTGGAATAAGAAATGACCTTGGATATAACCGTTAATCACGTTCCATATAACCGACATGAACATGATCACCAAAGGCATCTTACTCTTCCCTTTCAGCAAGAAGGGGAAGATGAACGAACGCTGGAAATAATGGAACTCGAAGATCAGCAGGAAGATCCAGTAAGGCACTTGCTGCACCTTATCCGACACCGAAGCATCGCCAAGTGCCGTAAGATACTCATACAGAACCACAAAGAACACCGGACACTCCATCAATAACCAGCCGGCTTTGTTGTTCATACAGGGTCCCCATTTATCCGAACGCATCTTGCCATAACCTGCATCTACATAGTAGAGCGACACAAAGACCACTACGCCGATCATAAACATAATGAACAGCAGAGAGCCGAAGGACGTGTTAAATAAACCTAAAATAGAGTTCAAAATACTCATATCGATTGTTTGTTTAAAAAAAGTTTACAAAGGTACGAAATTTATTTCGTATATACAAAAAATCTTAAGAATCGGAAACTTTTTCTTGCTTTTGGCACACAAAAAGTCCGAAAATGATTAAACCCATACCTATCCATTTGCCTATCGGCAAGTGTTCGCCGAAGAACAAAATCATCCATAATGCCGTGAAAGCCGGACGGATATTATTGAAGGCATTCGCCTGCGTGACGCCCACCTGACGCAAACCGTAACAGAAGAGGATGAACGCAATGACGGAAGCAAAAATTGTCAGATATGCTACACAGAGCATAGCTATGCTCAGTTGAGAGTGGAGAGTGGAGAGTTGAGAGAAGTCTAAAGTGGCTAGTACAGATGGTCCTTCTTTGAAGAACCAGATAGGCAGGAAGAAGAGCAAACTGACCAGTTGGGCATAAAAGATGAAGGAAAGCGAACTGTATCTCATCGGCACTTTGCGCATCATGATACTATCCACTACGGCTGCCGATACCGCTGCAAAAGCCAGTAATATTCCCCAGTAGTTTCCAATGGAGTAGTCCGAACTGCCGACCAGCGTTAAGGCAAAAACACCTGCCGTAGAGATCAAGATACCGATGATGTTGTTTCTCGTCACCCGTTCATGCAGGAACAAAGCCGCAAAGACAGGACTGAGCAAAGGGCTGGTGGACAGTAAGGTCTCTGCGATCGTCGGACTATTAAGAGCATCGTAGGTAAAGGTCTCTAACAGGTAATACAGAAAAGGTTGGCAGAACCCCGCGATCAGAAAAAGCGGCAGATCCCGCAGTTCCATTTTCTGCAGACCGAAAAGCGTACTTTTACGACAGATGAGTCCGATCACCAACATCAGCAGTACCGAAGGAACGAAACGCAGCACGATCATGGTGAACGGCGGTAGAACGTCCAGCGCATGCTTGATGGCAATACCGCTGACCGACCAGATAATCATCGAAATGATGATGGCTATAATGGGAAGATATCTTTTCACTCGTTCTCGGGTTTTGCAGGCCAGGTGTTATGTTCAATTCCCGCCAGCCGACAGATGGTCTGATGTGTCAACTGACGCAGACGCTCCGTCTCCACCGCACGCGGTTGGGTTGTATCCGGATAGATCGGCGCACCGATAATGACTTGCGTCAAGGGCTCGTCTTTGGGTCCCAATAAGCGCCAGATACCCGTTCGCTCCCGATAAGTGACCGCAAAAGGCAGAATGGGTTTGTTATACTTGTACGCCATCGTGAACGCCCCTTTCTGGAAAGGCCTAAGCGGTTTATACCAGTCCCATCGTTTGGCTTCGGGGAAGATATGAAACCAATATCCTTTGGCATTATACTGATCAAACGCAGCGTTGAAGGCTTTCATCGCACTCAGTCCCGCAGAAGGTTCCGGAATAGGGATACCGCCTACCAAGGTCAGGAAATACTGGTCTTTGGTCCGGAAGTTCGGAGCGAACATCGGAATACGCGTATGATAAGAAGCATGGATGGACGTGAGCACCGATGCGCAGTCATGGCGGTAACAGTGATTCGCCACCGTGATGGCACCTCTGCTTAAGTCGAACTGTTTCAACCAACGCCGTACACCACAGGACGAACGACGCCAACGGTTCTGCCCTTCTATGCGCCAACGAAGACCGTACCGGATGCGCAAAAGAAAACCCAAGGTACGCAGCACGAAGATATATCCCCAGAACGAACGCCTACGATTATGACGACTCTCATCGAAATACGGATAGGTGGCATCTACTGCCGGAAAATCCCTGTCATAGACCGGTTGGTATAACCCCACATACGGATCATCCTCCGGATAGTCCGTCGTCACCGGCGGGACATAGGTCCCTTCCGTGACTTGCAAATCAACATATCGCTTATTCATTCTTAATTCCTAATTATTAATAAAAACTTCGCTCCTACGCTTCTTGCCGCCTCGCCGTCTTTCTCGTCTCTGTCTCCTACAAACAAGGTTGTCTCCGGCTTCGCATGCATGCGTTCCAACACTTGCATCGCGCAAGCCTTGGATGGTTTGAGACCTCCTAACTCAGGCGCCGTAATGAGCAGGTCAAAGTTCGATTTATCCACCTTCAGCACTTTCAGTTTCTCTTCCACCGCCCCGTAATCCGAATAGATCGCCGTTTTTAGCCCCATCTGATGAGCGGTTTGCGCCAGTTCCACCACCTCATCCCGACGCGGACAATGTTTTCCAATCAACGCCACCATCGTCTTTAGATACACCTCCCGATGCCAACGGGTAGAGACGATCCAACGCCACATCCGACCCTTGGCGAGCCTGTCCACAAGTATCAAAGGAAGACACCACCAGAGGTGCCTTACCATTCGTTTCGACAGACCACGTTTGTCGTATAGGGTCCCATCAAGATCCAGCACGACGCTGTTGACGCCGTTGAGCACGTGCTTTACGTCTATCATCAATCTTATTCGCTCTTTCGATTACACCTTCGCTGAAACGCTCGAAACTGTTCTCCAAGCGTTGCAGCATATTAAACTTACTGCGTCGTTTCTCATCCTGCATCAAGAGGTTGAACTTGAACTGTCCGTCCCGGAATCCATCCTTCAGACATGCCGCTTTGAAACGTGCGTATGCGTTACTCAACAAGATATGCGTCTCGGGTTCATGCAAACGGAAAGACTGCCGCTTGGATTCGTATTCAAGGTTGATATGTTGCAGTTTCTCATCCACCACCTTCGTGAAGGCTTCCGCTTCTTCCTGCTTGATCTTCTCGTCCGCAAACTCATAGTAGAAATGATATTTCGATTCCTCCACATCCGCAAAACCGACGAAGAACTTGGTCTTGATTCCCGTCTCGTCTTCGGCTTGATGCACGGCATCCATGAACTGCGGTTCGTACAGTTTCTCTCCGGTCATGGACACGATGCCGTTCACCTTGCTCACCATGTGAACCTTCGGCGTTTTCTTGTAGAACCCGCCTACCTCTACCAGGTCATTCATGTTGTATCTGAAAAGACCCGAATAGGTCGTCACATAGGCACAGTACCGTTTGCCGAGTTCCAGTTCATCGATCTGCAAAAAGTGCTTACGGGGACTATCCAACTCACTCTCTTCCACGAACTCATAATAATGGAACTGGGGGAACAGCACACTCTCGTTCGTCTCGTCCAAGGAGAAACCGAACCGGCATTCGGTAGCGATATAACCGAGTTCCTGATAGTAGGTCTTGTCCCAGTCAAACTGGTCCATGTATTTATCCATGTAGATCTTCGTGTTACCGCATTTCCAGGTACTGAGGTACTGCAACCACGGCCAGAAGTCTTTCGGATAGAGATGTCCCTTCTCCTCCAATATCTTTCGTAACTCCGCTGCCCGTTCGGGTTTGGGACTGATGTATGCATCCAGTTCCGAACGGATCTCAAACGGTATCTCGAAATCTTCGCATATCGTTCCTAATTCGATATCCCGAATCATCTCCTGCGTGTTCTCATTCATCACGCGTAGCAATTCCAGAATCGTAGAAGGGTTCGCGGTCGCCCAAAGTGTCACGTCACGATACTGCAAGGCCAGACGCATCAACACATAGTTACGCGCCGCGTAATCCGGGATGGACATCACCGCTGCCGGACCTGTATAATGTTTCTTAATGATGGGTGGGATGTCACGAACCAGCACACCGCTCACCGCTCCGAAAAGCGTACCGTCCGGTGCATATCCTTCGCATTCCTTACCTACCGTTGTGAAGATATGTCCGGCGAAGATACGACTACGGTGCTTGACGAAATTCCACGTCCAGATATGACTCATCTTACCATAGACATCCTTGAGGTACTTATGCGTCATCGGGATCCATTTGGGTTCGGACGTTGTACCGGAAGTGGTAGCGTACATATCGGGTTTACCCGGGAATAAGACATCCTCCTCACCGTGTTTATGCCGCTCTACGTAAGGACGCAAGGTCTCAAAACTATTGTTCACCGGTACATACAGACGAAACAAACGAAAGAAATCATCCGCAGAGGTAGCACTTAGAATACGGTCAAAATGATGCTCTTTGCCATAAACAGTGTCGCGTGAGATGGTTAAGATATCGCGTAAAGTCTTCTCCGCCGTATGACGAGGTTTGCGGCTCCAGAAACGCAAACGTAATGTCTGCATACCGCCTACCAGCATCAACATGAAATTGATCAACCACGGATAAGGCAACGCCTTTCCGTCCTGATCCAAATAGGGTTTTATCTTTCTTGCCATATTATGCCAAAATAAAATCGGCGACAAAATTACAAAAAAATAATGACATACACAAGAGTGTATGCCATTTTTTATGATTTTTTAATTAGATTTTAAGGGTAAGGCCTATAAAATACGTACGAGGTGTGGACGGACCGTAGATATAATTGGCATCCCGATTCGTACCTTGGTCGATGTCTTTCTGGAAATGATCCAGCACGTTCTTCATGCCTGCGCTGATCTCCAGGCAGTACTGTTTATACAAATGTACATCGTATGAAAGACGAAAACCGAGATCCCAGAAAGCAGGGGTTCGAACCTCTTCATCTGCCGGTATATAACCTGCCAAATGCGGCACGAGCATGTTGCCCGTCGCCTTACCGTTGAGGGAGACGGTGAAGTCCTTGACAGGATGGATATCCAATAGGAAATAGCCGTAGTTATCCGGCGTATGAAGCATACGTTTCTGGGCAGGTACAGTCTGACTCCATTGTTGGGCTACGGTGTAGCGGCTCTGCTGATAAGTGTAACCGAGTTGGAACGTAAACCAATGACTGTACACCACTTTGCCTTCAAGGTTCAATCCTGCCACCCATGCCCCCGGTGCATTGGTACGCGTGAAGAGCACGTTACCGACAGCATCCGTACCGTCTTCGCGCAAGAAGAACACATCCTGCAGATAGGTATAGAAACCTTCGGCTGTGAGGTTCAACTCCCATTTCCCGAACTGTTTGTACCAGTCGGCACTAAGCGTGGCACTATGCGAATACTCGGGTTTGAGGTTCGGGTCTAAGGAGATAAGCGACACATTACCTCCTACGGCAGCCACATGCAGGTCCTCGTCATAGGCTTGCGGAGCCCGATAACCGCTGCTATATCCGGCACGCAACACCAGTCCGTCAACAGGTGTGTAACGGAACGTAGCGCGCGGATTAAACACTACATTCTTAAGCAAATTATGCTTCTCCACCCGTGCACCGAGCAGCACGGACCATTGGTCATTCTTCCATTCATTCTGCGCGTAAGCACCCACCACATGCACGTTTTGTACAATATGGCGGTTATAGCCTAACATATGGTCCCTCAAACCGTTATAGTTATACTCAGCCCCCACCGTCAAGTCGCCGTTCATCCGTCCGCAGGGATAGGAGAAACGGTACTGCAGACCTGTGTTGGAAGTAAGGTCTGTACTGCGTCCGTACGCAGCGGTGTCTCTGCCGGCACCGAAATAGCTCTCACGACCGATATGCTGGATGGCGGAATAAGCAGACACGAAATGTTTGTTATCCGGAGAGAACCAGTCAAAAGCCAACGAACCAGCATCGATATTATGGCGTAACTGTTCGGCGATATCGGCCTTATGCGGTTCCTCATCCAACTTGTTACCACCCCGACGGAATTCGGTTGTATGATGATACTCAAGCGATATCTTGCTATACGCACTGGTCTTGAAGAAGAGCCGTGTACCTGCCGTTGTAGAACGCAGTTTCGGTACCTCGCTAAACCCGTCGTTGTCCCGGTCATAGGCACTGCGGGTGCGGTGCGAAGCAAAGAGATATGCCCCGATCTTTCGGTTCTCACTCATGACTGAAGCATTGAGGTCCGTATGGATGTCGTAACCGGCATGTTCATTGACAGCGGAGGTATTGGCTATATTGACGAAATTACGCACCGGTTCTTTGGTGATGATGTTCACCACTCCGGCAATCGCGTTCGCACCGTAGATAGCCGAACCTCCTCCACGCATCACCTCGATACGGTCGATCATAGCTGCCGGTACTTGTTCCAAACCGTAGACCGACGCCATCGATGAGAACACAGGACGGCTGTCCATGAGAATCTGGGTGTATTGACCTTGCAGACCATTGATACGCAGGTCCGTCTTGCCGCAGTTCGTACAGGTATTCTCTACCCGTAAGCCGGGCTGAAAGTTCAAGGCGTCAGCCACACAAGCTACTGATGCCGTCTCAAACAGTTCGGGTGACAACACATTGACGATCGTCGCCGCTTCCTGTCGTTTGGTGGCATAACGGTTCGCCGTTACGACCACGTTATTCAGTTGGGTAGCTACTTCCCGAATCGTGGCTTTGAGCTCAATGGTCTTGTCTTCCACCATCACCACCGGTAACTCTAAGGTCTCGTACCCCACATAGCTGAAGACGATGGTCTGTCTGCCTATAGGCAGATCCTTAAGCAGATAGTGACCCGACTCATCGGTCACCGTACCGATATTCGTACCTTTGAGTTGCACATTCACATACGGCAAGTGCTCCCCCGTCTTCTCATCCAACACGTGTCCTGTCAAGTGGGCATCATACTGCGCCATAACAGGAACACAGAACACAAAACACAGAATACAGACTAATATACATTTAAACTCTTTCATTCCTTCACTCCTTCATTCCTTAATCTTTCTTCTCCAAATCATACCGAAAACCGACATATATCTTCCATCCCGTGGTAGGCCCCCATACCGACGATGCGTCGAACGGCATTCCGTCCGTTTGCACATGACCTTGTGCATCATACCAACCGGCAATAGGATGGTCCTGTCTGAAGTTCGTCATATTCTCTGCCCCCACATAGAGACTGCAAGTACGGAAATACTTGGTAATCTGCGCCATTAACTGCGGGTACCAACTGTGATACATACCGTTATTGTTGGTATAGTACTGGCCGTTCTCCGACAAACGTGGATACTGGCCTTGCGGCGAGAATTGGTATCCGTCATACACTATGCCGTCCGGCATCCGGCCCGGACCGTTGAACTGTGCCGTCACATCAAACTGCCATTTCTTAAGCGGCGTCTGATAACTCATCGAAACGATGCCTTTGAATCGATTCTGAAGCACTTTCTCACGCAACATATAAGTTCCTGTCATTCCATCCTGCATGAGATAAGTGGTCTGCCTTACGTCGTTATAACGGAAAGCGGCAGAGATAGTCCAACCACGCAACACCTCCATGCTTGCTTCTATCTGCGCACAGTGAGCAAACGATTTTGCACCATTTACATCACTCTGGTTGAAGATATACACGTCAGACACGATATGATCCAGATCAACAATCAACGAGTTCAAAAAATGCGTGTAATAATACTCCGTTGATAATTGTAATTGCCTACTACCCAGCGGAATATAGAATGTCATACTGATACCGGCATTGACAGCGCGTTCCTGCTTGACCGTATCTGTCAGATGGATGGCACGCGTGGAAGGCAACAGAAACGAATTGTCCGAAATGGCATTTGGCGAACGATAGCCCAAGCCCACACTGCCACGAAGCGTCCACCATTCGAAAGGCGTATAACGGATGTTCATTCGCGGCGTAGCAAAGAATCCGTATTTCGTGCTGTAGTCCGCCCGTACACCAGCTACAAGAGATAGTATCTCGGCGTACTTATAACTGTATTCGGCAAAGATACCGGGTGTCAACTCCTGCCGGTCCAAATTGGTCTCTGCGAATGTTGCGGCAGGTGTATAGCGTTCGTTGTACTTGTCATAATTGACACTCAGACCCATGCTCAGACGATGGTCATTATCGATCAGTCCTCCCCCTTCGAAATTCAACTGACAGATGGCATTGAGGTAGGCATTGAGTTGATTCGCCTTCCATGCCTTTTCGCCGTAACTGTTATCCAAATCATGGTAACTGACGGCAGTGATAATGGCGACAGACGAACCGCTCTCGTCGTCAAACACATAACCGTTCTTAAGAAATCCCTCCACGCGCCAGGTGTTCAGGTCGATGTGGTAAGGGTTAACGATATCGTTCGCCATCTGTCCTCCTACACGTTTGTCATACAAACCACGTGCAAAAGCCTGAAACGTATAATCGCCGTGCTTATAGAACCAACGGTTCGCCAGATTCGCATTCCGCACACGCGGCATATCCACAAACGAGTCATGGTTCTCATCCATCGTCATAAAGTTCTGACCGTAATGCGCCATGATTCCGGTATAGAGCGATTCGTGATGACAATGCTCATGCTCATCGGCTTCGCCTACATGATGATGATGCGTATGCTCTTCCTCTTTGAGAGGTATCTTCCATCCACCCATAATGTTCGCTTCCGCCATCGTCTCGGTATTCACCATCAGGTTGACTGACAGCGGGTTCTGGGTCTGCGGCTTGAGTAACTCGACGTTAATCTGACCAGAAGTAGCCTCGTAGCCGTTGATGACGGAAGAGGTTCCTTTACTGACCTGAATACTGCTCATCCATGGACCCGGTATGTACTCCATGCCGAAGGTCTGCGCCAAGCCTCGTACGGCAGGTGTGTTTTCTTGTATCAACTGTACATACGTACCGCTGAGTCCTAACAGACGGATCTGCTTGGCACCGGTAGCCGCATCCGAATAGGCGACGTCCACCGACGCATTCGTTTCAAACGCTTCGCTAAGGTTACAACATGCGGCACGACACAATTCTTCCGTACCGATAGTCTGCGTATCAAAAGCCGAGGTTCGACTCTTGAGTACTCCCATCTTACGTTCCGTGATTGTGATCTCATCCAACACCGCCTCATCAACCAGCACGATCGTTAACGGTGTTCGGTCTTTGACCTCCGTCGTATCGTTATGGCAACCCACAAACGATGCCACCAACTGCAAAGGCTCTTGATTCTTACCCGAAGGAGGCATCAGCCGGAAGTTTCCTTGAAAATCCGTCGCTACACCGATGCTCGTTCCTGCCCAATAGACATTGGCACCAATGAGCGGTTCACCGTGTTCATCCAGCACGACACCCGTCACTTGCGCATGCGTGTACCCGCACAAAAAAAGTATAAGGAGTAGTAAAAATTTCCTATAACTCATACTCAATCTTCTTGTCCTTTTTCAAATCGGCTGCAAAATTACTGCTTTTTGCCGACATGCACAATACCTAAATATGGGTATTTGAGTTTTTTTTCATCTTTTTTGGCTTGTAGACTTGTGCAAATGGGATTTTTTTTGTAATTTTGCACCCGATTTCGATCATTCGTTCATCGCTAAACGTTAAACGTTATTATGTATAAAGCATCGGATAAGATATGTGACTTGATGTCTCATGAGGAGGACGCCATCCGGATTATCAGCCGTTTCGGGCTGACGATGGGTGTAGGCGACCAGACGATTGAGCAGGTGTGCATGGCACACGATGTCCATACGCCTACGTTTCTCGCCGTTGTGAACTATAAGGTCTTCAAGCAGAAGGCGTTGCCTGCAGATATCGACCTGCCCACCCTGCAGCGTTATCTGCAGAACGCGCATGCCTACTTCCTCGATTTTCGTTTACCACGGTTACGGGAAGCCTTGACGCAAACTATCTTGCCTGCAGAACCGGGTACGAAGATCCCAATGCTTATTGTACGGTGCTACGATGAGTTCGTAGCAGAGATCCGCACGCATATTGAGCATGAGAATGCGGGACTGTACGAAGAACATGAGCACGATGACCAACGTATCACCGATAAACTGACCGAGATCAAGAATCTGATTATCAAGTACTACCCTGCGTCTCCTGCGTCCAATGAGACCTACACCCTCATCGGTGTGATGAGCGACCTGTGGCATACGGAGCAGGATTTTGCGGACCATTGTGCCATCGAAGATGATATCTTACGACCTGCCATGCAGCAAGATAAGCACCATCCGCGTATCGCTGTCAGTCATCAAGCGGAGAACGAAGAGTTATCGGAACGGGAGAAAGATGTATTGGTACAAGTGGTACGGGGACTGAGTAACAAAGAGATAGCGGACGTTCTGTGTATCTCTACCCATACGGTCATCACGCATCGCAAAAACATCACCCGAAAATTGAATATTCACTCTACTGCCGGTTTGACCATCTATGCGATTGTCAATAAGTTAGTGGACCTTAGCAATTTGGATTAATATGAAACGTATTTTATTCAGTCTGTTATTCGTTCTATGCGGACTAAGTATGCACGCCGCATTACCCTCTGTTACCATTACGGACATGAACGGTCACGAAGTAGATGTAGCCACCCTTACCCAAAGCGGTAAACCCGTCATCATCTCGTTCTTCGCCACCTGGTGCAAACCCTGCATGCGAGAACTGAAAGCCATCCATGACGTATACACCGACTGGCAAGAAGAGACCGGCGTGGAGATGTATATCGTCTCTACTGACCAAGGACAGGATAGTCAGAAAGTAAGTCCCCTTGTGAACGGTAACGGATGGGAGTATAACGTGCTGCTTGACCCTAACGGCACTTTCAAACGGGCGATGAACGTACAGAGCATCCCCCATATGTTCATTTTTGACAGTAAAGGAGAACTCGTCTACCAGCATGTAGGTTACGCGGAAGGCGATGAAGAAGAGGTTCGTACATATTTGCGTTAGTATTCTGATAAGCCTTAGCGCTTGGTCAGGGGACACCGTTTTTGTAAGCGGTGCGGTGCAGCATGACGGTCTATTAGACTGGAAACCGGTGATGTACCATAGTAACTCGTACCTGGATCTAAGCGTTCATTATCTTAATGACTCTAACCACGCGCAGTTCAAAGAACTGCGTGCCACGACGCGTCTGGAATTGACTCAATGGCCATTACCGGGCTACGAAACGGATTTTGCGGGACACGGTATCGGTCATTTGAGTGTAGCAGCTGCCTTTAACTGGGGAGAGATCACCGTTGGTGACGTATACGGACAGTTCGGTTCGGGTCTCATCCTTAACTTGTACGAAGACCGGGCATTAGGCATCGACGGGGCGTTGCGGGGACTCAAACTGGACTTATTACCCTACAAAGGCATTCATCTTACCCTGCTGGGAGGAAAACAGAGACGGTATTGGTCCTGCTATCACGATCATGCTTGGGGATGGAACTACGCACGCGATGCAGCACTCGGAGCGGATATCAATCTTCATTTGGACGAATGGATTCCTGCCATGCAGGAGCATGACATCAGCCTGATTCTTGGTGGTAGTTACGTATCCAAATACGAAGCGGAAGATACGGTGATGGTGCCTATGGCCGACGGTATGTACCGTTACAACCTTCCCCAATGGATAGGTGCCGGCGACGTACGCGCTTCTTTCCGATGGAAAGGACTGAATATTCTGGCCGAGTATGCCTATAAAGCCAATGATCCCTGCGTGGACAACGGTTTCAGTTATCGAGATGGGAACGCAGCATTACTCAGTATCTCCTATTCGCAGAAAGGCCTTTCTGTATTGGCGCAGATGAAGCGGTCAGACAATATGGCTTTTCGTTCGGAGCGATTACGTACAGGCATTGCCGGACGGTATAATCTCTTACCGGCATTTACCCAACAGCATACATATGCCTTGGCGGCCATGCATCCTTATGCCACGCAATATGAGGATGGCGAATGGGCATGGCAGGCCGAAATACGTTACTCGGCGCCGAAGAAAAGTAAGATGGGCGGTAAATATGGAACCACCCTCAAACTCGGAGCTTCGCATGTACGCGGAGAATCCAAAGGGGAAGGAGAATTCTATACCGATGTCAATGTCGAATTGAACAAACGTATCTCCAAGCGATGGTGGTTAAACGCGATGTTAATGTACCAGCGTTATAACCAGTCTGTAGTGGAAGGACACGGAGGGATGATCCGTTCCGGTATAGGCGTTGCGGACACACGTTTTCAGGTGAATAAAAACATCGCCATGCGGGCAGAACTGCAGTACTTGTTCTCGCCGGATTATGACGGACAATGGATCTTTGCCTTGTATGAACTGACGCTCTATCATCATTGGACCCTCAGCGGTCAATACATGTATAATATCGGTCATGCACCCGAAGCAACCCACGCCCATTATTACACAGCGGGTTTGACGTTTAACTACGGTGCCCACCGTGCTAATATAGGCTATACCAAAACGAAAGAAGGATTTAACTGTTCCGGCGGTGTTTGCCGGTATATACCTCAAATGGAAGGATTATGCGTAAACTACTCCTTTGCTTGGTGATACTTGCCCTTTGCGGATGCGAAGTGATCAAGGAAGAGGATCGGTTGATACCTGTAGAACCGACCCCGCAGGACTCTACCTCTACCGGTAGGCGTCATGTATTGCTGGAGTATACCGGTTTCCGCTGCGTCAACTGTCCTACCGCATCCGAACTGGCGCAGACACTGGAGCATACGTACGCAGGACGTTTGTACCTTGTCTCTCTTCATCCTGCGTCCAACCCCTTCACGCAAGGAGCAGCCAAATACGACTATACTTGTCCCGAAGCGGACAGTATATACCAATGGATGGGCGGTACGGCTTCTACGCCTTTCCCAAAAGGGAACGTGGATATGCAGCTCCATCAGGACGAGTACATGCACGATCCTTCCGAATGGACCACGATGGTCTATCATGCGATGCAGGATACAGTCATCCCCGCCATCGATCCCAAAATCAGTTATTGGATCATAGAAGACAGTATACTTGGTGCACAAGCCATGCCGGATGGCAGCGTCAACACCGCTTATTACCATCGTCATGTACTGCGTGCAACCTATGATAACAAAGAGGACATCGTGCTTTCTGATACCTGGAACACGGAGCAATTATTCCTGCTTACCCTCTATTTGGACCCTATAGATAACCATATTATAAATGCATATGAAACGAAATTTATGGATGATAGCAGTTATGGTGCTAAGTATTAATGCACATGCCCTTATCGTCAGCGTCAACGGGTACGGAGAGATTGACGAAGAAGGGATGGAAATAACTATTGACGAAGCGGAATTGGATCCGCTGACCGAAGACATGCGAATGGATCTAACCGGAAACCTACTGTGTAACGGGACATTGACGGTCTCCATCGAACGTTCATCAACAAACCTCGTCGATGAGTTCTGCTGTGCCGATCAATGTACAGCCG
The DNA here is from genome assembly GCA_902774185.1 of uncultured Bacteroidales bacterium. Lineage (GTDB taxonomy): Bacteria > Bacteroidota > Bacteroidia > Bacteroidales > Paludibacteraceae > Colicola. Next base: position 60,016 of record CACYHE010000004.1, on the reverse strand, counting down.
GAAACGGACAACTGGCGGAGCTTTTAGTTTTTTACCCTTCCGGTCTCGCCAGCTGGTTCATTCATTACACCCCTGCACCTGATTCGGACGAGACGATTCGGTATACCTTTTCAGAAGGGGAAACGGCCCTCACTCTTACCCTTCATTTCGTCTATGCCGGACAAGGCGTGAAAAATGTACAGACACCTGCCCGAACGCATAAGATCATGCGCGACGGACAAGTAATCATCGTTCGCGGAGAACAAGAGTATAACGTATTAGGAACTAAATTATAATTAAGGTATGAAAAAGAATCTATTTTTAGCCGCCATCATCGGCGTTGCTACACTCACTTTCACAGCATGTGAACCCAAAAACGTACCGGAACCGGAGAAACCGGATTCCGCAGACACCACAGCCGTAGACCCGCAGGACACCGTTCCTGAGCAACCGACGATCTCTTTCCCGAAGAAACACCTCATCGAAGAGTTCACCGGTCAGGGTTGCGGATACTGTCCATACGGTATGGATTGCATCCATGAGTTCTTGGAAAACGATACCAACTTTATCCTTATCCTGCACCACTATGGTTATCAACAGGATAATTTCTCTGTGCCGGGCAGCAAGACCATCACGAGCGCACTTAGCGTAAGCGGTGCGCCCAGCGTAGCTATCGACCGTGACAAGACAAAGAGCGATGCCGGTAAGAAGGTTGTCTTCCATCCGGGATATATGTACTCCGTGGATAAATCGCAGTTCGAGACAACCACCTATGCTTCTATCAACCTCACCAACACCTACGATCCCGCTTCACGCGAACTGAAAGTGAACGTGTCCGGTATGGTAGCCAAAGCGGACGCTCCCGCTTTGCAGCTCACCGTCTTCGTCAAAGAGTCCGGTATGATTGATTATCAGGCCGATTACAATGAGACATACGAAGGTTGGTCGGAGTTCCGTCATGCGAATGCCGTACGTGCGATCCTGACCGCTGCCAAAGGAGATGTTATCTCCGTGGAAGACAGTCTCTATACAGCCGAATACAGCGTCACACTGGATAATGCATGGGTTCCGGAGAACTGTATGGTCGTAGCTTGCTTGAGCGAAGCGTTCAAACCCGTTGTGCAAGCCGAACAAAAACCGGTAGTGAAAGGAACCCCGGGCGGTGACGACATCCTGCATGGCGGTATCACACGCGTACCGGTTAGCGATTACTACCCCGAATACGGACCTACCGAAGGACCGGAAGATGTATCGGGTCATAAATCGGAAGTCATGACCACTGCTTATGCCGGCTACGAATATGTATCCAGCATCAATGCGAACATGTGGACCTTCTATGCGTATAATACCAGTACGTTCAAAATCAACAATGTGTCCTGCGTTCCGTTCTCAGCGATCAACATCTTCACGTCTTCCGACCAGACCTCTCTTCCTGCCGGAGAGTATGAGTTTAATTTGTCCTTGGAACCGGGTTCTGCTTATGCCGGTTATCGCGATGACGAGACCATCACCATCGATGGTTCGATGTTCTACTTCACCAGTTATTCCTATCTGCAAGAGGGTTATATCGTGCCGGAGGCACAATGGTTGATTGCGGACGGTACACTTACCATCGAGAAGGACAGCTGGTCCGTAGTAGGTCACGCGCGTAACGGCGCTGAAATCCGCTTCGGAGGAAACACCGCCATCCAAAATCAAGGCAAATGGGGTGCTCCGGCACGTAAAGCTAATCGAAAAAGCTTGAGTCATTCCCCATTTGGTTTTTGCGAATCAATAGAATAACGCAGCACAATGAGTTTTACGCATCTTCATGTACACAGCCATTATTCCCTCTTGGACGGATTGTCCAAAGTGGAAGAGATCGTGGATAAATGTATCGCGACAGGCATGCCGGCCGTGGCGCTGACGGATCATGGTAACATGTACGGTATCAAGGACTTACTGGATTATTGTAAGAAACTGGATGCACCATTCAAACCCATCGTCGGCGTGGAGGCATATTGTGCCCGTCGGGGACGACACTCGATGACGGATGACAAAGCGGTCAACGGAGAAGGACGTACCTACTCCATCGACCGTTCCGGTTGGCACTTGATCCTGTTGGCAAAAAACATGACCGGCTATCATAACCTGTGCCGGCTGGTCTCTGCCGGGTTCATGACAGATGCATTCTACCATACGGCACGTATCGACAAAGAGCTGTTGGAGAAATGGCACGAGGGCATCATCTGTTGCTCTGCCTGCTTAGGTGGCGAACTTCCGCAGAAAATACTGGAAGGCATCGCTAAGGGAGGTGATTTTCAGGAAGCGGAAGAGACCGTACAATGGTTCAAGAACCTCTTCGGAGACGATTACTACATCGAACTGCAACGTCATGAGACGCAGAAACCCGGTGGGGACCAAGAGGTGTACGAACGGCAGAAACAGGTGAATCCGGTTCTTATTGAGTTAGCCCGCAAATACGGTGTGAAGATCATCGCTACCAATGACTCGCATTTCGTGAATGAAGAGGACGCGGAAGCCCATGACCGGCTGATCTGCTTGAGTACCAACCACTTTGTCAATGACATCAACCGCATGCATTATACCAAGCAGGAGTGGTTGAAGACACCCGAAGAGATGGCGGCTATCTTCAGCGATATCCCCGAAGCACTGGAGAACACGCAGGAAATAGTGGACAAAGTCGAAGTCTATGACATCGACCACGGACCTATCATGCCGAAGTTCGACATTCCGGCTTCGTTCGGTAAGGAAGAAGACTATCCTGACCGTCTGGCTTTCGAGAGTGCGTACCTGCGTTATTTGACTATGCAAGGTGCGCTGGAACGGTACGGACAGGAACGACTCGACACCGATGAAGAACTCAAAGAACGGATTGAGTTCGAACTCAACACCATCATCTCAATGGGTTTTCCGGGTTACTTCCTTATCGTGATGGATTTCATTCGTGCGGCACGCGAAGAGTTAGACGTTTCCGTAGGTCCGGGACGTGGTTCGGCAGCCGGTTCCGTTGTTGCGTACTGCCTTAAGATAACCGACCTCGACCCCTTGGAGTACGACCTCCTGTTTGAGCGTTTCCTCAACCCCGACCGTATCTCCCTACCCGATATCGATACCGACTTCGAGGACTGCGGACGAGGCAAAGTGCTGGACTATGTGAGCCGTAAGTACGGAGAGACCCATGTGGCACATATCGTCACCTATGGTAAGATGGCAACCAAGTCTGCTCTGGCGGATGTAGGACGTGTACAACAAGTACCGCTGTCCTTCGTCAATGAACTAAAGGGTTACATCCCAGACCGTGATTTTCCGGATAGCGTGCTCAAAGACTTACCGCAAGGGGCGAAAAAACCGAAAGTCAACCTCAAGAACTGCTATAAGTACATTAGCGAACTCAAACATGAGTATGAAGAAGGGGATCCCAACACGCGTTCGATGCTGGAGTATGCAGCAAGGCTCGAAGGAACGATCCGGCAAGTGGGCGTTCATGCCTGCGGTGTGATCATCGGAGCCGATGACCTGACGAATTTCGCACCCCTCTCCTCTGTGGAAGATAAGGCAAGTAAGAAACGCGTGCTCGTTACCGAGTATGACGGACACGTAGTTGAATCGGTCGGACTGATCAAGATGGACTTCCTGGGGCTCATCACACTTACCATCATCAAAGAGTGTCTGCGTAACGTCAAGAAAGCACGCGGTATCGACATCGACATCAACCATATTCCTATTGACGATGAGTTGACCTACAAACTCTTCCAGGACGGACGCACCGTGGCTGTGTTCCAGTTCGAGTCTGCCGGTATGCAGAAATACCTTCGCCAACTCAAACCGACCGTCATCGGGGACCTCATCGCCATGAACGCCCTCTACCGCCCCGGACCAATGGATTATATCCCGGAGTTCATCGACCGTAAGCAGGGACTTAAGCCCGTCACCTATGATATCCCCGTCATGGAGAAATACCTAAAGGACACCTATGGTGTGACAGTGTATCAAGAGCAAGTCATGCTGCTCAGTCGTCTGCTGGCGAACTTCACCCGAGGCGAGAGCGATAAGCTTCGTAAGGCGATGGGTAAGAAACAGATGGCTGTACTGGCTTCGCTCAAGGACAAGTTCATGGAAGGCGGTAAGGCGAACGGTCACAATCCCAATACGCTCGAGAAGATTTGGAAAGACTGGGAGAAATTTGCTTCTTACGCCTTCAATAAATCGCATGCCGCTTGTTACTCCTGGGTGGCGTACCAGACGGGTTACCTCAAAGCACATTATCCGGCAGAGTTCATGGCGGCTAACCTTACTATCCACAAGGATGATATCAAAGAGGTAACCAAACTGATGGACGAATGCAAAGCCTTAGGTCTCAGTGTGTTAGAACCCGATATCAATGAATCGGAACTTAATTTCACCGTCAACAGCAAAGGCGATATCCGGTTCGGTTTAGGCGGTATCAAGGGGGTTGGTGAAGGAGCGGCAGACGCCATCATTCGGGAACGGGAGAAGAACGGTAAGTACACCGGTATCTTCGATTTCCTGGAGCGGGTGAGCTTACAGTCCTGTAACCGTAAGACCATTGAGAATCTTGCCCAAGCTGGTGCCTTCGAGTGCTTCGACGATATCTATCGGGAGCAGTTCTTCGGCGTTGATGACAACGGTGCCTCCGGACTGGATCTGCTGATGAACTACGGGCAGAAATGGCAAGCAGACAAAGAGAACAACGCCCTCTCCCTTTTTGGGGATCTTGATCTTGCTATCGAAGTGAAACATCCGGACCTGCCGCAGGTACCGAGATGGGATACGATCGAGCGACTTAATAAAGAGAAAGACCTTATCGGTATCTACCTCTCCGCTCACCCGCTGGATGAGTATGAGTTTGAGATTCGTGAACTCTGTTCGGTAAGCGCCAATGAGTTAAGTCTTTTCGAACGTTGGCGCAAACCCGAAGAGCGAGCCGAAGCCGAGAAACGGATTCGTGTTGACATCGCAGAGAACGCTGACACGATGGAAGAGAAACCGCTCATCCCGTCCGAGTTCCTGACTGCGCATAAGAACCAACCTTGCCTCATCGGTGGTCTGATCACTTCGGCAGAGCAACGTATCAGTCAGAAAGGCAACCCCTACGGCCGTTATGTCATCGAAGACTATACCGGCAGCTATGAGTTCGCTCTGTTCGGTAATACCTACAACCGGTTCGGACATCTTCTGCTCAAAGACCTGTACGTCCTTGTCTCCGGTGTCGTGCAACAGAAAGGTGCCGGACAGAAATGGTTCCGGGAAGCCAAAGACGAGGAGGCGGAGTTTGAATTTGTGGTACAACAAGTCGAGATGCTCAACGAGTCTCAAGACAAACGCACGGAAGGAATCAACCTGCGCTTGGCGATCGATGCCGTCACACCGGAACTGATCGATGAACTCAAAGACATCATCCAAGCGAACCCGGGGCAGGAACGACTGCATATCACCGTCTTCAACCCGCTCAACCGGCAACACGTAGCCCTCACCAGCCGATCCTTACCGATTCGTGTCACTCCGCGTTTCTATAAATGGCTCTGCATGAAACGGGCAGAAGGGTTACTGGATTTCAAAGTGGTAGAGAAAAACTGAAATCACAAATTACCAATTACAAATTTCAAATCGATGAAAATCGGTATCTATGGGGGCAGTTTTAATCCGGTGCATTTCGGGCATGTGGGATTAGCCAAATGGGTCATTGAGAACACGGACCTCGATGAGTTATGGTTGTTGGTTAGTCCTAATAACCCGCTCAAACCTGCAGGTCTCTTAGCACCCGAAGAGGAACGCTTGGCGGCAGTACAAGAAGCAATCCAAGATATCCCGCATGTGTTAGCCAGTGATTTTGAGTTCTCCCTACCTCGTCCGTCCTACACCGCGAATACCTTACGCGAACTGCAAAAAAAATTCCCCGAGCACGAGTTCACGCTCGTCATCGGGGAAGATAACCTCGCCATTTTCGATCAATGGAAGGAGTATGAGTATATCTTAGCTAACTACCGGATCTTTGTGTATCCCAGAAATCAGATTAATCCGAATATTCTGAATAATCCGAATATCGTTTTCCTTAGAGAAGCTCCTACTTTCGACATCTCATCAACCGCCATTCGCCATTCTCAAGGACGTCTATAACTTGCAGTCCTTCTTTTTGGGCAGCGTTTTGCAGCATCTTGCAATCGAATTCGAAGAATCCGCTCATCCATAACTCGCCGTTCGGTTTCAAACTCTGCGCGTACGCACGCATGTGTTCCATTAATATATTACGGTGAATATTGGCAAGTATAAGGTGGAAGGTGGAAGGTGAAAAGTGGAATGCTGATGTGTGCAGCACTTCGATGTCCTCATGGTTCAAAGCCGCATTCTCTTTGGCATTCTCCACACTCTTCTCGTCGATATCTACCGCTACAACTTGTGCGGCACCTAAACGCTTGGCAAAGATCGCCAGCACGCCGGTTCCGGTACCGTGATCCAGCACCGTCTTTCCTTTCAAGTCCGCTTGCTGCAAAGCCTCCGTCATCATAGAGGTCGTCTGATGATAGCCTGCGCCAAAAGCACAATGCGGCACGATCGTAATGCCTAAAGCTAACTCATGCACCGGATGCTCTTCCTCCCATTTGGCGTTCCAATTCCTGTCCGGACAGGCTTCCACGCGAAGCAAGCGAGCTCCTTTCCGATCAACATAGGCTTCTATGTCCTTTTGGTGTAACTCCCATTGTTCGGACGGCAGATAATACTTGGACTTATACCCGTTAAAAGGATCCCCTTTGGCAACGATCGTATCAATACCGTATTCGACCAACATCTGGTCAAAAACATCTTGTTGCCACTCTTCCTCAAAAGAAGTCTTAATGTGTAAAACGTGATATCGCATAACCTACCAAATAATTACTTCCTCCAATAAAAATCGCATCCTCCGGTGCTACCTGCTGCAAGGCATAATCGATGGCATCCTTAGGATCTTCGATGGCCAAACCATCCTTTCCCCATAATTCCAACATCTCTTCTGCCGTTCGGGCACGTTGCGTATCGGGTCGTGTAAAAATATAATGAAACCGATCTCCCTGCGGCAATAACTGCATGACAACGTCCGTATCTTTGTCGTTCACCATACCGAAAACGATCCACACATGCGGGTTAGGCAAGGCATATATTTGCTCCGCTACGTATCGGATTCCATGACTATTATGTCCCGTATCGCAAATGACCAACGGCTTCTTACTTAGCGTCTCCCATCGTCCCCGTAATCCCGTCATCGAAGCCACATGCGCGAAGCCTTCGGCTATTTGGCTATTTGAAATGGTCTGTGCTTTGTCAGCGCAGCGGTCAGTGTTCTGTGCTCCCAAAGCTCTTAATGCTACAAACGCTGTCTGCAGATTATGTTCCTGATAGATGCCCTGCAACTCGCATTCGGGCGCAAAACGCAGGCGGGTACGGCGCAGGTATTCGCATTGGTCCGCAAACCAGATCGGTACTTCGCAGGCTTGCGCACATTGTTCAAAGACGGGATCCGTTTCCGGGTTACTTTCTCCGATGACCACCGGCACATGCGCTTTGATGATACCGGCTTTCTCTCCTGCTATCTCAGCTAAGGTGTTTCCTAAGAACTCCGTATGGTCCAAACCGATATTGGTGATCACGGAGAGGATAGGCGTCAATACGTTCGTGCTGTCTAAACGACCGCCAAGACCTACTTCCACCACCGCTATATCTACCTTCTCTTGTACGAAATACCAGAACCCCAAAGCGGTCATAGTCTCAAAGAACGAAGGTTGCAGTTCTTCTAGAAAAGCCTTGTTCTCCGTCACAAAAGCCGCCACGGTCTCTTCGGGAATAGGCGTACCGTTGATACGAATGCGTTCGGTCAGACTAACCAGATGCGGACTCGTGAAAAGCCCCACTTTAAACCCTGCCGCTTGTAGCACCGAAGCAATCAGATGCGAGGTGGAACCCTTTCCGTTCGTTCCGGCTACGTGAATCGCACGCAAGGATGCATGCGGGTTACCCACATGCGCCATTAGACGCAACGTATTCTCCAAACCGGGTTTATACGCCGATGCCCCTACTTGATGGAAAGGCGGACGGGAGTTATACAGATATGTGACCGCTTCGCTAAAATTCATTCACCCGTTCACCCGTTCAGCCATTCATCCCTTCATCAATAATCTCGTCTAACTGCTCAAACGCATGCGTGAGGTCATCGTTAACCACCACGCGGTCGAAATGCTTCATATATTCCATTTCAATGGAAGCTTTCGCCAGACGTTTCTCAATCATCTCGGGACTCGTATCACCGCGTCCTTCCAACCTACGACGAAGTTCTTCTATCGACGGAGGACAGATGAAAATAGAGGTCGCTTTATCACCCAAGATCTTCTTCAGTTTAAGTCCGCCTTTAACATCGACATCAAACAACACTTGCCTGCCGGCTGCTTCGATACGGTCAATTTCTTCTTTGAGCGTACCGTAGTAGAGACCTTCATACACCTGCTCAAACTCAATAAAGTCCTCATTCTCAATGTGTTTTTGGAACTCTTCCACGGTAATGAAATAATACTCTTTACCGTGTACTTCCTGTCCACGCGGTGCACGGGTCGTACATGATACCGACAACTCAAACAGATCCGGATGCATCGTCAGCAGATGCTTCACCATCGTCGATTTACCGCTACCCGAAGGCGCACAAAATATATAAATCATAATACGTTCAGTACTTGTTCCTTAATTTGTTCTAATATATCTTTCATTTTGACAACGATGATCTGCATCTCGCTTTGGTTCGATTTGGAGCCAAGCGTATTGATCTCGCGTCCCATCTCCTGCGCAATGAATCCAAGTTGTTTTCCTTCGCCTTTCGTCCGTTCGCCATTCGCCATTACTTCCCGGAAGTACTTGATATGATTTGTGAGACGCACTTTCTCTTCGGTGATGTCCAGTTTCTCCAGATAGTAGATCATCTCCTGCTCCAGACGGTTACGGTCGATTTCTGCCTGTGTCTGCGCCGATAATTGAGCCAGATTTGCCTCCAGACGCTCTTTGATCTTCGCCACACGTCCTTTCTCGAAGGGTTCCACTTGTGACAACAGGTCCGCAATACCGTCCAGTTTCTCGTTGAACATCGCTTGTAGCGCCGCGCCTTCCTGCGTACGGAAAGCGATGAACGCATCGATAGCTTTATTCAACAAAGCTTGCACCGCACCCCACTCTTCCTCCGTCAAATCGGAGTTATCTTCCTGTTGTTTGATCACATCGGGGAAACGCATGATGGCTGCCATCACTTCCGAAGGAACCTCCGATACGCCCATCTGCGCCTTGTACTGCTCCGCATACGTCCTCACCGCACCCCAGTTAATGGGGGATACATCATTGAGAGACGAAGTCTCGCTCATTCCATCATTCATCAATAATAGATCCACTTTCCCCCGTTCCAAGCGTTGGGACACGATGGTACGGATATCGAGTTCACGTGCCCGCACTTGCGGAGCCAGACGAACCGACAGGTCCATCGATTTGGAGTTCAGCGAACGAATCTCGCACATCAGTTTCTTTCCTCTTACATTTGTTTCGGCTTTCCCGTAGCCGGTCATTGATAAAATCATTTTCCTATACAGAATTTACTGAATATATTTGCTAATACTTCTTGGTTGGTGATCTGTCCGGTTACTTCGCCTAAGGCGTTCAGACAGTCTTGCAGATCAAGCGAGAGCAGTTCCCCGCTCAGTCCGGCAACCAAACCCTCCTGCACCCGTTCGATGGCGCTATGTGCCCTAACAACGGCTTCGTAATGGCGCGCGTTACTCAGCATGACTACACTCGTGCTCATCGAGGCTTTGGCGATACGAACCAACTCCTGCTTCAACGGCTCAATATCGTTGTTCTTGGCTGAGATAAGAAGCGGCCTACTTCCGTTGGTTTCTCCCTGAGGGGAGACACCCTTTATAAGATCGCACTTATTAACAACCTCGATTACTGTTTCTTTAATCTCTATCAACTCCCTTCCTTTCGGGGAAGGGTCGGGGTTAGGCTCCTTTACATGCACAACGATCTGTGCCCGTTCGATGGCTTTGCGGCTTCGCTCAATACCCATATTCTCTATCGTGTCGTTGGTCTCGCGCAGACCAGCCGTGTCGATGAGTCGGAAGAGGATGCCGTCAATGATCAGCGTGTCCTCTATCGTGTCGCGCGTCGTCCCTTGTATGTCACTCACGATGGCGCGTTGCTCGCCTAACAACGCGTTCAGCAAGGTCGATTTGCCTACGTTCGGTGCGCCTACTATCGCTACAGGGATACCGTTTCGGATGGCATTTCCGGTTCGAAATGAAGCGATCAAAGCCGCTAACTTCTTCTCTATCTCGTCTGCCAAAGCAGTCAATTCCACTCGGTCCGCAAATTCCAACTCTTCATGGTCGGCGAAGTCCAGTTCCAGTTCGACGAGCGATGTGAAATGCAGTAACCGTTCCCGCAAACTTGCCAGCTCATTCGACACCGACCCGCGCAGTTGACTCAGCGCCAAGTCTTTCTCCGCCTTACTCTGCGCCGCTATAAGGTCCGCCACCGATTCCGCTTGCGTCAGATCCATCTTCCCGTTCAGGAACGCTCTGCGGGTGAAATCTCCGGGTTCGGCTGCCCGACAACCGGCATCTATCAACCAACGTACCAACTCCTGCTGGATATAAATACTGCCGTGACACGCTATCTCCACTGTGTCCTCACCAGTGAACGAATGCGGTGCCCGAAACACCGAACAAAGCACCTCGTCCAATACTTCTACCTGAGATCCATATAAATCGGTCTGTATTCTTCCAAAATGAACCGTGTTCGCTTTGGCTTCACGCAAAGGCACACGCCCGACAAACAGCCGGTCCACGATAGCGATGGCATCGTCTCCGCTCACACGGATAACGGCGATGCCGCCTACGCCGTAAGGGGTCGATATTGCACAGATCGTCTGCATCTTATCGCAAGGTTATCGTTTTCCACGTCTCTCCCATCGTACCGGACGGGATGACGCAAGGTGTTTGTTTTTTTCTCGACATTATCAGCGATTCGCGTTGCACATTTTTGACGATATAGTCCGCCAATTCCTGCAAAGTTACCTCACCTTGGGTCTCCTGTAGTTTCTTCAACAGGAAATAGGTGAACATACCGTGCTGCTCACTCGCCATAAATCCGGCTGTCTCATCGGCTTGCGCTGCAGAGAAAACAACCGTCTTTCCTTGCGGGACACCCGGTTTGGGTTTCAACGCCACACCATGTGCCTGGTATAGCATGTCGCCGTTACGTACGGATCCGGAGAAGCAAGCATCCAGGAAGACCGTTACCGACTGCGCGTTGAGTGCACCTAAACTACGGTAGAACTCCTCCAGACTATAAGCGGAAGACACATACCGTCCATCGCCGTCTATAGGCAAAAGGTAAGCGGATCTGGTGGACTCATCCGGAAAACCGTGACCCGAATAATAGATGATCAACCGGGCATCCTCCACCACGCTGCATACGTCTTTGAGCCACTCCATTTGCATGCGCATGTTATTATAGGTCGCGTTCTCGATATGCTGAATATGGTTCTCCGGAATGCCTAAGGTTCGTACACAATACTGCTTGAAGACAGCTCCGTCATTCTTGGCGTACGCTACCGGCGCCACGTTCTGATAGTCTTCGTTGGCGAAGATGAGCACGAAGGTATTCGTATTCTCCACCTTCGTCTCCGGGATATTGAGATCCACAGCCGATTTCGTCGCCTCCACTATCGGTGTCACCGGTTTCAGTTCGGTACGTTCCACTGCCGGCATGTCTTTGGGTACGTCACTTAAGGCAAGACGCATACCGGTATTGTCCGAACCCTTCTTCGGACGGTCGTAACCACGGTTAACGATGGGACAGAAAAGCTCACTGTTGTTATACGCTCCGCCGCGCACGATACGCAAGAGACCAGCGGGTGCTCCTACCGGATCTGTCTGCGGTTCCGTTGAATAATCTCCTCCGTAATCGTGACACCATTCCCGGACGTTACCCGTCATATCGTAGATACCGAGCGCATTAGCTGCCTTACCGGCTACCGGATGCGTCTTCCCGCCACTGTTCGACTTGTACCACGCCACCGAACTGATGATGTTATTTCCGCTGAAACGGGGTTTGGAGGACGTCTCTCCGCCTTGCGCAGCATACTCCCATTGGGCCTCCGTCGGCAGACAGAAACGCAGGTTACCCAACTGCGGTGCCAGCACTTCGTTCAACTTATCGATGAAGGACTGACAGTCGTTCCAACTGATATAATACATCGGGTAGTTCGCACCTTCGCCGTACAACTTGCCTTTCTTGTTGTTCGTATCGCGTTGCTTGGCGAGGGGTGTACCCATCACCGCCTGCCACAGACCCTGTGTCACCTCCGTTTGACCGATACAGAAATCGCTCAACTGCACCTCGTGTGCCGGCATCGCACTCGGGTCACACTCCCCTTCCGGACCGCTGCATCCCATCCTGAATACGCCACCCGGCACCTCTACCATCGTGAATGGTACGCCGTTCACGGAGAACACCCACTCTTTCGCCTGCATCCCTACCGCCCAAACGGCTATCATCCAAATAAAAAAGACTTTTTTCATGTGTTATACTGATTTTGCGGCGCAAAGGTAGCACTTTTTTTGCATATATGCAAATTTTTTAATGCAAAAGATGCAAATTACGAATATTTTCCGCAACTTCGACGGGTCGATTACGTATCAATCACGTATCAATCACGTATCAACTACGTATCAACTACGTAAGATGGTGAATTTCTGACGAAAAATTCTCACACGTTCTTATTAGCATATTATTCCCTACTTTTTACCTAATTATTACCTGTTCAGAATTTCGTGCAAATTGCAAAAACATGCAAATATACGCAAATAAATCGAGAAAAACTCAAAAAAAAATAAAATAAATTTGCTCATGTGCATTTTTTTTTGTACCTTTGCAGCGGATTTTGAAAAATAACATTACAAATATATTAAAACATAAGAAACTATGCGTACAACATTTAATCGCCTTCGTGCCGTAAAAGACAGTCTTCCCCATGGCAGCATGGACGCCATCGCAGCTGAGTTAGGTCTCACCGGAGATGAGGTTCGTGCTTACTTCAACGGAGAAGGTACAGCGGATTATCACTTGGAGCCGGGCTTCGATGGCGGTATCGTAGATTTCAGCAACACACGTATCCTGGAGGTTGCTCTCCGTCGTGCGTGGGAAGTGCAAAATGCACTTTGATAAACGGTGAACGGTTTTCGGTTATCGGTTATCGGTAAAAAAGTAATCGCTCTGGTGCTTTGCATCGGAGCGCTACCTTTTGTTAACATCGCGCGCGCAGGAGAGCTCACGTATAACGCACAGGCAAGGGTGCAGGCTGCCTATTTATGGCGCGGCTTGTATGCCGGAGGACCGAATATTCAAGCCAGTGCGAATGTAGGGTACTACGGTGTGTATGCGGACATGTGGTGGAATATCGGAGCCTCGGACATCGCGTTCCACGCCTTCCAACCGGAGGTCGATTTTACACTCGGTTTTAACCGTTGGGGACTGGATGTATTCCTGCTCTATATCCACAACTTCAACTGCGGTTTCTTTGACGGAGGTAACTATATCGACAAAGGAAACCGCTTGGAGATGAACGTCCGCTATACCATCCCCAAGACACGTCTGACGCTGGCATGGGCCACTCGAGTAGCCGCCTCGGACGCGTATCTCAATGCCGCAGGCGAACTTGTTCGTGCCTATTCGAGTTATGCGGAAATCCGTTATAGCCAACCCCTGCAGGACGGATGGAGTCTCTACGGAACGATTGGTATAACCCCTTGGAAGGGCTGCTATAACCCCAACGGGGCCGCGCTGCAGAACATCGAGTTCAGTATTTGCAAAAACTGGAACATTGCAGAACGATGCGGGATGATGGCACAGGCGCAGTTATGCGTCAACCCGATGGCCAAACTCAACGTAATCCATTTGAATGCAACATTAGGAGTTTATTTAAGATAAAATGAAAAAGGTATTAGTTTTAGTAGCCGCTATGATGGTAGCGGTGATGAGTTTTGCGCAGGAAGAAGAAAGCGCAAAGGCAGTAGAGTTTCAATACGAAGCAGGTGCTGACTTCGTAAGCGCTTATCTCTGGCGTGGTCAGTACAACGGCGGTCTGTCCTTCCAACCCGAAGCCTTGGTCGGTTTCGACGCGCTGGACGGTGCTATCGAGTTCCGGGGCGGTCTGTGGGCAAGCGTCGGTGCGTCCGACTGGCAATGGAAAGCGGACAAAGGCGATGGAACGGGTTACACCATGTTCATGCCCGAAGTGGACTTTATGCTCTCGTGCAAGGCCTACGGTGCCAGCATCGGTTTTAACGAGTATTACTACTGCGACGACTTCAGTTCCGCTACTTCCGAAGTGTGGGTCGGATATAACTTCGACTACCTGTACAACCAGAATGCCTATATCAACTGGTACACCATGGTTGCCGGTGCGGATATGAATGAGCAGGAGGACGGTTCCGAAAAACGGGCATGGAGCAGTTACCTCGAACTGGGTTACGAATACACCTTCGAGGACCAAGGTATCACACTCGGTGCCCAACTCGGCATGTCGCCCTGGGCAAGTGACCTGTACGGCAATGAGAAATTTGCGGTAACCAACATCAGTCTCAAACTCAATAAAGAGTGGGAAACGGAGGTTTGCACCGTTGATCTGTACGCACAGGGTTCGCTTAACCCCGACGGAGTCAACGCACAGAATGCCTTCATCGGCAAAGCCGGAGAAGACAAACTGTATCTACAAAAACTGAATGCAGCCCTCGGTATCGGCATCTGGTTCTGATGATTCGGGCAAATAACAAAAAGACCATCAGCGCACTGATAGGAGTAGGTGTTGCGGCTTTGTTGCTTTGGGTGTGGAACCCGAAGCCGGAGATGACGTATTACCATAATCACGGTTTCATCTTCGGTACCGTCTATAACATCCGATATGAAGCGAGCAAGGACTTGGAGAAAGACATCCAAGAGGCACTGAAAGCGTTCGACAACAGCCTGAGCATGTTCAACCCGCACTCTACCCTCTCTGCTATCAATGCTAACCGGGACACCGTCACTGATACCGATTTCGAAACGATGTACAGCGAAGCGGAACGGATATATGCCCTCTCCAACGGTGCCTTCGACATCACCGTGGCTCCGCTCGTCAACTACTGGGGGTTCGGAAGAACACAGAATACAGACCGCTGCGCTGACAGAGTACAGACCGATATAGATTCCCTTCGAGCGTTCGTAGGTTTTGAGAAAGTGCGGCTGGAAGACCATCGGATCATCAAGTCCGACCCCCGTGTGCAGTTAGACGGCGGAGCGGTAGCCAAAGGACAGGCTTGCGATAAGATAGCCTCCGTACTGCAGGCAAACGGTTGTACGAATTATCTCGTAGAGATAGGCGGTGAGGTCGTGGCGCAGGGTGTGAACAGTCAAGGGGACGCCTGGCATATCGGTCTGGTTCGTCCGAACCTGAATAACGAAGGGGCTTCGGACACAATGCAGGAGATCCTCGAAGTGACGGACATATGCATGGCTACCAGCGGTAACTACCGTAATTTTTATTACGACGGAGACGTTCGCCGCAGTCACACCATCGACCCTCGAACCGGTTACCCCGTGCAACACTCCGTGCTCAGTGCCACCATCGCCTCGTCCACCTGCATGCGTGCCGACGCCATGGCTACCGCCTGTATGGTTCTTGGTACCGAGGATGCACTCGATATGATCGAACGGGCAGGCGATGCAGCATGCTATCTGATCGTGGCAGAAAATGACAGTTTGACCGTCCTTACATCCCCAAATTGGGCGGATTTTATTAAAAAATAAAAAAAATACTTGCATATATCGCAAAAAAGCAGTACCTTTGCAGGCTAATTTGGCAAAATGCGCAAAAAAATCTATTTCATATTGCTGACGATGATGGTCTTCTTTACAAGTTGTGGGGACTATCAGAAACTATTGAAATCACGGGACCCTGAGGAGAAATATCAGGCGGCTTTGCAGTATTTTAATCAAAAGCAATATGTCAAAGCGCAGACCTTGCTGGATGACGTGACGACGTATTACAAAGGAACAGAGCGTTCCGAAGACGTGCTTGCTTATCTGGCACGCTGCTACATGGGGCAGAAACAATATGAGTCCGCCACCAGTTATTACCAAGCCTACACCCGTAATTACCCAAAGGGTAAATATGCACCGGAAGCCTATTTCCAGGTAGGGCACTGTCAGTATCTGGACTCTCCCGATGCCCGGCTGGACCAGGAGATCACGAAGAAAGCTATCGATGCATTTACCGTCTTCGTGGAATTGTACCCGGAGAGCCCCTACGCCGCACAAGCGTACAACGAGATGAATGAACTGTACGACAAATTGGCGCTAAAAGACTTGAAGAGTGCCGAACTGTACTATAACTTGGGCAGTTACTTGGGCAACAACTATTTGAGTTGTGAAATCGTGGCGAAAAATGCCCTTAAGAAATACCCGAGTAACAAGTACCAGGAAGATTTCAGTTGGTATATCTTCCTTGCCAAATACCAACAGATGCAGAACTCAATTGAAGAGTTGAAACTGGAGCGGGCACGAGAAACCCAGGACGAGTATTATAACTTTGTTACCGAGTACCCCGAATCCAAACATCGCAAAGAAGCCGAACGTATGTTCGTACAAATTAAGAAAATAACGAAAGAATAATATTTATTATGGATTACAAAAATTCGAAAGCACCGAAGAACACGGTGACGCGCGACATCAATCAATTAACCGAACCGGTAGGTAACGTCTATGAGACCGTAGCTATCATCGCAAAACGTGCCAACCAGATCAGCGTAGGTATGAAACGTGAGCTGGATGCCAAACTGCAAGACTTCTCCATCCCGCAGGATAACCTCGAAGAGACCTTCGAGAACCGCGAACAGATTGAGATCAGCCGTCAGTACGAGCGTCTGCCCAAACCGACGCTGATGGCTACTCAAGAGTTCATCGACGGTGACCTCGTTTATCGTACCGGTAACCGCGACGAAGCGCTCAAATAATGTCGCTCCAAGGTAAACACATCGTTGTCGGAATAAGCGGAGGGATAGCGGCGTACAAGATACCGGAACTGATTCGTTCGCTCGTCAAGGCGGGCGCAGAAGTGAAGGTAGCCACGACGCGAAATGCCCTGCAGTTTGTAACCGAATTGACGCTGCAAACCCTTTCGGGTAGCAGCGTTTATTCCGATGTGTTTGCGTCCATCAACGCCCATGCCACCGAGCACATTTCCCTACCCGAATGGGCAGACGCAATGATTGTGGCACCCACCACGGCGAATGTGCTTTGTAAGATGGCAACCGGCATCGCCGATGATGCCCTTACCACCACTATCTGTTCCTGCATCGCCCGCAAACCTATCGTCGTAGCGCCTGCCATGAACGATAAGATGTGGGAGAACCCCGCCGTGCAGAATGCCTTGGCAACGATCCGCACTTGGCAGAACATCAGCGTGTTGGCCCCCGAAGAAGGTCCGCTTGCCTGCGGTACCTGCGGCAAAGGACGCATGCCCGAGATTGAGACCCTGCAGGAAGCGCTCGAATATGCCTTGACACCTAAGACGATGGCAGGCAAACAGATCCTGATTACGGCAGGCGGTACGCAGGAGAAAATCGACCCTGTGCGCTTCATCTCCAACTACTCCACCGGTAAGATGGGCATCGCCTTGGCGCACGCCTGCGCTCGAAGAGGGGCACAAGTGACCCTTGTATGCGGCGCCGTCTCCGCACCGCTATATAACCCCTTCGGTACCATCCGGCGTATCGATGCCCTCTCCGCCCAAGCGATGTATGAAACCTGCATCGCCGAGTGGCCCAAGATGGACGGCGCGATCTTATGCGCTGCGGTGGCTGACTTCACCCCTGAACAAGAGGCGGAGAACAAAATCAAAAAGGAAGATTTCCATATTCAGCCAACTGCTATCTATCTTTCTCTCAAAGAGACAAAGGACATTGCCAAGACATTAGGCGAAAGTAAACGCAATAACCAGAAACTCATTGGTTTTGCCTTAGAAACAGAGCATGAAAAAGAAAATGCGCTCCGTAAACTGAAGCGCAAAAACTTAGATGCTATCATCTTGAATTCGCTTCGCGATAAGGGCGCAGGTTTCGGCACGGATACCAACATCGTTACTATCCTGCAAGCCGATGGTACACAGACCACCCTACCCCTCCAATCCAAAGCGCTTATTTCCGAAGAAATCCTAACAGCCTTTTTTTCTTAGGTTCACCACCTTCTTCTGCGGCAGATTCTTCTTCCTTCTCCTCCGGAACCCATTCCGGACGTGCTTCGATGTCACCTAACTGACTCTTTACATACGCGATGACATCTTCCAAACCTTCGGTAAAGTGAGCAAAATCCTCCTTGTAGAGGAATACTTTGTGCTTCTCAAATGACGGAGCTTCACCCTCTTCGCCCTGACGGCGTTTGCTCTCTGTGATACAGAGGTACAAATCCTCATTGCGAGCCTTGCGGACATCCAAATAATAGATGCGCTTTCCTGCCTTAACCGAGCGACTGTAAACGATTTCTTGCTCACGTCTTTCTTCTTGATTCTTCTCCATTTTTCCTATTTTTTTTAGAAATTCGGTGCAAAATTAGTAAAAATTTTCGAAACACACAAATAAATACGATGTTTTTTTCATATTTTTTTGCATAAATGCATTTTTTTTACTATCTTTGCGCGATTTTTTGATTGCGCGCGTTTGCGCGTACACATGCGAACATTTATTTAATAGGAATAATGATCAACAGGACAATGGTCAGAACGCGGGTGTTACAGACCCTCTTTGCGTTCTACAAAGATGGAGACAAGATGGCCGGAACGGCGCGTCGGGAGTTGAGGAAGAGTTTTGCGGACACGTATGACTTGTATTTCGTGTTATTGGATTTTGCCAATGTGCTGACGGCGTATGCGCAACAACAGTTGGAGGACCAAGCGGCGCGTGCGCGTGCCACCCATGCGGACTGGACCCCGAACAAACGGTTTGTGCAGAACCGGTGGGCGCAACAAATCTTCGATAACCGCGCATTGCGTGCCCGTATCGCCGAGCAACACCTTGAGTGGGACTGCGGCATGTCGGCGGTCAGCGAGGTGTATCGCCAGTTGATAGAGAGCGATTTCTACCGCGCTTATATGGATGCCCCCTCTTGCAGTTACGAGGATGACAAACGCATCTGGCGGCAGATTTACCAACATCTGTTGGCATCCAACCCCGCGTTGGAGGATGCCCTAGACGAGATGGAAGTAGTATTGGACAAGTCGAACTGGACCGTTGATGCCGATATCGTCATCAGTTATGTGATCAAGACCATCAAGCGCTTCCGTGAAGACAGTACGCCGGAGACACCGCTGTTGGAGATGTTCGACAATCTGGAGGAAGAGCAATTCGCCATGAACCTGTTGGACAAAGCCTTGGAGGGACACGAGCAATTCGAACAGTTGATCAACACGCACCTCAAGGGCTGGGACGCCGACCGTATCGCTTACATGGACCGTGTCATCGTAGAGGTCGCCTTGGCGGAGATCCTCCATTTCGACGAAATCGCCATCACCGTTTCCATGAACGAATATATCGAGTTGGCCAAAGAGTATTCGGGCGACAAGAGTTACATGTTCATCAACGGTATCTTGACAGAGATCCTGCGCGACATGCGCAACGACGGATCATTCTTTAAAGCAATGAAATAAACATTTAAAAATTATACATTATGTTAGATCTTATTTTATTACAAGCAGAAGGTGGAGCTGAAGTAGCTCAAGTAGTAACCGAAGGTGCAGAGAAGACAGGCCAGCAAGGAAGCGGTTGGGGGTTCTGGATCATGATGATCCTGATCTTCGTAGTCTTCTATTTCTTCATGATTCGTCCGCAAAGCAAGAAGCAGAAAGAGCTGCAGAAACAACGCGAATCAATGAAGAAAGGAGACAAAGTCGTTACCGCAGGCGGTATCTTCGGTGAGATCAAAGAGGTACAAGAGCGTGCCTTCATCATCACGGTAGCCAAGGATGTAACCATCAAAGTAAGTAAAGAGAGCGTTTACGCTGACGCTTCGGATGCAGAAGTAGCTGCTGACAAGAAATAATCAATGCGCAAGTTATTCGGTCATATAGGCGGAGCGAACATCTTCATGTTCCTGCTATTCCTCTTCCTCGCCTCGCTCATGTGGTACGGCCATGCGATGCAGTCGGTGCGTAACACACGGGTGCCGGTATATATCCAATACACGGGTAAAACCGGTACTATAGGCTTGGGAGAAGAAGGACTGCCGGACAAGGTGATGATAGAGGTACGCGATGCCGGGGCACGCTTGAACAGTTACCACCGGGATCCCCTCTCGCTCACTATTGACCTTCGGTCCTATATCCACGGCGACAAAGGTACCATTCATATTCCTTCCGATGCCCTCAGACGCAGTATCAGCGGTATTCTGCAAGGTACCAGCAAACTGATTGAAGCCACGCCGGAAGAGATCAGCTGTTCCTATTTCACGGAGCAGGAGAAGTCCGTTTCGCTTGTTTTTGACGGCGATGTACATCTGGCGAACGGGTATCAGTTGGTACGCGAACCCCGTCTGGACAAGACGCAGATACGTATCTACGGTTCGGAGAATAGTTTACGTGCCATCGAAACCGTCTATACCGAGCATACGGAACTGACGGACATCTGCGATACCGTCATGATGCGTATCGCCTTGGCGCCTGTCAAAGGGATCCGGTTCGAGCAGGACAGCGTCTCTGTCTTTATCGTGCCGGAGCAGTTTACGGAAAAGAAATTTGTGCTGCCTATCGAGGTGAGCAACGTACCCGAGGGGTACCGTATTCATCTCTTTCCGCAAGAAGTGGAGGTCAGTGTCCGCATGGGCATGACGCATTTCGCACAAGTGAAAGCGACCGACATCAAAGCACAGTGTACCTATTCGCCGGAACGAACCGACAAACTGGATGTGGACCTATCGTTCACCAACCCCTATATCACCTCTGCGTGGGTGTATCCGGGAACGGTGGAATATTTATTGGAGCAATGAGAAAAATTCAAATGGTTGACCTGCAGGCGCAGTATCAGCGGATCAAGCAGGACATCGATGCGGGCATTCAACAAGTGATCGACTCCGCATCGTTTGTGAAGGGGCAGAAAGTTACGGATTTTCAGGCACACTTAGAGGCCTATACCGGAGCCAAGCATGTGATCAACGTGGGTAACGGCACCGATGCGCTACAAATAGCCTTAATGGGGCTGGGTCTCCAACCCGGAGACGAGGTCATCACCCCCACTTTCACCTTCATCGCCACCGCCGAAGTGGTGGCTTTGTTAGGTCTGACACCGGTGGTGGTAGATGTCGAATGGGAGACGATGAACATGGATATCGAGTCCGTACGCCGTGCCATCACCCCTCGCACCAAAGCCATCGTACCCGTCCATCTGTTCGGGCAATGCGCCAATATGGAAGCTATCATGGCATTGGCGAAGGAGCATCATCTGTATGTCGTGGAAGATGCTTGTCAAGCAATCGGTGCACAATACACCTTTGCGGACGGCACCACCAAACAGGCAGGCACCATCGGACATATCGGTTGTACCTCTTTCTTCCCCTCCAAGAACTTAGGTTGCTACGGAGACGGCGGTGCCATCTTCACCAACGATGATGAATTGGCGGCTAAGATGCGAGCCATCGCCAACCACGGCATGGTCGTTCGTTACCATCACGCCATGATCGGTGTGAACAGTCGCCTCGACAGTATCCAAGCCGCCGTGCTGGATGCCAAGTTACCGCATCTGAACGAGTACATAGCTGCCCGTCAACGTGCTGCTTCCTACTACGACCAAGCGTTCAAAGATAACGACAAACTGCTGGTACCGGGTCGGCAAGCCCACTCGACGCATGTCTTCCATCAATACACCCTGCGTGTAGTGGGTGCGGACCGAGATGCTTTACGCGAAGGGCTGGCGGCACGCGGCATACCCGCTATGATCTACTATCCCGTTCCGCTGCACCAACAGAAAGCCTACCTCGATCCGAGGTACAAAGACGGCGATTTCCCGGTAGCGGAACGTCTTGCCGCCTGCGTGCTGTCCTTACCGATGCACACGGAGTTGGATGATGAACAACTCCAATTTATCACATCCAGCGTATTAGAACTGGTATAATCATTATGCAAAAAGTCGGACTTCAACAAAACCTGACACAGACCACCAAGTTATCGCCAACGCAGATACAGGTCATTCGTATGCTCGAGATCCCCTCTATCGAGTTGGGGCAGCGTATCAATGAAGAACTGCAAGAGAACCCTGCGTTGGAAGAAGGTCGGGAAGAAGGGTTGACGGATGAAGGGATGAACGGATTAGAGGAGTTCGATGACGCCTACATGCCGGAAGACGGTTACAACGACGACCGGCAACGGGATCCGCTGCAGAACGAAGACTTCAACTACGAGCAGTACGTATCGGATGATGAGACGCCGAGTTACATGCTGCAACAAGCGTATAACCCGGTGGACGAAGACCGTCGGGAAGTACCGATCATAGGAGGAAGCAGTCTCATAGAAGAACTCAAATCACAAGTCTATCTGACCCATATGACAAAGCCCCAACGGCATATCGCCAAATGGGTTTTGGGCAATATCGACGATGACGGTTACTTACGTCGCAGCATCGAGCAGTTGGTGGATGATCTGATGTTCCAAGAGCAGATCTCCGTCACCGACGAAGAGATGACGGATATCGTACGGCAGATCAAGGAGTTCGACCCGCCCGGTATCGCGTCGGCTAACCTGCAGGAGTGTTTGTTGACTCAGTTGGAGCGCAAAGAACCGCAGACACCGTCCATCGCTTTGGCGCATACGATTCTCCAAGAGCATTTTGAAGCTTTCTCCAAGCATCATTTTGATAAGATCATCCAACGTATCGGGTGTTCCGAAGAGGATTTTCAGGCCGCCGTGCAGGAGATCGTACATCTGAATCAGAAACCCGCCAATGCGTTCACCGGTTCGGTCTATGAGTCCCAGCGGGAGACCATCATCCCTGACTTCAGCATCGAAGAGCGGGATGACGAGTTATTCGTGGTGCTGAACACGGGCGACATACCCGAACTGCACGTCAGCCGGGAATACAGCGAGATGCTGGAGGACTACTCCAAGATGCCGAAGAATGCAGAGACCCGTCAAGCTACTCAGTTCATCCGCCAGAAATTAGACGCCGCCCGTTTCTTCATCGATGCCATCAAGCAACGCAACGAGACGCTGATGAAGACGATGACGGCGATTTTGAAATACCAGTATGACTTCTTCCTGGACGGTGAAGAGACCAGTCTCAAACCGATGGTGCTGCAAGACATCGCCGACCGCACCGGATACGACGTGTCCACCATCTCACGGGTAAGCAACAGTAAGTATGTACAGACACGTTTCGGTATCTATCCTTTGAAGTATTTCTTCTCGGAGAGTATGACGAATGCAGAAGGCGATGAGGTATCGACACGGGAGATCAAGAAGATTCTACAGGAACAGATAACTGCCGAAGACAAACAGAACCCGCTTACAGACGAGCAGTTAGTCACCGTCTTAGGCGAGAACGGTTACCCTATTGCCCGGCGAACAGTAGCCAAATACAGGGATCAGTTAGGTATCCCCGTTGCCCGCATGCGCAAGACCCTATGAGCAAGACCTTGGACATAGTAGCGAAGAATATCAGCATAATCTTCTATCCGCTGTTTATTCCTACCTACGGCATGATTCTCTTCTGCCGTGCGTATTCCGTACATGTTCGTCCTTTACCTGCCATCTGGGTCATCGTCACTTTGTTCACAACGCTGTCCTTGACCTGTCTCGTTCCCTTAGGTGCCATCTGTATTCGCATGGCAAGGGGAAAAGTGACGAACCTGCAAATCGATAACCCCCGTGAACGTACGATGCCGTATGTATATACCGCCTTGGGGTTTGCTTTCTGGTCGTATCTGATGGTATCGGTACTGAAGGTGCCCCCTTACATCGGAATGGTTACCGTAGGCGCCACCATCGCCATCGGTTTGGTGGCTATCATCAACAGGTGGTGGAAGATCAGTGCCCATATGACCGGCATAGGCGGTTTGTTTGGCGGCTTGATGAGTTATTGCTTAGGGATAGGCGGCATCCCTACTTGGGTAACTATCTGCACATGGATCGGTGTCGCCTTGGTCGTGATGTACGCGCGCTTATACGTCAACGCCCATACAGGCGCACAGGTATGCGCCGGTTGGTTACTGGGACTTATTTCTACATTTATTCCTTATTATTTCATTTGTTATGGGATATAAAAAACATATATTTGGATTACTCATCTGCCTGCTGGTTAGTGCAGTCTCTTTCGCTCGAACGCTGAGCGACCAGGCACGTGTGTCACTGCTCACCTGCGCTCCGGGGGAAGCTTTATACGAACATTTTGGTCATACAGGCATACGGGTATGCGATCCCGAACTGGAGATGGACCTGGTGTTCAACTACGGCATCTTCAATTTTAACACAGACCATTTCTACTGGAAATTCATCAAAGGAGAAACATGGTACGAGTTAGGTGTGACGCCCTATTGGTGGTTTATGCACGAATATGAGCAGACAAACCGCCCTGTTTATGAACAGGTCCTTAACCTCACCCCGGAGCAACGAAATGAATTATACGAAGCCCTCGTTACAAATTACCAACCGGAGAACCGGCAGTACCTGTATAACTTCGTGTTTGACAACTGCGCTACTCGTCCGTACAACATGATCAAACGTATCTTCAGTATCGACAACGAGAATGGGATCCGGTCGGACTACCAAGGGGCAGAAGGGATGTCATACCGTCGTTTCATCCAGCGCTATACGCCAAAAGGATCATGGGCAGACTTCGGCATCAACTTGGTCTTCGGTCCCAAAGCCGATAAACCGATGCATGGCGAAAAACGGTTGTTCTTACCGGAAGAGTTGATGTTCTACTTCAGTCAAGCCCGCACGGCAAACGGAACGCTGGTAAGCAGCGAACAGATAGCCTCTTTTGAGATACAACCCGTTCCTTGGTATAAGACCTGGTACTTCGGGCTTGCACTCTATTTCCTGTTTGTCGCTTGGGTGAGTCTCTACGACCGCAGTCGGGGTAAACGCTCCAAATGGGTAGAGATCGTGCCGGCTATTCTTTATGTTGGGTTGCTCGTTATTGTTACATTCCTTACATTCTTCTCAAGCCATCCTTTAGTTGGCTTCGGTTGGAGACTATTGATTATTCCTGCAATACATCTATGCGCAAGACTTGTTTATATTATACGTTAATCGCTTGTTTATGTGCGCTCAGCCTGCAAGCAGCACCCCGTCTGACGGTAGTGGCAGTAGTGGACGGTTTGACGACGGAAAACCTCTCCACGCTGCGTCTGTACTGGTTACCGGGCGGTTTACGTACCTTAAGCGAAGAAGCTTTTCAGACCAGTGTAGCCTTCCCCCATCTTGTCTATGGAGGTAACGAGACCACGGCGACCCTTGTCACCGGTACGACCCCGGATCGGCATGGTTACACCATGGACCGTTATTTCATGCGACGGGAACGTAAAGTCTATCCGATGTTGGCGGACGAAACGGCTCACGGTATCGGAACGGACCTGCATCTGTCCCCAAAAGCGCTCCTTGCCCAAACGATGACGGACCGTATGCGTATCCTTTATCCGGAGGCGAAGATCTACGCTATCGGGTTACATGCGGAGACAACCGTGCTCTTAGCCGGTCATGCCGCCAATGCCTGCTGTTGGTTAGACAGTAAGAGCCAAGAATGGGTAGCTACCGCTGCCTACACCGAAGGATTACCTTCCGCTGCTTTCGAGCAGAACAAGAGCGGACGGACCCCTACTCTGGCGGCTCGTCAATGGACACCGCGGCTGGACATCCCCACCTATATGACCCCTACGGCGCAGGAACGCAAGAAAGGTTTTGCGTACGAAGTGAAAGAGGTACTTCCCTATGCACCGGAAGCCAACACGCTGGTTATCGAACTGGCATTGGCAATTCAACAGGCAGAGAAAATGGGAACCGACAAGACGCCGGACATGTTGATGCTGCACCTCAACACCCTTAGTCCGAAAGCGACGTCCGACCGGATCACCTCGGCGGAACAGGAAGATATGTACATCCGTCTCAACCAAGACTTAGGTTACCTGATGGAACAACTCGACCGCCGGATAGGTAAAATGAACTACCAGATCTTAGTGGTAGGCCGACCCGTCTTAGGTACCGACCCGCAGGTACTCAATGAGCTCCATCTGCCGGTTCAGCAGTTTAATATCGACCGAGCGTCCGCACTAACCGGAACCTATTTGATGGCGCTGTACGGGCACGAACGATGGGTAGATGGCGCGTACGGACAGTCGATCTATCTCAACCGCTCCCTGATCGAACAGAAAGGTCTGAACTTGGAGACGATGCAACGACAGGTCGCTGATTTCCTAATGGATTTTGAAGGGGTACAAGTCGCTATGCCGAACTACGAAGCGGTTCATTACCCGATGCTGCGCAACGGGTTGTGTAAGAAACATACCGGCGATGTGGTCTTCATGCTGCAACCCGGTTGGCAGTTGATGCTCAATGAGAAACAAGCCTTGGACCATGTGGTGGACGAAAACCCTGTAGCACCCGTCCTCTTCTGGAGCGGTACGCTCCGCACCATGCCCCAAGGTACGCTGGATGC
The DNA here is from genome assembly GCA_902774185.1 of uncultured Bacteroidales bacterium. Taxonomy (GTDB): domain Bacteria; phylum Bacteroidota; class Bacteroidia; order Bacteroidales; family Paludibacteraceae; genus Colicola. The sequence goes on along the minus strand of CACYHE010000004.1, from coordinate 33,278 downwards.
AACAGACATCATCAATTTGATATTTGATTAAATGGTACATAGTAAATGGTAAATAGTAAATAATATGATTTTTCACGAGATTAAAGTACATTATGACCGTCAGACAGGTGAAGACAACCCGGGTAAGGTGAAAGAGATCTACCTCATTGACGGTGCCGTCAGTTTTGCCGACGCAGAGAATTGCTTGATGGACGAGATCAAACCGTTCATCTTCGGCGAATGCGAAGTTCAGAACTGCAAACGTAGTCAGTATTTTGAGGTCTTCCCGAATAAAGACGGTGCGTACTGGTATAAAGCACGCGTAGAGATGATCACTATTGACGGAGAGAAAGAGACCCGTAAGAACGTATCGATGTTGGTGCAAGCCAACATGCTGGATGATGCGGTCTTTGCCCTCAAGCAGGCCCTTAAGTCCTATGACTGCGAACTCATCTCCATCGCCAAGACTCCGATCGTAGATATCTTACACGCCGTTCAGTAATGCCGATTCAGTTTGACATACGGGCGATCTTGAAAAGCAAAGCGCCTAAGGCGCATGTACCGAACTGCCTGATTCGGTATCTGGAGCGCATCACGCATGTCAAACAGATGAACGCCTTCCTGCGTCGTCATCCGGAGGCACGTGACTATGAGTTCATTCGCCTGACGGTTAGCGAAGAATTGGGTTGCTCCGCCTCTATCGACGGAACGGAAAACATTCCTACCGGTGACAGACCGGTTATCTTCGTCTCTAACCACCCCTTAGGCGGACTCGACGGCATGATCATCGCACAGATAATCCATGAGAGTCGAAAGTCGAAAGACGAAAGTCGAAAGTTAAAGGTCATCGTTAATGACCTGCTGATGAATATGGAACCATTAGCCGGACTTTGGGCACCGGTCAATAAAGTGGGACGGTTAAGCAAAGAGCAGGCAGCGGAACAGCAACGCATGTGGGAATCGAATGTGGACGTAATGACCTTTCCTGCCGGTGCTTGCAGTCGTTTACAACGCATCGACGGCAAATGGCAGATACGTGATCTGGAGTGGCAGAAAAACTTTGTGCAGCGTGCCAAAGAATACCAACGTGATGTGGTGCCTATCTATTTTGAAGGACGTAACAGTCGGTTCTTCTACGCCTTGGCGTATATCCGTAAACTGCTCCATATCAAACTGAACATCGAAATGTTATACTTGGTGGACGAGATGTACGGCGCGCATGGCAAGCACTTTAAAGTGCACGTGTTGCCACCTATCCCCTACACCGCTTTTGATAACTCGCATACACCTAAAGAGTGGGCACAAATCGTTAAAACACATATATACAATTATCAATCATAAATGAAACCGATTATTCCTCCTGTTGAAACCGAACTGCTGGTTCGTGAATTGGAAGGCCATCTGTTACGCCCTTCGAACAAAGCGGATAACCTGATTTATGACATCACTGCACTCGAATGTCCGAACGTGATGCGGGAGATAGCACGTCTTCGTGAGATTAGTTATCGTGACGGAGGAGGTGCTACCGGTAATGAGATGGACATCGACGAGATGGACACAATGGAGAAACCATACCATCAACTCATCGTGTGGGATCCGGAGCACCGACAGATAGTAGGCGGATATCGCTACCTATGCTGTTCTGAGGCTGAGATACGGGACGGACAACCCTTCATCACCTCAGCCCACCTCTTCCATTACTCCGAGCGGTTCATTCGGGATTATCTACCCCATACCATCGAGTTCGGGCGAGCATTCGTACAACCGATGTACCAACAACGGGAGATGGGTGTCAAAGCGCTCTTCGCTTTGGATAATATATGGGACGGCATCGGAGCGGTGCTGTATAACCATCCGGAGTTACGCTGGATGATTGGTAAAGTAACTATCTATCCGGACTACAACACGACGGCAAGAGAGTTGATTTATGCCTACCTCAACCGTTATCATAAAGGAGAAGAAGGACTGTTCGAACCCTATAAACCGTTCCTCTCTAACCCGCTAACCGCTGATCCTTTTACAGGAGAAGACAAACAGGAGAACTATCACATTCTCCAACGTGCCGTACGGGAACAAGGAACGGTCATCCCGCCTATGTTCTCAGCCTATCTCAACCTGACGAACGACTTGCTATTCTTCGGAAACGCCGTCAACGACGAGTTGGCGAATGTCTATGAGACCGGTATCATGGTAGCCATAGATACTGTATATCCGGAAAAGAAAGACCGTTATATCACGCCCTATATCCAATGGAAGGAATCGCAGAACAAATAAGGAACGTGCGCGCACAGATACCTGCAGGCGTCACGCTCGTGTGCGTGAGTAAGTACCAACCCGTCGAAGCCATCCGTGCAGCCTATGAAGCGGGAGAACGACATTTCGGAGAGAGCCGTGTGCAGGAATTGAAACAGAAAGTGACTCAACTGCCGAACGATATCCATTGGCATTTTATCGGTCATCTGCAAACGAATAAAGTGCGGGACATCCTCAAACTGCGTCCCTACCTCATTCAATCCGTCGATTCCGAACACTTACTGCGTACTATCAACAACGAGGCAGCCAAATTAGGCATCGTACAGGATGTATTACTGGAAGTGCATGTTGCCAAAGAGGAAACGAAAACAGGGTTTACCCCTTCGGAAATTTCAAATCTCAAATTTCAGATTTCCAATTTATCCAATATCCGTGTTTGTGGTCTGATGACCATGGCTACCAATACGGAAGACGAGGGGGAGATCAGAAGGTGTTTTCAGGAAGCAAAGCGTTGTCTGAAAAATCTGAATATTCTGAATAATCCGATTCTCTCCATGGGCATGAGCGATGACTATCCGATTGCTATCGAATGCGGAAGTAATATGGTTCGGATAGGAAGTCGTATTTTCGGAGAACGGCCCAAGATGAATAATCCAAAAATAAAAGCCGTCTTTTTTGACCAGGATGGCGTTCTCTATAACTCAATGCCGTATCATGCCGCATCCTGGGCATGGGCGATGACCAAACATGGTCTTCCCTACACGGAGATGGAGTGTTACCGTAATGAAGGACGAACCAGTACCGGTGTCATTCAGGAACTGCACCAACGGATCTTCGGTGTCGAAGCCAGCCCTGAACTGGTGGCCGCTATCTACAAAGACAAGTCCTCTCGCTTTACTCAAATGACCGGTGGTTTCCCGGGAATTATTCCTGATGTGGACAAAGTACTGAAGTATCTACGCGCCAACGATATCCAATGTTGGGTGGTTACGGGTTCCGGTCAACCCGACCTCTTCAATGCACTGAACGATGTGTTCGATAATGCGTTCACAGCTATCATCACTTCTTTTGATGTCAAACACGGCAAACCCGATCCCGAACCTTACCTCAAAGCATGGGAGCGAAGCGGTTTCAAGAAAGAAGAATGTATGGTGGTAGAGAATGCTCCGCTGGGTGTACGGGCTGCCAAAGCCGCCGGACTCTTCTGCTGCGCTGTCAATACGGGTCCTCTTCCCGATGAAGAACTGGCTGCCGAAAAGGCCGACCGTATCTTCCATTCGATGGCGGAACTGTTAGAGTGGATAAAAGAATCTGCCATTTTGGCAGTCTAAGTGCCTTTGGAACATAGTTTGTGTGAGTTTGGTTAGAATGATTAACTAAAACACACATAACTATGAATGCAACGAATCAAAACAATTCCAACGAAAACTTACAGAAGTTTGCTATTAACCTCTGCGAGCGTGCTCGGGAGGGCAAGTTAGATCCCGTCATCGGTAGAGATGATGAGATACGTCGTGTCCTGCAGATCTTGAGTCGGCGTACCAAGAACAACCCGATTCTCATTGGCGAACCGGGTGTAGGTAAGACGGCGATCGCCGAAGGTCTCGCCCATCGTATCGTGCGTGGTGACGTACCGGAGAACCTGAAGAAGAAACAAATCTACTCCCTCGATATGGGAGCCCTTATCGCGGGTGCCAAGTACCAAGGCGAGTTCGAAGAGCGACTCAAAGGGGTTGTGAACGAAGTAGTAGCTGCATCCGGCGAGATAATCCTCTTTATCGACGAGATCCATACGCTGGTTGGTGCCGGTAAATCAAGCGGTGCCATGGATGCCGCTAACATATTAAAACCGGCATTGGCAAGAGGTGACCTGCGTGCCATCGGTGCCACTACACTGGACGAATATCAGAAATACTTCGAAACCGACAAGGCACTGGAGCGGCGTTTCCAAAAAGTCATGGTCGATGAACCGGATGAAGCTGCCACGATTTCTATCCTGCGTGGTTTGAAAGAACGCTATGAGACTCACCACAAGGTGCGTATCAAAGATGATGCAATCATTGCGGCTGTCACCTTGAGCGCTCGGTACATCACCGATCGGTTCCTTCCGGATAAAGCCATCGATCTCATTGATGAATCCGCAGCCAAACTGCGTCTTGAAGTGGACAGTAAGCCAGAAGAGATCGATACGCTCGACCGTCAGATCAAACAATTGGAGATCGAACGAGAAGCGATCAAACGAGACAAAGACGATGCAAAACTGAAAGTTATTGAGCAACAACTTTCAGAGCTAAAAGCTAAGAGTGAAGAGTTAAATAATCGCTGGAATAAAGAGAAAGGCTACGTAGCCACTATCCAGAATGAGAAAGCGCGTATCGAGACCCTCAAGCACCAAGCCGAAGTGGCGGAACGCGAAGGCGACTACGGTAAGGTGGCGGAGATACGGTATAGTCAGATTCCTGCAGCCGAGACGAATATCAAGTCTGCCCAAGACTCCCTGCACGCTATCAGTGACGAGACATTGATCAAAGAGGAAGTCGATGAAGACGATATCGCAGAAGTAGTAGCCCGTTGGACCGGTATTCCGGTAGCAAAGATGATGCAATCGGAGCGGGACAAGTTACTCCATCTGGAGGAAGAATTGCACAAACGTGTCATCGGTCAGAACCAGGCTATCGAAGCTGTCAGTGACGCGATCCGTCGAAGCCGTGCAGGACTCCAGGATCCCAAACGACCTATCGGCAGTTTCATCTTCTTAGGCACCACGGGTGTCGGTAAGACCGAGTTGGCAAAAGCCTTGGCAGATTATCTGTTCGACGACGAAAATATGATGACCCGTATCGATATGAGTGAGTACCAGGAGAAGTTCAGTGCCACTCGACTTATCGGTGCCCCTCCGGGATACGTAGGATACGATGAGGGTGGTCAATTGACCGAAGCCATCCGACGCAAACCCTACTCTGTCGTCCTCTTCGATGAGATAGAAAAAGCCCATCCGGATGTGTTCAACGTCCTGCTGCAGGTGCTCGATGACGGTCGTCTGACGGATAACAAAGGTCGTGTCGTTAACTTCAAGAACACCTTGATCATCATGACCTCCAATCTCACGGAAGAGCAATTAAGGGCATCCGTTCGTCCCGAGTTCATCAACCGTATCGATGAAATCATTCATTTTACCGAGTTAACGGAAGACGATATCAAAGCAGTAGTCGGTTTGCAAGTAAACCGCATCCATAAGATGCTGGAGGATCAAGGTATCGACCTGCGTGTGACGGACGATGCGATACGCTATATCGCCAAAGAAGGATACGATCCGCAGTTCGGTGCACGACCTGTCAAGCGGGCATTGCAACGACTCGTCCTCAATGAACTGTCCAAGCAGATCATCGGCGGTAAAGTTGATTCGTCTAAACCCGTTATTGTGGAACTCAAAGACGGAGAACTGCAATTCCGGAACTAAAAAAAAGGAGCGCGTTGGCGCTCTTTTTTTTGTTACATCCGTTCCGGCATCTCGATTCCTAAAAGACTCATTGCCGACTGCAGCACTTTCGCTACGTTCTTCGCTAACAGAAGTCGTAACGCACGTTTGGCGGCATCGGGTTCGTTCAAGATACTCAGATCATGGTAGAACGAGTTGAAGTCGCATGCCAGGTCGTACGCGTAGTTACAGATCACCGCCGGTGAGAAATTATCGCCCGCATTACGCACCACTGCAGGATACTCGCACAAGCGCTGGATGAGGGCCAACTCTTTGGAATCTAAAGACCTTAAGGTCTCTAAAGTCTTTAAGGACTCTAAGGACTCCGCCTTGCGGAGCACCGACTGGATACGCGCAAAGGTATATTGGATGAACGGACCGGTGTTACCATTGAAATCGATAGACTCAGCCGGGTTGAAGAGCATATTTTTACGCGGATCGACCTTCAAGATGAAGTATTTCAACGCTCCTAAGCCTACCTTACGAGCGATTTCGTCGGCCTCGTCTTCAGTAATACCTTGCAGCGTGTTTACCTTGTCTTTGGATATCTCCTTGGCATCTTCCACCATCTTATCCATCAGGTCATCGGCATCGACTACTGTTCCTTCACGACTCTTCATCTTTCCGTTCGGCAGTTCGACCATTCCGTATGAGAAATGAACGAGTTCCTTACCGAAGGGGAATCCGAGACGGTCCAATAAGATAGACAGCACTTTGAAATGGTACTCCTGTTCGTTGCCGACCACATAGACCATCTTGTCAATGGGGAAATCTTGGAAACGCAGTTTGGCGGTTCCGATATCCTGGGTCATATAAACCGATGTACCATCGGAACGCAGCAACAGTTTCTCGTCGAGTCCGTCTTTGGTAAGGTCTGCCCAAACCGAACCGTCTTCACGGCGGTAGAACTGACCGGCAGCCAGACCTTTCTCCACTTCGGACTTGCCCTCAAGGTAGGTATTGGACTCGTAGTAGATCTTATCGAACGACACACCCATACGTTGGTAGGTCTCGTCAAATCCGGCATAGACCCACTCGTTCATCTTCGCCCAAAGGGCACGGATCTCCGGATCGTTCGCTTCCCATTTGCGGAGCATCTCCTGTGCTTCAAGCATCAGCGGCGCTTCCTTCTTCGCGGTCTCTTCATCAAGTCCCTTCGCCATGAGTTCCGCTATCTGCGCTTTGTACTCTTTGTCAAAACGAACGTAGTAATCACCGATGAGGTGGTCACCTTTCTTTCCGCTGGTCTCCGGTGTCTCGCCATTACCGAACTTCAACCATGCCAACATCGATTTGCAGATGTGGATACCGCGATCGTTGACGATGTTGGTCTTGACCACCTTCCATCCGTTCGCCTCCTGGATCTTCGCAATCGAATAACCGAGCAGGTTATTACGTACGTGACCCAAGTGCAAAGGCTTGTTGGTGTTCGGCGAACTATATTCCACCATCATGAGCTTGTCACGATTCGGCTGCTGACCATAGTTAGCCTCTGCATCGATGGCTTCGAGTTGTTTTACCCAGAAAGCATCGTCGATAACGAGGTTCAGGAAGCCTTGTACCGCGTTGTATTTGGCAATCAACCCCTCACCATTCACCATTAACCATTCACCCATTTCTGATGCTACTTGTGCCGGAGCTTTGCGGGCCAGTTTGACGAAGGGGAAGACCACGATGGTGATGTTTCCCTCAAACTCAGGACGAGTCTTTTGGATTTGTATCTGGCTGTCTTCGGCTTCCACGTTATACAACGCCTTCACTGCCGATTTCGCCAAAATAAAAATATTTTGTTCTAAACTCATTTTCTTTCCACTTAAAACTTTTGAACTTCTCTCAACTCTAAACTCTCCACTCTCAACTATATCTTCGGATATTTTCTGAACCAGCTACTAATTTTCAGACGGATCACGCCTAACAACGCTTCGGAGAAGATACCGCCGCTCATCTTGGACGTGCCTAGTACACGGTTCACGAAGACAATCGGTACCTCGATGATCTTCGCTCCGCATTTATATGCCGTGTACTTCATCTCTATCTGGAAAGCGTAACCTTTGAAGCGAATCTTATCGAGTTCGATGGTCTCCAACAGATGGCGTTTGTAGCAAACGAAGCCGGCTGTGGTATCTTTGATCTTCACACCCAACACCGTGCGTACATATTTGGAAGCAAAATAACTCATCAGCACGCGTCCCATCGGCCAGTTAACCACGTTCACTCCGGTGATATATCGGCTACCGATAGCCAGGTCTGCGCCTTGGTTGGCACAAGCGTCGTACAATTTAAGCAGGTCCTGCGGGTTATGACTGAAATCCGCATCCATCTCGAAGATATAATCGGCTTTGTGCTCGATTGCCCATTTGAAACCGGTGATATAAGCGGTGCCGAGTCCCAGTTTACCGGAACGCTCTACCAGATGCAAACGTCCTTTAAATTTACCGGCCATGAGGCTCTTCACGATAGCAGCCGTTCCGTCGGGCGAACCGTCATCGATGACCAGCACATTGAACCCCAAAGGTAACTCCATCACCGCCGTGATGATGGCTTCGATATTCTCTTTCTCGTTATACGTAGGAATGATAACAAGTCTTTCCATATATCTTAAACTTTCAAACTTTCAAACTTTCAAACCTCAATGATTTTATCATTGAGTTCGTACACGGGACTCGGTGTTGTTCGCTCCAGTGCCTTCAGGAAAATCTCCTGTCCGGGGATGATATCTATTTCTTCCAGATACGAAGCGACCGTGTTATACGCCACCTCCGGGTCGTTGTTCTCCAACGATAGGTGACAGAGCCACACATTACGCAGATCCGGATGCCAGTTCCGCTCCAGTAACTCTCCGCACACATCGTTGGACTGATGTCCTCTCGGGCTCAAAATACGCTCTTTGAGATACGTCGGGTACGGACCATTGAGGAGCATATGTTCATCGTGGTTCGCCTCTATCACCAGATGGTTCGCCGTACGGATATATTCCTCCATCTGCCCATTCACCGAACCGCAGTCGGTCATCAGCACAAAACGCTGATCCCGATAGTCGATGCAGTACCCAAGGCAGTCGGTCGAGTCATGCTCGATATGGAAGGTATTGATTCGCATGCCGAACAACTCCCACTCTACTCCCCGTTCAAAATAACGGCGACTGGTACGTAATTTCTCCCGCACACCGTAGTTGCGATCAATACCCTCATGGATCTCCGCCGTAGTGTAGATAGGCAGATGAACGCGCTCACCAAGCGTACCCACCGCACGAATATGATCCGCATGATCGTGCGTCACCAAGACACCCATGATCTGTGGAAAATCAAGCCCCATCTCACGCAGACACTTCTGTATCTGACGCGCAGAGATGCCCGCGTCGATGAGTATTCCACGACGACGCGTACCTAAGTAATAGCAGTTACCGCTACTACCGCTGGCAAAACATCTAAATATGAGCCCGTTTTCGTCCATTGTATCAAAAAATCGCGCAAAGGTACAAAAAAAATTGCACATATGCAAATTTTTCTTGCAGATTTCAAAAAAATGTATTACCTTTGCAGCGTAAAATTCGATTTTTATGAAAGTAGTAGAGCGTTTGGCCGCATTGCGGCAGGAGATGCGTGAAGCAGGATTGGCGGCGTATGTAGTACCCGGCAATGACCCTCACGCCAGTGAATATATGGCTTCGCATTGGTTTGAAATGCAGTGGATCTCGGGCTTCAACGGCGAGTCCGGCACGATGGTCATCACCTTGGACCGTGCCCTGCTGTGGACCGACAGTCGTTATTACCTGCAGGCAGGAATCGAACTCAAAGATTCCACCATCGAACTCATGCGGGAATCGGATGTCGATTGTCCCAAGATTATCGATTGGCTTTGTGAAGAAGGTGAAAAATTAAAAGTGAAAGGAGAAAGGTTTGTTGTGGGCGTTAATCCGGAAATGTTTTCCGTCAACGACTATCAGGAATGGAAAGAGAAATTGGAGTCTTTCAATTTTCAACTTTCATCTTTCAATTTAATCAAGCCGATTTGGACCGAAGGTCGTCCCGCTATCCCGCAAGACAAACTATATCCCTACTCTGCTGACTTTGCCGGTGAGACGGTTGAATCAAAGCTCGCAAGAATGCGTGCTTTGATTAGTGGAAAGTGGAAAGTGGAAAGTGGAAAGTATGCGCTTATCGTCAGCGCTTTGGACGAAATCGCTTGGTTACTCAACATCCGGGGAAAAGATGTGGAGTATAACCCGGTGGTTATCTCCTACGTCGTGCTGGAAGCCGATAAATGCACCCTGTTCGTAGATGCAAACAAAGTGGACGCTCCGGCGCAGAACTACTTGGATTTCAACAATATAGACATTCAACCCTACGAGGCAGTCTTTGACTACATCAAGGGTCTCAGCGGTGCCATCTTATACGACGGTGCACGGGTGAATGAGGCGTTGTATGAAGCCATTCCGGAAGGATGTCTGAAGATCAATACCAAGTCCCCGATTCTCATTGACAAAGCCAAGAAGAATGCCGTTGAACTGGAAGGCGAACGTATCGCCATGCGGCAAGACGCCGTCGCTCTCACCCGTTTCTTCAAATGGCTTGAAGAGGATGCTTTTGCGGACGGTAAAACCCAAACGGAGTGTACCCTTGCGGACAAACTGCATGAGTTCCGGGCGATGGGTGAGAACTTCACCGATGAGTCCTTCGGTACCATCGCCGGTTATCAAGGAAACGGAGCAATCGTCCATTATGCGGCTACGCCTGAGAATTGTGCAGTAGTCAAACCGGAAGGCATGCTCCTGTTGGATTCGGGTGGTCAGTACCTCGATGGTACCACCGATATCACCCGTACCGTTTGGCTCGGAGGACGTATTCCGCAACAGGCTAAACTGGACTACACCTATGTCCTTAAAGGACATATCGCCCTTCAACGGGCACGTTTCCCGCGCGGCACAAGAGGTAACCAACTTGACGCCCTCGCCAAACAATACATGTGGGAAGCAGGTATCACCTATGGTCACGGAACGGGGCATGGCGTCGGCCATTTCTTGGGTTGCCACGAAGGACCGCAGAACGTGCGCACCGACAATAACCCTACCGCACTCGAAGTAGGCCACATCATCTCTGATGAACCCGGTATCTACCGCACCGATAAATGGGGTATTCGTACGGAGAACCTGATCACCGTCATTCCGGCAAAACAGACCAAGGCTACCACCACCGAAGATGAGTGGCTCACTTTCGAAACCCTGACGCTCTGCTTCTATGACACTTCGCTGATCGAGATGAGTCTGATGACCGAAGACGAAATCGACTGGCTCAACGCTTACCACGTGCGTGTGTATAAAGAAATCTCTCCGTTGCTCAACGACGAAGAGAAATCGTATCTCGCGTACAAATGTGCCGCGATAGAGTTGTAAAAAAGGCTACATCGTAGCGGTCAGGAAAGTAGCATTGCCGAAGATGTAAAGCACATTTTCGGAAGCGGGAACAAGAAGCGTCTCGCCTTGCTTGACACGGATACCGTTGATATTCGCTTCTCCCCAAAGACAGACAACGACTACGAAAGAATCCGTATGCAGATCCACTTCTGCAGCCACCTGTACCACAACTCTATTCACTGTGAAATAGGGACAGTGGATAAGTTCGGAATTGGGTTTGGTGGAATCGTAGGAAGTACGGTACTCCGGCCAGACTTGGTAGTCGATCGCTTCCTTCGCTTGATCTATATGTAACTCTCGCGGTTTGCCTTGCGCATCGACGCGACCGAAGTCATAAACGCGATACGTGACATCCGAAGACTCTTGGATCTCCACAAGGAAGTTACCCGCTCCGATGGCATGGAGACGACCTGCCGGCAAGAAATACAAATCCCCTTGATGCGCCTCGTGCGTAGCGATGACATCCTGCATGGGAGAATGACCGTTGATAGCCGGAGCTGTTGCCAACTGTTCGTATTCTTCCGGCGTGATAGACCGGTTGAGACCGGAATAAATCTTCGATCCTACATCCGCTTTGAGCACGTACCACATCTCCGTTTTGCCCATACAACCGTGCCGTTTCTGCGCCAACTTATCATCCGGATGCACTTGTACGGAAAGGTCTTGGCGGGAGTCGATGAACTTGACAAGCAGCGGGAACTTATTTCCGAACTTCTTATAAACGCGGTCACCGACCAATAGACCTTTGTACTTATCAATGAGTTGGGTGAGGTTAAGACCAAGGTCCACATCACCGATAATACCGCGTTCAACGGCTACGGATTCGTGACCGGGTACAGAACTGATCTCCCAAGACTCTCCGATATTCGGTTGCGCCGTAAAGATGCCCTTGAACGGGGCGATTTGGTATCCGCCCCAGATCATGGTGCGGAGGTAGGGTTGGAACTTGTATGGTTTCATAATCGCTCTAAAATTTCATAACACATACGGGAGTTGTGGTAGGGACATTTCCAAAAACCGGCTTTATCCTCTTTGCGATTCGGCGTCCCATCGGGCAGAACAGACCAGAACCATTCGCCGTGTTCACGATCCAGCAACACATTCAGGATGTAGCGATACGTCCTTATCGCGATGTCCCAATACGCCTGCTTTCGACTTTCGTCTTTTGACTTTCGACGATTGTCCGTCATCTGACATAGGTTGACAAATCCGACAACGTTTTCTGCCTCTTCCCACCAGGTTTTCTCACCGATAGAACCGTCTTCGTACAGTCCTTCCTGCGCTGCTTGAGCAAGGAGCAGAACGGTCTTATTGCAGTCGATACCCAACACATCTGCCGCTTCTTTGAGTAACCATGAGCACTCGATGTCATGGCCGGCACTATAATGATCGTTCGTGGCGTTCCATTGTTCGTCAAAAAAGAGTCCGAGGTGACCGGAAGGAAGCATGATAGCGTGTTGAAACGTGTCGATGAGCGAAAGTAAGGCTTCGCTTACTTCGGGTGTCGGTGCTACGCGATAGTAATTGGTGTACGCCTCCAGCACATGAAGGTTCGTATTCTGCGACTTGACGGTGTTCTCATCTTTGTCACTGAGCCGCATATCGGAAAGGGCTTGCCAGTCACGTGAAGCGGCTTCTATATAACCGCCATAGACACGATCCCGACCATAGGTCTCCAGTACGCGGAAGAAAGCATCCGCTATAGGCAAAGCCGTCTGGTCATCGGTGGCACGTATATACTCACTGAAGGCATAAAGCATGAAGGCCTGGGCGTAGAAATGTTTATGCGTATCCAGCGGCGCACCATCTGCCGTTACCGACCAATACGCACCCCTGTTCTCACGGTCGATGAAATACGTCTCGATATAGCGTTTCGCTTCCTGTGCGGCTTGTAGGTATTCGGGCTTATGCAGAATGCGATAAGCGGACGAGAACGTCCACAAGATACGGGCGTTGAGAATCGCTCCACGAGGTGCTTCGGGAACGAGTATCTCATCACCGGTGACCTGACCATAGAACCCTCCACGCTTATCGTCACGCAGCTTCAACCAATAAGCCAGTATGTTTTCTTCCAGCATCTGCTGTGCCGATGCTTTCAATTCTGCAGGACTCATTGCGCTTTATTCTTTGCTACCAGTCTTTTGATGGTCTCCACGGAGGCACCGGTACTCAAACCGTCTTCGGGCGTATGGAGACAGTAATCTAAAAGTTGGTCAATGGTGGTAGTGGCAACATGCAAACGGGTATCTGCCGATGCATAGTAGATGAATATTTTGCCATCCTCATCGGCTATCCAACCATTCGCAAAAGCAACGTTCATCACATCACCGATATACTCGTATCCTTCGGGAATAAGAAACCATCCTCCGGGTTTGGCAATGATGCGGGTCGGGTCATCCAAAGCGGTCATGTACATATAAAGGACATAACGCAGACCATCGGCCGTGTTACGTACACCATGCGCCAGATGCAACCAACCCTTTTCTGTCTTGATCGGAGCCGGTCCTTCACCGTTCTTCACCTCGTAGATCGTATGGTAGTTACGACCGAAGATGATACGCTCGTTGCGCACCTCGGCATGGCAGATATCTTCGGTAAGCGTCCAACCGATACCACCGCCTTTACCGGTCTCAATAAAACCGTCTTGCGGTCTGGTGTATAAGGCATACTTACCATCCACAAACTCCGGATGAAGGACCACATTCCGTTGCTGACAAAGCGATTTGAGGTCATCCAGCCGCTCCCAATGCACAAGATCCTTGGTACGTGCGATACCGGCCGCAGCGGTAGCCGCAGAGGTATCAAAAGGTTTGGTATCATCGTGACGCTCCACGCAAAAGATACCATAGATAAAACCGTCTTCGTGTCGGGTCAGACGCATGTCATAGACGTTGGTTGCCGGAGCGTTATTCCCATCGGGCATGGTGATAGGTTCGTCCCAGAAACGCCAACCGTCGATACCGTTGTCGGATTGTGCTACAGCGAAGAAAGACTTGCGGTCCGCACCTTCGACACGCGCCACCACCGTATATTTGCCGTTGAACTTGATAGCACCGGCATTGAGCACGGCATTCATCATGATGCGCTGCATCAGATAAGGGTTGTCCTGCTCATTGAAGTCATACCGCCACTCAAGCGGCGTATGCTCAGCGGTCAAAATCGGATATTTGTACTTGGTATAGATACCGTTCCCGTACTCCAGAGGTTCGTTCTTATGGTTCAAGAATGCCTCATGCGCTTCTCGAAGCGCGGCTATTTTATCGTTGTATGTCATAATTTGTGAAGGAATTGGATAAAGTCTTGTGCTTCCGTATGTTGTGAGTCAGGAATGAAGAAGTGCTGCGGGATATCCCATGCGTTCCGCCATACATGCACATACATGAGCGGATACTCGCGGCATAAAGGTAATAGCACTTGTGTGTACCAATTGGGGCAACGGATAGCTTCATTGCCGGTTTCGGTGAATGCCAGTTTTTTGTGACGCTCGGCAGCCAAACGCGCCGCGGCATCAAGTTGACGATGGGCACGGGCGAGGTAGTCGTTTATTCCTTCTGCACCACCGAAATGGTAGCAGTCGGTTCCGATGATATCGACATACTCATCTCCGGGATACCACTCCAGTGTTTCGCGGTAAGCGCCTTCTGCATCATCGGGATAGAGGGTCAGTTTGTCCGGGCTATAAGCATATAGTGCATTGATACCCAATATATTCATGTAGTTACGTGTCCAGTGCCAGAGGGCGATATAGTCCTGAGCCGAGCCGGCTTCCCTTCCCCACCAGAACCAGTTGCCGGAATGCTCATGCCAAAGGCGGACGATGAGTTGTTCGGGCTGTGTCTGCAGAGCTGCTACCTGCGCAATGAAAGCCGCAGCGCGTTCTATCCACACCTGCATGGTGTCATGGACATCCGTGTCGGGGTCGATGATCTGCGCAAGGCAAGGCGTTGTGTCCCATGAGTTACCACCGGTCAAGGGATTACGGGCGTGCCACGAGAGGGTTACTTTGCCGCCTCGTTCAAACTGCCGCCGACACTCCTCCAACATACGTGAGAAAGGCACGGAGTCGAGGTTACGGGCGTGGCACAGTTCAATACCGCCGAGGTCAAAACCGATGAGGTCAGGCCATTGACCGGTCACATCATAGATGCAGGAACGGGTGTCCGCATAAGCGCTATCAGCCAGCCGTTGCCAGTCGGAGCCATAGACCACATCGTCCTGGTGACCGAAAAGGACCCTTGTTTCTTGTCGGGAACAAGAAACCAAAAGGGACAAAGGGACCAAAAACAAAGTACAAAGGAAAGTTCTCATTTTAACTCAAAGATGCGGGAGGGGTAATCGATGTTATATTCCGTGGAGAGGGGGATGTCGAGACCAACGGACATGAGGTACGCACCGGTGAAGGACTGACCGTCCAATGCACAGGGCTGCTCTCCTTGACGCACATTGCGTTCAGTAAGCGTATAGGTACGTTCAGGATCCAGTCCGGCAAGACGGATACGACGGCTGCTCTGCTTCATGAAAGAACTCAGTCCATACGCGAAGAGCACTGCATGATCTTTTGCATCGTTCACATACATGAGGGATGCTACCTGTTGCTGTTCTACTACCGGCACGGGCTCATAGGGCGATACCAACCGATAGAGGTTACCCAATTGGATCAATTCCCTCAATTCCTTATAGTCCTTGAAGGCCGTCGTACATTGTGCCCGTTCGGTGTCGGTCATGTGAGCCGGTTGTAGCTCCATTCCTAACCTGCCGGACATCGCTACGTCGCAACGGAACTTGATAGGCGTCGTACGACCGGTCATCAGATACGGAGACCCACCGATATGTTGCGCCATGGAATTGGAAGGGAAGAAATACGACGTTCCCCATTGGATATAGACACGTTGCAAAGCATCGTTGTTATCGCTAACCCAGAACTCATCGAAATAGGGCATCAGTCCGTAGTTCGCCCGTCCCCCACCCGAGGCGCAGTTCTGAATGACCACATTCGGGTACTTGGCACGGATACGTTCCAGCGTCTTGATAAGTCCCAGATGGTAGTCGATATAGAGGTTCGACTGCTTGTCACGAGGCAGGTAGGTCGAACCGACGTTCTGTATCGAGGCGTTCGCGTCCCATTTGATATAAGCGATCTCCGGATGCTTGGTAAGCAGGTCATCTACCAATTCAAAGACAAAATCCTGCACCTTGGGATTGGTCATATCGAGCACGAGTTGGGTACCTCCACGACCGAGTTTGAGTTCACGACCCCGTTCCTGCAATGCCCACTCGGGATGTTTCTCAAAGAGTTCCGAACGGGTGTTGATCGCTTCGGGTTCGATCCAAATACCGAATTGGATATGTCGATCCTTGGCAGCTTGGGTAAGGGCTTCCAAACCGTTCGGTAACTTACGGGTATCCACGATCCAGTCACCCAGAGCGGCATCGTCGGAGTTGCGCTGGTACTTACCGCCGAACCAACCGTCATCCATCACGAACAGTTCGCCACCGAAAGCAGCGATATCGTTCATCATGGCGATGATACGCTCTTCAGTGATATCGAAATAGATACCTTCCCATGAATTAAGCAGAATCGACCGGGTCGTATTGCCGTTATGCAGCATACCGCAGGTACGTGCCCAACGATGGAACGCACGACTGACCCCACCCATACCTTCGTTCGAATAGGTATAAGCCAGGTGCGGTGTAGTGAAGACCTGCTTGGGAGACAAGATATACTCCGAAGCCATGGGGTCGATACCGGCATAGAAATGGAATCCTTTCTCGTCAGTAGCCGCCACACGGATCTCGAAGTTACCGCTCCAGCAGAGCGCAGCACCAAACACCCGTCCGCTGTTCTCTTGCGGCATACCGTCCAATGAGATCATCACTTCGGGGGCATCCAGATGGGCATTACGCGCCCCGTCTGAATTGCGAATACTCTTCACGCCCCGTGTGAGACGTTCCACCGTCGGTACGGCTTCCCCTGCCCAGTTTCCATGCAGGTGAACGAGGTACAAATCCCCGTTCTCCAAGGGCAGATAACCGCTGTCGAAACGTTGCAGGCGAACCGGTTTCTTCTCCGTGTGCGAGATCTCGTACCAGGTCTCGGTGATGGCGACGTCCTTCCATTGACGCACATGAATAGTCACATAGAAAGGATGCACCATATCTTTGGTAGCGATAACCGTTTCTTTGTATTGTGCGTTGTCGATATAAGTGGTATCCTGCGCTTTGAGTTGCAAACTCTGATCCCCATCGGCATGCTGCACAATGAGGGCAGGAAGATGAATGTGGTCGATGTCACCAAAGGTGGGTAACATCTCGATAGCCCGCACCGATGTACCCACCATCAGGCAGGTACATAGGGCAAGGATACATATTCCAAACCGCCGCATAATTAGAATAATTGCGAATCTCCGGCTTGACGTTTCGGTGCGAGACCTTCGCCCGAACCTTCACCTTCACCAAAACCTACGGTTTGTGAACTACACAAGGTATTAACCACTTTAATCGGAGTGGTTTCTGTTTGAGGTTTGCTATACATTTTCATATTTACCATTTTATCATTTACCATATGTTCATTTATTTGGTCATCTGACCATTGACATTATACTCTACGCCGTTACGGAGGATGAAGAGTTGACCGTTACGGAGGATCTTCTGTACACCATTCGCACCATTAAGAACTCCACCATTCTCCACGCCTGTCGGTGCATCTTTATGGAAGACGATACGCATCTTCGGAGCAGAAGATGAAACGCTGCTTGCGTCATATCCGCAACTCAGGTAAGCACGGTACGGAGCAATACGACACGCTGCTTCTTTTACCTGATAGAATCCGACTCCGTTTGTACCGTTCTGGAGAACGTAATTATTGACTGCCCCTGCGGAAGCCGGTATCGGGTTGATACCCACATACGTACCGATGAGAGCACCGTTGGTGTACGTACCGGTTTTGCCGGAGATATCATCGGAAGCATCCTCTTCGCTCACAAACTCATACTCACCTGCAGCAGCCACGATCAGTACCGGTTTGTCTGCTTCCAGTGCATCAACCGGATTCGCCCAAATGGTCGCATCGCCGCTATTGGTCAACTCGTATGCCTCCACACCATCCGGCAAACTCGGCACATTGAACGGCAGAACATAGGTTGCCATACCTGCAGCCGACACATTGAGGTAAGCAGCCACGGTGTTAACCGGTGTACCTTCTTTCACATAGATGTCGGTCATGGTGTAGTTGACTCCACGTACCAGAAGATTCTTGCCGCGAAGTTGTTGCTCCATTTTATAGGTTACAGGGAATTCCAGATCCATTGGCGCTTCATCACCGCCTTGGAAATAATATTCACCATCTGCGAGAGCATCTTCGTCATTCCAACCACAATAGAGACTTACGCGTGGGCTATTATCAGAACCGATAGCAGAAATACGCACACAGATGATATTGCCTACTGCTACATTAGCAGTTACTTCTTTATGACCAGACCAATTTTCAACAACTTGTTCCCCAGACCACAACACGGCGTGTTTCAATACACTAATACCGGTTATGGTCATGTTCTTACCGTCAATTTTGAGACCTTTAGACGTTAAGCGCGCCAAATCCGCACTATTTAACGGGAAAGCGATGGATGTAGTGCCGGCTTCCGGATTTATACACGATCCATTTGATGAAGCAAAATCAAATACGTTATCTACATCAGCACATGCCAGAATACGGAACTGATCATCACTTCCACTGAGCGTGTATTTAATCACCAGTTTATCGTCCACCTGAAGCCCTAAAGAACCAAAGCGTCCGCTCCATGTTTGAAGGCTGTTATTCCAATTACCTAAAGCACCTTCGTTGTCGTACTGGTCAAAAGTCACAGCCTCTTCCGATACTTTTCCGGCTACTCCTTTGAAGTACAATTTGCTTATTTTAGCAGAACCATCATCTGTTAGTTGGATAACAATTTTCTGAATCTTGCTACTTTTCAGAACTAACTGCGCACTGGTTTCACCTGCCGAGATAGTAACATCATTGTTTGCTGTACCATCTGCATAGTTAATCACATAGTTTACTCCTACGGAACTGGTTTCTTCCAATTCCAATACTAAGGCTTCGTATTCAGAAGCATCAAAGGCGTACTCTGCATCTCCAAACCATTTTTGCACACCTTGCCATGCTCCTGCAGTAATAGTAGAATTTTCCCATGTGGCACTACCTTGAGATGAAATCTCTGATAGGTTAATTTCATGCGTTACCAAAGTTGCCTGCATTGCCAGCGAGACTAATGCGGCACTTAAAAATAGAAAGATTTTTTTCATAATAATAGTATTTATAAGTTTTTATTTGATTTCTTGTCCGAGCATATTGTAAACCTTGCCGTCACGTACGATCAGCACTTGACCTTTGCGGAGGATCTTCTGACCACTGAAAGCTGAACACTGAACACTTTCAAAGCCGGTTGTGCTCTTGGGTTTGCCGATGACGATTGAGGTAGCGTGATAACCTTGTCCGCGGATGACGAGACCGTGGTCAGCTATGTCCTGTGCGATAGCATCAGATTCCACTTGGTAGGCATAGAATCCATTGTGCTGCGAGATAGCGAGGTCCGTCCATGACCACGATTCACCAGCTTTGTAGGTAAGGGCGAACTGTGCGCCTTCGATAGCCTCAGCGTAGTAGATCTTTATGCTGTCATCTTTGGCGAGACTAGCAAGCATGTCTTGCCTTACATTGTAGGTATCCAATTGCTCGCCAGGATATTCCTCAGGATTCCACGAGATAGCTACGTCCCCACTCCAAACGGTTTGGTCAACGTACTCACCACCGGGTTGCGGTTGGGGTTCGGGATCATCCCCTTTGAGATCATCGACAACGATCTGCGTGATGTTATAGCCTTGACCGCGGAAGATGAGGTTACGATCTGCTATCTCCGTACCGATCTGGTCGGACTCGACGGTGTAGGACATGACACCGTCTGCTACCGTTGTGGAGAGGTCTGTCCATGACCAGCCTTCTCCGGCTTTGTAGGTCATGACATACTGGGGTTCATCGATCATCGCCACAACAGACACCTTGATGATATATCCTGCTTTGAGGGAAGAGAAGGTGTTAGCTGGTGTCTCGAACTGGGTACCTTGATAGACCTCGGTGTTCCACGAGATAGGCTCGTTACCTGTCCAAACGATTGTTTCTTTTGCGTTGAGCGCAAGCATTGCCGTAAGGGCGAATGCAAAAGTGAAGATTTTTTTCATGATGATATATTTTTTAATTGTTTTATCCTTTTTTTCTGAATTTATTTTGAACATATTTGGGTTTTATTGTAAGGGAGTTATGGGGTCCATAATGACCGAACAAAAAGCCCAAAGATGTCAAAATAAAACAGAAATATTATTGCCAGCCGGGGTTATTGCCGTTAATAGCGGCATTGGTGTTTATCTCCTGCTGCGGGAGCGGGAAGAGGAGGTTTCGCTCAGTGCGGTTTTTGTTGACGCCGGAGTCATCGGATCCGCCGAGTGCGTTCATCGCATCAAGGTATATTCCCCAACGGATGAGGTCCCAACGGCGGTCTGCTTCGCAGGCAAACTCTTTGGCACGCTCTTCGAGGATAGCCGAACGACGTTTTTCTTTGGAGGACAGCGCCTTGCTTCCTCCCATAGATGCGCGCTGTGCATTGGAACGTTCGCGCACCTTGTTGAGTTGAACAAGTGCATCTCCGGGTTTGTCGAGTTCGTTGAGTGCCTCGGCATAGATAAGGATGACATCTGCCAGACGTAGGAATGGCCAGTTGGCGTCCGCTTGGTCGATGGAGGGGTCGGTGACATCCTCGTACTTGGTAGTGAACGCGAGGCACTGCGCATCGGCGGAGTAGTAGTAATTGACACCGTCATGGAACGGAGCCACGGGATCTTTCACCCAATCGCCGTTAAGATTCCGGCCTGTAGCCATGATGGTATATTCATCATCGTAGGGATAGTAGAAACCGGAGTTGGATTCCCGTTGGGTATAGTTACGCCAGCGATGGCGTACGCCTTTCGTGATACGGTAGTCGTCATGGTCGAAGAGGTCGTACCAATGGCGCGTACAACCTGTCCATCCGCCGGACTGGATGAAGTCGGAGTTAGGAGCCGTGAGATAGCCCTCGTACTGGGTGTGGACGGAAGTCTTATAGGTAGCATCGCCTGAGACGGTGTTGACGGAAAAGAGGAACTCGGACGCATTGCAGTTAGTTTTCAGCCACAGTTGGTCATAGGGCAGCAGTTCGTAACTGCCGTAGGTGCCATCGAGTACGGCTTCCGCCCAGTCGGCAGCCTGCTGCCAGAGTTGCTGCGGGTCGAGGGATTCATAACCGGGCACGGTGCGTTTGTAGAACGAGCGTGTTTGCAAAGGTGCATAGCGTTTGTTGCCGCTCTCAGTGGTATAAGGAGCACCCGTACGGACGATGATTTCCGTCCCGGCGGGCATAGCGCAGGCAGCTTCCGTAGCATAGACCTTTGCCAGCAATCCGGCAGCCGAACCGGCAGAGACATGTCCGGGACGGTAAGCGGGGTCGGTGTTCTTATAAAGCAGACGCGATGCGTCTTCCAGTTGTGCGATGACGTAGTCATAAACCTTCGTAACCTCTTGACGAGGATTACTCCGTTCATTTACCATTTCTTTATTCACTTCGTTCATACGATCTGCTTTGCCGTATGGTTCATTTTGGATAGGTACCTCTCCGTATGCACGCACCAAGAGGAAATAGGCAAAAGCTTTATGGAACTTGAGTTCACCGATAGCGTTGTTCTTGGTAGCATCGGATATATTCTTCATTTCGCGGATATGCAGTTCGGCATTGTTGGCTCGTCCGATGAGTCCGTAGCACCCTTTCCAGAGGGCATCGGTAAGGTCCGGTTCGCCTTGGAAATTCCCTGCACCAAAGGTACCGAAGAGCCAGTCCGGTCCGGAGATATAGTCGGCATCGAACTCCAGCATACGCGGGAAATAGCCCCAGCAGAACATGTCGTATATCCACTTGGAATAGACGCCTGTCACCCATTGCGCACACGCCTCGTCGCTGTCGCCGAGCGTAGTGTCAGTGACGAGATCCTTGGGGTCTTCCTGGATCCAAGAGCAGGAAGTGGCACTCATCGCCAAGACGATGAGAATTGAAAATTGGAAATGGAAAATTGAAAATTTCTTTCTCATAGTCATGCGTATTTAGAAGGTGAAGTTGAGGGTGAGGGCATAGGAGCGGGCGGAAGGATACGAATAACTATCCACACCCGGGCAGGAGGCATTGGTACCACCGGCGTTCACATCGGGTTCGAACCACGAGTACTTGGTGAAGGTCCATACGTTATTGACCGTGAAGTCCACATGAATCTTCTCTATCCATTTGGCAGGCTTGTACCACTCGTATGCAAGGGTGATATATTTGATTTTGAGGAACGAACCGTCTTCTACATAGCGGTCGGAGACAAGCCATGTGCGGTTGTAGCCGGCAGTAGCTTTCGGCCACAAAGCGCCATTCGGATTCTCTGCCGTCCAGCGGTGGTCATATGCCTCCTGCGTGATGTTTCCGATGTTGGACATAGTGATGTCGGTGAGGTTATAGTTGAAGATGTCGTTGCCATAGGAACCTTGTAACATGAAGGAAAGGGAGAGTCCTTTCCATGAGAGGCGCGAGGTGAGCGAACCGGTGAAGTCGGGGTTCGTGTTGCCGATAATCGTCCGGTCGGCTTCGGTGATAGTACCGTCTCCGGTGAGGTCGGCGTAGATGATCTCACCGGTAGCGGGGTCGATGCCTTCTTCCTTATAACCATATAGCGTACCGATAGGGCAACCATTGCGTTGCAGGAAGACCTGATCGGCTTTAGACCAGAGAGCCGTAGCATACTGGTCGCCTTTGAGCCCGCCGATGCGGTTACGGTTAAGGGAGATATTGGCATCTATATGCCATTTCCAGTCTTTGAGGTCGATCACTTCCGCGCCCAAGGTAAATTCAAATCCTTGGTTGGTGACATTACCGCTATTGACCATCATCTGGCTAAATCCGGACGAAGAGGGGATAGTGACATTCTGCAACAGGTCACGCGTACGTTTGTAATAATAATCGAAAGTAAGGTTGATGCGGTTGTTGAGGAAACCTATATCCAAACCGGCATCGGCTTGGTCGGTAGTCTCCCATTTGAGGTCGGGGTTGGTCGGTCCGCGCCAGTCTATCATCGCTTCGCCGGACTCAAGTGTGCCGTTGTACGGGTAGTTAGCCGCTTCAAGCACCGTAAGGGTGCGGTATGCCCCGATGGCCTGGTTACCGGTCTGGCCGTAGGAAACACGCCATTTCCAGTTGGAGAGCACGTCTTGGTTCTGCATCCAACTTTCATCGATCATACGCCATGCGAAAGCGCCGGAGAAGAAAGGTGCCCATTTATGGTTTGTCGCGAAAGACGACGAACCGTCCACACGCGCCGAGGCGGTAAAGAGGTACCGCCCCATGAGGGTGTAGTTGACACGCGCCAGATAGGACTCGAGCGATTGCACCGTATGACTGCTTCGCAGAACGGCTTTGTCAAGCGCAAGAGACATGTCGGCATCCTTGGTCAGGTCATTGGGGAAATTGGTGGCGGTCATACTCTCGCTGCTACCCTCTCCCCGTTCGAAGGTCACACCGACTACCGCATTGATGCTATGGTTCTCATTGAACTGATGATCGAACGTGAGAAGGGTCTCTGACGTGAGGCTTTTCCATATATTAGAAGCCTTGCCTGCTTTGCCGTTGGCGGGCGATTTACCTTCCTGCGTATGGCGGTCGTAGTAGGTACCGCGATGTCCGTCATTATAACCGAGACCGAGGTTCTGGCGCAGTTTGAGCCATGGCTGGATGGTGAACTCGACGAATGAGGACGAGAACCACGAGATCTGCTTGAGTTCGTCCTTGGCTCCGTTGATATAATTGACGGGGTTGGCTGCGAGCCAGTTCAGCTCATCCAACTGCTCCGTCTGCTGATGTACCCCGTAGGTAGGCGGGAAGATAAGCGACGAACGGATGATACCTGTGTTCTCGGAGTTGGTGCGTTGGAAATTGGTCTTGGCATGGGAGAAATGCTGCGAGGTACCTATCTCAAGCCATTTGGTAATATGCCAAGCCGTGTTGAGCGAAAGGGAGTAGCGTTGAAAACCGGTATTCTTGATGATACCGGTCTGGTCGGTATAGTTGCCGGAGAAGGCATAATACCCCTTGTCCGTTCCTCCGCTGACGGATGCGTTATACTCCTGCGACCAACCGAGTCGGTATATCTGATCTTGCCAATCGGTACCTGCCACCTCATCCACATTGCCGTACTTGTCGGTGCGCAAGCCCGGATTGAGAAAGTCTTCAGGCGAGGGATTGTAGGTACCTTGCGTATAGACATAACCGGAACCGATATAGGGGTAGTCCCATTCTCCCCGGTAGGGGTCGCGCTGCGTTCCTCCTTCGTAGGTGCGGCTGTTCGCAGCCGATTCGTTCTGATAAAGCGCATAATGGTAGGCATCGAGCATCTGTACCTTACGGGCTATCTGTTGGATTCCGCCTCTGATGGACAGCTCTACCTTGGGTTTGCCTTCCTGTCCTTTCTTGGTAGTAATGATAACCACACCATTGGCACCACGCGAACCGTAGATAGCGGTCGCGGAGGCATCTTTGAGCACCTCTATCTTCTCGATGTCATTGGGGTTGAGCATGGAGAGCGGGTTTTGCGATTGGTTCTGTCCCTCGTTAGCACCGGAAGCAGGCACCCCGTTGGGGTCTGTACCGAAGGGGATACCATCGACGATGTAAAGGGGTTGGGAAGAGGTAGTGAAGGAGTTGGCACCACGAACGGTGATGCTCACACCGCTTCCCGGAGCGCCGTCCGACTCCTTGACATCCACACCGGCTATCTTGCCGCTCAGACTATGCGCCGCATCCGTGCCTCCTCCAGCCAACAAGTCTTCGGACTTGATCTGGCTCACCGAACCACTCAGGTCACGTTTCTTCATCACGCCGTAGCCGACCACCACCACTTCGTCCATCAACTGCGTATCTTCCTGCAGCGTCACATCCACGCGCGCTTTGCCGCGGATATTGATCACTTGGGTCTTGAAGCCCACCATGGACACTTGGAGGATAAACTTACCTTCCGGCACTTCGAGTGTGAAGTTACCGTCAAAGTCGGTAATTGTACCGACCGTTGTGCCCACTACCAGTACGGAAGCACCGATAGCCGATTCGTTCGCTGCGCCATCCATCACGCGACCGGTGATAGTCGTTTGTGCGTTCGCGTATGTGAGCGCGCACAGGCACATGCTACTAATAAGGAATAAACGTTTTATCATATCATTCATTCTTTCATTCATTCACTCATTCATTCGGCTCGCAAGAGCTCTATTTTGGTTAACGTAAAGCCCACGCCTGTGAGGATGAGTCCCCGGGTCTTGACCTTATCCAATGCAACGGGGTCGAACATATAGACCACATCGGTGCCATCCAAGGGATACCATACGGGGTCGGGAGCACCGGTTATCTCCTGCCAACGGGCATCGCGGATGGATAGTTGCGCCTTCGTTCCGGCTGCGACCGCGGCATCGTCCAAACGATAAGAGATGATGAGCACATCGTTCTGTGTACACTCTTGGAAAGGTGCGGCATTGACAGAGAGGTTTCCACTCCAGTCGGGGGCAAAGTATTTCTCCCCATGAAATAGTTCTCCGGGTTGGAGCACATATTCGCGTGGTGCCCGTTGGGCGTTCGTCAGGTCTTCGCTTACTTCGCCTATCTGTTTGACGATGCCGATGCTATCCAGCCGGTAACCCTTGCCACCGATGCGCATGGCGGTCTGCGTACCATAGCCCGCCAGTTGCAGTTTGAGAAGCGGAGCACGTGACCAAACCGACCATGTGTAGTTGTCTCCTCCAACCGGTACTCCATCGACGGAGGGATCGAGTGCGTTCCATGTGAAGTCCATCAGTTTGCAGGCAGCTCCTTCTTCCACATGACTGATATGCAGCCGCAAGCCGTCCCCTATATTGAGTTGCTCAAAGCATCGTCCGGCAATCTCTGCACTGGTACTCCAGTCGTTTTTCATCTTCACCGGTGCACCTTTCCATACGACGGTCTCTGAAAAATCCGCCGCATCGGTCAGCGTCACACGCAGGATGCGGTAGTCGTGTCCACCTACTGCGATACCATGTTCGCGCGCAATCCTTAATATATCATCTGTCAGCGTCATGCGGAATGGTCCGGCAATACCGAAATAGCCGTATTCGGGTGCCACTCCTTGCCAGTTGGAGGGGTTTTGAAAAGCTCCCTGCGCAATCCCTTTAGCTTTGTCGTTATAGACAGTAAGAATATCGCCGGCTTTGGCATTTAAGAAATGGCGCGGCTCCAAGACGATGTTATCGCGCCATGCCTTGCCTATCGTCTTCGGACCGATGAGGATCGTCCGCTCAACAGCGAACGACGGAGTACAGAGTACAGAATACAGAGTACAGACCGATAATGCTATGTATCTGATGCCTTTCATTTTTCACTTTTCATTTTTCACTTTAGCAAACGTTTCATCTCTTCGCGGTCAATGACTGTTCCGCTGTTGAAGGCATCGCGCCACCATGCTTCACCGGCAAACTGATGTTCGTCGGACGTGCCGTTATTGTAATTGTAGTCATACCATGTCATGAACCAACTCCATCGGCTGCCTTCATTCCAAATCTTCGTCCACAGCGACATATCCACCTCATCGCCATTACCGCATTCGGCAAGGCAGATGAGCTTGTTCGGGTAGTGCGATTTCAGTTCGTTGTATTCCTTTGCAAGCGGGTACTGCAATGCGTAGTAGCTGTCGCGTCCAACCACATCAACCACATCGTCTCCGGGGTACCAGTCCCAGTCGCCTATCTGCGAGTTCCACACCCAGATAAGGTTATTCAGTTTATGATAGTTGACCATGCGGTCGTACATAAACCGCCAAAGGGCTTTGTACGCTTCCGATCCCTTGGCACCCCACCAGAACCATGCACCCCCGCCTGCGAACTCCGTCGTGTTACCGGAAGCTTCGTGCAGCGGACGCCAAATAACCGGAATACCGCGTTTCTGCATCTTCTTCAGATAGCCCGCCACTTGGTCGATGTCTTTGACCATACGTTTGTATTCATCGGAAGAGGGGTCGTTGATTTTGGAAGGGTCAAAACTCGTCTGTCCGGGTTCGGTGCCCGGCGAACAGGTATAGTTCGTGCCGTTGTTGGCAGGTACTTGCCAGTGCCACATACAGCCCACCACACCGCCTGCATTGTACCAATCCGTGACAGGAGTGAGATCGCTATAATCGAGCCAACCTTGCTTGTTCACATCCTTGGAGGCATGGATATTGATGAAGTCGAACACATTGAGCGCAGGGTATTTGCCTGTCCACTGATAGACGTTCTCCGTTTCGCGCGTGTTCCAGTCCACATTCGCCACCACGCCACTCATCGCACGTTTGCCGTACTCGGAGCATAACACGCCCCAAAGCCGCTGAGTCTCTACAGTAGCTTGAGCGTTGCACAAAGTATAGGAAACGGGCAGCGGGTCGGGTTCAGGCACATTCTGCGCCTTGCAACTCACGCAAGCGAACAGAAGCGATAAAATAAGAATTTTGTGTCTCATAGTAGTACTTTGCAAAATACGCTGCAAAATTACTGCTATTTTTCGATATATACTGACACTTTTTTAGCAGATGCTACACTATTACCTTTGTCTTGGCATATTTTTCACGAAATTCGGTGGGCGAACACCCCTTCCGCTTCTTGAAAAGGCGGTTGAAATTGGTGAGCGTATTAAAGCCGCAGGAGAATCCGATCTGCGAGACGGGTTCGTTGGTATCCACTAACATACGCGCCGCATGCCCCAAACGGATATCTACGATATACTCCGCGAGCGTCTTGCCGGTACGTAACTTAAAGAACCGCGAGAAAGCGGTAGGCGACATACTGACCATCCCGCTCACCTGTTCCAACCGTATCTCCTCGATATAATGGGCGGTGATATAGTCCTTCACCTTCGCCACACGCCTGCTCTCCGTATTGGTCTGCACCCGTGCAAAAGAGGAAGAAGACAATTCGCGGGCATCGTCAAATTTGGAGAGTTCATACAGTATCTGAAAGAGTTCCATCATGGCATAAAAGCCTTCTTTGATCTGCGATAGTTTCATGAGGCGCGGATAAACCGTCATGATAGCAGACAGAGGGAACGATAGACCTCTTTCTGCTCGACAGAACATCTTCTTGACAGACTGCATCGGATTGGTATCAAAGATCTTGTCTTTATGGAAATCAATGAAGAACTGAATCGTCACTTCGTGAATGTCTTCGCTTTTGCACTCCCCTTGCCCCCACATGTGCTCGAGGTTCGGAGAGGTGATCAACACCAGGTCATAATCGGCGATCAACTCCACATTGTCCCCTACGATACGCTCGCAACCCGCTCCGTGTTCCACAAAATTAAGTTCAAACAACTCATGCCGGTGAAGCGGAAAATCGTAATACGCTTTATGCCGATCCGCCACGAACATAAAATCATGGCTTTCCAGTGGCGTTATTTCCTGTAAAATGTCCTTCTTTTCCATATGCAATGTCAAAAAAGTGTTAGCCCAATCGCTGATATATCGCAAATTTCGCTGCAAAGGTAGCACTTTTTTTGCAAATACGCAAGAGTCGAAAGAAAAAAGTCGAAAGAAAATATCATAAACACAGAAAAATCGCCCGTATTGGTGCAAAAAGCGATGTAAAAAATCACGATTTAGTGCAAAACACTTGCGTATATCAATTATTTTTACTACTTTTGCAGCGAATTTTGAAAAAACGGACAAAATACTCCAAAAATATATTAGAAAAACGGACAAAAACCGCTTAAAACATATTAGAAAAACGGACAAAGAAAAGTTATTATATGCTTAATCGACACATTGACAGCGTCATAGAACGCCATTATGCTACCACGAAGAAAGCATTATTGCTTACAGGTGCTCGACAGACGGGTAAGACATATGCTATCCGTCGTTATGCAAAGCAGGCAGGATTGCAATTGGTAGAGATGAATTTTGTGTTGCAACCCGAGACACGGAACATCCCTCGTGGGGCGGTGAATGTGCAGGAACTCTTGTTGCGTATATCGGCGTTTGCGAACAAGCCTTTGGTGCCCGGTAAGACCTTGATTTTCTTCGATGAGATTCAAGATTATCCGGATATCATGACGTGGGTGAAGGCGCTTGTGGACGAAGGACGTTTTCTATACGCATTGAGCGGTTCGCTATTGGGGCTCGAGTTGCAAAACATCCGTTCGGTACCTGTAGGATACATGGATGAGTATCAGATGTTTCCTTTGGATTTTGAGGAATTCATCCGTAATATCGGCGTAACGGATGAAGTGATAGGCTCCATACAAGAAGCATGGGAGCAACAAAAGCCGGTGGATAGTTATATCCATGAGAAGATGATGCGGCTCTTTAACCTCTATCTTATCGTAGGCGGTATGCCGGCTGCCGTACAGAAATATGTGGATACCAACGATCTGCAGTTTGTGATTCAGGAGCAGCAAGCTATCTTGACGCTCTATAAAAAAGATATCGCCAAATACGATCCTGATAACAAACTCTATATCAACGACATCTTCGAACTCATTCCGTCCGAATTGAATGCTAAGAACAAACGCTTTATCCTCAAGAATCTGAATGAACACATCAAGTTCTCGCGTCATGAGAACAGTTTTGTATGGCTTCGTGATGCCGATATGGCGTTACCGACCTACAATGTTGAAGAACCGCGTGTACCGCTTAAGTTGAATGAGTTACGTAATCTATTCAAACTATTCCAGAACGATGTAGGACTACTCGCCTCGCAATATGCCGGAGGTATTCAATTGCAGATTCTGCAAGGCGATGTATGTATCAACAATGGTGCTATCTACGAGAATGCGGTTGCCCAGGAATTGCATGCGCACGGGTGGAAGTTACGCTATTTCAATAGTAAAAAGCAAGGAGAAGTGGATTTCCTGTTGGAGCAAGACAGCGAGATCATTCCGTTGGAAGTCAAGTCCGGCAAGGATTACCAACGTCATGTAGCGCTGAATAACCTGCTAACGAATGCAGAGTACGGGATTCGTCGCGCTATCGTACTCAGTAATGAGAACATATCGGTAAAGGAATATGTGCTATATGCTCCGGTCTATATGACCATGTTTCTGCATCATCACAAACAGCAAGGTCCGATCATCTATCACCCGGAGTTGCCATAAAGTACTATGGCGGATATACAGGTGATAATTAGATACGCAGGCAAACCGAGTTTAAGGAGGATGCATGCAAATATCTTAGTCGATAGTCGAAAGAAAAAGCAAAAAGACAGAAAAATCGCCCATATTGGACGATTTTTCCTTTTTTAAACATTCACCATTTCATCATTAGCATCATTTGCATCATTAGCACCATTAGCCGTTGAGGGCCTCGTCGTAGGCATCACCGCAGACTTTCCAGAGCCAGGACTTGAAGGTCTTGCAACCTCCGGCAACGTCTTTCTGCGCGAGGAACGCTGCTTGGTCTTGCGCCAAGGTAGCGAGGTTCTTTGCGCGAGCGTTGACCGCTGCCTGAACAGTTGAGAAACGGGTGCGAGCGTTGAGCTCTTTGGACGTCGGTTCGCCGGTACGGGTGTAACGATCAGCGTCAAACGAGTACACACGCTGACAATTCGGATTCGTTGTCGCCGCCGTGCGGTGAGTTGCCACCAGATAATTTCCGTGGTTGTGTCCGTTCATTTTCTTCGGTCTCTTCATAGCACCCGAGATCGTCTCGATTCCCGCTGCGCCTACTTTCATTACTGCCATAATTCGTTTTTCCTTTCTTGTTTGTTGATTAATAAATATTTCATTTTTCCGACCGTAAGCATTACCTATGCATCACCTATGCAATACCTATGCAACGCCTATCCGGAAATGTTTCATTTTTTACTTGCGTCGTAACTCTCAGTCGTCTTCGTCTGAATCATCACGCTCGTGTCACCGCGTTGATAGTACTCCGACTTGTTCGTCACCGTCCTTACTACGTTGCAGGAGTTCAGCCCTATTGCCGCTCCCAAGGCCGTCAGCGCCGCTATCAGCACACTGACAATGATCTTCAAAATCTTTAACTTGCTCATAATTGTGTGGTTTTAAATTTTCACTACCCTACAATATAAACAGCCAAAGGCACCTCTTTCCGGATTTTGCACGAAAATGCAGAAAAAAATGTAAAAAAGTGTAAATTATTTGCAAATATCATTATTTTGTTGTACCTTTGCAGCCCAAAGTTGCAAAGACACCTTATGCGCAGTAACGAAATATCATTATTCCTTGCTTTTTGTATTGAGCAATACAAGCAGCGGCACAACTTGACAGGGGAGCAATCTATGCGTATCCTTGACCAATATGGTGTCTTGGAGTATCTGGAAGCAGGCTATGAACCGTTGCACACGCAAAGCGCGCAGTGGATTATGGAGGATATTGACGAATTTATCAATAAAAGAAAGCAATGCGAGTCTATCACGGCAGTTTAGAGCGTGTCCCGACACCGGAAATACGTCAGGCTACTCGTACCTTGGATTACGGAACGGGCTTTTATACCACCACTTCTGCTAAGCAGGCAGAAGACTGGGTGCGTAAACGCATGAAAGATAGTGGTGCCCACAAAGGCTATGTCAATGAGTACGAGTTGAACATGGATGCTCTCAAGCAGTTTCATTGTGCTTTCTTCGATTCGCCAACTGATGAGTGGATCGATTTTGTGATGAGCAACCGCTTGAACAAGGATTTTGTTCACAACTACGATGTCGTGTACGGACCTGTTGCTAATGACCGCGTTTATACCTGCTTCACGCTGTACGAAGGTGGTGTGATGAATAAGCAGAACCTACTGGCAGAATTACGCACCTACGATTTGGTGGATCAATATCTGTTCCATACCGAACAGGCACTCCAAGTATTGAAGTTTGTTAAAGCGAAGGAGATTCTACCATGAGCGAAATAACACAAAATAATCTGTATCTGATCTTACCTTTCAAAGTAAGTTGGGTGGTAGATATGTTAAGCGCAGACGAGCATATCAGTACGATAGAAGCCATCCGCCGCGTATATTCTTCCGACATGTACAAACAATTGGAGCAAGAAAGTACAAAACGCTGGCATGAAGGTCCGGTGTCCTTGTATCAAACCGTATAATAAAACACATAACAAAGCCGGCAGAAAACTGTCGGCTTTGAAATTTATTATACTGCGTCTTCCGGTTCTTCGTACAGATCTATCAGTCTCTCTTTTTCTTCCAAATCGTCTATCAGCACAATCGGATAATCGTCTGGATGATAGTCCACTTCCGGATAACCGGGCAAGTACGGTTTGGGACTGCACACCTCGATACGGATTTCTTCACGGGAGGCTTGAATCTGCTCCAGATAGTGCGTCACCATCCGCTCTACCACTTCATTCTCCCATTGCCAACCGCAGTGACGGCCTTGGATGCATATGCCGCGCCAACTGACGGTCAAGCGGTGTATCAATTCCAACGGCAGATGTTCGTTAAGCACAAACACTCGCGCCAAGAAGTTGTCACCCATAATCAGATTGGCCTCCCACACTTCGCAGTGGGCACCGGAGTTCATTTCACGAATCTTAATCAATTTCAATAGCATAATGATCGATGATTATTTGCACCGCACGAGGCGGTAAAATGTGTTGTTGTTTATTCAAGCACAATGGTTGCAGAAGGTGTTGGATGTACGGATCGGACAGCCAGTTCTGCAGCGTACGCGTACTTACTCCCGCCTTCTTCGCCAATTGGCTCTTCGTCATTGCTCGCATAGGCTGTTCTCGTAAGATGGTCCCGTGATGGTCATGTTGTTTTTACGTAACAGCCTTCCATGAATCGCTAAGATTCCTTTCGGTAATTCAACTCTTGCCATAATTCTTTAATTTTTTTATTTTTTTTGTTCATTCGTTGGGTGCTCGGCGAAAAATCGCCGAGAAAATAGTTTGTTCATTTCGCCGCATTGAATGCAGCATTCTTTCTCCGTTCATTTCTGTCGGATTTTATCCGACATTCTCTATGTTCATTTCGCCGGATGTCATCCGGCATCACCAGTCGCGGACCCATTCCAATCCATATAACTCCATCGTCGCT
>CACYHE010000003.1 GCA_902774185.1 uncultured Bacteroidales bacterium | reverse complement strand
AGGAGGAGACACTATGATTCGTGAAGTAAAATTTGAGTCGCAAGACCGCCGCGAGAAACAGATTCTCGCCGCTCTGAACGCTAACGGTATCGCTTCCATTGAGGAGGCCAACCAGATTTGCGAGCAATACGGCCTCGATCCTTATATGACCTGCGAGGAGACCCAACGTATTTGTTTTGAGAACGCGAAATGGGCTTACGTAGTGGGCACCGCTATCGCGCTGAAGAAAGGTTGCAAGAACGCCGCTGACGCCCAGTGCTTTGCTTTCCTGGCAGGTCACGAGAGTTTCGCAGCTGCTGAGGGCGCTATCAAGATTGCTGAGATGGCGAACAAAGTTCGTAAGAACCCGCTCCGCTGCATCCTCAACGGTCTGGGAAAAGACGCAGCTATGATCATCAGCCGTATCAACGGTTTCACCTATGTACAGACCGAGTTCGACTACTTTACCGGCGAACTGAAAATCGTTCGCAAGAAAGCATACAGCGATGGTCCGCGTGCGAAAGTGAACTGCTACGGTGCAGACGATGTTCGCGAAGGCGTTGCTATCCTCTGGCACGAGAACGTAGATGTATCGATCACCGGTAACTCGACCAACCCGACCCGCTTCCAACATCCCGTTGCAGGTACGTATAAGAAAGAGCGTATCCTCGCCGGCAAGCCGTACTTCAGCGTAGCTTCCGGTGGTGGTACCGGTCGTACCTTGCACCCGGATAACATGGCAGCAGGTCCTGCTTCCTATGGTATGACCGATACCCTCGGTCGTATGCACAGCGATGCACAGTTTGCTGGTTCGAGCTCCGTTCCGGCACACGTAGAGATGATGGGCTTCCTCGGCATCGGTAACAACCCGATGGTAGGATGCACCGTTGCTTGCGCTGTTAACGTAGCATTGGCATTAAATAAATAAACTAGGTTCCTAGGATCCTAGGTCGCCTAGGGTCCTAGATATTTTTTTGAGGATAATTATGAAGAAGATTTTATTTGTTGCGCTGCTTGCTGTAGCCAGCCTGGCAGCTTATGCACAACCTCGTGCTGTCGGTGTGAACTTGGGTCCTTGGTCTTCGTTCTCGTATCAGCACGGTTTTGGTGAGAGTAACATGTTGGACGTGGCCGCTAATGTCATCCTGCCTATTAATAGCGGTCTGGGTGTCGGTGGTCATGTAACCTACGATTGGATTGATCCGTTCAACGCTCCTGTTCCTTGGAACAACAAGGGCGAATGGCACTGGTACATGGGTGTCGGTGGATCCGGAGGTTTCATCTTCCCGTACAAAGCGAGCGATGGTTCGACGGTAAACGGTTCCTGGTATGCAGGTGTAGCCGGACATGTCGGTATCGAGTATGACTTCTGGTTCCCGTTCCAACTTTCCTTGGATTGGCGTCCGTCGATCGGTGTTGCAGATAATAGCGGTATCAAGTTCAACACCCCGGGACTTTGGGGTGGCTTACAACTCGGTGTTCGCTATAAATTCTAAATCCATTGCTGCTTCAACACGGATAATCAAAAACGAGCTCGTCCTCCCGACGAACTCGTTTTTCTTATAACAAACAATCTCTATTTACTCCACTGGAACCAGTGTGATTTTCTTCTTTCGCTAATAATAGTTCAAATACCGTGCCAAAAAATCAAATTGTAAAAAAAATCATAGAAAAATTTGCACAAGTCGAAATTTTATAGTACCTTTGTGCGGTCATAAGAGATTATGCTGTACAAATGGATCATATCGCTGCCGATGATGTTATGCTTCTTTTGGAGCATTTTCTTCGTTGTGCGTTTCTTACGTAGCAGTAAAGAGCCGCGTGTGACGGGTTCAATCCTGCTTTTCTATAGCGCTGCAACCGTCCTTTATTTGGACCACTGGATGTATTTTTCCGGCCATCCGAGTTTCTTGGGCGAATGGAGCTACTCCGTCGTCAACCTGTGCGTATATCCTTTATATTATGCGTACCTGCGCGCTCTCACGCGTACGAAAAGGTCTTATGAAGTGCCGTTATTGCTTCTTCCGGCAGCGTTGGTTACTATCATTTTTCCGCTGAATGTGTATTTTAGGTGGGGTGGTGAAGATCTTATTCACCTGGTAGCGCGTCTGTTCTTTGCTACACAGGTAGTGTGGGTACTGGTACGCGGTTACCGGCTGATTCGTGATACGCAGCAGCGCCTGGATAATAACTATACTGACGACCGCAGTTATCTCTTGCAGCCGACCCACACGCTGCTACTCTTCGTCGGTTTTACTGCTTTTGTTTCGATGTTACTCAATCTGCTTGGTCGGGATTCGTTTGATGGTTCGGTACTCGTCTACATCCCCGTGGTGTTGATGTCAATTCTCTTATACGGCTTAGGTTACGTAGCGGCGCATACTTCTCTGCCGGAAGAGACTCTCGGGCAGGTAGAGGCGGAGGACGAGGAGCAAGTCCGTACAGCGACGATGGAGGAGACGGATAAGTTATTCAATAAGATTACTACCGCTCTGCGCGAAGAAAAACTGTTCACGAATCCGAATCTTACTATACAAGACCTTGCGTCGGCAGTGGGCTCCAACCGTACCTATGTCTCTGCATGTATCAACCGGCGCTCGAACTTCAGTTTCTCGCAACTCGTGGCGCAATACCGTGTCGAGAACGCCAAAACGGTCCTTGCGGACCCGCAATACACCTCCGATCATGAGGCTCTTTCCAATGCCATCGTACTCAGCGGATTCGCCTCCGATCCGACCTTCTATCGCATCTTCAAAGATGCAACCGGCCTCACACCGCTCCAGTTCCGCCAACAAAACCTGCAAAAATAGCATTTTTGTACGATTTGAGAGTAGATTTGTACGATTTGAGAGTGCTTTTTGAGAAAAAAGCAGTACTTTTGTGCGCTGTTTTGAATATTTAACGCATAAAATGTATAACGTTATGAGAAAATTCTTTATCTTTGCCATCGCACTTGTAGCAAGTGCTTTGACTTTCACCGCTTGTGACGGCAACAACCCCAGCGGTTCAACCGATGTTACTCCCGCTATGTTAGTCGGAACAACCTGGCGTGTGGATAGTTCCTATGTAGAAGGAAAATTAGATTATATGCCGCACCTGGTGATAGATGTTCTGAACACCGAACAAGCTATTTTCAACGGTAGCGACACGGTTAATTATTGGATTGAAGGTGACCAACTTTCTTTTGGACGAGAAGATGGAGAAAGAATCGCTGTGACCATCAAAAATTACAAGAAAGATTTTGCTATCGTAAACTTCGCTGAGATGCAAGCCGACATTTATTTCGCGATTGTTCCCAAAGCGGAAGGACAGGAATTGCCCAAAACAGCTGAAAACCTCGTCGGTACTTGGAAATGTCAGTACTACTTCTATCAACACATCTACTACAATGCCGAAACCCAAACCAGCCAAGTGGATGTAATGAAGCACTCTGATCCGGGTGTGATCTACTGGGAGTTCAAAGCCGATGGCACGTTTGTTGCAACCAACATCGTCTTTGCCCACATGGATGAGCAGAAAGAGTACGCAAGCCAGACCGGCTGGTGGGCAATAAAAGACGGTAAGTTCGCATACGGATACGATGAGAAACCGGATCAGATTCCTGATTACAGTTGGGAAGAAATCTCCTCTCTGACGCCTCAGGTGTTCTACGTAGGCGAGACGACTACATCGGAGTGGGACGGCTCCGTCCAAGAGTCCTACAGATATTACACCCGCGTAGAATAAACACCGTCAAACAACATCAAACAATAAATCAGTATGAAAAAATTCTTTATCTTTGCCATCGCACTGGTAGCCAGTGCAATGGTATTCACATCTTGTGAGAAAAACGGCGCCAGCGCACTTGTTGGCACATGGTCTAAAGACACCGAGAGAGACGCGTCCGGTTACTATGAGACTCAAACACTCATCATTGGTGAAAAGGACTTTGCATTCCACGGTCAGCAACACAATCCTCAAAACCCCGATTTTATTGCTATCATGCTGCTGGAAGGCACGTACGAGCTCGATGGCGACATCATTAATGCGCATTTCCTCAAACATGGTTGGAACCATAACGGCGAAATCGAATACATTACCGGTTGGGAAGGCTACGACGAGAAGATCAAGTTCTCCATCGACGGTAAGAAACTCACCATCATCCGCAACTACGGTGAGGATTACCAAAACGAGCCTGAAGTATTTACCAAACAATAAATCAACATGAAGGTTCGTGCAAGTCTAGTGTAAGCTCGCTTACGCAACTCGACGCAGCCGAAGCTCCAGAGATTTAATCTATTAAATTTATGAAAAAATTCTTATTTTTTGCTATCGCACTTGTAGCAAGTGTACTGGCATTCACAGCTTGTAACAGCAACGATCCGCAACACCCGATCAAAGGTGTGAAGTTCGTTTGCGATTATGACCGCGGAGAAACCCCTGTGCGCGAGTATTTCTACTTCGGAAACGGTGACGACTTCGAGTGGGGTTGGGAAATCTATGCTGACCAGGCGCGCACGCAACGTACCGAGCGTCAGGTAGACTATGGTACCTACACCCTCAACGAAGCGGATCACTACATCGACCTAGCTTACACAAGCGGTTTCTATGAGACCAAGGATGGCAAACAGGACACCGGCTCGTCACACAAGAGCGAACGTGTCTTCTATGAGTTGAAAGGTGACACCATCAAACTCACTTCCGAAAACGGTTATCCGATAGGTACCTACTGGAAGAAATAAGTCTTTGAAAAAGGACTCCATGAAAAACACACTTTAAAACTTTATTCACTTAGGGGCTGCATCTCTCACGAGGTGCAGCTTTTCATATACACCAAAACGTCATCGGAACGACCTCGGAACGGTCTTGGACCGGACCAAACCCGACGGTCAGCCGACGGTCAACCGACAGTCAACCGACAGTCAAGGCTTACGTTACTCCAGAATTAAGCCTTTTTTTAAACCCTTTTATACAGTATATATACTATGTATATATACTCTTTTTTTATCATTATTTTTATTTGCACATGTCATTTTTTTTTCGTACCTTTGCACCCGCAAAGGTTTTGAACGAATAAAACACAACGAATATATGACTAAAAATTTTGTAGAAGAGCTCCGTTGGAGAGGCATGTTGCAAGATATGATGCCGGGTACGGAGGAACAATTGATGAAAGAAGTGACCACCGCTTATGTGGGTATTGACCCGACAGCCGACAGTTTGCATATCGGTCACCTCTGCGGTATCATGATGCTGCGTCACCTGCAGGCCTGTGGTCACAAGCCTATCGCATTGTTAGGCGGTGCGACCGGTATGATCGGTGATCCGAGCGGTAAGAGTGCAGAGCGTAACCTGCTGACCGAAGAGACCCTGCGTCACAACGTACAATGTATCCGTGAGCAGTTGGAGCATTTTCTGGATTTTAACTCAAACGAACCGAACGCCGCTGAGTTGGTGAACAACTACGATTGGATGAAGGATTACACCTTCTTGGATTTCGCACGGAACATCGGTAAACTCATCACGGTTAACTATATGATGGCGAAGGACAGCGTGAAGAAGCGTTTCAACGGCGAGTTCAGCCAGGGAATGTCGTTTACCGAGTTCACGTACCAGTTGCTGCAGGGATATGATTTCGTCTATCTGAACGAGCATAAGAACTGCAAGTTGCAGATGGGCGGTTCGGATCAATGGGGCAATATCACGACCGGTACGGAATTGATCAAGAAGATCACCGGTAACGAGGCGTTCGCGCTCACTTGTCCGCTAATCACGAAGGCCGATGGCGGTAAGTTCGGTAAGACGGAGAGCGGAAACATCTGGTTGAGCCGCAAATACACAAGTCCGTATAAGTTCTACCAGTTCTGGATGAACGTGAGCGATGATGATGCAAAACGTTATATCAAGATCTTCACGAGTCTGACACGCGAAGAGATCGAGGCCCTGATCAAGGAGCACGAAGAGGCACCGCATTTGCGTATTCTGCAGAAACGTCTGGCAAAAGAAGTAACCTGCATGGTTCATAGCGAAGCGGATTACAACGCCGCCGTAGAGGCATCTAATATATTATTCGGAAACGCGACCGCGGACGCGTTGCGCGCGTTAGACGAAGAAACATTCCTGGATATCTTCAACGGCGTAGAGCAATATGAGATTTCGCTGGAAGAACTGAAAGCCGGTATCGGACCTTTGGATTTATTAGCAGAAAAAACGAACATTTTCACCAGTAAAGGAGAGGCTCGTAAGATGATTCAGGCGAACGGTTTCAGTCTCAATAAAGAGAAATTAACCGATCCGCAGACACCGCTCACCGATGCCGCTTTGCTCAATAACAAGTACCTTTTATTCCAAAAAGGTAAGAAAAATTACTATTTAGTAATCGCAAAATAACGAAATACGCATAAAAAATTACATTTTATTTGCATATTCCAAAAAAAATACTTAATTTTGCACCCGAATTAGAAATAGTTCGGGTGTTTTATTTGGGAAAAGAACAAAAAAGATTATGAAAAGAAAAATACTATATTTATTCATTTGTCTCTTCTCTGCCGTATCGCTTATGGCGGCAGACCACGTATCGAACGTCCAAGTTCGTCAGGACAAAAAGAATATCGTCATCACGTATGACTTGGACAAGATGTGTGATGTCACGATCTACTATGTAGCCGGATCGTCGGAGAACTTCCGTGAGTTGAAGCAGGTGACGGGTGATGTTGGCGAAAAAGTGTCGCGTGGTACGGACAAGCAGATTGTTTGGAGTCCGCTGGAGGAGTTCGGACGTAGTTTTATTCAAGACAACGTACGATTTAAGGTGGTTGGTGTCGATCAGCGTACCAAACGGAAAGGCAACACCTGGTACTACGGTTACGATGACCATCCCGACCATTATCTGGAGGCGGTATATGGTTTGAGTACTCCTGCGATGGGCGCGCAGAACTACAGTGGTGTATCGCA
Source organism: uncultured Bacteroidales bacterium (assembly GCA_902774185.1). Classification (GTDB taxonomy): domain Bacteria; phylum Bacteroidota; class Bacteroidia; order Bacteroidales; family Paludibacteraceae; genus Colicola. Next base: position 178,278 of record CACYHE010000003.1, on the reverse strand, counting down.
TTATGTAGGTCTCCGTTATTCGTGGATCCCGAAGCGTTTTGGTTTTGAGGTTGCACCTATGTACGGTTTCTACGGTCAGGAGTTTTCTGTAACAGCAGGTCCGACATTCCGTTTGACGGATTTCGATTGTCCGCTTAGCTTGCAACTGTCGTTCGGTGGTGGTGTGATGCACCGTTTCACCGAGAGTTATACCACTTGGGCTGCCGACGCTTCCATGCGTTTCGGTTTTGGCGAAGGTATCAGTAACTTCGGTTGGTATAGTTTCGGTCTGGGGCTTCGTTATCAGGACGGGGCGTTCATCCCCAATGCTTCACTCAGCTTTATGCCGTTCCGCTGGATCGGTCTGGGTATCATTGAGGAGGAGGACTTCCCACATATCTATACTGAGTTCATGATGGGTTATGCGTTCAGTCAAAGAGACTGGATGTTCGGTGGATCGGTTGCTTATATCCCGGGTCATATCGGTGTCGGCGGTACGTTCCTGTACGGTATCAAGAGAGACTGGGCGGCTTTAGGCGATGTTGTCTTCCGTCTCACGCCGGATTACGTAGCAACGGACCTGCAGATTTATCAAGGTTTCGGATACGGCAAACTGAACGGTCCGGAAAGCGGAGGTTTTGCCATGGAGACAGGTATCCGCATGGCTTTTGGTGAAGAGTTGCCGTATTGGGGTTTGTGGAGTTTCAATGTGGGATGTATGTATGATTTGAACCGCAATGCCGCTATCACGTTCGGTGTAAGTATTCCTATTGCCGTAGTGGTAGGTACCGCAGGTTTGGCTGTTCCATTGTTCTTATTATAAACGATACAAATATATCTAAGTTATGAAAAAGTATATAGCGCTCTTCGCAGGCTTGGCATTCGCAGGACTCGTTTCGGCGCAGTCGAATGTAAGCAAACCGATGTCTTTTCACATAGAGAAAGAGGTTATTCCGCCCCGTTTGACTATCGTGGGCACACCTAAGTTTGTGGATCAAGACCAGAATGACGTTATCGATGCCAATGAGAAATGTTACATTCGGTTTGAGATTCGTAATGACGGTCGTGGTGATGCGTACAACTGCGTAGCGCACCTTTCCGCTACCGGTACGACGCAAGGTTTGATTTTGCGAGACATGCCCCTGCCGATTATTGAACGGAACACAAGTCGCACTATCGAGGTACCTATCAACGCGACTGCCGGAACCAAAACCGGTGAAATACAAGTGTCGTTGGAGATCGATGAGCCGAACGGTTATGGTCCGGATCCTGTATCCATGAAGATCGGTACGCATAAGATCAAGACTCCTTTTGTGGAAGTAGCCAGTTATAAAATTTCCGGTAACAAAGGCGGTCAGTTGAAGCGTCGTGAGGAGTTTATCCTTCAGATCATCGTGCAGAACACAGATCAGGGTACAGCAGAGAATGTGCAACTTGATTTGAACCTGCCTGAGAACGTCAACTGGACAGATGGCGCCGAGAAGCATTTGACTATCGGCACACTGCGTCCCAATGAGAAACGGACATACGAATATAGCCTTATGGCCAACCAGAAAGCAGCTGATGGCACCAACATTGAGATAGCCCTCTCCGAGAGCAAGGGGCGCTATTCCAAAAATGCCGCTATCCCATTGCAATTTGACAAATACGTAGGTAGTACCATCTCTTTGACCGTTGCTCGTCAGGATGAAGAGGTGGAGATTCAAAAGGCTTCTCTTCTCTCGGATGTAGATGTTGATATTCCGTCGAATACAGGCAAGCATAACAATAACACCTTCGCTCTAATCATAGCCAACGAGCACTATAGCCAGGTAGCTGCGGTGCCTTTCGCTATCAATGACGGACAGATATTCCGTGAATACTGCATTCGTACACTCGGTATAAACAAAGACCATATTGATTATCGGCCAAATGCTACGCTGAATGAGATCAACGACGGTTTAGACTGGTTGGATATGATGACCCATACCTATGTAGAGGAGAATCCGCAAGTCATCGTATATTATGCCGGTCACGGTATCCCTGATGAAGCGGACAAGACGTCCTATCTGCTTCCTGTGGACGGTAACGGAACAAACGTCAATTCGGGACTGAAGTTGGATGATTTGTACGCACGCCTCGGTGCGCTTCCCGCAACCAAGGTTACTGTTTTCATGGACGCATGTTTCTCCGGATCCAAACGCGAACAAGGTATGTTAGCTTCCGGTACGCGCGGTGTGGCACTCAAAGCAAAATCGGGTATCCCGAGAGGAAACATGGTTGTCTTCTCTGCCGCACAAGGCGATGAGACAGCTTATCCGCATAGAGATCAACAACACGGAATGTTTACGTATTTCCTGCTTAAGAAGATTCAAGAAACCAGAGGTAATGTGGATCTGAAGACCTTAGGCGATTACATTACGAAACAAGTGAGTCAAAAATCCGCAGATATCAATAAAAAGAAACAAACTCCTTGTGTCACTCCTTCCGCAACGGTCGGTGAGGAATGGCAAACATGGACGCTTAAATAAGACAACAATTAACTTTATTACTAACCCCAAAATTCAATTCGTATGAAAAAATTGATGATGGTAGCAATGGCCGTAATCGTTGCAATCGGTGCTCTGGCACAACCGAAGACTAATGACAAGTCCATCTGGAAACAATCCAAGAAGATTGCTAAAGAGATGAAAAAAGAAGGCTGGAAGATTGATGGTTCCAGAACCATGGAAGAGGCTTTCTTCTATCACAAACAAAAAATGCTGGATGAGAACAACCAGGAGTTGATCGCTAACGTAGTTGGTCAGACCAATGTTCGCTCCCTCAACCAAGCTCAACGTTGGGCTATTGTCAATGCAGCTACTTCTTATGCAACCCAAGCTAAGACTATGATCGTAGGTCGTATCACCAGTGAAGTAGGTGGCGCTTTGATACAAGACATGGGTTCGCCTGATGATTTCTATGCAGCTTACGAGAACCGCGTAGCTACAGAGCTCCAAGGTGAGTTGAAACAGAGCGTTTGTCTCTATCGCGAGAAGAAAGACGGTGGTTTGGATTATAAGATCTATTACCTCGTAAACGAGGAGTCCGCTTCGAAAGCTCGTATGCGTGCTATGGAGCGTGCTATCCAAGAGTCTGAGTTTGCTCGTGCTAACGCAGAGCGTATCTCTGAATTCGTACGTGAGGGTTTCAAAGTTACCGCTGAATAAATCATCATTCATTGAGGTCGGTAGTGGGTACTATCGACCTCAATTCCTTTTTGCACTATGCGAAAAATCTGTTTATTTATTTCATTAGTATTTGCCGTCTTCGCGTTCGCTGATAACGAGAGCACGAAGACCGTTAAGGTACGTGGTTCGTACACCGTGCTTAATACATCTTCGGCGCTTGAATGGCGCCAAGCACCCGAACTGGCTCGTCAAGACGCCCGTCGTGCGGCATTGGAGAAAGTATCGAACACTAAAGTCAATATCTGGGATAAGGTTGAGTCTTCTTCCAGCGGTGAGACTTTCAATTCCTTAGCAATCAACCAGTTGGACGGTGAGATCGTAGAGTTCATTGTTCTTAAGGAATGGACAGACAAATCAGATGTCCGCAATGTGGAGACCATCTTTTACTGCGAAGCGAAAGTAACGGTAAAGAAAGGCAAAGAGCCGGACCCGGATTTTGTGGCAGATATCACAGGGTTGAACCCCGTCTATTATGACGGAGACGCTATCACCTGTAAGGTGAAACCGTATAAAGATTGTTATTTGAAGATTTTCCTCTTTGCCAATGCGAACGAAGGATATCGGATTTATCCGAATTATATAGAGGATCCCTTCCTGCTGAGAGCAAACAGAGAAGTGGTCTTCCCCACTGATAATAATTGGGAGTACTCCGTAACCAAAGATACGGACGCTCCGTTTGAAACCAACTGCCTCGTCTTTGTATTTACCAAAGAAGAGCGGCCGTTCTACAACGAAACAACATCGCGTGCAGAGATTGAGAAATGGATGGCATTGATCCCCAATGACGCCAAGTTCCTCTTCTTTGCGCCCTTCGACATACGTAAAAAATAAATTGCTATGAGACATCGTCTTCTTGTCATCTTATTGACAGCTTCCGTTTGCGCTTTCTCACAAAGCGCAGAAGAGTGGTATAACTCGTTCAAAGAACAAGCGTTAAAAGACTACGCTGATTTTCGTGATAAAGCGAATGCGGATTATGCCGGATTCCTACGTGCTGCATGGGAGTTCTATTCGGCAGATCCGGCGATAGAGCAGCCGAAGGAAGAACCCGTTCCGCCGGTGATCTTCGATGACAAGGAAGAACAGGAGCAACAAGAGCAGGAAATAAAGGTGAATGTGGTTCCGCAGCCCAAGCCGCAACCCAAACCGCAACCCGTTGCGCCGGTTATTGAGAACAATCAGCAGACCCGTACGATCAAGATCACTTTCTACGGTCTTGAGTTGAGTTTCCGTGCCCCGAAGACCAATGCGTTCTCCTTACCCAATGTGCAAAAAGAGCAGTTGGCAAAGGCATGGGAATCGATGGCGTCGGAGGAGTATGTAAACCTGCTGTTTGACTGTTTGTCTGCACGTAACGAGTACAAACTATGCGACTGGTCCTATTTGATGATGCTGCAGAAGGTGGCACAGGCTATACATCGCAACGCCAATGAAGCGACCTTGATGCAAGCGTTCTTATACGCCAACTCCGGTTATAAAATGCGTTTGGCGGTTTCTAACGGACGTAACCTGCACTTGTTAGTAGGTAGCGATTATATCTTCTACAACCGTTCGTACTACACCATCGATGGTGTCAAATACTTCCCTCTGGATGACTTGAACGGTCGTATATCCATCTGTGACGGTTCGTTCCAAGACGAGAAAGCGTTCTCGCTTCTTATCACCGAGGAACAGCGTTTCCCGTATGCACCGGTTGCTATGCAAACGCGCAAAGCCCAGTGCGGATTGAGTGCGTCGTGCTCGATCAACAAGAACCTCATTGATTTCTACAATAACTACCCTACCGGTCAGTACGGCGATGACTTCGGTACGCGCTGGGCCGCCTATGCCGATGCTCCGATGGATGAGTCGATTCGTAAGGAACTGTATCCACAGTTACAAACAGCGGTGCGCGGTGTACCGGAATCGAAAGGGGCAGGTCAATTGCTGAACTGGGTTCAGACGGCATTCGAATATGAGTACGATGATAATGTGTGGGGAGGTGACCGTGCCTTCTTCCCTGCCGAGAGTCTGCATTATCCGTACTGCGACTGTGAGGACCGTTCCATCCTCTTCTCGCGTATCGTGCGCGATTTGATGGGTTTGGATGTGGTACTGCTCTATTATCCGGGACACCTGGCAACGGCGGTTGCCTTTAATGAAGATATCAAAGGCGATTACCTGACTTACAAAGGACGGAAATACATCGTTTGTGACCCCACCTATATCGGTGCAGGAATAGGTAGAACGATGCCCGGAATGAACAACCAGGAGGCAAAAATCATCCCTCTTCAATAAAAAATAGGGGTGCAAACGCATTTTTTTGAAGAAAAATTTGGTCAATTCAAAAAAAAGCAGTACCTTTGCACCCGCTTTTGAAAAAAGTGCTGTCCACTCGTATATCGGTATTACACCGGATTTTGGTTCCGAGAAGCGAGGTTCGACTCCTCGGTGGACAACAAAAAGGCTGCGCAGGCAGCCTTTAGTTTGAAAGTTTGAGGGTTTGAGATAGTTTGAAAGTTAACAATATCAAACAACATCAAACGATGTCAAACAACATCAAACTATTATGTGTATGGAATACACGGTATTAAGTAACACAAACAATTATTATTCAAATGAAAGAATTCGCATTAGTAGGTACTCCGCGTAGTGAGTACGGAAAGAAAGCCGCTAAAGCTTTCCGCGCAGAGGAATTGATTCCTTGCAACATCTATGGTTGTGGTCTGAACGCTACGTTCACCGTAGCAGCTGCTGACGTTCGTAAGCTGATCTACAGTCCGGACACCCAGATCGTTGATCTGACCGTTGGTGACACCAAGACCAAAGCTATCGTTAAAGAGTTGCAGTTCCACCCGATTGACGGTAAGACGCTGCACATTGACTTCCTTGCAGTTGATGAGAAGAAGCCGGTAGTAGTTGAGATCCCTGTTCAGTTGAACGGTCTTGCTGAAGGTGTTAAAGCCGGTGGTAAACTTGTTCAGAACATGCGCAAACTCAAAGCAAAAGGTATCTACACCGCATTCCCGGATCGTATCAATATCGATGTTACCAGCCTCGGTTTGGCTAAGAAGATCGCTGTTGCTGACGTGAAGGTAGAAGGCTTGCAGTTCGTTAACCCGGCTGACGCTTGCGTCGCTGAGGTGAAGGCAACACGCCAGAGCAAACAAGCTTAATGATAAGGGCGGGCGCTAAGCTCGCCCTTTTTGTTAATTTGTTTGACATAGTTTGAAATTGTTTGAAAGTTAACAATGTCAAACAACATCCAACGCGAAGCATCAAACAACATCAAACAAGTATGAAATACTTAATAGTCGGACTTGGCAACATCGGCGACGAGTACGCAGGTACACGCCATAACATCGGTTTCATGATGATCGATGCGTTTGCGGCGTCCAAAGAGGTCAAGTGGGAAGACAAACGGTATGGGTTTGTAGGACGTTGCCGCGTGAAGAATGCCGAGTTGGTACTACTTAAGCCTTCGACCTACATGAACCTCAGCGGTAACGCTGTGCGGTACTGGTTGCAGCAGGAGAAGATTCCGGTGGAGAATATGCTCGTGCTCGTCGATGACCTCAACCTGCCTTTCGGTACGATCCGTATCCGTAAACAGGGTTCGAACGGCGGACATAACGGTTTGGGCAACATACAATCTGTATTAGGAACGGACGCGTACGCACGCGTGCGATTCGGTATCGGGAACGATTACAACCGAGGCGCACAGATCAATTTCGTGTTAGGCGAATGGACCGACGAAGAGAAAAAACAAATCGACGAACGGCTGAAAGTAACGAGCGAGATCATCCCTTCGTTTTGTCTGCAGGGCATCGACCGCACGATGAACCAATTCAGTAATAAATGATTATTATTTACCATTTGGTCATTTACCATTTACCATTTATTTAATCATTTAGTTATTTAGCCATTTTATGTCTGAGGTCAGAGTAGATAAGTTTTTATGGGCGATGCGCATTTATAAAACGCGCTCTATTGCTGCGGATGCCTGTAAGAACGGGCGGATCAGTATGAACGGTGTGCAACTCAAACCCAGCCGCACGTTCAAGATCGGCGACACGTTCAACGTCCGTAAGGGTCCGATCACTTATACCTACAAGGTACTGCAACTGACCGAAAACCGCTTAGGTGCCAAATTAGTGCCGGACTATATCCAAGATTGCACGTCTCCGCAACAACTGGAAATCCTTGAATTGGCACGTTTGGCAGGCAATGGCGGTCGGGATCGAGGAACCGGTCGTCCCACCAAGAAAGACAGACGGGATATTGAGGTATTCATGAGTGACAATTACTTAGACGAAATTGATTTTGAAGAGGATGAGGAGTAAAAAAGATAATATAGCGGAATATATTCTCTATCTTTGGCAGATGGAGGATTATCTGCGTGCGTTCCCCGAAAATGCAGATGCCACACCGGAGTTGCACGATCTCAATGAAATGATGCATCGCGAAGGCATTATGGACGGAGGTCATTTGGCATTAGCGAACAATGCCTTAGCTGAATTGATTGACCTGCACGCAACGTTGCTGAATGAAGATGCCATGTACCGTGCAGCGATTATTCGTTTGCAGCCATCCCTCAACCTGCTCAAGGCAAAAACCGACCGTCCGACGATGTCCGATATTGAGGCATGCTTGGTGTTACTTTATCAGATCATGTTGCTTCGTCTGCAGAAAAAAGAGATCAGTCCGGAAACGGCAAGTGTGCAGCAACAAGCAACCCAGGTTTTAACTTTCTTAAGCCGCACCTATCATGACGACCAAGCAACGGTTTGAGCACATATTAGCGTGGTTTGAAGCCAACATGCCGGTTGCGGAGAGCGAATTGGTTTTTCTCAATCCTTTCCAGTGTTTGGTTGCCGTGATGCTATCCGCCCAATGTACGGACAAACGGGTGAATATGGTAACCCCTGCGCTCTTTGCCGCCTACCCTACTCCTGAAACATTGGCAAAGGCGACAAGCGATGAGGTGTTCGAATATATCAAGTCGGTCAGTTATCCTCGGAGTAAAGCAGAACATTTGGTGCAAATGGCACAACGGTTGGTGGAAGCCTATGACGGCATTGTTCCGGATAATATCGATGATTTGCAAACGTTGCAAGGCGTCGGCCGCAAGACGGCAAATGTCGTTTGCGCGGTCATATGGAATCAACCGACGATGGCAGTAGATACACATATCTTCCGTGTGAGCGAACGACTCGGTCTGACGACAAACAGTAAGAATCCGTTCCAAACGGAGAAAGCCTTAGTCAAATATATTCCGTCTGACATCATACCCAAAGCTCATCACTGGTTGCTGCTTCATGGCCGATACGTCTGCCAAGCCCGCAAACCGAAGTGTGAACAATGCGGATTAAACGAATATTGCAGATATTCCGAAAAAAAATGACATAACATTTGCGTATGTCATTTTTTTTGTGTACCTTTGCACCGTAAAAATGCAAGTAGTGGCGAAATAAAACATTATGCCGAATAGAATGTTTAATTTTACCCCCCCCCAGACGGCAAAATGTCGTAAATAACAACAAGGGAAGTATTCGCAACGCATAGGCGGTGCATAGCTTTTACGCTATGTGCTGCCTTTTTTGTTACGTACAAAACTAACTCACAATATTAACTAAAAATTAAATGCTTATGAAGAAAATCTTCCTTTTATGCGCATTATGCGCGAGTACCTTGATGGTTCATGCAGCCTTCAGTCTCGCCGGCTATTATGTAGATGGCTCTGAAGATGTAGCTGACATTTCTGCGGGAATTATCACAGTAGGAAATGCTACGGTTACAGGTGCTATTTCTTACCAAGCCGCAACCAAAACACTCACTCTGAACAATGCCCACGTGACGTATACCACCTCCGGTTCGATGTTTCTTATTTATCCTCACACGGAATTGACCATTCAGCTTATCGGAGACAATGAATTGATTTCCAACAACGAAGAGGAGTATATCAATGGCTTGGAAATGAGAGGTTCGGGTGAGCAAGTGACGATTACCGGCGGAGGTAGTCTAACCATCGAATCGTATAAATGGTATCCCGTTTGTTTGGGCGCAGGAGTACTGACTGTCTCCAATACCACGGTGGATTTCCATTCTACTATCAGTAACTGGGGTATCGGTTATAACTCCGGTATCGGCGGTCAATTGGTTATCGGCAATGCCAATCTAACGACACCGGACGTCAGCTCCTTGTCTGCTATTACGCTCACGAATTGCGATATTATCCAACCGGCAGGTGCAGAGGTAGTTAACAATGAAGGTGCGTGGAAAATCGATAAGCATGGAAGCAGTGGCAATATTACCATTCAGGCTAATCTGCCTTTCGATGTAACTGCTATTTCTTTCCCCAACAAAGCTAACAAGCATATTGTAAACGGGCAATTGGTCATTGAGAAAAACGGCAAGCTTTACAATGCTTTGGGAGCAGAGATGAAATAACGATGGCAATCTAATTAACCCTATTATTAACATATTAAAATCAAAATCATTATGAAAAAATTTACATTTATTCTTGCTCTTATGATGCTATGCACAACCTCTTTTGTGCGTGCTTCTGAAGAATTGAAGATGTGTGGCGTTGTAATATCCGATGCCATCGCTTCATCTGCCATTGTAGAGACCCTGAATGCAGTAGACGGTGTGACGGCTTCAGGTGTTATTACCTATGATCCGAGCACTTGTACGTTGACCCTCAACAATGCATCCATTGTCTCAACCGCCAGTGCGCATGTCATTGAGCGCCAGTCTAGTAAAGGTAATGCAGTAACCATTCAACTGATCGGTACGAATACCGTGCAATATGCCGGCACGGGGTATTACGATCCTATTAGGAGTAATATGTATTCTTCATTGACCATTACCGGTGAAGGTTCATTAAACCTGTTATCAGGGAACGCCAGCAGGCCGTCGATCGATGTTTACTATAGTACTGTATACATTACGAACACCACCGTCGTTGCCAACACAACGATTGGTAACACGAGCACATTTGGCGGATTTTTGTATGTCACCAATTCGAATGTCACAGCGCCTTCTATCGGTAATCTTAACGGTATCACGCTGACGGATTGCTATTTAATAGCTCCTAAGGGAGCTGAGATTGTCAGCAATTATAATGGTAACGGTGCGACATGTTTTGGTGTTGACAAGAAAGGCAAAAGTGGCAATATCGTCATTTCTACCGAAGAACCCGCTGCTTCGTATACCATTACGATCACGCAACCGGCACATGGAAAAATTACCGTACAAGAGACAACTATTGATTTGAGCGATGTTCCGGAGACCACTCTGTTGCATTTTATTGCTACCCCTGATGATGGCTACGAATTCGAAGCATGGAGCGGTTGTAACGCAGACGGTTCGCTGACGGTTACGGCGGATGCCACGGTAACTTGTACCTTCAAAGAGGCTACACGCACTGTCACCATTCCTACCCTTACCAATGGTAGTATTGTCGTTACGGATGCCAATAATAATCCTGTAGATATAAGCCAACCGATTAAGTGGAAAACGGATCTCACGTTTACAGCAGTTCCGAACACCGGTTATAAGTTTGCACAATATCTGGTTACATGGGAAGGCGAGAGCCTGTCTAATGTCATGATTAACCCGATGACGCTTACATTGAATAAGAACGTTAAGGTGCAGGCTATCTTTACCGCAGTGCCGACCTATGCTATCACGCTCACGCAACCCGAAAACGGAACGATTGCAGTGCAAGAGTCCGTTGACTTATCGGCAGTTACAGAAGGCACCGTACTGCACTTTACGGCTACACCGGACGAAGGCTACGAATTGGATGCTTGGAGCGGATGTAACGCAGACGGCTCACTCACGGTAAGTGCCAATGCAACTGTCACGGCTTCCTTCAAGAAAAAAACCTTTGTAGTAACGCTTGTGGCAGATCATGGTCAGATTCTTGTGGAAAACCAAGGCATTAACCTCAATGCGGTTGAATATGGCACTGCACTCCAACTGAAAGTTATAGCTGACGAGGGTTATGTATTCAGTACATGGCAATATTCCGGTAGTGCATCGAATGTCATTACCGCCAACACGACTATCACCGCTATCTTTGCGATACAGACGTTCCAAGTAACCTTCGTGGATTGGAATGATGCTGTGCTCAAAGAGGCACAGACAGTCAACTACGGCGAAGCAGCTGTAGCTCCGGAAGACCCGGAACGGGAAGGATACAAATTCACCGGTTGGGATCAAGATTTCTCTTCTGTGAAAGCAAATATGACGGTCAAAGCACAGTATGAGCAATTACAAGGCATCGGAAATATCCACACCGGAGACAAGTCCGTTAAGGTGATTGAAAACGGCCAACTCCTCATCCTCCGTAACGGCAAGACGTTCAACGCAACCGGCGCTGAGGTGAAGTAAAACAGGAAAGTGGTGGTTTTGTGTGGGGCCAAAAAGGTTTCCAAACTACCTTAAGAGTACCTCAAACCCCCGTTAAAACCCCGTTTTAGTCCGAAAAAAATTGTAAAAATAATGGCATACGCTTGCGTATGTCATTTTTTTTTTGTACCTTTGCAGCCGCAAAGGTTCGGAATAATCCGATTCATCAGAATAATCAGAAAATATACTATATTATGGCAGAGAAACAAGCACCGAATGCAGACAAATTGAAAGCGCTGCAGGCAGCAATGGCAAAAATTGACAAGAACTACGGCAAGGGTGCCATCATGAAACTCGGGGACGAGAATATCGAGAATGTACCCGTTATTCCGACGGGCAGTCTGGGCTTGAACTACGCTTTAGGTGTAGGCGGTTACCCGAAAGGACGTATCATTGAGATCTACGGTCCGGAGTCATCCGGTAAGACGACACTCGCTATCCATGCAATGGCAGAGGTGCAGAAACAAGGTGGTATCGCAGCTATCATCGATGCGGAGCATGCGTTCGACCGTTTCTATGCCGAGAAATTAGGTGTTAACATTGCTGAGTTGCTTATTGCGCAGCCGGATAGTGGCGAACAGGCGCTGGATATCGCAGACGAGTTGATCCGTTCTGCAGCAGTGGACCTGATTGTCATTGACTCCGTAGCTGCGCTGACACCCAAAGCAGAGATTGCCGGTGAGATGGGTGATAATAAGGTAGGTCTGCAGGCTCGTCTGATGAGTCAGGCGCTGCGTAAGATGACGGCTTCGGTGAATAAGACCGGTACGACCGTTATCTTCATTAACCAGTTGCGCGAGAAGATCGGTGTCATGTTCGGAAACCCTGAGACAACCACCGGTGGTAACGCATTGAAATTCTACGCTTCTGTTCGTCTCGACATTCGTCGTACGGGTCAAATCAAGGACGGCGAGCAGATTAAAGGTAACCAAGTGCGCGTCAAAGTAGTGAAGAACAAAGTGGCACCTCCTTTCAAGAAAGCCGAATTTGATTTGATGTTCAATGAAGGTATTTCCCGTATCGGTGAGATTCTCGATTTTGCAGTAGCTACTGAGGTCATTAAGAAATCCGGTTCCTTCTTCTCGTACGGAGACACCAAACTGGGTCAGGGACGCGATAAGGTGAAAGAAGTGCTTGCTGACAACCCCGATCTATGCGAAGAGTTGGAAGTTAAGATCGGTGACAAAGTGAAAGAACTTGGTCTGGAGGCTATCCTCAATAAGATTGGAAAATAGTCAATACATACTCTCTCCACGCGAGGCGTATATCGCTGAACAACAATGGCGAATCGTCAAGCGGAGTATAGATGCACGGCAACGCGAGTTGCGCGTGCATCTCACTATTCTGACCGACGATAAGGGAAACCCTATTCCCAAAGATGCCCCTATCCCACTCTACGAACCGCCTGTATTCCAAGATGTACATAACGCAAAGCATTCAACGATCATCATCGGCGCAGGTCCGGCAGGACTCTTTGCTGCGCTAACGCTTTTGGAGCATGGTATCAAACCCATCATCTACGAGCGAGGCAAAGAGGTCAGCGAACGTAAGAAAGACATCGCCTTGCTGAATCGCAATGAAGGATTGAATTCTGAATCGAACTACTGTTTCGGCGAAGGCGGTGCGGGTACGTTCTCGGACGGCAAACTCTTCTCGCGTTCCAAGAAACGCGGCAACATGCAGCGAGTGATGGAACTATTCCATTACTTCGGCGCACCCGACACGGTGCTCTACGAAGCCCATGCGCATATAGGCAGCGATAAATTACCTGGCATCATCAAGAACATGCGCGAATGTATTCTTGAACACGGCGGTGAAATCCATTTCAATTTACGAATTGACGATTTACGATTTAACGATTTTATTCAAGCCAAGATTCCTATTATCCTCGCCATCGGTCATTCGGCACACGATACCTATCGAATGTTAGCAAAAGAGGGGGTTAAGTTAGAAACGAAAGGCTTCGCCATGGGCGTTCGTGCCGAGCATCCGCAGGCGCTGATTAACCGATTAATGTACCATCTCGACGTCTCGAAATCTCGAGATCTCGAAGTCATCAACTACATCGGCAACGCTTCTTATTCGCTTGTGACGCAGGTCAATGGACGAGGTGTGTATTCGTTCTGTATGTGTCCCGGCGGGCATATCGTTCCGGCAGGAAGCGAAGCAGGTAGTTGTGTAGTAAACGGAATGAGTGCGAGTCATCGTAACTCGCCTTACGCCAACTCCGGTATAGTGGTACAGATCAACCCGGAGGATATTAGTGGAGAGAATCCACTCCGTGGATTAGAGTTCCAAGAAGAATTAGAACGCTTAGCGTTTGAGCATGGAGGTCCACAAGCACAAGCGCCTGCCCAGCGGTTACGGGATTTTGTGGAAGGCAAAGCAAGCAAAGATCTGCCGCCTTGCAGTTATTTACCGGGAACGGTAAGCAGTCGTCTCGACCAATGGTTACCGGCACATATCGGCAAACGATTACAACAGGGTTTTCGGGATTTTGATAAGAAGTATCCGGGATTCTTGACGAACGATGCCGTCATCTTAGGAGTAGAGAGCCGCAGCAGTAGTGCGGTTCGTATCCCGCGTGATCCTCAGACACTCCAATCAATCAGTACTCCGGGTTTATATCCTTGCGGCGAAGGAGCGGGTTATGCAGGAGGCATCACCAGCAGTGCGTTAGACGGCATCAATGCCGCACTCAAAATCGCAGAATTGGAAATTTAGAAGGGTTCGGCGTATGTACATCCTTCACGCCAACGCGAACAACCATACCGTGTGTTTCCGCGTATGATCATTCCCTTACGGCACACAGGACATAACATCCCCGCCTTATTGGTTTTCACATCACGTACCACTCCGGACGTCATCTCTTTCAGTTCGTCCAAGAATTGCTTGGCTGTATATTCGCCGCGTTCTATCTCACGCAGTTTTTTCTCCCAAAGACCCGTCAATTCAGCAGACTTAAGTAGCGGAGAGATAATCAGATGAATCAGGTTGATACCCGTCTCCGTAGCCCGAATGGACTTACCTTGTTTGACGATATATTTACGTTGGTACAGTTTCTCGATAATCGCCGCACGCGTAGAAGGACGACCGATACCGTTCTCTTTCATCGCCTCACGCAGTTCATCATTCTCAACCGTCTTTCCTGCCGTTTCCATAGCTCTCAGCAACGTGGCTTCGGTGTAGTATTTAGGCGGCGTAGTGGTTTTCTCCTTTAAGATCGGCTCATGCGGTCCCGACTCACCCTTGGTGAAGGCAGGAAGCGATTTTGAATTATCCGAATTATCGGAATTTTCGGAGTTCTCTGAATTCTCCGATTCATCTTTTCCGAAGACCGTCCTCCAACCCGGCTTCAAGACTTCTCTACCCGTTACTTTAAAATCGATCTCCCCTGCTTTCGCCAATACGGTGGTGTTACTTACTTCACATTCGGGATAGAAGGCGGCGATAAAATGCAGCGCCACCAAGTCATACACCTTCTTCTCGTCTGCCGACAAACCTTCAGGGCGTTGACCTGTGGGTATGATAGCATGGTGGTCCGTCACTTTCTTATTATCGAATACCTTCTTCGATTTCGGCAACTTAGTTCCCAATAGCGGAGCTACCTGCGGAAAATAATCCTTGATGCCTGCTAATGTACCGGGTACTTTGGGATAGATGTCGTCACTCAAATAGGTGGTATCAACACGCGGATAGGTCGTCACCCGTTTCTCGTACAACGATTGGATGAGTTGCAGGGTCTGCTCTGCAGAGAACGAATACTTCTTATTACAGTCCACCTGCAGGGAGGTCAGGTCGTATAACTTCGGAGCGAACTCCAGTCCTTTCTTCTTCTCCACCGAGGTGATGGTAAACGGCAGATCTTTGATACTATCCACCAAAGCTTGTCCCTGCTCTTCGGATGTAATGGCGTACTCGTCTTCTTCGGCAGGCAACTGAGCGCTAAATAGGGTATCGCGATAATTCGTTTTCAGTTCCCAGTAGGTACGCGGAACAAAGTTCTCTATCTCCGCTTGTCGTTTGACCACCAAAGCGAGCGTCGGTGTCTGCACACGACCTACGGACAGTACCTGTCGGCCACGCCCATAGCGTATCGTGTATGCACGCGTTGCGTTCATTCCCAACAACCAATCACCTATCGCCCGCATCAGACCGGCTTCATATAAGTGTTGATATTCCGATTGATCTTTGAGTTGCTGAAAACCATCCCGTATCGCCTCTTCAGTCAAGGAGTTCACCCATAAGCGCTTGACCGGACACTTACATCCCGCCTGCTGATAGACCCAGCGTTGTATCAATTCTCCTTCCTGTCCGGCATCACCGCAGTTGATGACTTCATCCGCTTGTGCAATCAAGGCTTTGATCGTATTGAATTGCTTGTGTACGCCTGCATCGCCATGTACCTTGATAGAGAAACGTGCCGGAATCATCGGAAGGGTGCTTAAGTTCCACCCCTTCCATTGGTCCGTATATTCCTGTGGATCTAACAACGCACACAAGTGACCGAAGGTCCAAGTCACCTGATAGCCGTTGCCTTCAAAATAGCCGTCATGTTTTTCACGCGCACCCAGCACATTGGCTATGTACGCACCTACCGACGGTTTCTCTGCTACACAAACAACCATATGATTTACGATTGGACGAATGACGGTTTACGATTCTTTGGTACCGTAACCGTACCCGGCACGAGTGGATTTGACACCGTTCAAGACACATGCCACATTATGCATCCTTTTCTGCTCGATGACGTTATTGATATAGTCAATCATCTCGCTCGGCGTGTATTTATAGCGGCAAACGAAGATGGTCATGTCAGCCACACGATCCAACTGGTAGGTGTCACTTACCAACGCTACCGGAGCAGTATCAACAATAATATAATCATAGCGCTTACGCAGTTCAGCGAACAACTCCTCAACCCGCTCCGTCTGCAGCAACTCGGCGGGGTTAGGCGGTATCGTTCCGCACGGGATGATATCTAAGTTCACATGCTCACCGCTGGGTACGATGATATCATCTACGCTCATCTCCGGCTCTGCCAAATAGTCGGTCAGATGTCCTTTTGTAGTCAGATTAAAATAGTCCGCCAACATCGGTTTACGGATATCCAAGCCCACTAACACTACTTTCTTTCCTAACATCGCCAACGACAATGCCGTATTACTGGACACGTAAGACTTACCATCGCCGTTGATACAGGAGGTGACCAAGATGACCGGATTCTTGGTATTTGCCGGAATGACATAACGCAGGTTGGTACGAATCAGTCGGAACAACTCCGCTGATACAGTCGATTCGCCTTCATGGATCGCAATATGTGCATTGCGGGAGTTCTTGACCAACTGCCCCAACAACGGTGCCTTGATACGGCGTTCGAATTCTTTCTCATCGTCTATCTTGTCATTGAACAAAATGAGCAGATAGAGTAATCCGGCAGGAATAAGCAAGCCTATGAAGATGCAGATGAGCAGTACCTTCTTCAGTTTCGGTGTCTGACTCTTCACGTCACGTTGCGGAATATCGATGATCTTCGCCGGCATGGAGGTAGCGGCTAACATCAACGCATTCTCTTCCCGTTTCTCATACAGATAGAGGTACAGACGTTCTTTGATCTGCTGGTCACGAACAACACGCAGGTACTCCTGTTGCTGTTTCGGTGCTTCCTGTATCTGCTGACTGAATTTCGAGTCCTGTTTCTGCAGGTTGCGTTGACGGATGAGCAAACTCTCCCGCACCGACCCTATGGTAGCGATAATATTCTGGCGCATGGAAGCCAACTGGTCGTTCATCTGCTCGATGACCGGGTTCTCATCGGTAGCCGTACGTAAGATACGCATGCGTTGCAACAATAACGCGTTATATTCCGTCAGTCCTCCGGATAGCGATGCATCCGTCACACCTATGTTCGAAGGAATGAGACTATTACGCTTGGTCTCGTCTCGCAGGAACTCATCGATATATTCAACCAAGCTCAACTGCGTCTCTATCTCCGCCATCGCCCGTTGTTCAGCATTGCTGGCATTCAGGAACAAATGCGCTTGGGTATTGATATCGGCAATATTGTTCTGCTCTTTGTAAGCCGCCACCGCATTCTCTGCATCGGTCAATTCGGCGGTGATGATAGCAAGTCGGTCCTCAATGAACGCCGCCGTGTTGGTTGCGATCATATTCTTATCGACGATGGCATTGAGATTATACTGCTCAATAATCTGATTCAGCAATGCTTTGTCTCGTTCGGGATTGGACGAAACGGTGGACAGCATAATGATATTCGACTCTTTCTTATGCTGCGACACGTTGATGGCTTCCCGATAACGGGCTACTACTAACTCACGACGAGCATGGAAGACCCGATAGGTGGTATCCTTGCTTAAAGGACGGTTTGCATGGATAGCGATGGTACCGACAGTACTCAATTCGATAGGTTCGCTTAAGGTCGCCACCTGTTTGGACGATTGTTTAAAGCGACTCATCTTCACTTTGACCTTATAACCGTTCTTATTGGGTTTGACGGTAATGGTGAAGGGAGACATCTGCGCTTTTTCGTTCAAATCGATATAATCAACGGTTAACGCCGGATGACGGAACTCGCCTTCCCAACGCAAACCACTTTTCTTGGAATTGTCTTCCCACAGATTAAGGGCATCGACCGCTTGGTAAATGAGTCCACGTGAAGAGAGCACCACCACTTCGTCCTCAGCCGCTTTGTTGCCGGACAACCCTAACATCGAGAAAGCATCCATCTGCGACACATCGCCGTCTTTCTGACGCAGTGCGATGGTTGCATCTGTTTTCCAGTTCGGCGTCTTACGCATAAAACGCACAACGCCTATACCTACACACAATAAGACACTGAAGGCAAACCACCACCAATGTTCTATGACCACGCGTACGATTTTCCGTACATCTATCTCGTTTGTCTTGTTTTCCATAATCGATAATCGTTAATCGCTAATCATTACTTCACCACCGTCACGATCACCGTTACGGCGCTTAAGGCGGTTGATACGACGCTCAACCACAGTCCGGAGTTGGTACTGCTGATAGCACGCACTTTATTGGGCGACACGTAGATCACATCGTTCTGCTGCAAGTAATAAAAGGGGGAATGATACAAATCTGTACTGCGAAGATTCACGCGTTGCATCTCCACTTTTCCGTTCACCTCCCGTGATACAAGGACGTTATCGCGTTTGCCGTAAACGGTCAGGTCACCGGCTGCCGCCAAGGCTTCCAAGATGGTCAATCGGTCACCGGTCATTGGGACATTACCCGGTCTGTTCACTTCCCCTAATACCGACACCTTGGCATTGACAAGGCGAATCTGAACAGAAGGATTCAGCACTTGTTTCTCCACACGCGAACGAACGGCTTCTTCCGCACCTGAACGCGTGAGTCCGGCTACTTTAATAGCCCCCAGAACCGGCATCGTCACGTAACCGTCTTCATCTACAACATAGTACTGCAACATCGGTGTCGTCTGAATCTGATTCGTGCCCGGCGTTTCAAAGACGGCAGTAGGCAAGTTATACGGAGTCACCGCTTCCTGGTCCAAGGCAGAAACGAATATTGTTAACGCATCCCCGCTACGGATGATGGTTTGTGCTTGTGCCTTAAAGTCGGCATTCATCTGTTCGGTAGCCGTAGCATCCGCATCATGCAGATAGGTCATCTGTTTCTGCGTTACGCAACTCGCAGCGCATATCGCTACAACTCCTAAAAGTATAATTTTTATCTTTTTCATATCAAACCAAATACTATTCATCATTTACCATTTTGCCACGGTATCGTTGTATATACTCTCCGCTATTTCTTCCACAATAATAACACACAACTCATCTTGCACGTCGGTTAACATTCTACTGGCATCGAACGTCTGACTTGCCGAATAAACGCGGTCAAACGATTCCTCCGGATTGATGTTATTGGTAAAATGCACATTAACGCGAATCGTCAGTTTACTCTCCGATGCGTAACTTTCCGTAGAGATTGCTCCTTGGGTGATGTCATATCCGATGATCTCACCTTCAAGTTCCAAATCCCCGCCTTTGCGCAACACTTGCAGACGCGTTTGACGGGAATAAAGGTCACGTATCGTCTCCGACAGGTTATTACTCAAATTAGGGTTGACCAGGGCAGCATTATTCGGAAAATCCGCCACCGAGATCGAATGGGTTGTCTGATAGTTGATATTCGCCCCATTGAACTTATAACTGATGGAACAGGAACACAGAACACAGAACACGGAACATAGACCTATTACGAATAGGTTATGTAATCCGATCTTTATTCTGTCAGGTGCAGCCGGTCTGTGTTCTTTCAACGCAGTGGTCTTATAGTCCATATTCCTTAATCTTTCGATACAATGTCCGTTCGGATATATCCAGTTTATCTGCCGCCACCTTGCGGTTACCGCCCGATACCTCCAGCGCCCGTTTGATACGGTCTATCTCGGCATCCTCGATACGCAGACTGGCTTCTACTTCTTCCGCCGTTTCGGCATCGACATGCTTGCGCGAAGCGGTCTCCGTCGGTTGGGCAATCGTTATGGTGGGTTGCGAAGAAATCTCTTCGAGATCTCGTGGTCTCGACATCTCGAGATCACGACCACCTGCTAACAAGGTCTTGATCTCTTCAAGCTCTTTCTTATTCTGCAACACCATGTTATAGAGGATCCCTATCTCATGCGAGTAGTCTTTGCCTGTTTGCTGTACGGGACCGCGTAGCACAATACCCTGCTGATTTTCCTCGGCCGGAAGATACTTACGCAGTGTGTCGGCATTGATCTGATGGTCCATCTCAATGACCGCTATCTGCTCCGCCAGATTCTTGAGTTGACGGATGTTTCCCCGCCAATAAGTGTTTTGCAACAGGCGCGTCGCATCTTCATTGAGCGACAAAGGCGGCATCTGATAGCGATTACAGAAATCGACGGCAAACTTACGGAACAGCAATGGGATATCTTCCTTACGCTCCCGCAATGCCGGCACGCGTATCTCAACTGTGTTAAGACGGTAATACAGGTCTTCACGAAAACGTCCCTCGTCTATTGCTTGCCGCATATTCAAGTTCGTAGCCGCCACCACACGCACGTTCGTCTTGCGCACCGTACTCGAACCCATGCGCAGAAATTCGCCCGTTTCCAACACACGCAGCAGGCGAACCTGCGTCTGTAAAGGCAACTCACCCACTTCATCCAAAAACAAGGTTCCGCCGTCTGCAATCTCAAAATACCCCTTGTGCTCACTCTTCGCATCGGTGAACGCACCCTTCTCATGGCCAAACAGCTCACTGTCTATCGTTCCCTCCGGAATCGCACCGCAGTTTACTGCGAAATACGCTCCGTGCTTACGCGCCGAGAAGGCATGGATAATCTTCGGAAAATGCTCCTTACCCACCCCCGACTCACCGGTGACCAACACACTCAGATCCGTACGAGCAACCTGCACCGCCACCTCAATGGCGCGGTTCAATTGAGCATTGGTACCGATTATCCCGAAACGTTGTTTGATTGCCAATAATTCCTGTTGCGTCATATTCAACTGCCAAAATGTCATGCAAAGGTACACTTTTTTATTGACATACGCAAATATAATTGCTTTTTTTGTCGAAAAATTTGCATATATGCGATTTTTGTTGTACCTTTGCAGCCGATTTTGCGAAAAATGCCAAATCGTACATGGTAAATGACTAAATCGTAAATAAAATTATGTACACATTAATTACTATCTTAATCGTTATCGCAGCTGTTCTGCTGACCCTTTTGGTGTTGGTTCAGAACAGTAAAGGCGGCGGATTGGCATCGGGTTTTGCCAGTGGCAACCAAGTGATGGGTGCTCCGAAGACGGCTGACTTCTTGGAGAAGGCTACATGGACATTGATCACCGTGATCTTCTTCTTGAGTATCATCTCCGTCGGTTTCCTCAAAGGTAAGAATGCCCAAGAGGAGCCACAGACAACGGTTGCTGCTCCGGATAACGAGCCGGCAGTAGAAGAGGCACCGGAGAATGCAGACTTCAATACAGAGAAAGAGGCTCTCTAATAGTCTGGTTTGATTAACAATGAAAAAAGCGCACCAATGCGCTTTTTTCATTTATACACTTCTAGATTTGATATCGATTTATTTCTTGAGCGGGAATTTATATGCCAACAATGCCATCAGAGCAGCGATGACTGCCGGGAAGATGGAGAACAAGAGCCAAATCATCGTTCGTACGGAATCGAGTGCGACGGAAGCCTCGTCCACCATTGCTTGGCCGGTCTCAGGATTAGTAGTGATGACCATACCTGCCGCACCGAGCAATAAGGCGATGAGACTACCGGAGATAGCACCACCAAGTTTCTGCGCCATCGTACCGGAAGAGAAGATGAGTCCCGTCGAACTCGTTCCGTTCTTCTCTGTAGCGTAGTCAGCCACATCGGCATACATTGACCAAAGGAGCGGCGAGTAGAGTCCTGCGCCTATCGAAGTGAGAACAGACACCGCTATCATCACCCATACATAGGCTGCATCGATAGGAATGAAGAAATAGATCACCGAGAAGACGCAACAGATGACCGAAGCCCAGAAAAAGGCTTTGTGTTTAGAGCCTATCTTCTTTGCGAAAACCGGGCTGAACGCACCGAAGATCATACAAGTCACTTCGCTGAACGCCATGAAAACGGTATAGTTGATGATGAACTTACCAACCGTCACGTCGCCTAACACATTCGTGATCATATATCCGGCTGCGGCATAACGGAAACCATTGAAGAAATTGGTGCAGAGTGCAATACCGGTCATATATATCCACGGTTTATTGCGGAAGAGGTCTGCATACTGTTTAAAACTGAATTTCTCCGCCCGAATAGGTTCATGTCTTTCCTTAACGAGCAGACCACAGGTCATGGTCATAAGCATCGCAATGAGTCCGAAGAAAGCACCTAAGACCGCATACTGGTGTTGCTCCGTGCCGCCTACGAGTTTCTGCAGGTAGGGGAAGGAGAACAACGTGATGAATCCCATCGCGTATGCACCCACCATACGGAAAGCGGAAAACTGGTTCTTCTCATTATCATCGGTAGTCATCACATCGAGCAACGAGCCGTACGGCACATTGACCATCGTATAACAGGCCATCATCAGCAGATAGAAGGAATAGGCCCAGACACGCTTTCCCGTCATACCTAAGTCCGGTGTAAAGAGAAGTAATGCGAAGATGATGCCAAACGGTATCGCTCCGAAAATAAGCCAAGGGCGATAGGTTCCCCAACGAGATTTGGTACGGTCCGCTATAGAGCCCATCAAGGGATCGGTTACCACATCAAACAGACGAGCTACCAACATGAGGGTAGCGGCATCCGCAAACGTAAGACCAAACACATTGGTGAAATAAAGCGGGAAGGCGATGGACATAATCTTCCACGTGATACCGCCGGAAGCGGCATCTCCCAGAGCATAACCGATTTTTTCTCTTAATGGTACCATATACGCTACTATTTTTAAATCTCCTTACCGGTCGTCGCTTCTGACTCGAAGGGGAACAAACCGAACAATTCTGCATCGATGCGGTCCGTCACCCAACGGAAGTCCTCCGGGTTGTCGCCAAACTTGATACGATCCCCTTCCACAATAAGCAGTTTACCCTTGTAGTCTTTGATCCAGTTCTCGTATTTGTCGTTGAGTCCCTGCAGATAGTCCAGTTTGATGGACTGCTCATACCCACGTGCCCGTTTCTGAATCTGCGATACCAAGGTAGGTAGCGATGCACGCACATAGATAAGCAGGTCCGGCATCTTGACCAACGACATCATCAGGTCAAACAGATCCTGATAGTTGTCAAAATCACGATCGGACATGAAACCCTGGTCATGGAGGTTAGGCGCAAAGATACGAGCATCCTCATAGATAGTGCGGTCCTGAATGATATACTTATCCGATTTACCTATTTCCACCACGTCTTTGAAACGCTTATTAAGGAAATAGATCTGCAGATTAAAAGACCAACGTGCCATATCGGCATAGAAATCAGAGAGATAAGGATTATACTCCACACTCTCAAAACGTGGTTCCCAGCCATAATGTTTGGCTAACATGTTGGTAAGCGTTGTCTTGCCGCAACCAATATTACCTGCTACTGCTATATGCATAAACTAGTTGATGGTTGAAAGTTTATAGTTGATTTTATTTTGTCCAATTATTTTCAGAGAACAGGCCGAATAACTCAGCATCGACCTTATCAATGACGTGACGGAAGTCGGCTGGGTTATTCTCAAAATCCATGCCGTCGGATTCGATAACGAGTACACGTCCGTCATACTGCCGGAAGATGAAGTCTTCGTATTTCTCGTTCAGTCCGGTCAGATAGTCTATTTGCATCGTCTGCTCATACTCCCTTCCCCGTTTCTGTATCTGCGCAATGAGCGCCGGCACGGACTTTCGAAGATAAATCATCATATCCGGTCGCTTTAGTTGCGAGGTCATGAGGTCAAACAGTTCCATAAAAGTCTCATAGTCCCGTTTGGAAAGGTCACCACGCTCATAGTTATTACGCACGAACACATAGACGCCCTCAAAAATCGAACGGTCCTGAACGATCGTATGGGTCGATTTCTGCACCGCTAACATATCTTTGAAACGCTCTTTGAGGAAGTAAGTCTCCAAACAAAACGCCCAGCGGTTGATATCCCCGTAGTAATCCTCCAGGTACGGATTGAAACTCACGCTCTCAAAGCGCGGCTCCCATCCGTAGTACTTCGCTAACATCTTGGTCAGCGTCGTCTTGCCTGCTCCGATATTTCCGGCTATCGCAATATACATTACTTAACGAATCGACCCATCAGATCATACACATTATCACCGCGGAGGATGAGAACTTGACCGTCACGAAGGATCTTAGTCGCCTTCGGCATCTCGTCAGCCTGCACCTTCTCTATAGGCAACAAACTCTCCAGATCCAAATTAATCTCCGGTAGTGGCACTTGGATTCCGGTAAAGATCTTAACCTCACCGGCCTGTAATGAGATCGTACCCGATGTTTGTGTACCACCTGCATAATAATCATACCAGGTGCCATCGGGCAACGTGGCATTCTGAGCGTTGAGATCAAAGTTCGCTACTACATATACATTACCCCCCCACTGCACGTAACGCACTTTCTGACCTGCACCTAATTTCTGTGCAGTCGGATTACCTTCAAACCATTCGGGATGCAATGCAGTACGTAACTGTATAGCTTGCGCACATTTCTCATATGCCTTTACGCGATACGGATCATGGAAATAGCCTGCATTCTCCGGACGCGGTTTAGGATCTACACGACCACCCGAAGTAGCATAGGGCTTATCAATGTTACTATTGATGGAGAAGTCATAACCGATCTCCTCGAATTGCCATAACATATGCGAACCGTTCAGTAGCACGTTCATCGCTACCGCTGCCGGCACACGACCGATACGGGTCGGAAAATCAGTCTTTACCTTTCCATTACCCCACTGCGTACACTTATATTGCATACGCTCCTCGTCATGGCTCTCTGCATAGGTCACCAGACCATCCGCATTGGCAGCCGTCAACGCATCGCCATCCTTCAGCCAACCCATCGTCACCTGACAATAGGCATTATTGGTGTTGAGCCAACAGAGCATACCCGCCTCAATCAAACCCGGACGATCATTATCGGCATTGTTGCCCCAGTGCTCCAGAATCATATAGGCACCCGGCGAAACAGCCTGCACGCCGTTCTGATAATAATCCTTCAAATTCTCCGGTGCGTTATACTTCGTTCCACCGCACAAACCATGACTCAAGTCCAGACGGAAACCGTCCACCTTGTACTCTTTGAGCCAGTGTTGGAACACGCGAGTGAACATCTCATGCGCCGGTCCGAAATCATGATTCCAGTCCTCACCATAGTCATTGTCGCTATGTTTGACTTCATTCTTAGGCACGAACCAAGGATTGTACGTATCCAACTCCGTACCGTACGGATAGAGCTTCGCCATCGGGTTCTGTCCCGTCGTATGGTTAAATACCATATCGAGGATGACCGCTATACCGTGTTGGTGACACTCATCGATGAAAGTCTTGATATCGTTCTCCGAGCCATAAGCACGATCCGGTGCGAAATAGAGCGTCGGGTTGTACCCCCAACTCTTATTGCCTTCAAACTCACTGATTGGCATCAACTCGATGGCATTCACACCCAATTGTTTCAGATAATCGAGACGCTGACGAACACCGTTGATCGTACGGGTCGGAGTATAGTCAAACACCCACAACTCATAAATGACAAGGTTATTCTTATCCGGACGTTGGAAATTCAGCGTCGCATCCGACCATTCAAAAGCCGGTTTCTGAGTCTGAATGACGGTTACATAACCGCCGTCTGCACCACTCTTGGGATAACCAATCAATGTCGGATCCGCTTTCTTCGGTTCCCACTTGTCATCAGGGTGAATCACTTTCTCCGAATACAGATCACAGAGTTGTTTCTTCACACCGTCCGAACGCTCCACCGCATACTGGAAGCGATACTCCTTACCCGGCTCCAGACCCGTCAATGTGATCCAGAAATAGTTACCGTCCTTGTATAACTGATGCGCAGCATCCAGTTTCCAGTCAGTCATGTCACCCAACAGGAACACACGATTAGCCGGCTCGTTCTGCTTAGTAGCTGCATACATACAAAGGGTCACCTTCGTCGGATCACTCTCGTCGTAATAAATACCGTTGCTGACTCCTGCCGGACGTGCTTGCTCCGTAGGCGTCAGTCCTTCCACGGTAGCCCAGATATCTGTATCCGTGTTATCCTCACCTATCCAAATGAAGATATCACCTCCACTGGCTGTTTTACCGGAAGGAGCTTTCTGACCGGTACCATCATGGAAAACGAATGCCAACGCCTTGATATCTGTACTCTCCGATACACCATAGAAAGAGTACATATTATCAATGACTAACTGCCATTTTTTATTGCCCAGACTGGTCAATTTCGGCTGGGAAGTACTGCCATATGTGCCCTTCACGTTTTTCCAATCGCTATCGTTGTTTGATGCGGAAGTAATCAAACCGGTATGCGCATAAACAGCAGTAGCGGATGCCAAAGCACCGTTACCTTTCGTTGCGTCATAAATGATAACAATCTGCCCCTTATAACCCGCTTCAACAGGATTAGGGGTCACTGTCAACTGTGCAGAAACGCAGGTCGCGCACAATGCCAATAGGCCAAGAAAAATTTTTCGCATAGTATTAAATATATAGTATGTACGCCCACGCATACGCACGGGCGCACACGATGATTACAATTGACGACCCGTAGCGTCAAACGTCTTATCGCCACGAACGATGCGGAGCTGACCGTCCACAAACACCTTCCGCGCCTTCTCTTGTACGGTCGTTGTCTCTATTGCCTCATCGCCATCGGTGCATGCCACCAGCGTCTTTCCGTTCATAGGCTCATAGGCCAACTCAACCGTTCCGTTGCCATTGTCATAAAGGTAGAGGGTATAACTTCCTGCCGGAATATGTAATTTCTCATAACCTGAAGTACTTAACGTAGCATGGGTCTGGTCATTTACAAAACTGGCTGCTCCATATTGCACACCTGCTACGCCTTGCTCCTGATAGATAACGAACAGATAGGCATTTTCGTTTACTTCAATACTTGAAATTCCGCAATCAAAGATACCACCATCCATCTCATTCTGAATATCTACGCCATCCAAATGGCCTTTCCAATACCAGTATTTTTTGCCTGTTTGTCCACCGCCGGGGTTGTCTCCACCACCGCCACCGGGGTTATCACCACCACCGCCATTGGCTTCCTCGATATACCACATATCGTCGTTCATCTTCATCTTGATGTAGATATTGTACGTTCCTGCCACATTACAGGTCAAAGCATCCGAACCCGTAGCAAAACTCTGATACGCACCGTACGCATCTATTTTGGCGATATTCCATGCAACATTCTCTCCTGCATCGTAACAAGTCAACTTGTCTCCGGCCTTCAGCGCTACACCCATCACTGCATACTGCGTACGATCCTGAAAATCTTTCTGACCCGTGTTCGTTGCAGCATAATCCGTCGTCCCGTTAACTCGAACCGCAAAGGGTTCTGCCATCATTGCAAGGCCGATAAACAGCCCCAATCCCATAGTAAAAATTTTCTTCATTGTATTAAATATTTAATTGTTATTATTTGACTCTGTTTCCTAACGCATCATAGGTCTTCTCGCCGCAACGGATATACAACTTGCCGTCCTGCATAAACTTCTGCCCGTCACGAACAGACGACTGAGCGTTCTCAATTCCTTCCGGCCACAAGGTATAATACATCGCATAGTCCGTTCCTTTCACCACCGCTGTATATCCTTCCGGCTGCGCATCCGAGGCTGCCGAACCCAACATCAACTTGACCGCACCTCGTTTACCATATACCGTAGCCCGATACGCATCCGTCGTAGCAGACTCTTCCATCGTACTCTCCGAATGGATGCCGGCTGCACGACGGGCATTGATCATCTTCTTGATATCCGACTTGTACTTCACCCAATGCGGCCAAAACACACAAGGCACACCCGGCATCGATAGCAGGTACGCATTGCAACGCATCATCAGACTCTTGTCATTGATACTCGACCCGTCCCCTTTAGTGTTCACCTCATTCCCGTTCAGACGGTTGAAGGTGTCATGATTATCGATGAACGTCACCGCATATTTCGAATAACCCTTGCCACGCAGTCCGCCTTTGAGGCACTTGGTATAACTCTTCTTATAGATGCCGTCACGGAACGTGTTATACTTCATTGCAAAATCGAACGTCAACGTATTCTTTCCGGCATCATCGATACGGGCTTTCAAATGCGATGCATCCCCGTACCAGTACTCCATCACCGAGAAATACGGTTTGGACGCACTGTTGTACGTATTGATATGTTTGGTATGAAAACCACCACAGTAGTCATAACGGAAACCGTCATACAGCATCTCATTCTTCATCCATTTGGTGTACGCCTTGCACATATTCTGCACATTGGTACTCGTATGGTCCCAATCACGTGCAGCATCATAATTAGCTTCGTGTTGACCGTCATCCGCATTCGCCCCCAGGCTGCATTTGCCTTGTGCTTCATCATCGGAAGTGATCCAAGAAGAGTTGGGTTTAAACGTACCGTACTGTCCGAAATAAAGATCGTTAAAATCGCACCACGAACTCTTGTTTCCACAATGGTTAATCACGATATCTGCCAACACCCGTGTACCATTCGTATGCATCGCATTTATAAGCGAACGCAACTCCGACTCGCTACCCAACGAACTGTTCTGATTACTGTAGCACTTGGCGATATAACCCAAACCTCCTGTGGACTCCGCACTGGGCGGTAACCATACCAGCGAGAAATACGAACCTATCTCCGATGCCTGACCGGTCAATGTCGTCCAGCGCGTGTTGCCGTACCCGTTGTCGTTCTGGCTATCCCAATAGAACGCCTGCAGCATGATATCTTCGCATTCAGCCGGCACCGCCGTGTCATAGTCCTGCGGCGTGATTGGCGTAGGGGTGTCTCCGCTTGCCGACTCAATATACCACATATCGTCGTTCATCTTCATCTTGATAAACACGTTATACGTTCCGGCTACATTACACGTCAAAGCATCCGAACCCGTAGTGAAACTCTGATAAGCGCCATATGCATC
Organism: uncultured Bacteroidales bacterium; assembly: GCA_902774185.1. Lineage (GTDB taxonomy): Bacteria > Bacteroidota > Bacteroidia > Bacteroidales > Paludibacteraceae > Colicola. The sequence goes on along the minus strand of CACYHE010000003.1, from coordinate 149,010 downwards.
TATCTTGGCGATATTCCATGCTACTTTCTGCCCCGCATCGTAACAGGTCAACTTATCGCCGCTCGCCAAACTTACGTTATAGGCCGCATACTGCGTACGATCTTGAAAATCCTTCACACCCGTATTAACCGCGGCCACGTCACGCGAACCGTTGATACGCACGTAGAAGGGTTCGGCCATCAACGCCAAACCGCTCCACATGCATCCTATCAATACAAATATCCTACGCACCTCTTCACTCTTCACTCTTCACTCTTCACTCATATCTCTTACTTCACCAGTCTTCCCATAACGTCGAACACCTGCTTTCCGCAGCGGATATAGAGTTGTCCGTTCTCAATGAACTTCTCACCGCCTTCGACTTTCGACTTTTGACTTTCGACTATTTCAATTCCCTGCGGCGTACGAGACTTGTCCTTGTCGCCACGAGGGCTGTTGACCTTATAATATACACCGTAGTTTTCACCCGTCACAGCTTTGGTGTAACCGCTCGGAGTGGTGCCGTAACCCGAGTTCGGACCGATCAGCACACGGATCTCTCCGTTCGTACCGGAGATAGTCGCTTTATAATAACCGTTACCGGACTCATCGCTTACCGCACTCTCGCTATGTACACCTGTTTTATAACGGGCATTGATCATCGGTTTGAGTTTGTCTTTGAATTGTACCCAGTGCGGATAGAAAACGCACGGAACGCCCGGCATCGATAACAGGTATGCATAGCACTGCTGGATCTTACCCGGATATTTCATCGAGTTATTCTTTCCGCAGAACTCATTGTCATCGCGTTGGAACGAGTCATGGCTGTCCAAGAAAGTAACCGCATAACGACTCTTTCCTGCACCTAACAAACCTGCTCCCCGCAGACCCTCATAATGACCGGAAGCAATTCCGTTATTGAAAGCCGTATATTTGGTTGCGAAGTCAAATGTAGTCGTATTCCAACCGGCATCATTCAGGTGAGACTGCAAAGCACTCACATCACCGTCCCACATCTCCATTACTGAGAAATAAGCATCGGCAGCACTGTTGTAGTCATTAATATGACTATTGTGGAAACCCTTGCAGTAGTCATAACGGAAACCGTCTATCTTGACATCGTTGCGCAACCATTGGAGGTAAGCACGGAACATCTTACGTACTTCTTCATTGCAGTGGTCCCAGTCACGCGCAGATGCATAGTTGGCTTCCGATCCGTAACCGTCATCATACGCACCGGTGGCTTTTCCGTTACAGTCTCCCGCTTCGGGATCGGTATTCATCTCATCCGATTGGCAAATCCACGCAGCAGTTGGCTCAAACTTACCATACGTACCGAAATTCTGCGTGGCAAAAGTACACCAACCGGAAGAACCCTCTGCATGGTTGATCACGATATCTGCCACCACTTTTGCTCCGTTGAGATGCAAAGTATAGATCAATTGGGTCAAATTGTTTTTCGTTCCCCAATCGCTATCCAATGAACTATACCGAACCGGGTGGTAACCGGTACCTCCTGTGGATTTGGACATAGGCGGCAACCATACCAGGTCAAACCATTTACCGATTTCCTCTGCCTGACCGCTTTCCAACAAAGTCTTCCATTTGGTATTACCGTACCCTTGGTCCTTATAACTATCCCAATAGAAGCACTGGAACATCACATCCGAACATTGCGCCGGTGCTGCCGTTCCATGAGGGAGCGGAGCATCCGGATCCTTACATTCTCCGCAATTCGAACCAGGACCTATATACAACTGATCTTCCTCCCATTTCATCTTGATGTAGAAATCATAGCATCCGGATACTGTAATGTCGTAACGCTTCGCGTCCTCATTATACGTAAAACCTACCACAGAACTCGTATTCAACGGTTTTACCCATGCATCTTTCGTTGTAGCGTTATACAATTGGCAATAATCGCCTTCCTCCACCTGTACATGCGCCAGGTATTCCTCAAATCCTTCTCCATAAGGATCCGGTCCCTTGTACGTAGCGGGATAATAACACTCTCCGTTCATCAAAATTCCGTAACTCTGCGCGAAGGAGAACATCGCGCACAACACAGCACATAAAATCAAACCTGCTTTTTTCATTGTTATATTTTTGTTTATTAATTTATTCGTCTTCCCGTACAATCGAACAGCTGCTCTCCAAAACGGATATACAACTGCCCGTCCTTCACAAACTTTTCACCGCTCTTAACGCTTAGCTCTTCACTCTTCACTTCCTCCAACCCGGTCGGCATCGGTTTGTTGCTATTCACCCATATTTCAAAACTCTCATTATGACCGTCCATTGTGCTATAGTAACTTGCCGCCAACGTATAGCCTTGGAAACCTTGCTTATTGGCCTTATCACCCAGGCATAAAATCAACCAACCGTTCTTACCTACCACCGTTGCCTGATAACCGGTAGCCGTCGCTTGCTCATCTTTCACCTCACTCTCGCTGTGAACACCGGCCCATTTACGCGCCAGAATCATCGGTTTCAGGTTCTCTTTGTATTTCTTCCAATGCGGATAAAACACACAGGGCACACCAGGCATAGATAACAGGAACGCATTCGCCTGCATCAAACGGGCTTTTAAAGCCGGCGTCATTGAGTTACCTCTTCCGCCAAACTCATTCTCATTATCCGGGCGAAGAAACCAATCGTGACTTTCGATAAAAGTTACCGAATGACGACCGTTACCGCGACTCATGATACAATCACCGCGACCGCGACTGTAATCCCAACCGGCAAACGAATTGAACACATGCCATTTCAAATCAAAATCCAACGCCATCAAGTCATACTCCGCGCCCACAACACGCGACCAGATATCATCCGTTCCCTTGTAACATTCCATGAACGCGATTTCCGGCTTCGCATGTTCGTTGTAGTTTTTATGATGCCAGTTATTGAATCCGTCACCCTTGTCATAACGGAATCCGTCGTATTTCATCACATTTCGCATCCATTTCAGATACGCGATGAACATCTTCTGCACATATACATTGTCGTGTGCCCAATCACGCGCACCATCCCAATTCTCTCCGTCATCATTGTTTCCGGTTGCTTTACCGTAACAGGCACCCGCACTCGAATTCTTATTCACCTCATCATCCTTGCATATATAACTGGCATCCGGATGGAACACACCGTACTCTCCGAAATCCATCTCCGGAAAATCACACCAACTGGTCCAACCCGCACAATGGTTAATCACGATATCCGCCACCACCTTACTGCCTGCATTATGCAACGCACTGATTAACGTTTCCAACTCTTCGCGTGTACCCCAGTTCGAGTTTTGATTACTATACTGCTTCGGGTGATAACCGGCTCCGTCTCCGTTCGCACTCGGCGGTAACCACACATAGTCGAAATATGCACCGATCTCATTCGCCTGAGCGGTCAAAGTGGTCCATTTGGTGTCTCCGTACTCACTCACACCCGCGGCTTTCGGATCATACGACTCATTGTAAAAAGCCTGCATTAGCACCGCCTCGCATTGATGAGGAACAGCGCCCGTATATAGCTCGCTCACATCCTCGCCTGCACCACAATTCGATCCTTTACCGATATAGAGTTGATCAGCCTCCCATTTGAGCTTGATGTAGCAATCATAGCACCCCGTATTGGTGGTGGTGTACCTATTACCCTCTCGCTTAAACCCGTTTTTATCTACCGACCACGTATCCAAATCTACCGCCCATGCCGCCTCGGATTCCGCATCATAAAGTTGAAAATAATCTCCGTTTGACAGAGGAACATGCGCCAAGTATTCATCGTACTCACCCGTCATGCCATCTTTGCCCCGGTATTGCGCAGCAAAATAAGTCTTGCCGTTTACTAAAATACCATAATGCGCTGCAAACGACATCATCGTCCACAACATCCCGAACACTATTACACTGACCCTCTTCATCATTTCACCATTCCCATCATTTGCATCATTAGCATCATTAGCATCATTTGCATCATTCCATCATTCCACCATTCTGCCCGTCGCATCAAACACATTCTCACCCACGCGAATCAGCAACTGGCCGTTTCGGATAAACTTCTCTCCATTCTTAACTCTTAACTCTTCTCTATTCACTTCCTCGATTCCTTCGCCTACCTCATAGAATACGGAATAGTGATCTCCTTCCGCTCCTTTGAAATAACCTGAAGGAGTCTCTTTATCACGATTTCTTCCCAAACGCAGAATCACTTTCCTGTTATGTCCCTGTATGGTCGCACTGTACACATTCTTCGTAGCGGTCTCCTCCAGCACTTTCGACTCCGAATGGATACCTGCCAACTTACGGATAGCAATCAACATCTTGATATCCTCTTTGTAACTCACCCAATGCGGCCAGAACACGCAAGGCACCTCCGGCATCATCAGCAAATAAGCCTGTGCCTGCATAATCTGCGCCTTCTTGTATGCATCTTGCAAATTCGAATTGTAACCTCCGTACTGGGCGCCTTTGTTATCCTCCCGTTCAAACGTATCGTGATTGTCAATGAACGTCACTCCGTAACGCTCCAAATCCTGACCACGGAAAGACTCGTAGTTCTTTTTCAATTTGGTGTAATCAATATTGATAATAGCATCTCTCAATTGCCATTTCAACGGAAAATCAAATACCAATGTATTATATCCCGTTGCTGCCAAGTGCGCCTTCTGTTTGTCAATACCGTCCCAAAACTCCGAAACGGAGAAATAAGGCTGCGACGCCTCATTATACATACCCAAATACTCTCCCTTATAACCGGCCGTCATGTCATAACGGAAACCGTCATACTTCATCGAGTCCAACATCCAACGGGTGTACGTCTTTGCCCATTCTTGTACATACGGGTTCGTATGATCCAAGTCTCGGCCGCCTTCAAAATTCGCGCCCGTATCATACGCTCCGGATGCGGTACCCCAACAATCACCGGCATCAGTTTTTGTCGAACTTTGATTCAACTCATCGTCCTGACAAATATGCTCATTCGTGAATTGAAACGATCCATACCCCTCGCCGAACTTATCCTCTGCAAAGGTACACCAACTGGTACTGTTCCCGCGATGGTTGATCACAATATCCGCCAGCACTTTGGTATTTCCTTTATGCAAAGCGGCAATCAACGACACCAAACTTGTTCGTTGTCCCCAGTCACTACTCTGATTACTCAAACATACGTGGTTATAACCCACACCACCGCCTTTGGCACTGGGCGGAAACCATACTAAATCAAAATAGGCATTGATCTCTGCCGTGTCTTTCAACAAATCCACCCATTTGGTGCGACCGTATTTCGTCAACTTGTAACTGTCCCAATAATATACCTGCAACATGACGTCCTCGCATTCGGCAGGCACACCGATATTCTCAGCGCGCAGCAAGGGCACTGTCATCAAAATAGTGAGAAGAGTAAGAATGATTTTTTTCATGGTTCATTTATTTATAATTGTTAGTACTAATTTTTTTTCGACCACAAAAGTACTACTTTTTTCGCACATATGCAAGCACGCGAAGATTTTTTTTATAAAAAAATGCTATTTTGACGTTTTTTCCAACTTTTTTACAATCACCTCTTGCCTATTGACAAGAAACGTTATAGTATATCCCGCATAGTCCAATTTATACTCCCGTTCCGGATCGTCTTGATACGCGGGACGAGGATCTTGAGACAATATATACTCCATCTCATCCTTAACCCGCCCATCCAATAGTATATTATTAGTAGGTGAATAGTAGGTGATTAGTAGGTGATTAGTAGGTGATTGGTCGGTTATTAACCCAATCATATCCCAACGAACTACCAATCGATAGTCCTTCGTTTCTTCCGCAAAACCGTTCTGCGCATCCGGATGGCTGTCCGAAAAACTCAAATACGGCTTGATATCATAAATCGGCGTTCCGTCCATCAAGTCTGCCCCGCTCACAATCAGTTCACTGCCTTTCTCCTTCGGGATACCGGGATTCCGTGATTCCGAGATACCGGATAATTTCCCGTTCTCCACGATTCCAACCAATCTTACGCTGCTCAATCCCAACGGATTAGGTCGGAACGGGCTTCGCGTCGCAAACACCCCAATCCGCTTATTCCCTCCCAACCTCGGCGGCCTAACAGTCGGTGACCATTCGCCCCTTTCACCTTTCACTTTTAACCTTTCACCTTCCGAAAATCCCCAAATAAGCCACAAATGGCTATATCCCTCTATCCCTCTCAAGGCCTCCGGCACCGAATATTCCGGTTCAAAAACTATCCGCGTCAAGATAGGACTTTCTTCCCTACTCTGACGTGGAATACCGAACTTGTCCGAATGTCCGTTTCGGGCGTACGCAATCACTTTAAGTTCCATAAATCACCTCAATTTTTGCGCAAAATTACAAAAAATAGACCGAAAATGCAAGTTTTTTCAAAAAAAATGCAAAAAAATTTGGTCAATTCAAAAAAAAGCAGTACCTTTGCACCCGCTTTTCGAAAAACATGCGTTCTGCATAGCTTCCCTCGGGATGCAAACCAGCGGAGCGTTTGTAGACCGAAGAGTGAGAGCACGGCGAAAATTCATATGAGTGACATAGTCACGAATCGTATTGAGCCGTAGCTCGCACGAGGTGCCATAGCTCAGTTGGTAGAGCAAAGGACTGAAAATCCTTGTGTCCCTAGTTCGATTCTCGGTGGCACCACGAAAAAGAGACTCTCACGAGCCTCTTTTTTCGTTTACACAATTAATTGATTTTTCTGCCATCTATCGTATATAATCCTCCTTGCGCTTGGATATACAACACACCGTCCTTATAGATCAAGTTACGTTGTTGGGCTTTCTCCGGTGCCGCTTCTTCTACACCCTCGCCCCATTTGCGGGTAAACTTGTAAATCGGTGGATTTCCGTCATCCGAATCACTCGTTGTATAGAACGTATCATCATCCAACCAGCAAATCGCTTCTCCTTGCCACTCATAAGTACCATACGCCCTTATCGGCTGCGGTTGACGTTTCACAACGTCCGCCACACTCTCGCCTTCCTGACGAACCCAATAAAGCACCCAACAAAAGCGAGCCGCAATATTATTATGATTTTTAATCAGGATATACTTCCCGTCCGGCGAGATATCCGCAGCCGTCACAAGATGGAAACCCTTATAAGGAGCGGTTCCTTCTCCCAAATCGGACTTCACACCCAAATCACAGATATACTCCAACGTCTGCACTTCGTCTCCGTAGTCCAAACGGAACGGCAAACGAAATACCTGACATACGTCATAATACACCTTGGTGATGATGTATATCTCATTTGTGAGATTATCATACATCAGCGCCTCATTATTATGCTTCTTGCCATCCGGATAGACATACTTAATCCGATTAGGAGTTACCGTCACTTCCGGCGTATTCTCCGGATCAATGGCCGGTTCCTCAAAATATACTACCGAATACTCGCCATCGGTCTCGTCATTGTCGCCGAAAGCACCGATAAACAGATAATTGACGCCTTCATACACACCTCCGGACATATCTTCCCAGTCCCAGCGGATAGACTTCGTGAAGTTGACCTTACAAGCCCGCTCATCGCCTTTCTCTGTGGTAGCGATAATATACTTGGTCGTCTCATCGCTCTGCATCCATATATATCCGGGTGTCACACGCGAACACGCGATACCGGACACCTCAATAATATTTTTATTGATATCCAACGTACCGCATTGACTTTTTCGCCATGAGTAATTCCACTCCAACGTATCTCCGTTATACACCAAATCCGGGGGAGCGGCAAACAAAACTAAAGAGCAAAGAACAAAAGATAAGGACAAAAGAGATTTTTTCATAGCCGTATTCCTTTCCCTTTTTCAATTTTCACCTTCCATCTTATCTGGACAACGCATACATTGCAAACGCAGCACAAACAATACCGGCAATCTGGAACGGATTCGGTATCACACTGAACACGACGAGCGACAGTAACACCGTCACCATCGGCGACAAGCCCTCCATCGGAGACACGATCACCGCCTTACCGTGACGATAAGCATACACCAGCGTCAGCGCACCTATCGAATTCAGAATCTGAATACCAAATGCCACACCTCCCTGTTGCAAAGCGTATTCCTGTTGCATAAAAATAGCCGCATCATCGTTCATAAACCAGGCTACCGGAATAAGCACTAAACCGCTGATAGCCATCCATACGAAGATTGACTCCGCATCCATCGTGTTATTCGCAAACTTCATAAAGAAGCCTTGGATACCCCATGCCAGTAACACCAGACAAGCCAAAACGATCCATACCCAGCCATCCACAGAACCGCTCTTATTCGATTCCTGCGACAACAGCAAGATAGCCGCCAAGGCGACAATAATACCGGCAACCTGCCATTTGGTGGCTTTCTCTTTCAAAAAAATCGAGGCAAGTGTAATAACAATCACAGGCGACATCGCGATGAAGGGGAATATGATATAAGACGGTCCCATAGTCAATGCCTTGAAGAGCACCAACTGACCACCGGCACCCAACAAACCGACCGTGCAACCCAACAACATCGATTTCCAATCATGCTGGAATTTGCCCTTATTGATAATTAGCGCTACTATAGCACACGGCACCATCGTTAGCGCCCAAACGATATAGACAATACTGTCCGGGATAACCGGTGTTCCTTCCGGAATGCCGTATTGCTCCGCAATCATCGGCAAACCGTTCTTGATCTGGAAATCCGAGAATGTTCCCCATACACCCCATGTAGCGATGGTGACGAGGATAAACACAAGCCACAATTTGTTTTTCATATTATTCTACTTTTACGGTTGTCAGATAGTTATAACCGGTTTCTTTATCCCAACAATTCTCATTCGCCATACGAATCGCATAACGCGGGTCGTTTGCCAAGGTCGGTTTGGGATCCGGCATGTACAGACATACGTCATATTCACCAGCAACTTTCGGTCTAAAAGAAGCTTCCACCTTATGCTCGCCTTCCGGTCCCCAGAGACGCGGATCACAGTTCGGTGTAAAGGACAGCACGTTTTTCGGATCTGCCTTGCTGATCAGCAACACGCGTACGTCACGCGGATTTTTCGGCGCAGCAAAACCTTCGTTCTGCAACGTAATCACCACTTTCAATTCCTCGCCTGCTTTCGGCGTCATGGTGGTAGCCACATCCGTACCCACCAAACGGTAACCTAACAGACGACGCATGTCATCCAGACAACCGCCGCTCTGCCAACGGGCAATCACCGTCTTGTGGTAACTGATATTCAGATACGACATATGCATCGCCTGCATCTGAGCCGTCGTATTGTCACAATTGGCATACGAACCCGGTTGGTTGGACTCTCCGCCGTAAATAGTGTACTTCGTCTCCGCCTCCCAATACTGGCGGTCAGCCACCGTCTTGAACGTACCCATATCGGAAGTATTGGCCATAAAGGCATCATCATGAGAAGCCAAACGAGCCTTAGCCGTATTGGCGAATGCCTCCGCACGTGTCAAAGTATCTTGTAAAGTCCATCCGTAACAACGCATTTTGAACTTCGGCGTACGAACGCATATCTGACGCTCTGCTGGCAGTGCATCCAGCAAGGCATCCAACACTTCACGACGAGGTGCGTAGTCCGCATCCGTTTGCGGGTTTTGTTTGAAATGGGTGGTATAGTACCACTCGCCCCATGCCCCGATAAATCCGGCTTCCATCACATAGATGACATCCGCATTCTCCTGAAGAATAGGCTTAATTTGGGATATATGTAGTAAAATCGTCTCAAGAGGCGCTTCGTAAGGTTGCTTCTTGTCCGAATTCGTATAGGCAAAACGAAGAATACATTTACAGCCGCCTTCACGCAGCGCCTGCATGTTTTGACGAATAACATCCAGATACTCCTCAGGAATAGGAGCATCCATATAGTCAGTCAGGTAATAGTTGGTTAGGATAAGGGTGTAACCCAAATCATAAATCGTCTGAACCGATCCGGCATTGAGCGGAGTCGGAATCGGACAGAAATATTCCTTAAAATGATGAAAACCACGCTCGGGATTGGGGAAAAGTTCATAACTTGCCTTTAATGATTCGTGGTGCAAATTATCGGTCTTAACATCAGGATCGGTACATGCCGCAAATGAGCATGCCAACAATAATATAAACAAATGGATATGACGCATAGTGCAAGTATTTAAAGGGTATAAAAATGATAAATAAAACCAACGGGAAACCGCCCCGTATGGAACGGTTCCCGTTAGTATTAAACAGTATTATTCAGCCTCTACTAGAGGAACTTCGATCAAGGCACCCAGTGTCTCGGTACCGCCATCCTCCATCGTAGTCTGCGGCAGACGACCGGTATAGGTTCCCCAATCCGGAGCCAATGCACCGATACCCATCGTAACCAACTCTCCTTGTTGAATCGGGAACAAAATCGTCATGATCTTACCTTCGATAGCCATATGATTGTTCTCCAAAATCTTTGCCTCGCAAGAAGAAACGGCGCCGGCGATACCGGTTTCAGTCCATTCCCAATCAGTGTTATCACCACCATTCAGCTGTTCCGGAGTCTGATAAACGGTTGCACCTTCGAATTTATCCTCGAAACTGCCTTCAATCAAGAAGTCAATGTGCGCACCGGCTGCCCACCACCAAATGTCGCAACCCAGAGCATCGTCCAAGTTGAGCCACAAAGACATATGCTTAACAGCATAGTCGTGCTGGATTTCCGTATCGCCAGTCTCCTCGTCGATAACTACATCCCAATCTTCTTTCGCACCATCAAACTCCAAATAGAAATAGATGAATTGACCGTCACGAACGAACTTGGCGTTGTAGAAATAGTCTTCTGCTGCGCGCTCGTCTGCTTCTACTTTAGCAACGATATCGTCAATAGCCTCCCAATCGGAGAAGTCACCATCGATAGCGATGATACGCTTAACCAGCGATACTTCGTCGGTATAAACAGCCTCACCGGCAGCATTCTTAGCCACCAACTTAACGGTATAATCGCCGTAAGACGGATAAACGTGAACAGGAGCTGTGGCTGTGTCGGTTGCAGAACCGTCACCAAAGTCCCATAAATAGGACGTAGCATCCTTCGAAAGGTTAACGAAGGTTACTTCAAGCTCATTCGAAGTGTAGCCGAAACGTGCGGTCGGCGCGTCACCCTTCGATTTACAAGAGGTTGCAAGTAATGCTACTGCAGCAATAATACTTGCGAAAATAAAGCATTTTTTCATTGTGTTAGAAAAATTAAATTAATTAATAAAACGTTTTATTATTAATCGCGGTTTGAATTAATAACCGGGATTCTGCGGTATATGACTTACGGATGTCTCTCCGTAAGGAATCGGGAATTGGATCTTGTCATCCGTGTACTTGACAATCTCCCACGGTTGAACACCTCCGAATTGACGATCCATGTTGCGGCGGTTACGATAGACATCGAACATACGGTGTCCTTCGAATGCCAGCTCCATGCGGCGCTCATCCAGTACGATATCCAGCACATTGTCATAGCCGTGCATCTTGGTGCCATACTCAAACAAACCTTCCGTCGGAATACCTGCACGCGTACGAAGTGCGTTGACATCACTGATAGCAGCTGCATACTGACCTAACTTCGCTTCAGCCTCAGCACGGTTCAGTACCACCTCACCCCAACGCAGGAAGACTGGAGAAGACAATTGAGGCAGACCGTCTTGATAACCGAATTTGGTTACCCAGTAGTTCGGCGACAAGATCGTCGTGTACTTAACCATATTTTTGGTAAGACGCGCATTGTATTTTTCACCCTTGTAGGTAATGTAATACTGCGTATATTCGCCATTTGCGTCTATCTCACCCTTACCGTTCACTTTCTCTTCAGAAATGGTGTATTTACTACCTTCTATCATGCAATATCTGTTACCGGTGCTTGCTTCCGTCTTAAGATCCGCCCAAAGATAGGTACTGGAACCCGTTTCCTCATCCGGAATGGCAAAATAAACCTGATCCTTGTTATCCGCTGCATACTGAGGTTTGATATATCCAGTATAGCGAATATCCATCGGATAGCGCTCATAGAGGTTCAGCAACGGATCCGAGCAATATACTTCTGCCCATCCGCCACCGTCACCGTTGTACATACTACCGATGCTGGCTTGACCACGGTTCTCCAGAGTGGTATGTGCCACGCAGAACAAACTCTCTTTGCTCTTCAGCGCATTGGCGAAATAGTGCTCGTAGTCCGGATCAAGATGCGTCGTCGGATCACCCATTTGGTCAATCACATACAATACGGAGTCATTCTTCTCCTCATATAGATATACACGGCTCAACAAACCAAGAGCTGCATCTTTGCATGCATAACCGGCATTGCCACGAGACTTCTTCATCAACTCCGATGCTTTCCAAAGGTCCGCTACCACTTGATCGTACACCTCACCGACTGTAGCACGATGAGTCTCGCTCGTATTGGTACTTGTACGAAGTACAACACTTAAGTTATCACGACCAAGAACGTACGGTTTAGAGAAGATGGTCGCCATCTGGAAATGACACATGGCACGAAGGAAATAGGCCTCTCCGATCAATTGGTCACATTCGGCATTCTGTCCTTCTGCATAACCCTCAATAACGGTGTTCGCCGAGAAGATAACGCGGTAACCGATCCACCAGAATAAACCTACGTTCTTGAGGTTGTCGGTCATCTTATAACAGGTAGCCTGGAACAAAGGATCCGTAGTACGGTTAGCCAAGGTCGTGTTATCTCCGGGGAACTCTGCCATCTGCATATAGTGGCGTACGTAAGAATTGCTGGAAGCGTACTCGATATACTCATATTCGTTCTTGAGCATCGCATAGCATCCGTCCACAATATATTCCGCACCTGCCGGATCAGACAACAGCACATTGGCGTTCAACTCATCCGAGGGATAATAGTTGAGATCGCAACTTGCGAAACCGAGCATCATTCCGAGTGCTACGGTTAAATATAATGCTTTTGTTTTCATAATTCTCAATTTAAACATTACACATTAAACATTCCACATCCATTAGAACTCAATCTCAATACCTCCCACAATATTACGGGCTACCGGATACTGATCCGCATACATACCTGCCAACGAGTAGGTAGATGTCGTGATACTTACCTCCGGATCCATACCTGAGAACTTGGTCGCTGTGGCAATATTGTCTGCCGAGATGAAGACACGGCACTTGCTCATGTATTTCTTCGGAATAAGCGTAGCGCAGAAGTCGTAACTGATGGTAATATTCTTCAGACGGAAGAATGAACCATCCTCCAGATAACGAGAGGAGATGTTATTCGATCCCTTGTTTCCGTTCAATACACCCTTCGGGTGAGTAGCCTCGTCACCCGGTTTCTCCCAACGATTCCATCCGAGTTTGGAATCCTTGATGGAATATTGGCTGATACCTAAGATAGCTCCGTCCGCATCACCGGCAACACGCGTGTAGTTAAATACCTTATTGCCATAGGTGAAGTTGGTATTGATGCTCAAGCTCAAACCCTTCCAACTTACTTGCGTGCTCAAACCACCTTGGAAAATCGGAGTCGCTTTACCAACCACATGCTCGGTGGCTTTGTTATAGTCATTGGTGGTCATCTTGTTGCCGGCTGCGTCATAGACGTAGTCCTTCGCTTCCTTATCCCACAAATACCACAACGGATCACCGTTAGCCGGGTCAACTCCTGCCCACTCTTTCATATACCACGAGTAGATATCCTGACCTACATTAACCTCTTGGTTAACGGCACTGGCACTTTGCAGGAATGGTTCGTTGTTCGGTAACGAAGTAACACGGTTACGGTTGAAACCGATATTGAATCCGATATCCCAACGAACATCTTTCATCTTCAGCACTTGGGCGTCCAAGCGGTATTCGATACCTTGGTTACGAACAGTACCGGAGTTCTGAGTAACCTCAAAGAATCCTGTCGAAGGTGCTACCGGCACATTCAGCAACAGACCCGTATTGTCCGTGTTGTAAAGGTCAATAGACATATCGAAACGATCAATGAACGTCAAATCAACACCTATAGCAGCCATGTTAGCGGTCTCCCAACATAATTTCGGGTTACTCAAACGGGTTGCGGTAGCCGTAGTCTTGTTCTGGCTCTTCTCCTTCAGCGCGTATGTAGCCAAGTACTTGTACGCCGGGATATTGTTGTTACCCGTGATACCGTAACTTGCACGCAACTTGAGGAAAGTAACCACTTTCTGATCCTTCATGAATGCCTCATTACTGATCAACCAGCTGGCTGCAACAGACGGGAAATAACCCACACGGTGCTCCGGTGCAAAAATGGAACTTGCCTCAGCACGGAACGTTGCATTGATGAAATAGCGTTTGTCATAGTCATAACCGGCTTGGATGAATGCGGCCCAACCTGCTCCCGGCACGTTGTAACCGGTTACATCATTCGGAACAGTTGCATTGAGAGCATCAACACCATTCGGCATACCCGTACCGGCTGTAGTCGTATATTCGGTCTTCCAAACACCATACTCATGACCGATCATACCATTGACAGAGTGAGCTCCCCATTGGTATTGGGCTTTCAAAATATTGGTCGTTCCGAAAGAGTTGGACTGATCAAAATCCTCCTCCATATATCCGTCCGGATATTCCGGGTGATAGGTACGAGGATCTTCATAAGCCGTCCATTTACCGTGACTGTGCGAAAAACGGTTGCTGGATTGGAACGTCAACCAATCGGTGATATGAAAATTCAATTGCAGATCTACACCCATTGCCAAACCGCCACCTTTCGAGTAATCATATTGCGTGTTATGCAATGCGTTCCATTTATCCTGCGAATACCATGCCTGACCATTATCCGAACGAACGGATTTGTCGATATAAACCAGATTGCCGTCTTTATCATACGGATCATCCCACGGCAGTTTATAGTAAGCATCATTCATCATTCGCCAAGAACCTTCACTCTCCGAACTCGATTTGTCGAAATAAGTACTTAAGCGTATGTCAAGCCACTTAGCAACTTCGGCATTAAGGTTCAAACGACCCGAGAACTTCTCAAAACCGGTCTTGATGAATGTACCCTCCTGATTGTAGTAATCAAAAGAAGCATAGTAACCTAATTTCTGACCACCTCCGGAGATAGAAACATAGTAGTTCTGTGTCAGACCGTTCTTGAAGAAATAGTTCTGCCAATCATGGTCCTCTTCCAGCAAAGTGATCGGACGAAGAGCATTGAACAAATCACCCTTGATACCTTTGGCATTATACATCTGCTTATGGTAATCGAACAACTCCTCTGAACGCATCTGAACGAAATTACCAAAGAGCGGTTGAGTAGAACCTACCGTTGCGCGTACATTAATACGCGGTTTCTCATTACGCTTACCCGACTTGGTGGTAACAACGATTACACCACCGGCTGCCGCTGCACCGTAGATACCGGTTGCTCCGGCGTCTTTCAATACAGAGATACTCTCTACATCGTTCGGGTTGAACTGACCACCCATAACGCCATCTACTACATAAACAGGATCAGCTGCTGCTGTGATAGAACCTGTACCGCGAATACGGATTTGTGCACCGGCACCGGGCTGACCGGTAGAATTGCTGATCTGCACACCGGCTATCTTTCCTTGCAGCATATTGCCCACATCAGAAGTAGTGACGTCCGTCAACTTCTCTGCGTCAACCGTTACTACGGCAGAACTCAACTCGGCTTTCTTGACTGCCGAATAACCGAGGGAGACAACCTCCTGCAACTGCTGAGCGTCTGTTTCCATGATAATCTGCATGTTTTCGATAGCACGCAGTTCAATCGTTTTGTAGCCGATATACGACAATTGCAATGTCGCCTTATCCGGCACGGTGAGCTCGAAATTACCGTCGAAGTCAGTTACTGTACCAACGGTCGATCCTTTGACAAGGATACTCACACCAATCAACGGTTCTGAGCCGTCAGCATCAATAACCGTACCTTTTACGTTGATGTCAGCAAAAGATGCCAATGCCAACGTCAAGCAAAAAAAGATTGTTTGGATTCGTTTCATATAATTAGTATTTTTGGTTAAATTATCAATTGTCAATTATCAATTCTCAATTACCTTAATCAGATAACTCCGTTCAAAATTCGCCTCTATCTTCGGATCTGCCCCATTCACCTCAAATGAACGCGGTTCATCTGCCGTGTACTCAATAGCCGTATAGGTCTTATTGGCATCCAACCCGCGCAATTCCAGCGTTCCGTCAAATGCAGGATCATCATCGATATAGAACGCATAATACATGGCATCGTTCTGACGAATCACATGTGCCTCCGGATAATCAAATCCCCATGTATAGAGATTCAGATATTCGCCACGCGCCAGATTATTCTCCTTGAAAATCTTCATCCATTTGCGAACCAATGCTTCTTTCTCCGGCGTCAGAAGGAACGGACCTTCTGCCCAGTCCGGATTATCTTTGGGCCACGTGAACTTCGTTCCAATAACCGAACCCGTACCTATCTGCGAAGCAAAATCATTGCCGTTGTCCGTCAACTCCACGTGGTCTCCGTAATATGCCAACCCGGGGGCCATCGCTGCATACGCCTTGCGTTTCATTCGCACTTGGCGGGACGACATCGGATCGGAAGCTACCGCTTGGTTAATCTCCGGAACCAAGAAATAGTTCACCGCACAACCACACGGACAAACCTGAATAACGGCATTCGGTTTCATAGCACGTGCCTGCTCATAAACTTTTCGGAAATAGGTCGGCATCTGCTCCGGAGCCTCCCATGCACTCTCCAAACCCGTCAACTCGTTATAATCCGGCAGACAGCAATTCAGATGTTGACCGTCAATCTTCAATCCGTCAAAACCCCATCTGTCCAAAAACATCTTCAACAAATCCGTGGTGTATTTATCCACCTCCGGGTTTACCGGCGACAGATACCAACTGTCCCACCATGTGATATATTCGCGTGCCCACTCTTCGGTAAGCAACAACATCTCCGGATGCTCTTTGACAAGTTTGGTATCGGGATCTGCAGCCAGCGGAGCCCACCATAATTTGGCTTTCAGACCACGTTTGTGAACCTCGTCCGTAATATGGCGCATGTCTTTGTCGCCTCCGGGGAAAAGTTCATTCGTATTCCAGTCGCCTTCGGCAATCTGATAACCGTCATCGATATCCACCCAAGTGAAACCGAGTTCTTTTACCTTGTCCAGCGTACCTAACACCATGTTCATCTTAAACGGACGACCGTAGCCCCATGCGCACCAAACTGGTTCAAACGCCTCCGGTTCAGACGGTCTCATCTCCACACCCTCGTTTGCTTGCATATAGTCGCTGAACGTACGGAGCGCATTGAAATAATCGCCTTTGTGGTTATAACGGAAAGCCTTGAAGCAATATAAGGTATCTCCCTTCGCCAATTCGATCGGCTCTGGCAGATTATACCGCAATGCCATCGTCACTTTATTGTCGTAGCGCTTCCATTCTACCGGCATCGAGATCATTCGCAGCACCGGTTCGAACAAACCGATAGCGATACCTCCGTCACGCTGCCAAAGGTCCACCATCGGAATACCGCCTCCGTAATCGGAGTTATTCATACCCAGATAATTCTCCTTCTCAAAACCTTCCGTCACCGGCAATACCCAGTCCAGACGGGCACTGGTGCTACTCGGCTGCAATGACCATACCACCGTATCTTTCGCCTCTACCTGCGTGCGGCATAACTCATAGGCCTTCACCGTCACAGGCTTTCCCTCGTTCACAAAGTATGTCTCAATAATCTCCAGTCCCTCAACACCTTCTACCGGACTAACCGTCTGGTGTTTCGTCACCTTCATGCCGTTCTCACTGAACGGAAAAACCTGCATATCCGCTTCAGCACATATTAAAGCCGTATCCTGCTTCGGACAACAAGCAACCATCATCGCCGCTACTATGAGATATATCGCCTTTTTCATAAATGACTAAATATCTAAATGACCAAATAAATGGTACATGGTAAATGAATAAATCGTAAATTATCGATATTCCGTTAAGATTCGTTCTGCGTTATCATGATAGAGCTTCTTCAGTACCTCATCCGGCAGGTTGAATCCGCTCAATGCCCAATGATAACCGTACTCGGGAACATAGAAATGCTCGTCATTGGTCTCCAGCACACGGAAGATATTGCGATACATCTCCGCATCCATACCGTTGTCGGTACCAAACAGCACACGGTCCTGATACTTAATAAGGAACTCACGCGTAGCGCGCGGCGTATGCGCAGATTCGGCTACACGGGCAGAGATATCTACATACATATTCGGATATTTATCCAGCAATGCACCCAAACGCGGCCAATCGTGACTCATATTCAGATAATGGCAAGCGATGAAAATGGCATTCGGGTTCTCACGAACGGCATTTTCGAAAGTAGCCATCAACTTGTCATATCCGTAGCAGTTGGTAGTGTCCACATGCCAAGTAACGGCGTTCACCAGACCATCGTTCGTCTCATCCATCGGAAGATACATCCAGTACGGCTCAGCGATATGAATACTGATCGGCATCTTAAGCTCCGCAGCCTTCTGTATAAGCGGTTTTACACGCGGGTCATCAATATGGATATCCTTTCCGTCCGTAGGACGCGCATAAGTATCACCTTCGCCTTTATCGCCTAACTCACCTACTCCCACAGCGCCTAATTCGTTATGATAGCGCTCAAGGGTCTCACAAGCTTTCGCAATACCTTCCTCGCTGTCAATATCCGTATAATCGAAACAGCACCAGAAGCGGAAATGATCTTTGTACGGCGCATAAGCAGCTACATATTCCTCAAACGGACGACCGATCCAAGAGCAATGCATAATGGCGGTATTCAGCACACCGACCTCATCCATCGTCTTGCACCATTGTGCGATGTCCGCCTCTGATTCTGCATAGTCATGCGCATGCATATCAATGATGTCGAACTTCGCACGCTCCACTTGAGTTACGGGAATATTATTCACTACCACCGGATTAAAATCCTTCAGCAGCACCTTATCTGCCGGAGATTCAACCGTAGCAGATTTATTACAACAAGCAACGAA
The DNA here is from genome assembly GCA_902774185.1 of uncultured Bacteroidales bacterium. Lineage (GTDB taxonomy): Bacteria > Bacteroidota > Bacteroidia > Bacteroidales > Paludibacteraceae > Colicola. Next base: position 130,022 of record CACYHE010000003.1, on the reverse strand, counting down.
TGCCAATGCGGCAAGGAAGATGAGTGTGTTAGAAAACTTTTTCATGGTGTGTTGATTTTTATTCAATTTTGCGTGCAAAATTACTGCTTTTTTCCCAATTACGCAAGTATCGCATAATACACAAAAAAGTTTAATTTTTTATCGAAACATACAATTTACACACAATCAATACGTTATGAAATATATTTGTACTTTCGTAATGTTTCGAAAAACAAAACCGAAACTTTTTATTTGCATATTTCGAAAATTTGTTGTAATTTTGCAGCCGGAATCGTCCAATCGTAAATCGTCCAATCGTCAATAATATCATGAACAGTTCATCCGCAAAAGAGCGCAGAGCGCTGATTCTACGTCTGTTAGAGCAGAAAGAAGAAGTACAAGTGACTGAAATCAGTCGCGAAACAGGTATTTCGGAAGTTACGATTCGAAAGGATCTGACGATTCTTCAAAACCGTCATCTCCTTCTCCGCACTCGGGGAGGGGCGATGCGCAAACCCATCGAGAATACGAATGAAGAGACCGCCGTAGAGAAGAAACGAATGTTTAACATTCGGGAGAAACAACGTATCGGAGAAGAAGCGGTCAAACTGATTAAAGACGGGGACTTTATCATGTTGGACTCCGGTTCCACGACGCTGGAAGTGGCGCGTCATCTGGGCAAATTCCAACATCTGCGCATCCTGACCAATGCAATGAATATCGCAACGGAGTTGATGAACTACAAGCGTTTCGATGTGGTGCTCTTGGGCGGAAACGTACGGGTGAACAGTCTTTCGATGGTAGGGCCCTTGGCGCTTTCGGTACTCCGTAATTTCAGCGGATACAAGTTATTCCTCGGCGTCGATTCCTTCTCGATTGAGAATGGTGTCTCCACACCGAGTATGGAGGAAGCCTTGCTGAACCAAATCATGATCCAGCAGGCAGGAAAAGTGATAGCCGTCTTCGATTCGTCGAAATTCAATAAACGCAGTTTTGTGCATGTAGCAAATGCCAACGAGTTAGATTATATTATCACAGATAACGCTATTCCCACCGGTATGACCGGCAAACTAAAGGCTGCGGGAGTAGAGGTACGAGTAGCGTGAGTGTTTGAATCAGTAAGGTATTGACGGTTGAAAACGTATGGTACAACAAAAAAACAGCCCACCGAAGTGAGCTGTTTTTCTTATGTCCGTATGGTTTAACGGATCACCGTACCCAATACATTGTAACGTACACCGTTCTTGATGATCACGACTTGTCCGTTCTCAATAATCTTCACGGTCTTAACCGCAGCATTCGTATTAATAATGCCTTCCGGACCTTCGCCGTATTTAGACCATATACCTGCGCAACCCGGGTCGCCCCAAACAGCAGCCTCAGAGGTAATCGTGAACATATCGTTGTCATCGGTCGGGATCGTGAGGTCAGCTGTCTTTGCACCCCAGTCAGCAACGTCACCTTCGCCGTTTACGCGGGTGAAGATACACATATGATAGGTGTTGATGTCGAGTTCGATTGACCAGATATCCGTTTCGCCCTCAACCGGAGCCATACGTACGCCTGGATATGCAGCCAACTGTGCGCTGTTATCGCCCCAAGCATAGATTCCCACAGCTGCGCCATCAGCCTTCCACCAGTCTTGAGCCATCTTGCAATAGATAGTCTTCATGAGCGGCTCAACAGGCTCCACTGAGGGTACCCAACGCGGGTCACCGATCGGCTCACCGTCATTCATCGTCAGAGCAGGAGAACCCTCACTTAAGGTGAAGTTACCGTTGTCCGGATCTACGAAAGCAGGATCCACTTGAACGCAGTTGTTCTGGGTAACAGAAGAATGGATACCGGTACCGTTATCCTTCAGGTAATTGAAGGTAATACAGTTGGTAGCGGTTACACCACGCATAGCACGGATACCATCCTGTGCGGTCGGGAGCATAAAGATACAGTTGGAAGCAGTACCTTTAGCGAGCGTAATTTTCGAAACACAAGAGTAATCCGTGTTCATCGGGATTACATTGTAGAACGTACAATGGTCAACGGTCAGGGTAGCTTCAGTAGCGCGAACATCAATAACACCTGCCCAGTAACTCTCCGTATTGGTAGAGATATTAGCGAAAGTACAGTTTTTAACACTTACCATCGGCTTACCTTCAGTGTTCTCAACAAAGATAATGCTCTTCATAATATCATGGAAGTAGCAGTTCTCAAATTTCATCGCTGCCACCTTATTGGTATTGTTGCAGTAGAACATCGACTTGTTGAGATTAAAACCATAGAGCTCGCAGCCACGGAATGTACATCCGTTAGGATTAGCATCATTAACATAAAGAAGGTGCTCATACCAATCTGCCAATTCAGTCAAACGGGAAGCATCGATTTTAACGTTTTCGAAGATGGCATGACCGCCATTAGAAACGGTAATAGGCACTTGGGGTTGGATAATAACCTCGGCACCTTCAGCAGCCTTTACGGTTACTGCTTTGTCATCAAAAGCGATGTAGTCGCCGTTGGACTCTACGTACGTACCGGCAGCCATAACGATTTCATCTCCGTCGGAAGCGCCGTTGAGTGCCAGACGAAGAGCATCGGGAGTTTCATTGGTGATGTTAATCACCGCTGCGTTTGCAACAAATGCTACCAGCATCGCTGCAAAGAGAGAGAATAGTTTTCTCATAATAATTTAAATTTAATTGGTTAATAAAAAAGGTTAATTGATTAAACTTATGGATTTGCGTTATTGGGCAACTTTCTGCCCAATAACGTTATAAATCTTACCATCTTTCTTGATAAACAACTGTCCATTCCGGATGAATTTCTCACCATCGCGCACGTTCATCTCTACATTCACATCTTCCAATCCTTGCGGAACGGTATGCGGTTTGGTACGTTTCACATGAATCGTATTGTAAACCTCCTTATTGCCCGCTTCATCCGTCTTGTAGGTAACCATCTCGATACCTTCGCCCGTTACATTGAAGCGAGTGTACGACGGACTACCGGGTTGACCGAACTTAGAAGTAAACAGATCAAACAAGTCCTTCACATTATGATGCTTGTAGTCAAACAAGATACTCGGATCGGTGGTATATTCTTCCTCCATCGTGGCGCGGTTATACGGCTCATAACGCTTACGACCGCAGGTGGCGCCGATGAAATAGAGTGTACCGTCATTCGTTGTAAACGTACCGCCTTCCAAACCGGTCTTGTTCTCCTTGCGTCCCCATCTGGAGGTCTCTTCCGGAGCAACACGCTCTACATTCTCAATAGCGTTCTCGATGACCATACGGGTATCCGGATTAACCGGTCCCATCACCTCATAGCAGTGGTCGTGACCTTGGATAGCCAAGTCAATCTCACATTCTTTCAAAATCGGTAACATCAACTCACGGATAAGCGGACACTCATCGTCCGTATGGTGACCGGCACCGGAGAACACATTCTTGTGTGACAGCGTTACGCGGTATTTGGTATTCGGATATTTCGCCACTTGATCCAAGAACCAATTTCGTACATCCTTACTCAAATACGATGAAACCATCTGTTTGTCACTACTGCCACTTGCTCGCCACCAGTCTTGCAGCGAATAAACAAGGAACAGCACGTCGCCATAAACGAAGCTATAGGTGATACCCTTGAATTGCGGCTTGGTCTCGGCTGCATTCGCAAAACCCCAATCGGTGTTGAAGTGATAATCGTAGTTAAGACTCGGACTGTCGTCATGGTTACCATCGGTCGGCACAACTGTCATCGCATTCAGCATCGGACGCATCGAGCCTTCGAACCAGCGCTCCCATTGCCACTCCGAGTTAGTCTCACCACCCGTATCTACGAAATCACCCGGGAAAATACAGAACTTCACATCCTTCTCATTCTTAACCACCGCTTCGGCACATTGACGAGCCTGCTCGATATATTCCGCATCCTGAATATGACTATCGGTCATATAAACGAACGAGAAATCACCTTGGTTCTCATCTTTAGTAACGAACTGTGCTATCTCACTCCAGTTTCCGTCATAACCGACACGCCAACTATATGTCGTACCGGGTGTCAGTTCCGTAGCCTGCGCTTTGTGACTTACATATTTGAACTTCGTATTACGCGGTAAACCGGCTGCCGTACAGATATCGTACTTCGGACTCTCACTAGCCTGAATCGGAGTATAGTGCAGCGTAGCATCGGTTGTTTGGGCATTCAGCATAATGAGGCAATCACAGGTCTCAAAATCCTCGACTGTAGCATCGGCTTTCGCAATCAACTGCACCTTACCTTCCTTGATACCGCCGTTCGTGAACCAGCAGAAACCCATATGCGTTGCCGGGTCTCCATACACCGTGGCAATCTGATTATACGGCATCTCTTTCGGTTGCAACTTCTTAATAGCCGCATTCATCACCTCCAACTTACCGGCAATCGATTCAATCATCTCCGGTGTTACATCCGGACTCGCACTATCGATCTTCGCCTCTTGTTTAGCTACCAGGAACGGGATGAAACTCGGAATCGTATAATCCTCAATCTTATAGGTAGCCTCAGCGTCCAGCACCTCTTGAGGATATTTTACAGGCGGTCTCGGCGTAATAATTACCGTAGCTGCAGCGGTATATTCACCGTCTTGCGTCTTCACGCGCGCCGTTGTCGTACCTTCCTTCACACCGGTTACCACTCCATTCTTAATCGTAGCGATGGCCTCGTTGTCAATCGACCAAGTGACACGTTTGTTGTTTGCATTAGAAGGCTCTACTTGCGCCATCAACGTACCCGTACGACCTTCAATAATCTCTATTGATGTCGGTACAATACTTACACCCGTCACAGCAATAACCTCTGCATTCGGATCAAACTCATAGGCTCCGATATCAATACCATTACCTTTAGGACGAACCACTCCGTCAACGTCTGTAGCCGGAGCTACCGTAGCATCTCCCTTGTCCAACAACGCCGTCGAAGCATCCGTCAGCGAGAAGTCCGCGTTACGCATTGCTTCTATCTCTACATCCGTCTTCGGAACACCCACAAAACCTGTCGGGTTACGAAAGTTCGGACCTGTTGCAGCATTGTTATCCGCTGCCAAAGAAACAGATATGAATTTGGAAGAAGAGGATCCATGGTCTGCTACATTGTAGCCGGAAGTACTGGAACTGGAGATATAGTTCGGTTCACTTGCAAATCCGGAAGCCGATTGGTTACCCCACATGACGCAGTTGTACATTTTGGCAGACCCACCTGTGTAACTTGCATATTCGTCAGAATAGTTGTTGCAAATCGTCATATTGATGGCAGTTCCGTTATTCTCAAGAACCTTGCTTGAACTGCCGGTGATAGCATTGTTGTAAATCACACAATTGCGAACTTGTCCTTCCGCATTGTAATTACGAAGCACAGCCCTTGTTCCCGAACATCCGCGGAAAATACAATTCTCGATGATACCGGGACCATTGTTGTAGATAGCGGCGGCTTTGAGACCCTCGCATAATTCAAAAACACAATCGATGACATGAGGTGGCTGGGGAGCAACGTCCTTCTCAATAAAAATGGCTCCAGCACCGGCATCGTCATTCGTTCCCTTGCAATTGATAAATTGGCAGCGACTTACCGTCATATTACCGCGAAGGAAGATTGCACCGCCTCCCCATTTCGAATTAACAAGGTTTTGCAGTGTAAAACCTTCAATCAAACTTGGATGGGTAGGATAAGATTCTCCATCTCCCAGATATCTGACGATAAGATAATTGTCAATATCCGTACCATCTATAATAGTCTGATATTGCTCAATATCACGCTCTCCCGTCTCCGCATTGTAACCACCGAGATACGTAGCACCGTCTTGCACGGGGATTTGTTCATTGTACACTCCTTCGGCAATAAACATAGTGTCACCGACGCCTACATCCCATTTGGCAGCACCAATCGTTGTCTTGGCATTCGCCCATGACTTACCGTCTCCGTCATTACCCGTCGGAGAAATGTACCTGTTACTTGCTGACGCGCACAGCACCGCTGTACTAAGCGTCAAAAATAGTAAAAATCGTTTCATGGTTTAAAAATTTAAAATTATCATATGTCTTTTGTCTTTCCTCTTTTATCTATCACTTACCACTTGTCCCATCGCATTGTAAGTGTGACCGTTTTTGCGAATGAACAGCATACCGTTCTCAATGAACTTATTCCTGTTAACTATCACTTCCGGCGTCTCTAAACCTTGCGGCACGGAGTGCTCCTTGGTACGAACAACACGCATCGTATTGAAGAGTGTAGCCGTTCCGTCGCTATGCGCCGTGTAGGAATTGAACTCCAAGCAGTCCTCCTTCACGGTAACCTTGGTGAACGAAGGTGCTTCCGGCTGACCGAACATACCGGTGAACAAATCAAAATAATTCTTTACATTATGATGCTTGTCGTCTCTTAAAGTGTTCGGATCCTCCGTGTACTCACTTTCCATGCGTTCACGACTATGCGGATAGTAACGCTTATGACCACAGGTTGCGCCGATAAAATAGAACGTACCATCATCCGTGCGATATGTACCTCCCTTATAGCCCGTGCGGTTTTTGTTATTGTCTATTTCTACAATCTCTCGGTCACTGATAGCATCCAAGATTGGCGTACAGTCATCCGGATTTACCGGACCGATCACCTCATACGTATGGTCGTGACCTTGCAGCGCCACATCAATCTCACAGTCTTTGAAAACCGGTAACATACATGCGCGGAACATAGGAGGCGCTACATCGGTAGAGTGATCCGATCCCGAGAAGAGATTAAAGTGCGCCAACGAGATACGGTACTTCGTATCCGGATTAGCGATTACCTGTGAGCGGAACCAAGGACCGAGATGACCGTCCAAATAGGTCGAGGTGGAACTCCAGCCGTTGATGGTATAGTTATCACGCCAATAATCCTGCATCGAGAACACTAGGAACAACGCATCGCCATAAACGAAACTATAGATGATGCCGTCGAACTGCGGTTTCTTATACACTTCCTTAAACGTGTTATCGGTATTGAAGTGGTAAGTATAGTTAAGGTTCTGACTGTCGTCATGATTTCCGTCCGTCGGCACAATCGGCATCTTCTTGATCACCGGTTCCAGCGATTCCTCAAACCAACGCTCCCATTCCCATTCGCTGTTCAGTGCCGCACCATCCTCCACAAAATCACCGGGGAACACACAGAACTTGGCGTCCGGCACGGTGTTCACTGCCGCGATGGCACAACGGCGAGCATCATTGATATAGGTCGGATTCATCAAATGGCTGTCCGTCATGTATAGGAACGAAAACTCCCCTTGATGCTCATCTTCCGTGCGGAAATGCGCAATCGGACTCCAGTGCCCTTCATAACCGACACGCCAACTATAAGCCGTACCCGGCATCAAGTCCTCAGCCAATGCTTTATGACTGATATAACGAAGTTTCTCTTTGACAGGAAGACCCGTTGCAGTGACGATATAGGAAGCGATACCGGTATAGCATATTTTTTTAGTTTGAGTCGGTGTGGCAGCAAAAGTGATAGCATCGGTCTCAAAATCAGACTCTTCTGCATTCTCTTTCGCAACCAACTGCACTTCGCCATCCAACACACCGTCATTGGTAAACCAGCAGAAACCCATTCTCGTCTTCGGATCGCCGTTGATGGTGGCTACCATGTTATAGGGGTCTTCTTTCGGACGCAATGCGGCTACTTTATCCACCAATGCTTGCAGATTAGCTTGCGTAGGATCAGCTACCGCAGCGCGTTTCGCTACTAAAAAAGCAATGTAGGAAGGCATCGTGTGGTCTTCACGAGCATACATCGTGTCTGCCAACACCTCTTCCGGATCCAACTCTAAGGGGGTAGCATATAGGCTCATCACCATGCAACACGCCAACAGTAAAACGTAAATCTTCTTCATAACGATATCGTATTAAACAATTTAATCCTTCCGTTTTCCAGCACCTTGAATGTCTCCAGCACCAAGGCGTCTTTCTTCACCGTCACACGGGTGTAACTCGGTGCACCGGGTTGCGCAAAGGGTTGCTGGAACAAATCAAAATAGTTCTCCACCCGATGGATATGTTTACTGGCGTCCATCTCTTCGCGCGTCAACGGCGCATAACGTTTGGCACCACAGGTTGCACCGATGAAATACAACGTACTGTCCACCGGACCGATTACTTCGTAACAGTGGTCATGTCCCTGCAGCACCAGGTTCATCTTACATTCCTTCATTACCGGCAGCATCGCGGCGCGCAGCAAAGGCGTCTCTTTGTCTCGCTGATGATCCGAACCGGAGAACAGGTTCTTATGCACCAATCCTACACGCCACCGGGCATCCGGTGCTTTCGCTACCTGCCTTCTGAACCACCCGCCTAAATCTCGCTCCAGGTACTCCGACTTCTTCGTCTGCATGTCATACTCCCCGCGCCACCAGTCCTGCATCGAAAAAGCAACCAACTGCATGTCTCCGTAAACAAAACTATAATTGATTCCGGCGAATTGCGGACGGATACTCGTCTCGGCATTAAAAGTCGTATCCGTATTAAAATGATAACTGTAGTTCAGTAGCGGCGAGTCGTCATGGTTACCGTCCGTCGGCACAATCGGCATCTGCATAATCACCGGTTTCAAAGCCTCCTCGAACCACCGTTCCCATTCCCATTCGCTGTTGTTCTCCGTTCCGGTATCCACAAAATCACCGGGGAACACACAGAAACGGGCATTCTTTTCATAACGCGCGACCGCCTCCGCGCACAAGCGCGCAGCGTCCACGTATTCCTTATTTTGAATATGACTGTCCGTCATGTAGATAAACGAGAACGCTCCTTGCTCGGCATCCGCTGTTCGGAAATGACCGATCTCACTCCAGTGCCCCTCATAGCCCACGCGCCAATAGTACTCCGTACCCGGCTTCAGACCTTCCGCCACCGCCTTATGACTCTCGTAACGGAATGCCGTATGCTTATCTATCTTCGCTGCGTTCAACACACCCGAACTCGATATCGCATAATGTAGCGGTGGAGTAGTCGTAACTGTAGCAGCAATAGTGGACCATTGTCCCTCGTCCTTGTTCCTTGTTCCTTGCTCCTTAATTTCCACCACTCCCTCTTTCACGCCTTCATTCGTGAACCAACAGAAACCCATCCTTGTCTTTGGATCCCCGTTGATGGTAGCCACCATGCAATACGGGTCCTCCTTGGCTTGCAAAACTACACTCGCATCTATTAGATGCGCAACAAAAGACGGAACAGTATATTCGGCTTTCTCATACAGCGTATAATCTGCCGGATCATCTCTGCGCTGCGCCGGTGCCATCTTGGCAATGCGATGCGACGGTTTCCCGACACGATAATCGGCAACCAACAGGATCGCCTCTTCGGCATCCGTCTGCGGTACACCGGCAAACGTGGCAGGATCTACGAAATGCGGACCGTTCTCCGCCTCATTGTCCTTATCCAACCACGGCTTCGCAAAGAAATGATCTTCGAAACCCTCGTCTGCCCTACTCTCACCCGACTCACTCTCATCGGACACGTAGTTAGCCGGATCCACAAACCCGTACTCATTGCGGTTACCCCACATCGTGCAGGCATAAACCGAACTCTCCGAATGAATACCGCCGTACCGGTCACCGTAGTTATTGGCTATCGTGCAATGCGTCAGCGTACCGTCGAAATTCGCCACACCGCCTGCATCCGGCCACATATGACCCGTAGCGGTACAGTTATGTATCACACATTCTTCCAACTTCGCACCTAACGCACTGGCTTCCGGCAAATCTCCTTTGATCAACACCCCTCCGCATTGCAACCCACTGCAACCGCGGATGATGCAGTCTTTCATCGTCACTTTTCCGCGCAGCCAGGCAGCTCCGCCTCGTTCGTCATGTCGGGCGTTCTGAAGGATGAGATGCTCGATGCGGGTAGGACGCTGACAGTCGTTTTCGCAGGTCACTAAGCGCATAGGCATATCTGAACCGTCTAAGATCACTGTGCCTTCACCGATCACCGTCACGCCGTCTTTGACGATAAACCCTTCATGGTACGTCCCTTCTTCGATCAAGAGCGTGTCCCCTGCCTGACAGAAGTCCATGGCTAACTGAATGGTACGTACGGCATGCTCACGCGACTCGGCGTCGTAACCTTCGTACCCCTCCGTACTCACATAGCGCACCCCTGCTGACAAATGCATCGCCAGCGATAAGCAACATAATATGGCTAAATGCCTAAATGACACAATAAATGACCAAATCGTAAATGATTAAATCGTAAATCCAAACCGTTCTCTACCGATCCGCTCTACGTCCTCTCGATTGGTGAACGCCGTCGTACCACCTGCAGCCGTCGTATTCACCGCACCGGTCATATTGCCGTACTCCTGACATCTTGCCAAGTCGTCACCTGCAGCCAGACGGGTGATGAAACCGCTGTTGAAACTGTCACCGGCACCGATGCAATCTACCACATGCTCGTTCAGCAAGGCTTTCTGCATCCGGTCGGGTTGACCCTTCCGCATTAGCAAACTACCCTTGCTACCACACTTGATAACAGCGGCATTGGCATACGGACGAATCTTCTCGATCGCCTCTTCCAACGTAGCGCTCTTCGTCAAGAACTTAAGCTCTGTCTCATTCGGCATAAACACCGTCAGAAACGGCAATACCTTCGTATAATCCAGATCCCATGCCTCTACCGGATCCCACTGCGTATCCAACGACGTGGTCACACCGTTCGCTTTGCACAGCTCCAGAATCTTTATCAAATCGCGTTTGATACCGCTCTGCATAAAGATAGACGAGATATGAATATGTTTTGCTTCCTTAAATACCTCCGGATTGATGTCGTCCAGCGACATGAAATCCATTGCGCCTTGATACGTCAGGTTCGCACGGTCCTCATCGTAACTCATACAGATCGTAGCACCCGTCGCGTACTTGTCTTGACGAATCAGATAACGGGTATCAACCCCCTTCGCTTGCAGACTCGTCTCTACCAGATCACCGAAACTGTCGTTGCCGATCATACCGCAGAATGCCACTTTGGCACCCAAAGCCGCAGCATTGGCAGCGAAGATAGCTGTCGAACTACCCAAGGTCAAGGTCATCTGCTTCGCAAATTTCTCCTTACCGATCTCCGGCTCACTCTCAATCTGATTCAATATCAGATCCACGTTCAATTCGCCTAAAGCGATAATATCAAAGTTCTTCATACACATTACACATTAAACATTACACATCAAAGAAATTTTCTTCTAAATTGTTCTATCATCGAATACCAGTTTCTCGGATAGTCATGTGTCATCTCCGGATAGAAATAGTACTCGCTTTGATCATTCTTAATAAGGTTATACGGCGCGATATTCGTATGCGGTGGACAAGTCGCGTCCATCAACCCGCTCGTCGCCAACACGGCACACGAGATACGGGTCGCTAAGTTCTTCGTGTCAAAATAAGACAAGAACGCATACATCTGCTCGTCTGTCATTCCTTTCTTCTTAGCCTCCCTTTTGGCGGTCTCTGCCGGCCAACCTACGATCTTGAAGTAATCCGGAAAATCACCCAAGAACGCCACGTTCGCGGTAATCGCCGTGAACGGATAATCACTCAATCCGGCTGCCGCATAACACAACGCACCGCCTTGACTCGATCCTTCTGCAAACAGATGACTCATATCGCTCGTCTCACGGCTCGCCATAAAACGTACCGCCTGTAAAGCATCCATGAATGCGCCACGGTAATAATAACCGTCCTTGTCACCGAAATTATAAGCAAACCAATCACCGTAGATATTTACGCAATCCTCATCAATACCCGGATTATGGGTCGATGCCGGACGGTTATTCAGATACTGACCACGATGCGATAAATAAAACTCCGCATAGTTCGAATTGCCGCCTACTGGACATTCGCATTTCGACGTACTGCCTTGTGTGTCATAGCCGTAGTAATGAATCAACACCGGATGTTTCGCGCCGTCCGTCGGTTCGCAGTAATAACCGCGAATCGTTACCGGCTCTCCGTCCAAACCATCCGGAACAGAGTTCATCTCCACCAGATAAACTTTCCGTGCCGACGAACTCTTATCCGTGATCTCCTTCAAGACAGCGTTCATATCCAAAGCGGCTAACTGGTTCTTAGCCGTTTGCCAGTAATCCGTATAATCCTCCTGCATATCCGGTTCCGAAACGATATCAAAAGGATCAACACCGAATACAAAATTGCGGGCTGTCTTTCCTTTCACGAAACAAACGGCACGATAGAATCCCGGCTCCATATTCTTCGGCGTAGTGAACGCGAAATTCTTCTTCGTGTTGGCGGCAAGTGTAACGGTATCCAACATCTCCAGCGCCTTTTGTTTGGTGTCGGTGGTCATCAACACCTTGACGGGGATACGGGCTTCAGCCGTGTCCGTGTTCTCCAACGTCAGGTTGAAACACGGCCTACCGCTCCAGATCATATCTTCCGGTTCAACCACCGTCGTGTCTTTCGGCCATACCTCTGCCTGCTCCTGTGGCTGCGGTTCATCCTTCGGCTTCTCACATCCGCATGCCCCGAGGAGCATCACGGTCACCAGCGCCAAAAAGAATATAGAATAGTGTCTCTTCATAACTATCTACTAGACGACTTCTCTCAACTCTCAACTTTCAACTCTCAACTCTCAACTATTTGAGATAGTCATTCAAATTCACAATATTGAACGCATTATAATACTTGTCCATATTGTGCTCGATACGCATCAGTACCACTTCTTCTGCATGGATACCCAGACGCTCCAGATTCTCATACAACGCCTGTCTTGCAACCAATGCCTCCGGTTTCTGCCAGATATAACGGCAACCCGTCTTAACCAACCAAAGTTGTCTCTCCGGCGTGCAGTCCTTCAGGTCTTTGCCAACCTCCTCACCGTGCAACCATTTTTTCCAACGGTTGGACTCATAGACGCATTGCCAGAGCACTTGGGTCATGTTACTCAACTGAGCCACCTTACCCTCTGCATACAGTTTCTTCTCTTCTTCTTCCAACTCAGCCAACGCGTCGTACTCGTTCATCGTGAACTCCGGACCTACGTTCGCAGCACCCATACCTGCCTTCGGATAGTCCTCCGGGTTCTCCACATCGTCAGAATAGTGACCCTTGATATAGCTTCCATAAGGACGAACCTTCGCCGTCAGTTTACGAGCAACCTCCGGATCAAAGAACGTCGTATGCAGGTCGGTTCCTACCTTACCTACAATGAAGCAAGGCCATACATCGTCCAGACCAACCTCATGCAAACCGGCTTTCAAACCCTCCAGGAACGTGTCAAACGTCTTCTCGTCTGCCAGACCGCCATGAACCTCTTCGGTACCTACCTCATACGAAATAGGAGCAATACCCTGTGCCTTGCGGAAGTCCTCGGCATGCTTGATCAACTCTACGGTACGTTTAACCACAACATGAATATCAATAATCTCACCCTTCGGCAGGAAAATATCTACCGTCGGATCAACGTGAATCAGGTCATAGCCTGCCATGATAGCAGCCTCATAACTCTTCTTCACGCCATCCATCGCACGTTCGGTGTCCCAACGCTCAATCGATTGTTTGTCCTTCAACCACGGACCTCCGTGATCGATAGCCACTACGTACGGACCCGTATAATGCACAGCCGCAGCCTCACGTGCCAAGATCTTCGTGAACGCTTCCTGCGTCATACCGGTGTAACCACCGTCGCAATCGACTTGGTTCAGCGTCGTCGCGAAATAGATCGGCGCGTTATTACGTTTCGCTGCACGGAACGATGCTTTGATTACGGACAAGGAGTTCGGACATGCCGCAAACAACGTCATGGGAACTCCGGTAGCTTTCTTTCTCTCCTCCATCACCTGGAGAATATGCTCTGTCTTTTTCATATACTTTGAGATTAAAATGTTTTGTGTGTTTATGTCTGATTATTGATTTTATCTCGTAGAGATGAGTATTTGTTTTGTCAGGTCATGTTAAATTTATTTAAAAATGGACTGATGAAACAAAGACTCATTGGTATGAAATACTAAAATCAATAATCAGTGTTTTTTATGTTTTTTTCTATAATATAAATCACTCGTAAATCGTAACGCCCTCAACCACTCTGTGGATGTTTCCGCTTACGCTCGGTGCATCCGGATTCAACCCGTGTGCCAACGAAGCGTAGTAGCCCAGCAGCTGTCCAACCAGCACGTAAGCCACGATACCGTAGAAATCATTTTCCTTCGGTCCATACGGCATGCGAACCACGAGATCAGCCTTCACACCCGGCAACTCCGGTGCCTTACCGGCAATGACGATGATCTGTGCCACCGGTGTGTTGTTCGCATCCACCTGCTTCACCAGATCACGCTCATACCGTTGTACATCCTCTTGCTCGGTCATCAGATACACCACGATCGACTTGCTGTTCACCACTGCCTTAGGACCATGCCTGAATCCCAAGAAACTATCGAACTTACAAACCACTGCACCGTCGGTCAACTCCTGCAATTTCAGATGGCACTCTTCAGCAATACCCTTCAGCGCACCCGAACCCAGGAACACACCGCGCTCAAACGGACGGTTGGCGATCTCTTTCAACTTCTCTTCGTACTCTGCCATTACAGCCTCCGCGTTCTTGGCCGTCTTCTCGATCATCTCCTGATCCTTGTCCAGCGTGTCGATATGACCGAGCATCAGACAGGTCAGCAGCATCGTCGAGAACGAACTCGTCATCGCCAGACTCTTGTCGTCCGTCTCTTCCGGCAACAGCAGCAACAGGATATTGTCCTTTCCACCATTAAGCGCAGCGTCACCATTCTCACCATTGGCTTGCTTAGCAAGCTTACCATTTTTGTTACACGTAATATACACATGTGCCACGTTCTTGCAAATCTTGTTTGCCAGATTTACCGCCGCCACGCTCTCAGGGCTGTTTCCCGAACGCGCAAAACTGATCAGCAGCAACGGACGCTCCTCGTCCAGCAAGTATTTTGCGTGCGTCACGATATCCGTCGTAGCAACCGAACGAACATTATGCCACATACCGCGCATTACCGGCTGCAACGCGTCACCGATAAATGCTGACGTACCGGCACCCGTCAACACGATATCCGTGTCCGGAGTCAAATACTTGTGCATAAACGCACGAATCTCTTCTTTCTTTGCTAATAATGCCGCCAGCTCCTTACGCCACATCGCCGGTTGCTGATGGATCTCATTGAATGTAAAACCTGTGTTTGCCATAATATCTTGTGTTTGAATTTAAAGCTATTGGGGTCCCTGATGTAAACCAAGCCATAGGCTTTTCGCGCGCTTATTGCCGAACGCGACGCAAAATTACTACTTTTTTCGCAATCTTCGAAACAATCATCCAACCTTTTGCGCCCCGTTTCGAAACAATAATTCACAATCATCTGAAAACTAATACATTACATGTTTCATTTCACGTTTCGTAACCTTTCGAAAAAAATCAAAATAGATGGGATGTTTTCGATTTTTTGATTTGATAGTAAATGTATCGTAGAAATCACGTGGTTTTCTCGTGGTAAAAAGCTAAAAAAAGCGCGTTATTAGCGCGTCGTTACCTGGTTATCACCCTGTTATTAGCCCGTTATAATAACCCTTAAAAACCCTAAACAATCACATTTTCTTATTTCGACTGCAAAGATACAAAAAAAATCACAAATATCCAAATTTTTTGACCACTTTTTTACATTTTTATATCAAAATACATATACTCTTTATTTCGAAACATTCCGAAATAAGATTTTACATCCATAAACATACTTGTAATCTCCTATATATCAACCAACTATAATCCATTTCTCATATTCCTCATTCTCTACATATTTCGAAACCTCGTATATATACATGCGTGTTCCATATATTTTTTGTAATTTTGCACCCGATTTTGCAAAGTACAGTTAGCAATTGCCTATTAAACAAACAATTTTGATAACAAAGAAATACCACATACCATGAAAAAATTTTTCCTTCTTATTTCGGTTTTAACGCTTTCGATCGCGGTTAATGCAACGACGATCAACATCACTCCGACATCGCCTTATGGCGAAAATGACAACCTGCGTAAAGCAGTATATTATGCGGCGGCTGGTGATGAGATTGTTCTTGCGGATGGTACGTATTTTGAGCCCAAAACTGGTGGCTATCTTGCGCTTAACAAGAGTATTACCATCAAGGCTGCTGAGGGCGCACACCCTGTAGTGCAAATGGAAGCTTATGCACAATTAACAGCATCAGCAAAGGTGAAATTCCAAGGCATCAAATTTGATGGAAGTGTTCAAGGGTCTTATGATTACTATTTCCGTGCGTATGATGTATCTGCCAGCAGTTTGATTTTTGATAATTGTGAATTCTATGATATCAAAAATGAGGTCTTCCGTGCTAAATCGGATGTCCACATGGATTCTTTAATTGTAAACAACTGCTATTTCCACAACAACAAAAAGAATATCGTGTATTTCGAAGCAAGCGGAACGGAGGGAAGACAGACCTGCGACAAACTTGTCTTCACAAACTCAACGGTTGCTAAATCGGATTCCTTAAAGAATTATACAAGCACGATAGATATTAAACCGTACGGTACGAGCAACACCGATGCTATTAAAGTGATTATTGACCATTGTACGTTTTATGACAACCCGACTATCAACACAGATCATTCGGCAATTCGTCCATACCACTTGACGGATGTTACGATTTCCAATTGTATCTTTGTAAAAGGTCCGAATCAGAAACAAAAGCGCAATGCTACTTCCTGCTATGGTGGAAATATAAACAACTGCCTTGTATGTGGTTTGGATCACTCATCCAGTGGGCATCAAAGTGGTCCGACGGTTACCGGTAATATTGTTGCCGACCCGCTTTTTAACGACCTTGCCAACAACAGATACACCTACGATGGAAACTGGTCGACAGGCTCTATCTCTCCTGCTCGCGGAGCTGCTACCGATGGCTCTGACCTCGGTGATCCGCGTTGGTACACAGACGAGACGATTCCTTCTACCAGTTTCGCTTCTGCGTATGACTTGCTTGGAACAAAAGCACAGTTGAAGGGCAATATTCGTTTAAATGCCAGCAATCATATCGAATATTATAACAATTCTGAGAATGGTACAGCTAAATGGAAACTGCATATCGGAAGAACCTGCCGCATAAGCGCAGTAGCGGATAGAGAAGCAGAATCTACAAGCGGATGCACTCTCACACTCACTGTTTACAATGCTGACGGAGATGAAGTGAGCGCGATTTCTGCCGCTCGCAGCGACAATGATAACGACATCATTTTCCCAGGAACGCTAAATATTCCTGAAGAAGGCGACTATACAATCGTATTAACTAACGCAGTAAGTTGGTCAAGTGCTATCCTTGAGAAAATCACTTTGACATACGAAGGCGGTGCCGTAAAGGACATCGCTACGGATGCCAATACCACTCTCAATGTAACTGACGTATGGTTCTCGGGTTGTACACGTGACAACGAAAAGACTTATATCCAATATCCATCCAGTAGTACCTCTGATGCTTGGATTAAATGGAATATTGCAACATCCGAAACCAAGTACTACGATCTAACCGTTAATGTCAATACGGATTATGCTCATGGCTTCACAATCGCTATTTATGAAGACGAAGAAGCAGAACCGGTCGCTTCTGTAACGGAAGGTTCTTTTGTTAACACTACCGGTGACGGTCTTGCTCTTGAATTAGGTCGCGTAAATCTTATCGGTGGTAAAAACTATGTTGTAAAAGTAACTAATGCACCAAGCGGTTCACAAGCCAAAGTCACAAGTGTAGTCTTCGCTCCGGTTGTAGCAACTGCTACTGAACTGCCAAATACGCTTGCTTTCTCCAATGCCGTTCTGAGCGAGAAGGCAAATATTACCGATGGCATGCTCTATTTTAATGAACCCGGTGCAGATAAAGACCCACGAGGAGAATGGGCTCAATGGGAAGTAACGACCGACCATGACGGTTTGTTCCTCTTCACGATGGGCGTTACCAGCACCAACGAACAGAGCTACAAAATAACAATTCTGGATAATCTCGATAATGTACTGGATTACTATGAGTCAAGCCCGGGTTCCGGAGATAAAACATTAACACACTACTTCGCGTTGAATACAGGATCCTACTTCGTTAAAGTAGAAAACACTCGTAGCTTCTCAAAAGGACACCTCACAAGCTTCGTAGTTACCGAACCGGCAGGTGTCGTTACTCTTGATGAAGCAGCCACGAGCAACGAATCTTGGGTAGGAAAAGTTGTAGTTCCGGAAGCTGAAGGTCCTTTATACGATGTACAAATTATCCGTACGATCAAAGCCGGCATGTACAACACCATTTGCCTGCCCTTTGAGGTCACTTCTGCACAAGCAAAAGACATCTTCGGCGCAGATGTACAACTTCGCACCTTAAAGAGTGCTGATCTTGTAGAAGAAGGTCAGGTTCTGGATCTGAGTTTTGAGCAGACATCTGGCATGTATCCCGGCACTCCGCATTTGATTAAGACTTCTCGTGACATCGTAAATCCTGTCTTCACAGGCGTAAAATTCACAAGAGAAACACCGGCTACAACGACGAAGACCAATGCTAACTTCGTCGGTACTTTCATAAAAGATGAAATCCCTGCCGATCCGAACAACCTCTTCATGGGCGCGAACAACACCCTCTATTTCCCGACGGTGAATATGCCTATCTTAGGTATGCGCGCGTACTTTGTTATTCACGACGTGCCCGCAGGTGCGGTCAAGCGCGCACGCATAATAGAGAACGAACAAGTCGCTACAGAGATTGAATTGATTATGGAGCAACCGAATGCCAATGGCCAAAAGCTGATCGAGAACGGACAACTCATCATCATCCGTGACGGTGTTCGTTATAACGCAATGGGAGTCAAACTCCAATGACTAAATGATTAAATGGTTCAATAAATCGTAAAATCGTAAATTAATTTAGTTATGAAACGTCATTATATAATACCCGCAACAAACGCGCAGCAAATCTGCCAACTCAACGCTATCTGCGTAGGTTCAGTTCATAGTGAGGAAGATATCCACCTCGGAGGCGCTTCTAATGGCTCTGACCCCAACCAACTACCGTTCTAACACGGCTTATTGTGCAACTATTTTATTACTAACTAAAATATTTAATAGTATGAAAAAATTATTTTTACTTATTCCGGCATTAGTGCTATCATTAGCAATTAATGCTGATGTGATTAACATTGACAACACTACACCAAACGCTGTGCAGGCAGCGCTGAATAGCGCAGCTTCAGGTGACATTATTGAAATGGCTGCCGGAACCTACGAAGAGTCGGGTAACTATCTTGCTTTTACCGGTAAAGAGTTGACAGTCCGCGCTGCCGCAGGCGCCGAAGTAATTATCAGAACGGTTTGCCCGGTTCGCTTGAAAGAAGGTGCTAAAGCTGAGTTTATCAACGTCAAGTTTGATTGTAGCACAATTGGCAGTTATGACTATGTGATTGTTGCTGCCGATGATACAGAAAACAAACGTGTCGTCCTCAATGGTTGTGAGTTCTATGGTTGGACTAAAGAAAAAGCCATGATTGAGGCTACATCATCAAGAAGATTAGATGCTATCACGATTGACAATTGCTATTTCCATGACTGCATGAAGAGTGTTGTTTTTGTGGAGAACACCGGTTACAACGATTTGAGCATAACCAACTCTACTTTTGCAAATATCGCTACCTCTGCAAATTTCTCAGCAGGTGTTATTGATAGCCGCGCGACTTCCGGTTCAATCCTCGTTGACCATTGTACATTCTATAATGTGCAGGCAATGAACACGGATTACGCTGCAATCGGTAAAGTAAGTTTGGCAAGCGGTGCAACTGTATCCAATTGTATCTTTGCTATGCCGGAAAGCATAGGCGGTGTTAGAACAATTCGCGACAAAGTCGCAGCCAACAACTGCCTCGTTTTCAATTATACCCAAGATTCTGGCTATGGCATGCAAAGCAATGTAACCAAAACGGGTTGCTTCATCGCCGATCCTCTCTTCGCCGATGCCGCTAATGGCGATTTCTCTCTCGCCGGCGATTGGACTACCATGAACCTCTCTCCGGCACGTGGTGCTGCTACCGATGGTTCTGACCTCGGTGACCCGCGTTGGTACTCCGCAGAAGTGCTGCCCGAGACGAATTTCGTTTCTCCTTATGCCTTTGTGGGTGAGAAAGCACTTATCTCCGGAAACATTTGGTATAATAGCGATGATGCTTATTTGTATTACAATGACAAATCTGTTTGCGGTACGGCTACATGGAAAATCCATGCTACCAGAGCTTGCGCTGTTAAAGCAACTCTGAATATGACCAATGGTTCTTCAAGTGGTCATATCTTTAGGATAGAACTCTTAGATGCTAACGGAAATCAAGTGGCCCAAGTTGCCGAACCGGCGCAGAGTAGTCATGATGGTGATATTGATCTTCCGAATCCGCTCTCAATTCCGGCAGCTGGAGATTACACCGTTATATTACACAATGATCAAAGTTGGTCTTCTGCTAAGATAAACAGCATTACCCTCGCTTATGTTGGAGGTGCAATTGTTACTGTTCCTGCAGAGGAATTAGTAGGTGCAGAGGCTGTTCTTGTTAATAATGGTAGTTTGAAAGTGTCTAAACAAGAGAACGGCGACTTGAAATATGGTGACAACGGAACTCCTCTTGGCGAGTACGTTTATTGGAACATCAATGCTACCAAACGCGGTGACATGAAAGTGACGCTGAACGTAGTTCCACCAACTTCAGGTTCGGCTAGTACGCACAATTTCCTGGTTGAGTTGTACTCTGATTTGAGCGGAGAACCGATTGCTTCTGCTGCAGAAGTAGCTGCTACCAGTGGAACTGGCGCACGCGTTCTGGCTAACTCCATCAATATCCCTGCTGTAGGTAACTACATCGTAAAATTGACTAACCAAACACAATGGTCAAGTGCCATCCTGCACAGTATTCAATTTGAGTACCTTGGTGGTGCAACCATGAATATTCCGGCAGATGAACTTATCGGTGAAGAGGCTGTTCTTGTTGATAATGGTAATTTGAAAGTGTCCAAACTGGAGAATGGTGACTTGAAATACGGAGATAATGGTAGTCCTCTTGGCGAGTACGTTTATTGGAATATCAATGCTACCAAATATGGCAGAATGGATGTTACGTTGAACGTAGTTCCGCCGACCTCAGGTTCAGCGAGCGGACACCAATTCCTTGTTGAGTTGTACTCAGATCTGAACGGAGAACCGATTGTTTCTACTGCTGAAGCAGCTTCCACCAGTGCAACCGGTACTATTGCATTACCGGCTCTCAATATCCCTGCTGCTGGTAACTATATCGTTAAGTTGACCAACCAGAAACAATGGTCAAGCGCTATCCTGCATAGCATTGAGTTCGCTTACGCAGGTGGAGAAGTAGCAAATGTTCCCGGTCAAATCCTTGGTGCTGACGCTATGTTGCTCAAAGAGGACGGCGGTACGTTGAAGATGTATCATGCTGCTAACGGTGATATTACATACAACGACAATGGTACTCCGACAACTGAATACGCTCTTTGGAATATCCATGCTGATGCTGCTTGTGAATTAGCCGTTGAACTCAACATCGCTACTTCAGGACACATCCTTACCGTTGAATTGTACGACGGCACAACACTCCTTGGCAGTGCTGCAGAAACAGAGGCAACTAAGTGGGATGGTGGAAATATTGCATTGGAAGACCATTTGAATATTCCGGCAGCAGGTAACTATACCATTAAGGTCATCAACAGTCAACAATGGTCTCATGGTGCTCTCCATGGTATCACCTTCACCGAGATTGTACCTCCTACTGTTGTTGTATTGGACGAAATGGCAGAGGACAACAACGCTTGGATTTCGTACAAAGATGGCGATGCTGTAAACGTACAACTCACTCGTACGATCGTTGCAGGTATGTATAATACCATCTGCCTGCCGTTCGATGTGGATGGCACACAGACGAAAGCTATCTTCGGTAGTGATGTTGAATTATACACGCTGGGTACTACCGCTTACGAAAATGAGGTTCTTACACTCAACGTAGATCCTGCAAGCGATATCTATCACGGTACTCCGTACCTGATCAAAACTTCGGCCGATGTGGTTAATCCGCAATTCGAAGGTGTACAGATCCTGTCAGAAGTACCGGCTAATACGTCCAGCACCTATGTTGACTTCATTGGTAACTTTATCAAGAGCGAAGTTCCGGCTGGTGAGAACAACCTCTTCTTGGGTCCGAACGATCTATTGTACTTCTCGCAAACAGCTACTCCGATCAAGGGTATGCGTGCATACTTCCGCGTCAATGTACCGAGTGCTGCCAATGCTGTTAAACGTGCGCGTATCGTTGCACAAGGTCAAGTGGTTACCGCTATCGACCTCGTAGGCGCTGAGAGCAAGTCCTTCAAGACTATTGAGAACGGACAACTCATCATCACCATCGACGGTGTACGCTACAATGTAATGGGCGCAAAAATCCAATAAATCGTTCAATCGTAAATCGTTAAATCGTAAATATTTTTGGTTATGAAAAAGAACTATATTATACCAAGCACAGCGTCAGTTGCATTTGTAGCAAATACAATCTGCGCTGCCAGTGCCGGTTCTGGTTTGGACGGCAATTCCGGAATGGATTTAGGTGGTGAATCCGGTGGTGGTTCGCCTATCGTTGATCCGATGTAAAATCCCAGAGTGCTTTACGCACTCTCCATACAAGGATGGCGAGTCCGCATGACTCGCCATCCTTGTTTTGGGGATAAAATATATCTATGTTTATCGCTGATTGTTTATTTTGAAAGAAAAATGAATTTTTGGTATTTTTGTGATGATTGATTATTATCTCGAAGAGATGAGGATTATTTTGGTAAAATGATCGTTAAAATTATTTTAAAGAGCATTTTAGCGAAATAAGACTCATGTACGCAGTACTAAAAATCAATCATCAATTTTTTCTGTATTTTTCTTTTAATAATATTAATACCATGAAACGCATATCGTTATTTCTTTGTTACGCAATTTTTTATGCAACGCTGCACGCAGCCGTAATTAACGTCACGCCTGGCTCAGGCACCCTCCGGACGGCCGTCACCAACGCCGCCTCAGGTGATGTCCTCGTCCTAACCTCCGGCGAGTATAACGAGACTTCAACCATCACCACGTCGGTGCCTCTAACCGTCAAAGCGGCGGAAGGAGCACAACCGGTAGTAAAAACGACCAAACGGATTGAGGTCAATGCGGACTTTTCGCTGGAGGGCGTGACCTTCGTCTGTTCCTATGACTTGCTCAAGGTTACCGCTACCGCGCCGATTAACTTCAGCGTACAGAATTGTGTCTTTCGTATGGGAAACGAATCGGCGAACGAGAATCGTGCCATCTATATCGATTCGGCGCCGACGCGTGTCAAGAACGTCGCGATCACCAACTGTACCTTCGACGGCGGCGCCAACGGTACCGGTCGTTTCATCTATCTCTATGGAGGAAGTGCCGTAGCACCGATTACCGGCACCGCAATCATCGACCACTGCACCTTCTATAACTCCACCGACACCCGCGGAGTCTATCCCGCCAACCTCGACAAATGCCATATCACCAACTGCATCTATATGAACCCCGAAGAGAGGGAGAACACGAACAGTTTTGCGGTATATGGCTCCGACTCCTATGTGCATAACTGTCTCGCGTTCCATGCGCCCGTAAAAGTTGGTTCAGGCGGTTCGCAGGCGGCATGCCTGACCCGTAATCCCTATTTCATGGATCCGGGTAACGGAAACTTCCAACTCTATGCCAACAGCCCGGCGATCAACGCCGGAACAGACAACAGTACGCTCGGTGACCCGCGTTGGGGTGTTTCGTCCGAAGAGTACGACAAGTCCGGCGAACCTTACGAGCCCTATAAACAACCGTACTCCATGGCTCCGACGACCAACTCCGTCAAAGTGCTCTGGCAGATGGCTGACGAGACCGGAGCTGCCGATGCGCTCGTTATGTACGGCACAGACCCGAATAATCTCGACAAACAGGTTTCCACCAATAGCGGCTGGAATGTGGAAGGCGAGGGGTACGTTCATGTAGTCACCCTTACCGACCTGAAACCTAACACCAGGTATTACTTCACCGTAGGCGCATCTGCTACCCGTCGCTTTGATAAAATATGCAGTACCAAAACTGCACCCAAACCCGGTACCGCCTATCGTATCTTCTCCATCAGCGATATCCACGGCAACGCCTGCAAGAACTGGTCGAACATGCAGGATTTCATCTGCTCCCTCAATTGCGACATTGCTCTTATGAATGGTGACTTCGTCTCCTCTAAGGGTAATGACCGCAACTGGAATAACTACTACTTCACCCCGGGCGCACCATTCCTCAGCCAAGTGCCTTGTATGTCTTCCCCGGGAAACCACGAGACAGGTGACCCGCGTGGTCTCCGTTGGTCGTCGTTCTACGATTACTTCCACCAGTTCTCCCACGAAGGTGCCTCCGAAGGAGATACCATCGACCCACGTGGAGAATCCTATTTCCACTTCGTCTATGGGAATGCAGATGTAGTTGTTCTTAATCTCAATTTCGATGAATCCAGTCCGAAGTTTAAGAAAGGAAGCCGGCAGTACCAATGGCTCGACTCCGTATTAAACGCAAGTACGAGTCCCTGGATCATCGTCTGCCACCATGTAGGTATCTATACCTCCGGTTATCACGGGCAATGGTCTGAAGAACCCAAACAGGCCGCTCCATTGCTTGAGAAATATGCGGGCGCCCCATACAACAAACGTATCATCTCCCTCTCCGGCGATGACCATTCGTTCGAGCACCTCTATAAAGACGGCGTCCATTATCTCCGTCCGGGCTGCGGTCGTGACGCTAACTACGACCAACAGAAGCAGATCAAAGACTATAAGTACTCCATGTACTACCGCCGTGTATCTTGTTTCTCAACGCTGGACATGAGTGCGGACGCTTCGTCTATCGCCCTCACGGCATACGATTCCGTCGGAAATCCATTCTATACCTATACGTTCTTGCACGACAACGAAGTCATCACACCTGCCGTTAACTTCACCGTTCCTGCCACCGAAGTGAGTTCCGAAGACTCGATCATGCTGCGTTGGTGTACCTTTGATCCTTCCGGCAATGCGATCGTATCTCTCTATTGTGCGCAGACACCGGACCTCACCGACCCGGCTTCCTTGACACCTATCGTCACCAACCTTCCTGCTTCGACGGAGAAATACATGTGGCATACGCGCAATATCTTCCCTAAAGGAAAATACTACCTCTATGCCTTCGTCACTTCCGGCGGAAAGACCTATCAGAGTAATAACAAACCCGTTGTCAACCTCCTTGAAGACCTTACTCCTCCTCCGGCTCCAACAGCTATGACGGGATATAAGAACAACGAAAAGTACCTTATCCTTTGGAAAAACCCCACTCGCCTCATACATATCGATAATCCATTGACGGATTTCAGTGACGGCGTGGACAAGATGGAGACCAACATAGAAGAAGGTTCATCCATGCAGATCAGCAATGTGGACGGAACGCTCAAATGTGACTACAGCATCACTGCCGCGTGGACCACCGCTGCTGCCGATTATGTGTTTGACGAACCGGTAGATATGCACCAGACACCGGTGCTAAGCTTCAGAATGAAAGGAAACGGTTCTTCCACCGCTATCCGTCTGGTATGCAAAAACATGGCTAACAATCACGAAGACTGGTGGTACACGGAGAAGTTCACACTCGGCAAAAATACGTGGCAGACCTACACCGTCGATTTGCGTACTTTGAGTGCTTTTGATTGGTACGGAAACACCGATGAGCGTAACCAATGCGAAGGTTTAGTACGTATCTCGTTCGGTGTCTCTACAGGTAACCCCGTTTCCGGAACGTTCTTTCTGGATGATCTCAGTTTAGGCGGAGAAGTCATTCCGGCACCAGACTATGCGCAGACTGTCATCGTTCGCAATGACAATGCCTTCCCCACCTCTCCTACCGATGGAACGGAGATCTACCGAGGCACAGAGGAACATTGCTTTGATCCTACGGCTGTCGTAGGACAGATATACTACTACGGTGCCTTCGCTGCCGATGACCGCGACAACTGGTCGGCTCCGGAACCTACGGCACAATGGAAATCAGAGAACGTAGAGGAAGGAGACGGCATTGACATCGTAAAATCCGATATGCCAACATCGCAGAAGTTCATCCAAAACGGACATGTCTATATTCGGCGCTCGAAAAATATCTATTCGTTGCTCGGCGAGAAAATAGAATAACCTTCTTTCGGGATACCGATATTCCGGTGTACCGGTATTCCGTCTATTCCAGAACAATAGTTCCGAAGAACTGAGGACAATGAAAATCCGGCTTCGGTAAATCAATCGGCTGCCAACTTACAAAGTGCGGCCGTTTGGTTTTATCTGCACATTTATAGAAATTAGCTCTTAGTTTTTGGCCCTTGGCTATTGGCTGTTGGAAAATCAGATCCAGCGGTATCCGTTCCTCCACCGTCCACTCAAACAAGCCGTCTCTCTCCTCAAAAGCCTCTCTCGGGAAGTCACATTTCCGCTCAATACGTGCCATCTGCTCGGGCGTCAACGGTACCACCTCTTCGGCTCTGCCTTTGCGACGGGAACCCACCATAGCACCGATACAATTGCACTCAAAATTGAAGTAGTGATCCTCTCCAGGCACCTGACAGAAGAACTCCACACACGAGTCTTCCCACACCGGACCTTGATCCTGCGTCGTCACTGCGCGCAGTTGTTCCCCTTTCACATGCCATCTCAGGTACAATGCCTCATGGTCATTGCTCACCTCTACCCTCACTTCCGGCTTCTCTGGAAATGCTTCCGGCCAATTGACCTGATCTATCTTTAAAATCATAAATCACCAATTACAAATGACAAATTACAAACGAGCTATAATGCTCCGCATTTGCTCTTCCACCTTTTCTTGTTCTTCGACAAGCCGTAACTGCGCTTTGGTACGAACAATATTATGCTCCGGATAGGCAATCTTATAATAGGTGTCGCCGTTGATATAGTCGGTGAAGAATCGCACGGTCTGCATGTAACTCAACAACCGGCAACCGTAGGGCAACAGTTCCTTCTCCAATTCCGTCAAAAACGTTGCCTCTTTGAGGTATCCTCTTGCATAGGCTTCGAAGATCTCCAGATCCACATGGATATTATCCAGGTTCGGATCATCTTCGAGTCCCGTATTCGCAGCCGTTCGCATAAAATCACCGAAGTCACTAAATACGAATCCCGGCATCACCGTATCCAAGTCCACAATACAGATCGGGCGTCCCTGCTCGTCAAAGAGCACGTTGTTCACCTTCGTATCACAGTGGTTGATATGTTTCTTCAGTTTGCCTTCACGGAATAGGATCTCTGCCAGACACATGGTCTCCCTACGCTTATTGATCCATTCGATGATATCCTTACATGCCGCTTTACGTCCTGCAGCATCAGCTGCCAACGCTTCATCCAACTGCTTCAAACGAAACTCCATATTATGAAAATCCGGAATCGATTCGCAGAGCGCATTAAACGGCAAGTCGGCTAACTGTCTTTGAAAACGTCCAAAAGCTTGTCCGGTCAGTTCAGCCGACATCGGGGTCACTTTCTCTTGCGACGTAGCCGGTTCAACCAGCACATACAAACGCCAATAATCCCCTTGCGGCGTCTTATAATACATCTTCCCTTCTTTGGTCGGAACCAGATGCAACACCTTTCGGTCGATATTCTCTTCTCGCGCAATAAGTAACTTCTCCCGGATATGCGTCGTCACGATTTCTATATTGCGCATCAGCCCTTCTACATCTTTGAAGATATGATGGTTTATACGTTGCAGACAGTACGAAGTCTCTCCTACCCGCTTCGCAGGAACCACAAACGAATCATTGATAAACCCGATCCGCAGCGGTTGCGGTTCACTTACTTCATTCCAAATAGCAAAATGATTTAAAATCTCTTTCATAATTTATAGTATAAAGTCAAAATTCGGAAGACTTTCCCTATGGGACTCAAAGCCGCTTTTTTCTTTGAGCGTCAGCGGTCTTTTCTCTTTGAGCATAGCGGTCTTTTAGTTCCTCTATGGAACTGACGGTTTGCCAACCGGCAAATTGTTCTCCGGCTTTGCGGTTCTTCTCCAGGTCATCGACATAGATGGTATGGACACTATCGACCTTCGCTTCCCGCACCACATAATCAAATATCTCTTGGTTCGGTTTGGCCATATGGAGCATCTGCGAAGCGAACACGGCATCGAAATAACTGCCCAGATGATATTGATCCCAAATGGGCTGCCAATGCAACTCGTTCGAGTTAGACAGCAGAATAGTTCGATAACCTTTCTCCCGTAACCCCTTTATATAATCCAACCGCTCTTGCGGTAATTCATCCAGCATGCTTAACCAAGCCGACTTGATCTGCTCAATGGTCGTTCCCGGAAAACAATATGCCTGCAGAGTCTTCAAAAACTCCTCCGTCGATATATTCCCGTACTCATAATCGTGCATCAACTGCTTGGTAGCCGCACTGACAGCTACCACGCCTTCACCTTCATCGTCAATTCCCAACACCGTGCGGATATATTCCTCATGCATCAGTTTCTTGAAATTACCCACACAACGCGGCACATTCAGATTGATGATCACGCCGCCTAAATCAAAGACAATAGTGTTTTTTTCCATCTGGCATTACTATATAAAATATTCCATCTTGTATCACTTTCCGAGGACTGACTACTGATGGCTGATTAATGACCACCTCCACTCCTTCCGGTAACACGCCTGGATCCAAAGGAGCTTGGTTAGAAATCACCACCTCAGCGCCCAAATCATTATATCCCGTATTCTCATCCCATATGTTTTTATTCGCCAACCGAACCGCATAACGGGCATCGTCCCGGATCGCCTCATATTTGTCCGGCATATAGAGATACAAGTGATACGTACCTTCCGGCAGGTCGGCAGGTATCGTCACCTGCTCACTGATCCAACTCACTCTCCCGTTCGGTAACCACCATCTCGGATCGGCCTTCAACTGAATACTGAATACTGAATTCTGATTACTCTTCAGCACGAGATACACCGGCCGCTCATTATAGATCGGTGCATATCCGTCATTACGAAGCCGTATGCTCACGTTCAACTTTCCCGTTGGAGCCGCCTCATCGCCGAACTTCCCTTCCAACAAATTATACCGGTATCCCATATGCACGTTCAGCGTATCAAAGATACCACTGCTGCGCCAAAGACCGGTCACCTGCGTTGCATACGACGTACCGCAGAACGACCAGTGGTACTCTGCCATCTCTGCCGGTGCTTTCGTATAGACGCTCTCTGCCAAACTACTACTCTCCACATTCGTCTCCCCGCCATTAGGCACATACAACGTCTCTTGCGCTACATACGCACGAACTGCCGGGTCATCGTCTTTATTGGTACTGGCATACGTGCCATCATTGCCCCAGTTATTGAGAAAAGCATCGTTATGACATCCCCAACGGGCACGCATCGTTCCTGAAAAACCCTCTGCTGCACTCAATGCGGTCTTGTCTCCGAAATACTCGGTCTTCAACATCGAATAGCGGAATAAGATAAACCGGTCTTCCGGTGCATTATCAAATAGGTACTGCACTACCTTTCGCCGTTTGCTATTCATATGCTGACTCTCATTCGTATAATTGGAAGTGTAGTACCACTCGCCCCATACGCCTACAAAACCTGCCTCCAACACATAAATCACATCGGCATTAGCTGCCAAATGCGGTTTGAGTTGCTCCAAATGCCGTTTGACCCATTCGGGCGTAGCGTCCACCTTATCGTTCTCTGTCTCCGTATATGCAAAACGCAGTACGCATTTCAATCCGTACTTGCGTAACTCCTGCATGTCTTCATCAAAACCGGCCAACACCTTATCGGACAGATCCTTGCTCTTGAACTTGTTGAAATTATACAATACCACCACCAGACTGCGTTTCTCCGACGCGCCCCAACTGCTGCTGATATTGCCTTTCACTACATTCGGATGACTATCCGACACCTTATAACTCAACTCTTCCGTAAATCCCCGTTCCGGATTACGGAATACCGTCTTGTTATCCGGCGTGTACGTCACCTTCTCTGCAAGCACTACAGACGTACTCAACAGCCATAAAGCGACCAAAGACAAGAGAACTTTTTTCATGGTATATAGCACTTTATTGTCCGACGTGTATCGTCTTCTGTCCGTTCCGGATGACAACACCTTGATACGAATCCGCATCCACCGGTCGACCTAACACATCGAAAGCTTGTCCTTGCTTCCCTTCTACCGGTTGTTGCAGTCCTTCCGGCGGATTTTGTCCTTCCGTAACAGTCACCGTTGCGTTCAGTTTATTCATACCCGTAGAGGCCTCCCATACGCCTTCATTGGCAAAACGAATGGCATAGGCAGGATTAGAAGCAATCGAAGGGTATGCGTCCGGTAAATAGAGGTATAACTCATACGTGCCGGCAGGTACCGTAACCGGTACGGTGACTTGCTCATCAATGGTTGATACCACACCGTTCGGTAACCAACGACGAGGATCGGCTTTGAGCTGAATACTGAATACTGAATTCTGATTACTCTTCAACACCAGATACACCGGCCGCTCATTATACAGCGGTGCATAACCGGCATTACGGATCTGCATATTAACCGACATCTTATGCCCTGCCTCCACCTGGTCGCTATACGTACCGCTCACCAACTGATACCGGTAACCCATCTTGCGGTTCAACTCCTCAAACGTACCGTTATTACGCCACATGTTCGTGGTCGTCTCCGCATACCCGCTTTGGATGAACGTCCAATGCAAACGACTCATCTCAGCCGTCGTCTTCTCATACGTAGCCCATTTCTGTGCCTTATCCGCTTCTGTGATATCGGTCTCTCCGCCAATAGGCACATACAGCGTCTCTTGCGCTAACCACGGCTTCTGCGTAGCGGTATCCTCGTAAGTGCCCATGTTGTCATAGTCGTACAAAAAAGCGTCGTTATGTTGAGCCAGACGAGCTTTGGGCGTACCCTTATACGCTTCTTCTGCTGTCAAAGGCTCCGTATCTCCGACATAATCGGTCTTGAAGAGCGGCGTACGTAATTGGATACAACGGTCATGCGGTACGGCCGACAATAACGAGTCGATCACCTCTCTGCGCGCATCATTGATATGACCCGATTGGTTACCGTAGTTATCGGAAAAATACCACTCTCCCCATGCGCCTACGATACCGGCTTGAAAACAGAAGATGACATCCGCATTCGCCTGCCAATGCGATTTATACTGGTTGATATGACTCTTGGCTACCCGCCATGTGGCATCCTTTGCGGACTCCTCATCCCCGTTCATGTACGTTGTATTGGTGTACGAAAAACGGACGATAGCTTTCATCCCTTTGCTGCGCAACACCTGCATATCCGCATCAAAACCGTTCAAAACGGCATCCGGCAGAGTGGACTTCGAAACAAAATTATCCAGATAGTAATGCACCAGCACGATGGACATACTCTCCTTGGATTTATAGCTGTCTAACGTACTCTCTTTCCCTTTGACGGCATACGGTTTGCTTTTGGTCAGATGACCCTCTAACATCGTTATGAACCCTCGCTCAGGATTGGAGAAAACCGTCGTGTTATCTGCCGTATAAGTAACGGATTCTCCATACACAGCAGCAAACAAACATCCTGCTGCAATCAATAACATCCATCGTTTCATGATCATTGCGATTTATTGTTTATAGGCATCCACAGCACGCAGAATCGGTTCAATAGAAGGCGCCTCTCCAACGGCCTGAATCATCCATTGTTTAGGAGTCAACCTGCCCAAACGGTAGATACGCCGGTATTCTTGTGCAAAATCTTGCGGATTATTGTATTGCGCCAGATGTTCCTCCAACTGATACTGCACGATATGTCCCAAGGGATAATTGGGCAGATACATCGGAGCGTTCACCATATGGCTATACACCGCCAGCAAGATACAGTCATGTTCACCCAAGACAGGTTCGTAATACTGATTCCATACTTCCTTGGCGATCTGCATCGTCGCTTCGCACAACTGTTTCGGCGTCGCCTTCGGGTGCGCATAGATCCACTGCCACATCTGCATGTCCACCAGACTCACACCCATGATCTCATACATGGACCAGAATTGGTCATAGACTTCGTCCCGTTCACCGCTAACCGCTAACCGTTCACCGTTATTAGGTAACAATCGCAAATCCCGTTGTTGCCAAAGGAAAGCAGATGCTTCGGTATAAGCCGTATTGGGTACACCGGAGAGCATGTAATAGTCGATTTGATACATGTCCAGTACCTGCTCCACGCAGTGACCAAACTCATGAACGGCGATGTTATACCCCTTATAATCCATACCCGCATCCGGAATACGTGTACGCAGACGAGCATCTTCTTTGCGACCCAAGCAAGGCCAAGCGTGACCCGAACCGCGTGCCGGTTCCACCACAATATGTCGTGCAATCTCCCGTGCATCTTCGCTGTAGAAACCCATCTTCGTCAGCAGACGCGGCATATCCGCAGCAAACGCATTGGCATCGGGATACAACGCCCTTGTCGTAACCGACAACTGATCCTCATCCATCGAGGCACGCGCCTTGAAACCGTCATACCAGATGTCGTACGGACGAAGATCCCTACCCAAGCGTTCCCGAATGACAGATGCTACCTGCTGCACTTGTTCCGAACCTACCAAAGCCCGGAAGAGACTGTCCAACTCTGCCGCAGGGATCTCCATACCGGATTCGAAATTTCGCTGAATAGCCGTAGGCGCAGAAGGACAATAGGGATCTTGCTCAAACATCGCATGCGCGTTACCCAATATGCGCTCATATCGCGTGTACGGTTCTGACTCGTCGAAGGTAACCGCATACGGTTGCCATATATAATCGGGGTTATTGATCGCTTGCGCAGGTATCGACTGCTCCACGATACGTTGCATCACCTGATAAATCATCTCCTGTTTCTCCTGCCCGTCCGGCGCCCCATACAAAGCTTTCAACTCATCCCGCAGGTTCCAGTGACTAAGCAGCACTTTGTCTTCGGGCCACAGTTGCCTACCGTCTTCCGTCCGCAGATTACCCATATAGATATTATAATCGGCGATGTAGTTCTCTGCATCGGCAAACGCTTGAGCCACGTGCGCAGTCGCACGCGCAGGCACGCGTTCCGTAAATATATCACCCATGCGTGCGAACGCCCACTCCTGTCGCGTCCAGTGCGCACCTAACGTATTCTTCTCTTCCAGACTGTAATGAGGGAAGTTCATAATAGTGATGAACGCCAACTTATTGGCGAACATGTCATCGGAGAAATGCGCTAAAGGACTATAACCGGACATGATCCAATCCGGCACTTGCGGTTCCGCTGCATTCGTCAACTGCGTCGGACGTAACAACTCTACCGTCAGCATGTCTGCGGATTGGTAGCAGTTCTCGAAGATCCTGCTCAAGGACTCAAAGAGCGCCACGCGCTCACTGTCGGTCGTACACAGATAGTCGTTAACCAATTGGTCAAACTCCGCTTGTGAACCATCTTCCGGTGTCCACAACGCACGCGCCTGCGCCACGCCAAGCGGTTGAGAAGAAGTATCCATGGTCTGCTTATTCGTACGCGCACACGCGCCCAACAGGACAACGGCGACACAAAAAGTGATGATTTGATGTTTCATATATTCTGCTGTTTTTTAATCGAACAGGAGGATAGTCGCGGGACTATCCTCCTGTCGTGGTCCCACTTGGGCTTGAACCAAGGACCCCCTGATTATGAGTCAGGTGCTACTAACCAACTGAGCTATGGGACCTCCCGGATTAATCCGAGTTATTTCTTCGCATTCTCACGTGCGGTGATGCTGTACAAGCGAATGCAATCCTTCGGCTCCAACTGCATCTCCTCTTTGGTCAATTCAGGAATCCTCAACTCCATGCCCTCTTTGAAAGCGTCCGGAGTCGGCATTACGTCCGTATTGGCCATGTAGATATATACCCAGCACAAGGTGTTGTTGTAGTACTGACGAGCCAACTTAGACAACGTCATACCCTTCTCAACCACTACGGTCTCGTGCGTACGCTCTTTGTATGCGTTCACTTTCTCTTTACGAGCGGTCTCGGACAGAGGTATCGTCTCTTCTTGCTCTTCAGCCTCTTCCAACTTCGGAACACGTACGCGTTGCGAGTTCTCCAGCGTTACAGGCTCTGACTCGTCCATGTTACGCTCTTCGCTCTTACCTTGCAACTCCATCTTCATCAACTCGAACGTCTCTTTGTCAACCAAGTGGATGGATACACGTCTGTTCGGACCGAAGGACTTCGTGCTACGACGAGCAGCGATCTTACCTACACCTGCATTATAGATGTGGTCTGCCGGAATCTGATACTCTTCCTTCAACTCCTCATATACGTTCTTCGCACGATTATCACCCAACTCGTAGTTGTGAGCCTTCGAACCTGTGTTGTCGCAGTAACCGATAACAACTGCATACAGACTTGCATCGTCCTCCATTACGGAAGCAGCCTCTTGGATGGTCGTCAATGCTTCGTTCTTCAAGTTATACTTGTCGTTGTCGAAATAAACATTGAAGATACGCGGTTGATGTTTACATTTCTCGTACTCACGAATGATGATCGAGTCATGACGATAGATGATGATCGTTGTGTCATGCGGCATGTAAGTCGGCTCGGTAGCATCCAGCAACTTGTCGAATGCATCGAAAGACGGCATGTTACGCGGGTGCGATTTGGATACAGCCTCTAACTTGAAACGCAGGTTAGCCGTGATATCGAAAATACCGTCGTTGTTCTTCGACGCTGCAGTATATTCACTATGGTTGAAGTAGCCACGACCGTCCACGTAGTCACGCGTGAAATACGTATAGTTCGCACGAATACCCAAAGCGATAGTACGGTTGAGGTTGAAATCCAGATTAGCACCGGCTTGGATATAACCAATCATGCGATAGTCCTTGTCATACTCCGGAGCGTTATCTCCATCCGCGTTGATATAATTAGCGGTATTGCCGCGTTGGTGCGTCGGGTTGTCTCCTGTGACACGGCTGTAGTCATCCATGTAGTACGCAGAACGTTTGTACCATGCACCACCGGCTCCGAAATACGGCAGGAACGATACGATCTTCTTTTGAGCACGGGGGAAGAACAGGTTGATCACATCCATCGATACATACGCACCGGCTTTGTGCATGTGACCGTTCAACAGCGTATCCGCATTCTGCAGCGGGTTACCGTTGTCGTCCTTACCGCTCTTACCCGTAACGGTGTACATGTCGTACATGTACTCAACACCCACGTTCCATACCGGCGTGAAGTTGTACTCAACTGCCAAACCGACTGTAGGAACCGCTACACGGTGCTTCATTTCATCGGTGTACGTGTTAAAATCACCATCGAAGGCACTAAATCCGAAATGCGGGATAATACTCCAGTGAGCGATCTCCGGCTTGATGCCTTTCGCATTCTCTTCCAACTTGTACGGGTGTACACCCTTGATGGAATCTTTCTGCTGCTCTGCAGCCACTTCCTCCTGCGCCATCAGCGAGAAGGAGATACACAATAATGATACTATAAGTATACCTTTTTTCATAAGAAAAAGTGTTATTTGATTACAAAATTTGCAATTCGGGTGCAAAGGTACAACTTTTTTTTGACATGACCAAATATTTTGGTAAAAAAAATTTTTTTTTGCACTTTGTATTGCAGATATGAATTTTTTTTTGTAAATTTGCACCGATTTTAACGAGATACCGCGATACCGGTATTCCGGGATACCTTATGAAATAATAAAACACTATATAATTATGGACATTTTACAACAAATGGTAGCACGTGCGAAAGCAAATCCACAGCGCATTGTGTTGCCGGAGGGTGATGAACCCCGTACCTTAGAGGCTGCGAACATTTTGTTGAAAGACAAGATTGCGCAGCTTATTTTGATTGGTGACCCTCAGACGATCAAAAGCATGGCTTCCGAGAAGGGATACCAATATATCTCGGAGGCGAAGATCGTAGATCCGATCCATGATCCGAAGATGCCTCAGTATGCCAACCTGCTTTTCGAACTCCGCAAGAGCAAAGGTATGACCGAGGAGGAAGCGGCCAAGAAAGCACAGGATCCTTTGTACTTAGGTTGCTTGATGATCAAAGCCGGTGATGCGGACGGCGAGTTAGCCGGTGCACGTGGCACCACAGCCGACACCATTCGTCCCGCTTTCCAGATCCTCAAGACCAAACCCGGTTGCTCCATCGTCAGCGGTGCATTCCTCATGTTCACACCGGCTAAACAGCTGGGAGAGAACGGATTCCTGCTTTTCGCGGACTGCGCTGTCAACCCGAATCCGGATGCAAAACAACTGGCAGAAATAGCTGTCTCCACGGCAGAAACAGCACGCGCTATCGCAGGTATCGAACCACGCGTAGCGATGTTGTCTTTCTCCACGAAAGGCAGTGCCAAGCATGAACTGGTCGATAAGGTTTCCGAAGCTACCCGTCTCGCCAAAGAGATGGCACCGGAGCTGCAACTGGACGGTGAACTCCAGGCAGACGCCGCGCTCGTTGAATCCGTAGCCAAAACCAAAGCACCGGGTAGCCCGGTAGCCGGCAAAGCGAACGTACTCGTCTTCCCTGATTTACAGGCAGGTAACATCGGTTACAAACTCGTTGAGCGTTTCAGCGGAGCCGATGCTGTAGGACCGATTCTCCAAGGTATCGCAGCGCCGGTCAATGACCTCAGCCGTGGCTGCAAAGTGCAAGACATCGTACAAATGGTAGTAATCACTGCCAACCAGGCGATTAAATAAATCACAAATCTAAAATCACAAATCACAAATATGAACATTCTGGTTCTTAACTGCGGTAGCAGTAGTATTAAATACAAGCTCTTTGAGATGGAGAGCAAGTCGGTATTGGCACAAGGCGGTATCGAGAAAATCGGTTTACCGGACTCCTTCCTGCAAGTCAAATTACCCAACGGTGAGAAAGTAAAATTCGAGAAACCGATGCCGGAGCATACCGTAGGTATCGAACTCATCCTCGAGAAACTCGTAGACGCCAAGATTGGCGTTCTCAAAGACCTTAAGGAGATCAACGCAGTCGGTCACCGTGTCGTTCATGGCGGAGAGAAATTCAACAAGTCCGTACTCATCACGCCGGAAGTGAAGGCAGAGATCATCCAATGCATCGATCTCGCTCCTCTGCATAACCCGGCTAACCTCAAAGGTATCGATGCAATCGAGAAGATCCTGCCGGGCGTACCGCAGGTTGCTGTCTTCGACACCGCTTTCCATCAGACCATGCCGGACTATGCGTACATGTACGCGATCCCGTATGAACTCTATGAGAAATATGCGATTCGTCGTTACGGTTTCCACGGAACGAGTCACCGTTACGTATCCGCACGCGTATGCGAATATTTAGGTGTCGATCCGAAAGGCAAGAAAATTGTTACCTGCCACATCGGAGGTGGTGGTAGTTGTACCGCCGTTTTGGACGGCAAGAGCGTAGATACCTCCATGGGCCTCACGCCGGTGGAAGGTCTTGTCATGGGTACCCGTGCCGGTGATCTCGACCTCGGCGCAGCTACTTTCATTATGGATAAGGAGCACCTCGACACCGCGGCATTCAACAACCTCGTCAATAAGAAATCCGGTCTGCTCGGTGTATCGGGCGTGTCCAGCGACTGCCGTGATATCGAAGCAGCTATCAATGCCGGCAACAAACGTGCGGACCTCGCACGTAAGATGTTCATCTATCGTACCATCAAGTATATCGGTGCCTATGCCGCAGCGATGAACGGTCTCGACATCCTCGTCTTCACCGCCGGTATCGGTGAGAACGATCCGTATATCCGTGCCCAGATCATGAAAGGCCTCAGCTTCCTCGGTATCGAGGTAGATGACGAAGCCAACAAAGTGCGTGGCGAAGAGCGTATTATCTCCAAGCCGGGTTCGAAAGTAACCGTTTGTCTCATCCCGACCGACGAAGAACTCATGATTGCATCCGACACCGCCGCGTTAGTTTAACTAGTCATCCTAGGGTCCTAGGATCCTAGGTTCCTAGTATTTTGCCAAAGAAAAACACAACACACATGAATAAACTCATCATTTATCAACTCTTCCCTCGTTTGTTTGCCAACTACAACGAGACGCGCAAACATAACGGAACGAAGGAAGAGAACGGTTGCGGACGGTTTATAGACATCAACGAGCGTGCTCTCAAGTCCATCGTGGACTTGGGGGCTACGCATGTCTGGTACACCGGCGTCATCCGCCATGCCACTGCTCACTACAACAACCCTGCCATCACCAAAGGCAAAGCCGGTTCCCCATACGCCATCACCGATTACTACGATGTAGATCCGGACTTGGCGAAGAACGAAGCCAAACGTATGGAGGAATTTGAAGCACTCGTGCAACGTACCCATGATGCCGGTCTCGGTGTCATCATCGACTTCGTTCCCAACCACGTGGCACGTGAATACAAGAGTGTTTGCAAACCCAAAGGAGTGGAAGACTTAGGCGAGACCGATCATCCCGAATGGGCGTTCTCTCCGCTCAATAACTTCTACTACCTGCCCGGAGAACGCTTCACGATGGACAAGGACCTTCAGGGATACGAAGAGTTTCCTGCCAAGGTAACCGGTAACGACTGTTTCACCTCCCATCCTTCGGAGAACGATTGGTATGAGACCGTCAAACTGAACTACGGCGTCTTCTACCAGGGGGGCAGAGAGAAACAGTTCAACCCCATTCCTAACACATGGATCAAGATGCGCGATATCCTGCTCTTCTGGGCGGACAAAGGCATTGACGGTGTGCGCGTCGATATGGCGGAGATGGTGCCTGTCGAGTTCTTCGCTTGGGCAATTGCCGCAGTGCGTAAGAA
This sequence comes from uncultured Bacteroidales bacterium, assembly GCA_902774185.1. Lineage (GTDB taxonomy): Bacteria > Bacteroidota > Bacteroidia > Bacteroidales > Paludibacteraceae > Colicola. The sequence goes on along the minus strand of CACYHE010000003.1, from coordinate 91,080 downwards.
ACATAAGAAATTCATCTTCATCGGCGAGTGCTACGATCCCAACCAGTACGACGCATACCTAGCTGCCGGCTTTGATTACCTGTACGACAAAGTGGGTATGTACGATTACCTGCGTGGAGTGACCAGCAAAGGGTATCCTGCTGAAGGCATCACGGCCCAATGGTTGCAACACGGCGAAGCGCGCATCAACCACATGCTCTATTTCCTCGAGAACCATGACGAGCAACGTATCGCTTCCGGTTTCTGGTGCGGTAGCGGCCGTTGTGCGGAACCGGCGATGATCGTAGCGGCTACGCTCAACCAATGTCCGGTGATGATCTACTCCGGCCAGGAAGTAGGCGAACGAGGTATGGATATGGAAGGGTTCTCCGGCATCGACGGACGTACCACCATTTTCGATTACTGGGGTATCAAGAGCATCCAGGCTTGGGCGAACAAAGGGAAATTCGATGGCGCCAAGATGACCGATGCGCAACATGAGTTACGCGGTTTCTATAGCAAACTGCTCACCTTGGCACGCGATAACAAAGCCATTCAGAAAGGTGCCATGTACGATATCACCTATGCCCAAGGGGACGGGTTTAACAAACATGAGCAGTTCGCCTTTATCCGCCATACCAAAGGGGAGACGCTGTTAGTGGTCGTTAACTTCCACGATCGGGAAGACATGATCCGTGTGCGCATCCCGAACGATGCCTTTGTCTATCTCGGTTTGGAAGGCAAAGCCCAAGCTACGGCTACCGACTTGCTCACCGGCTCCAAGCAATCCATCGCCTTTGTGCCCGACGGCATCGTCGAACTCAAATTAGGAGCCTGGAAAGGAGTAATACTCAAAATTCGCTAATTTTGAGCAATTTGAAATTTGAAATTTGAAATTTGAAATTTTGGAACTATTTAAAGACATAATGCGCCTCGTTCGGTGGAGCAACCTGCTTTTCCTCGGTGCCTTGGTGTGGCTGATGGAGAAGTGGGTTGCCGTACCGATCTTGCGGCAAGCGGCATTTGACGAACAGATGCCTACGCTTATGCTGGTACTCCTCATGTTGGCGATCGTACTGATTGCTGCAGGAGGATATGTCATCAATGATTATTTTGATGTGAAGATAGACCGCATCAACCGACCGGACGAAGTGATCGTCACGCGTACCATCAGCAAACCGGCAGCTATGCGGTTCAGTCTGGTTTTAAGCGGTTTAGGTATCGCTTGCGGTATTGTCTTGGCAATCTTATTACGCAGCCTGACGATGGGCATTCTCTTTGTCGTCGTACCGGGTTTGTTATGGTTCTATTCGTCCAGTTACAAACGCCTGTTCATGGTCGGAAACCTGATCATCGCTCTGCTGGCTGCCCTGACGCCTATGCTGGTAGCCATGACCAACACCGCCTTGCTCCAACTGCGTTTTGCGACGATCCTCCCTTACCTCACCCTACCGCATGACCTCTACGCATGGCTCGGCGGCTTTGCGCTCTTTGCCTTCCTGCTCACGTGGATCCGAGAGATCATCAAAGACATGCAGGACCAGATGGGAGACCGTGAACTGGAATGTCACTCCATGCCGGTTGTATGGGGTAATAAATGGACCAAAGTGTTCGTCACCTGTCTTATCCTCCTGACCCTGGCTATCATCGGTCATCTGTGGTATCACGCTCTGCCCTTCCCTATCGGTTGGAGCAGCCTCAGCACGCGTTATATCCTCTTTGGCATCGTCACACCGCTCTTATGCAGCCTTTGGTTACTCTGGGCAGCGAAGATCCCGTCGGATTACAAGACCTGTCAGCAAGTCGTCAAATTCACCATGCTCATCGGCATGCTCTACAGCATCTGTGTGGTGAGGGGACTATCCATATAGCAGACTAAATTTAATCTATGTTTATCGCTTTTAAATGGTTTTACTCGGAGAGTGTGGATTAAGGGGATTGAGCAGATAGAGAAGTTCACTTATATAGCTGCTCAAGCGTTTGATACACAGAATGCGAAGCATTGAAAGCATTTAAAAGTGTTTATCTTTGTTTATTTTCTTAAATTGCGACATACGATAGACACAAAAAAAATAGAGAGCCCATCGGACTCTCTATTTTATTTTGTTTTTCCGCAACTTATGCAGCCTTACCGAACTTGATACCTGCAATGAGGATCAGAACGAATACTGCTACGTCAGCCAGACGACCGATTACGTTGAATACGATGCCGATAACAGGAATTGCACCGATGAGCTCGAATACACCTGCTACGATACCGATGATAGCAGCAATGAAGATGAGCTTGAACTCAGGTTGATTAGCCTTCAAAGCCTTAGCAGCCAGCATCATGAATACAGCAGCAACGATTACGCAGATAGCAGCAAAATAACCACCGATGAACGGCAGGTTAGCTACAGCCAGTGCAGAGAAGAAAAGGATAGCAGCCAACTTGAATTGCTTGAAAGCCTTTACTTCGTCTTCCTTAACAGCCTTAGCGAATTTATCAAAGAGGTTGAACGCGTAAACGAGACCTACGATGAGAACCATAGCTGCCAAAGTAGCATACCAACTAACCGAGCTCAGGAAGCTGGGGATCATTTTGAATACCGAAAATACGATACCTGCAATAGCAAAAAGCATTGCTACAGACTTAATGCACTTTGCATTCTCTTTCAGAAGTTTTGCATCCATAATTTTTAAAATATTTTAAAGGGTTAATAAAATTTTGATCTATCTAAATAATTTTTGGATTTTTTTGGTATTTTTTGAAGATTTATTGATTTTGATTTTGTAAAAATCAGAAAACTTTGTTTTAAAAGTGATCGTTAAATTTATTTAAATGAGTAGTTTTAAAATAAAGATTCGATTAAAGAAAATCGATAAATCTATTTTTCTTAAACTTTTTTGGTTATAATAATTAATAACATCAAAAATTCGCTGCAAAGATACAACAATTATTTGACGTATGCAAACAAAAATTCAAAAATTGTGCATTTTTACGCATTTTTTATCAAAAACAACGAAAATCAAGCGCTTTTGAGGTGATTTTTTAATGCAACTGAATATCCACAATGATGGGATCATGGTCAGCATAGCGGTGCAAGGAGGAGTCCTTCATCTTATACGCGCCATGCTGGTAGTACCAATCGGCATTGATATGCCAGGGACGAACGCGTACGATCTGCGTCGCCATCGACGGGTTGGCAAAACAGCGATCCAGGTAGCCGGCTTCCCCTCGGAAACTATACGAGTAATCACCGGCATTGCCCAGCGGTAACATATCCGCATACCCGGCACGCACGATAGCCTGTATCGGTTGTTCCTGTGTGTAGCAGTTATAGTCGCCTAAGAGCAATATATCCTCGTCTCCGAACATCTCCACTGCCTGCGGCAACATCGCCATCAGCGAATCGGCGTTCTGCATACGACGCATGTTCGTGTCATACTGGGTACGACCGGGACGTTTGGACTTGAAATGGTTCAGACCGATAATCAACTTCTTCCCTGTCGCTATCTCTTCGAATCCTACGGCAAACATCCGGGCATAGTAATGATCGGCGGTATCGCTATACGCCGATATCGGTTGCGCGTACGGGCGCACGCGTTCCTTATCATAGATAAAACACCCGCCTATACGATCGATATCCGACATGGGCATCGTCACGTACGCATAACGGTTGCGTTGTTTGTTCAATGCCGCTAAAAGCATTTTCGGTGCTTTGTCTCCCACCTGCATCTCGCAGCAAGCGAAGATATCGGCATGCATCGCCTGCATGGCGCTCACTAATTTCTGCGTCTTCAAGGCTTGTTGGGCAGTAGTCGTACGTTTATGGGCATAACCGCCTAAGTCCGCGAAGTAGTTCTCGATATTCGCTCCTACCACACGCAACTCCCCTTTCTTCGGTTTGGGCAAACGGTCCTGCGCCGCATGGCGGGTAGAGATGGACTTACCCGTCAGCAACTGCCGTTCTCCCGTCACACGCACTTTCAAGCCTTTCACCTTGTCCCCTGTCCGCACTTTGTAATACTGATTACGGCAATGCAGACATACGCTGGACTGATAGTTCTGTGCCACAAGCGCGTAGTACGCCGTACTGTCCCCATCCGCCAGACCCACTGCGCGCTCTTCGGGACAGAACAAACGCTCCGGTGCCAACAGCAGACTGTCGTAGAAACTGCCGCATACAACAAGCGGCGTAGTGAGCTGAATGTCGTGATTCAAGTACCGGCTCCAATCCGATTGAAGCTGCGCTAACGAAACACGCTCCACCGCATGAACGGAGAGCGTGCTAATGATCAGAAAAAAGAATACGTGTTTTTTCATATTGGTTGCGGAGGGCGGGATCGAACCACCGACCTTCAGGTTATGAGCCTGACGAGCTACCACTGCTCTACTCCGCGCTATATCTCCCGTTTTCACGAAAGCGGGTGCAAAATTACTGCTTTTTTTTGACATATGCAAATTTTTTGACAAAAAAATTCAAAAAAAACCACTGCGGCTCTCACGAGTGGCAGTGGCGAATATAAAAATATTATGAAAAATACCTCTCCTTTCGGAGGGTTTGGTAAACTCTTACCTCTTAACTCTTAGCTCTTAGCTGCCTGCTTCTTGCGGCGAGTGTACACCACTCCCGCAAAAAGCATTGCCATCAGCATCAAAGGCAATACCGCATCGCCGATAGGAAATTCAGTAGATTGCCCGGTTTCTGCACCATGGTCAAAACCTCTACGCGGACCACTGGGTGCTTTTGCTGGCGAATAACTCTCCGTCGTCGTAGCGATCGTCGGTACGGTCGTTGCGCCAACCTCCATTACCTGCGGTGCATAAGCGCTTCCCGTTCCTTGCATAGTCGATGTGGATTTCCAATCCGGCTGTTGCGCCATGGTCGGCAGCGCCATCAGCGCCACCGCCATGATTATCATCATAAACTTTTTCATATCTATCATAATTTTCACCATTTCACCATTTGCACCATTCGCATCATTGTAAACGCTTTCCTTGGGCATCATACATCACGCCATCCTTCACGATATACAGGATGTTATCGATGAGCACCTTGCGTACGTCTGTATTCTGTATTCTGTATTCTGTATTCTCCAGATCAGTACTGATCGGACGTATCGGCGAGATCTCCAGAACGAAGCGCTCATTGTACGTACCTGCCGGGAGGTTAATCGTGTAATCCAATGCGCTCAGACTGGTGCGGATACCCGTCTCATTATCGATCAGCGTAACACCAACTCCATTCGTTCCTTCCGGAATAGCGAATGTATAGTCGCCCGTCGTCTTCGCGATAACACCTACCGGTACTACCGTCGTCTGTTCACTCATCGGCAGACAGTTACCTGCTGTCTCGGTGATCGACGGACCATCCTCCATCTGCGTAGTAACCATCGTGTAGATATTCGCTTTGTTCTTATTGAACTCTTTCGACAGATCGTAGTTGAAGTCAAAGCCGGTCGTTACATGCTCATCGTCGCTCAGACGAACGAATGCCTGATCCACAGCCACATCATTCTGACGCAACTCCAGACGATATTCCGCATCTTGCGGAGCGTCAGGATTACGATTCGGAGCTGCAGCCGGTGTTACGCTAGTCGACCATGTCACATTACCGCAGTACTGTACCATATAAGCGTGCATAGCGTGGTACGTGTAACCCACGCCTGAACGTGCTGTTAATGTATTAGAAGCCGAGTTCCATTCGTAGAGGAAGTTGGGTCCTAATCGTCCATCACCTTCTGTTATCCACGTTGTATTAGCAAACGTTACGTTAGTGGTGTTGATATAGGTCGGAACGGACATTACATTCCAGTGACTATCCTTTATGCGACGATCATCTCCTCCTTCGAAGCGCGGACCAATGTTACAAGTATGTGCCGGAACTTCGTAAGTTACACTCGACGAAGTAATATTCCCCAAATTACCATAGGACGGGAAGTATAACTCTACTTGGTCAGTATGTGCCCATACATCGGAAGCCTCACCTAATACATCTAAGTCAAGAGCCAAGAGATAACCCGTGTTCGGCTCCAAGAACTTACCCTTACGATTCGTAATGAATTTCCAGAATGTTGGACTATCTGCCCAGAAGCCCTTCTCGGCACGTCCTGCGCCATCGTACTCTTCAATGATCCAATGCGTACCATACGTACCAAATCCAAATACCTCCTCAAGGCTCACACGGAACGGGAACGAGATGTAGAACAAGTCACGCTCATAGCGAGAGAGGTCCGGATCTAACGGATCATGCGTGCTCTTGTCTTTGTTATTAATCGTCCACTTGTTGAACCGCATTACGCCGTAAGCCGTCTTGATCGCCGAGATAGCACCTTCGTCGACAAACGTCAACTGAGCAATATCTCCTTGGTGTTCACGGATAAACATCACATCAGCATTGATAGGAATGTCCGTACTGATGGTTCCTGTAGCAGGTACATAGGATGCCATGAGGCGGTTCGTCTTAAAGTCATATATCAGACGGAAATCATACCAGGTATCTCCGCTACCTCCTACGAGAGTCTCTGTGTCATCAGAAGCGCCTTTAAAGTACTGCTCAATAGCTGTACCGCCCGTACCCCAAGTAGACTTCAACTTAATTTGGGCATTCGGCTGTGCTTTGATATTGGCCTCATAAATCCAGTTACCATTATCGGAGAAAGTAACTTGCGTCTTTGTCGTCTCTCCTTGTTTTATCTTACTATCACTGCTGAGTAGCAACAAGAACTCACTACCATCCTCTTGTGCACCATCAATATATGCGCGAGCGATGTTGTTCGTCTTGATATCCCACATGAAGCGGACATTCGCACTACGTTTCAAATCACCACCTTCTTCCATAAATGTAGCGATATTTGCCCACGTACCGGAAGCGGTTTCACGTGCTAATGTATCCGATATACACGGACTATAGTCATTGGCGATAACAAACTTCACATTCTTGCGTCCAACATCGTCTTTATTTACCCAGTGCGTATAATAGTGGGTGTAACCGACATCGGACTTGAGGTATTCCGAATAGGTCATCAAGTGATCCGGATCGGTGCGATAGTTATCCCATTTGCTGTTCGCTGCATCGGTACGGATATAGTAATTACCGGAGTAATATTCTACACCTGCCACAGACAACGCACCGCTACCGTTCATTGATAAGTTGAAGTTATAAACCGTATCTTTGGTGATTGCAGAAGCAATAGCACCCGTTATCTGGTTAGTCGGTGTTCCTGAAGTAGGATACTCATTCCAAGTGATATTACCCGAACCATCTACCGATGCCTGTTGGATACGCAGAACCGGTGTTTGGTTGTGGCGTACGAAGAACGATACAATAGCTGAGCCATCATTCTCTTTCTGCACAATCGCAGACGGTTTGAGACGACCACTACGCGTACCATCAGTATATACCAATCGGTAATCACCATCCGCTACAGGATAATCAACCGATATACGCAGACGATATTGGTTCGAAGCATTCGCTGAGTAGCTGAAGTTGAATGTGTAATCACCGGCAGCAGTGGTGGTAATTCCGCACATCGAAAAACCGGAGTTCGTCATCTCCCACGGGGTGCTTTGACCATGGTTAGTATAGGTCATCGTTCCCGAGTTACCCAGATAGACGTCGCCGTGACGCTTAATTTGGAACTTATAGGTTGTATTGGCTTCCAAATCGGCTACTGCCTTCATCGGCATCAACTCATCTGCGGAAGAGAAGTCCATCTCTTTGAGCTTTGAGTTACCCGCGGCGTTATAAATCTCCAAAGTATAACCTGTTCCCGGCAGATACTTAGTCCAGTAACCGCTGTTGTAGTACAGCGCCTTACCTCCACCACTCTCGTTTTTGGTAATAGGCGTTTGTCCGGCTAACGGAACGAACATAGGAGTAGCAGCATAGAAACCGGTTTCACCGGCCTTATCTGCCAAGTCATCCGCACGACGAGCAGGATACGAAACAGGTTCTCCTGTACCTGATGCCCAGAAGTTCTGTGCGCCGGAACCATCACCGTTTTGCGAGTCTTGAGTAAATGCTACCCATTTAGTCGGAGTGATACTTGCTGCACCATAGTCGTAGTACCAAACATCGGTCTCTCCAATACGGGACATCGCCTTGTTGCGATTTGTAACAGATTTGTTACCGGAACCCTTATCATCCCAGTATCCATCCTCTCCATAGAAGTTCACATAAACACTACTCCATCCAAGCGTATTCTTGAAGTATATAAGGCTCTTCGGGGTATAGTTTGCAGTCAACGTACCGTCATAAATCGCTTTAATATAAATAGTAGCCGAAGAACTTTCATCCTCACCAAAATCACTCTCACCGTCTTCGCTCAACGTGATACCATCACCTGCAGTCCAGTGATCGAACGTATACCCGAAGATATCCGGAGCAGTAATAGGATCAGACCAGTCTAACGGTCTTCCGGTCACACTTGTAGAAGCTGCGATGTCTGTACCGCTGTATTTGTATGCGACGGTCACCGTATGACTACCGGCAACTTGGAAGTTAACGAAACTCGAACTAAGAGTCGTTCCTCCGTCGCAGTCATCACCGGTCTTCAGGGTAGCCACAATCTTGTACAAACCGCTTGCAGCAGGCGCATCGAAAGTCAGTTTACCTGCACTCCACGTCATACCAGGTTGCGGGGAAAGAGGATTGCCCGTAGCTGCATATTGAACCTCCCAGCAGATGATTGTTGTTCCTGCCGGCGTCGGCGAAATAGTCGGAGTCACACCTACCGTCGCTTCCGGCTCTACAGTTGCTGCATCTAATGCCAGATTCGTAATCTCTGCTTTCTTATAGTAAGCGTAGAGGGTTACATCGCCGTCATGAACCCAGTTGCCTCCGCTGATGGTATCACCTGCGCTGGTTACCCAATTACCCGAAGGATCAATGAAACGTCTGCCGTTTCCGCCGGTTGCGCTATAGAATCCCATGAAAGCATAACCGTTTGCCGCACTTGGCATAGTGCCGGATACGGCAGCCGGTGTTGCATCAAACGTTACCGTCTGATTTGTTACAGTACCAGCATTTCCTCCATAGCCTTCTGCGCTTGTCTGCTTGTCCAAAACAACAGTGTACGGGTTCGGAGTCCATACTGCCCAAAGATTAACTGTTCCATTATCGGTTGTCGTCAACCCCAAAACGGAATCCTCATCATCATACACTTTTTCTCCATCTTCACTCGTTGCCCAACCGGCAAAGGTATAACCTGTCTTTGTGAAACCATTGGCCGTTAACGCAGTAGACACATCATACACAACAGCCGCCTGGTCTGCTGTACCACCTCCGGTATTGCCATGACCATTAAAGTGGATAGTATAAGTGTGAGCCCTTGCATTAGCTGTTATGGTACCATCTGCAGATGCTCTAACGGTCGTGGTCGTTGAATTAGGACTATTAATAGTTATATTGGCACTGGAAGCTGTCCAGTTAACTAAACTATAACCCGGATTAATAGACGCAGTTATTTCTGCTGAATTAGCGCCCGAACGTGCTTCTACTGAAGCTGGCGAAACACTCGTTCCTGCAGTACCACTTCCGCCTTTAGCCGTATTCACTGTGTAATACGGATCAGCATCAATATTTAAAGTCGGCTTTGTAGCATCATCTATAGTCTGTAAAGTCAATGTGATGGTAATCTTGCTCTTACGCGTCAAGTCAAATTGAATCGTCGCATTACCTGGGTCCGTTAAATGAATATCACCATCTACGAGATAGCCGCTTCCCGTAGGAGTATGCACACCATAATAGTCGTAGGCTTTGTGGTCATTTGGATTATCTGCGGTATTCACGAAGTGGAAGTGATGACCTCCCTCTGCGGTAGAAGGGGTTCCTGACTTAACCGCTAACGGATCTATCTCATAAGTATAGATAGCTCGATCGACTGTGGATTGCGTCATCTGAGCAGTACCCCAACTTAACCAATCCGCGTGGATATACAGAACCCGATACTCAAACTTCGCATAAAGGGTCGTGTTCGCATTGATGGTCTGCTCGTACGGATTGGAAGCACTAACCAGATTCGTACAAGCTGCTTCTCTATACCATCCCACAAACTTATATCCCAAGTTCGGGGTTGCAGTAAATGCGACCTCTGTACCTGCAAGCACATAATTACCGGATGTAACAGAAGGCGAAGTGGACGCACTACCCATCGAAGTATAACTTGTACCAACTCCGTAGGTAACAGTATATGCTGCCGGATAAGTAATCTCCAAGTTCTTACTGCTGGAGTTGAACGTAAAGGTGTACTCCCCTGCAACATCTGTCTTTAGGGTCATGTTATCTCCATCTTCTAAACCGGTAGTCGTGTTAGAAGCACGCGTAAAGGCATGACCGTCTCCATACCACGCACCATCATATACCATCTTGAAGGTATAAGTGGTATTGGCATTTAATGTCCGCTTTACAGACCAGTTGTTACTTCCCTTGTCTGCCAAGTCAAAGTTGTTAACATTGGTCGCATCTGCCGGACTTGCTGACGAGATACGCAACTGATTAATAACCGGCCAATGAACGGTCAACACCGGGTTAGCACCGGTATTATCCACCTCAAACTCATACGTTCCTGCTATATAGGGACGGAACTTCATGTTTGTGGGATTACCTGTGTAAACGGTTGTTGAGTTATTTTCCTTAGTAATCCAATATCCATTATAGCCTCGGTGATTGGTGCCATCATATACCTGGAACGGGAAATGATCATCTGTTGTTGCCAAAGTGGTAACATTGAATGTGCAGTAATACTTTTCTACTGTCGAGTAACCGGATTTCTTCTGCATACGTGTACCACTTGTTCCCCAACCGGAGAAAGGAGAGCCCGGCGTCAAGTCGGTTCCCGTACCATTTCCATCACCAGAGATATACCAGTTAGTGGTCAATACCTCGTTATAGTTTGCCACTACAGTTACTGCTGCACCATCACCATTCGAGCGAACAGTGATCGGGTTTGCGGTCGCGCCGCCTCCGTCAGTACGTGTACAGTTCGTCAGCGTCCAACCTGCAAAAGTGTAACCCGTTCCGGCGGCAGTTGCCGTAATAGTTCGTGTGGTTACATAGCCTACGTTAGTCGCCGAGTTGGAAACAGTCGGAGCAGCATATCCCGGAGTACCGGCATTATACGAACAAGAAGTCGATAATGCAGACATATTCTCCGTCCACTTGGCGTAAAGAGTAAAATTGCTCGTCTTTGCGGTCGCGCCAATAGAAGAACCTGCTGAAATTGTACAGGATGCATCCGTGTACCATTCTACAAAATTATAACCGTTCTTTGTGCCATTAACCAATGCCGTCGCCGTTCCATAGGTGTGAGTAGCTGGTAGAGAACCCTCATTGCTTCCGGAATAAGCTACATCACCTTGATCCTTGTAGGTTATCGTATATTGGTCTCCGGCGAAGTTTGCGGTGATGGTACAACCCGATGCGGTTGCAGTAACAGTTGTTGTAGCATTGTTGGCATCCGCCACCGATGCAGCTGCATTACTGGAAGTCCAGTTTTTAAAATGATAGTGTTCATCCGGTATGGCAGTAATGGTCGGATGTACATGATTATTATTGGCATAGACAGTTCCCGATGGGCTTACAGAACCATTTGCACCGGCTGAGATAGTGACAGACTCGGCAATCTCAACATTTACGGTTACAGAGGAAGAGGTACAAACAAGTTGACGAGCACTATTATATAATTCCACAACAAGAGTGTTCGACCCTGTGGGAAGGCTACCATTCATAGTCCATGACAAGGTATTACTTGCCGCAGATTGCTCATCCGGTGCATAGTAAGCGGTTTTTGTAGAGTTACATACACGATAGTACCAACCGGTACTTGCTCCTGTAGAAGAAATGTCAAGTTTGACTTGACCAGAGTTTGTACTAACATACTCAGGGCAGGCACGCGTTGCACTTACTGTTGCACCGGAGGTGACGGTGATAGCCTGAGATATAGTCTCATCCAGAGCGCAGTAGTCTCCATCGGCTGCTTTTTGAATGCGTGCGCTGATAGTTGCAGAACCTGCTGCAACGTAAGAGATGAGACCGTCATCTACAGTAGCATAACTTGTAGCAGAAGAACTCCATGTAACGGTTGCTCCGTCAGGCACATTATTGATTGTAGCAGTCATGGAACCACCAGCAGCACCATTTGCCGGTGCTACATTCCAAGTAGGTGTCGTTCTGGCAATGCATTGACCGGGAAGTGATGCTCCTTCGTAGGTGTAATATACATTGTCGGTAATCTCTCCTGTGAAGATATTACCACCGGAACGGGCACAAGTAATGTTTGATACTTTCGTTACATTGGTGAATGTGTAATAGAGCCAATTGCCGCTTAACGTGAATTTCGGATCGCCGGCTGCTCGATTGTTAATTTTTACGGCCGTAAGGGCTTTGGTTCCAACGTAAGGAGTACAGCCATTCATCTCTACAGAGTTAATGTCTCCTTCAGTATGTCCTCCTACATAGATATAAACCGTAATGTCTTTGACAGAGACAGGAGCATAATATATCGTTATTGTTTCTGTCTCTGCGCCATCCAGTGAAGCAGAAGTGTTTTTACAACGTGCTTTAACAGCGATAGAGCCCGAAGATGTAACTGTTATATTCTTTGTCGCAGTTGTGCTATAAGCATCTGAACCAAACTTATAGTTAACACTTGAATTAGCATCAGAAATAGCCTGACTTCCACTACCCGTTAACGTTAATGTCGATCCGCTAGCCACCAAATACGGATCTTCCGATGTTCCGCTACCTGCCAAATATCCACTCCTAGCAACAGAGAAACTACTTACTGCAGGTGGATTCACCGTCCAATAAGGAGGAGTATTTCCCGTCATGGATAACGTAGTATTTCTACACCAAACATCTTTTCCTTGCGTGTAACAATCATAATATTTTCCTACCGCATACCACTTTCCACTTCTATCAAAAGTCACACTTCCTATATCTCCTTTCACGCCTTTGTTATCTCCACTATCATACTCCCAATCGGCATTGACTGTTGTATACTGACTATTTGAGGTTCCGACAAGGACTTGGACATCGGAGGCAGAGCCCCAACCTCCATTAGTTTCAAATTTATAAAGCCACTCTGATCCACCATTTAACTTGTCTCCAACAGTTTTAGTGGCAATTTCACCTCCATCAGTTTTACGACAGACCCATGCATCCGCCCACATCTGTCCAACACCGAGGGTGAGGAGCATCAACAGCATTACCGCATACCGTCCGAACGTCTGCGGTGTTTGTTTTTCATGGCTATCATTCCATAGCCCTTTGATTAAGTTAATTTTTTTCATGATTTTATATTTTTTATGTTATTTTTCTATATCCTTTCCCGGCTCGTCTTCCGTTTATTAAAAATTTGCTATGCACTTTTTGCACTTTGACATTCGTTCACCGCCACGCACAAAAAAGCGGTAATACCTTGATTACTGATATTACCGCTTATAAATTGTTTTAGAGATTCTAAATAATCATTTTAAATTGAGCAGGAGAAACTATTCTTGTATTTTTATGGGTTTGCAAATCCAATAAATCGTTATCTCCCGATATTATATAGTTTGCATCCACCGTTTCACATAGCGAAAGTAGATATAAATCTTTTGGATCGCGTACTGACACAACGGCTTCCAGTAGAATAGTTTTGTTGATGCAATACGTTTTTACAAGTCGAAACAACTGGTCTATATCATCATCTTTGATACGGCTACGTATCTTCGGACGATTTGCTACATCCCTAATCTCATGCATTAACTGAGGACACACATATACATCAATATGTTCGTTTCTCAACACATTGTACATCAATTCCTTTTGAAAACCCAACAGGAACGAAACCCACACATTGCAATCTATAATAACTTTCATTATGCGTAGCGCACTGCGCGGACTTCATTCATAATGTCCTCCTCCGAAAGATCTACATTCTGCGGACGGGTTTTCAAGAACTCGTCCAACACCTGCTCGCTGGTCTTGGCTTGCCACCCAAAACGGTTAACTAATTCTTGGAATAGCGTCCAATCGGTACGAGGTATATTCAAATAAACACCCTGTGTCATTGTTGTTGCTTGCATATTCGCTTTCCTTTTATTGTTTAAACTTTTGCGGTGCAAAAGTACAACAAATTTCTGACATACGCAAATATATCAGCACATTTTTGCAAAATTTCTTTCTTTTTTCGGTAATATCAGTATGTCAAAGATCTTTTTGCCTCTCTTTTTAAGCCCTGAGGCAGCAGGCTTTCCTCAACTTCGACGGGTCAATCACGTATCAATCACGTATCAATCACGTATCAATTACGTATGTGCTCCACCATTCGCACCATTTTTCGGCCCTTTTGGACCATATACATACACAAAAAGCGTGAAGCTCACTTGTTCCTCACGCTAATCCAGGGCTTCGCAATCCCCCACACAGTAGAAAAACAACCGAAATCCACGCCCGATATGTATTACCCATCCCGCCCTTCGATGGGCGTGGGCATATCAATACATACCCTCATGGACATTCATTGCTGTTGCTACGACTGTGTGTGAATTTTGCGAAGATTCGGATTAGTCGCGAACAACGTTTCAATAAACGCCTTTCAATATGTCACCGCTTTTTTACGCTGTCGGCACCAGCGGTATTGTTATTCAATAAGGGCTAACACCTTATTTATAAATTGCTTTGTTTGCTCAATTCTTGGAGCTGTATCTTCTTCTGTTGCATAATACGTACAACTATAATCGCTCTTTTCACGCATAGTTTGCAGTTGCGAATAAAATGCTCCATCTTCCTTGCTGAGGATGCCTGTTCTGACATAATAATTATGCAGACCTATAACTGCTCCTTGATGAGATCCGAAATTATGACGATCATGTATCAGTAATGCACTTACGGCATGAAACGCCGCATAATACAATCTATTGGCAATATTATTCCAAAGCCCTGCTTGACGAAGGATGTCAATTTCCGCATACGTATTCAAAGCTTTTTCTTTCTCCAGATTGACGAGAATCTGTCTTTCTTCATCATTGAGACTCATACCAATACGATTTTGTCTTGTTCTACATTCTTATAAAACGGCGTAAAACTCATATTTTCCCATTCTTGTTGGGAATACGTATGTACGCTAAAATACTGCCCTTGATCAAAACCGAGCTCCATCAAGGGATAAGATATTTGCTCGAAATCCGCAATCATATTCTGAGGCCTATTCAGCAATACCAACAAATCCCAATCAGAGTCAGGACGATTCGTTCCTCTAGCACGCGAACCATACAACCACAGATGACTCCCTTTAGGCAGTATCTGCTTTCCCATTGTCCGGATCTGTTCTATGGTCGTTGCTTTATTCATATTCTTTTTCCCGAGTCGGACGCACATACACATACGCGTGTAGCGCCTTTGCATCCAAATCGGCTGCAAAGGTAATAAAATTTTTTGGATTATACAAATTTATTTGTAAAAATCTGCGAATTATCTTCTTTTTGACGCAAAATCAAGAAAATTCCGCAACGTCACAAAGATTTAATAATACACAATGGTACGCTCGCAGATATAGGTATCGCCGCCTTTCGTCATCTCATACTTAACGACATAGTTACCTTGCTTGTCATATTCATAGGTGTATTCTTCGGTGTTCTTATAATACGTTCCGATGAATTTATAACAGGACGTATAGCCTTCATCATTATAGGTGTGAACGATCGAATAAGAGACTGCTCCTTCGCCGTCCTCTACGGTACACTCAATCTCCCGTCCCTTCGCATCATACTCGTAATAACTGATTTCCGTCAACTCGCCATCGTTGTTATAATTTTTATACGACTTCACCAATCCTTTCTCGTCGTATTTGAAGTTCTTCTCCCGGCTGCTGAATTCTTTACCGTAATAATGATTGCGCTCGATAAGACGGTGCTTATCGTCGTAGGTATATTCGGTCGCCCAACTTTGGTCACCGGACTCGTCGTAAGAGATCTCGCTTTCCTTGCCTCCCCAATCCGTATAGAAGGTGATTAACTTTCCTGAAAAGTCATCATTGTAGTATTGCTCTGAAATAGCTTTCTTCTCGGTGTACGTATAGAAAGACTCATACTCCGATTTCTCATCCGAATAGTAATACGATGAGAAAACATGTTCTATTTTACCCTCTTTAGAGAAAGTAACCACCTCACTGGATCTCAACTCATCTTTCGTCACCTCTCCGAACGCTTCACGTGCCTTGTATCTCTTTGTAGTAAGCGTCTTTACCTTACCTTTCAGTTCATACGCATCCCAATCCGTCTCGGCCTTCTTCGCATCGGAACATGACATCCAACCAAACGTAACGGCCGCTAATGCCAGCATCAATAATGTTTTGTTTTTCATAAGCTTGATGTTTTTAAAATATTTGTTAATAGTAATAAATCTTACGTTCTTCTAATCGGGCAAAGTCACCCGAGAGAATGGTTTTTGAGATATAGTTACCTTGCTCATCGAACTCATACAGATAGCGCACCTCAACCGTCGAATTGGAACTATGCCTGGTAAATTTCTCCGGCAGTCCTTGTTCGTTATAGGTATGGATATACTCAAAATCATAGGTCGAGTCCGCATATTGGAACTGCTGCCGTACCAGACGTCCGTCGGCATCATACGAAGAATAGACACGGCATTCGACGGAACCGTCCGCATCCCTGTTCTCATTGTACACCGGCAGACCTTGCTCATTATAGCGATAGTCATCGTAGAAATACATCAAGCCGTCCCGACCGTGCAAAAAATGGGTAGCCAGACGTTGGTCATCGTCGTACTCAAAGAATTCACACCAATAATTCGCACTGTCTGCGTCATACATCTTATCCGTACTTATCTCCCCCCAGTCGGTATAACTGATCTCTTCGCGATAATGGAACGCATCATCCAGTGTAGCCAGAATAGTGAGTCCTTTCGGATGATAGGTATAATCATAGATGTAGGTTTGAGGCTGTTCTTGGGCATAATCATAGGTCATGATACGTTCAATCTTACCCTCTTCGGAGAAATTGATATAGTCAGCAGATGTCATGTCGTAGGGTACGATGGCACCGGTAGAGTCTTCGTACGCCAAGCAGTAGTGCACCTGGAGTTGCTGCACTTTGCCCTTGAGGTCATATTTATCCCAGTCGGTCTCAGGCTTTTGTTGCTGCGAGCAACCGGATAAAACAGTCACCGCACCTACGAACCCAAGCCAAAGAAATAATATCTTTTTCATAGTGTATCTATTTATACTCACTTCATTATGATAACTTTCGAGTGCAAAGGTACTACAAATTTTTGAAATGTGCAAATATAAACACAGAAAAATCGCCCGTTATGGACGATTTTTCCTTACATTAGCCGTTCTGCTGCTCGTCGTAGGCGTCACCTTCCTGCTTCCAGAGCCATTCGTTGAAGGTAATGCAACCTCCCGAGGAGTCCTTCTGCGCGCGGAAAGCAGCCTGGTCTTGCGCCAGTGTGGCGAGGTTCTTTGCGCGGGTGTTAACCGCAGCGCGCACGGTTGCAAAACGAGTACGAACGTTGAGCTCTTTGGTAGTCGGTTCGCCGGTGCGGGTGACGGCACTCAGGCCGCGAAGATAGATGCGCGAGCAATTCTTACTTTTGGTAGGCGCAACGCGGTGGGTACCAAGAATCATTTTCTGATCGCCAGCATGTTGCGACTTCTTGTTAATTTTCGTAAGAGCGCCACTGACAGTTTTGATCATGTCTGCATATTCAACATGTGCCATAAGATGCCGACCATGTTTTACCTCCGGTCGGCGTAGAGGGGTTAAAGATTAATAGTTGTTGTTTTTTACGTGTTGGATTGCTTCATACGTCTCCGTCACTTCGGTGGTGATGACCATAGTGGCATCATCTTTCTCGATGGCGGTGGTAGTAGAAACGAACTTGTGTGTAACCGCGCAACCGGTTGCGCCACAGAGGAGTGCGATAAGGACTCCGAGAGTCAAAAGATGAATTGTTTTCATTTTGTCAAATGATTAAAACGTTGAACAATAGAGTGATTTAGTTGCTAATGAGGTCGCCGTTCTCATCGTAGTTACCATTCAGTTTGTGGGATGTGTAGCCCAAGAGGGAGCCATAGTCAGTCTGCGCCTTGAACTCTTTGTCCAGTACTGCTCTCTGGGCAGGGTCATCCAGGATTGTCTGTATGGCAGCCCGCACTTTCGCAAAACGTGTTCTGCTTCTGATTTGGGCAGCAGAGGGTGCTTTTTTAGAAGGCGAGCAGATTTTGCCTGTGTAGGTTTTTGAGGTTTGCTTGTTCGTCCGGAAATAGACATCCGAATGCATACACACTTTCTTTTGGAGTGACTTGATGAGATCCATCGGTTTAACCAGTGCCATAAAATGCGGGTCATGTTTATCCTCCGACCCGCGTAGAGGAAAAAGGGTTAATAATAAGGATAGTTGTTAATAGTTCACCGGTGAGGAACGTTCCATATTTGTATGTATAAACGGGGTATGGCTGTATTGTCCGTATTTGTTACGATATGTCCTCATTCTTCGCAATTTTTCTTCATTTTTCGTCATTTGTCAATCATCTGCGTCGCTATCGCCATCGTTAGCTTTCAACATCAGGCAGATGATTTCTCCTCGTGCATAGGCATTATGGTTGACGTACGGGTATCCGGGCAGGTCGGGTTCCGGGTGTGTGATCTCGAGCAAGATTTCCTCTCCGGAGTTCAGGATTTGGCGGAGATAGTTCTCGACGGCAAGTTTCGTCTCGTTCTTTTTCCATCGCCACGGAACCGGTTGTCCTCTGAGGTTAATGCCTGAAAGGGTGACGGATAGCGGATAGAAGAGTTCCAGCATCGGAGTATCCGCAAACTCGGTGATTTTCGCCAGAGGCTTTTCACCTTTGATCGGGTCATTTTCGACCAAGAGACAATGGAAGGTGCTTTGCGCGCACGTATTCCTAATTAATTTCAATAGCATAGTGGTCACAGATTAGTTTAACAGCTTTTGGTGATAGTTTTTTACGGTTATCGGACTCGCCGATAGCTTTGAGTTGCTCCATCATGTAAGGATGGTGCAGCCAGCGGTTGAGCGTACGGAGGCTTACTCCAGCCGCGTCCGCGATTTCAGATTTGAGCATCGCTTTCATAGGCTTAAAATATTTAGTGATTATTGTTTCCTGTTTTTGCCTGCGTAGGTACGTGCGAACAGTTGCTGGTTGGCAGCCTCCGCCGGAGTCTTGATGTGTTTGGAGCGATCGGGGCATTTACAGGAGTACAGAGCACCATTCTTTGAGCGACGAATGTAGTACCCAGCCCGCTGATTGACTTTACCAAGTAAGGTGTCAATTAAGATGATAGGAGTGACTTTCATAATAACAGTATTTTAAATGATTTATATTTTGATCTAACGGTGAGGTCGCGTTCATATCCCGTTCATATCACGTTCATATCGCGGCTTTGATACGAGAATGGACCTTGATTGATACGATAATGAACCGGTGTAGTAAGGGTCATGATTCGATTTCGGCTGCAAAGGTACAATAAAAAAACGAGTCCCTCAAATAAGAGACCCGTTGTAGGAACAAGTAGGAGGAAGCAAGAATTTATAGGAAAAATATAGGAATCTATGAAAACAGAAAATAAGATAAAACAGGAATATTATGAATATCTCGTTTTACTAAAGTCATCACCTCTAAATATCCATTTTTTGTCATCCTTATGAATGGTAAGCGGAATCCATGTATTAAGTACACGCGCTAATGGTGCATATTTAGTTCCTATATTAAAATACAGATTTTTATCATGCAAATTTTTGAGTTCTCGATAGACCTCCGCCTTACACGTATTATGATTTAAGATATCCAATAGTTTCTCTTTGCACAATTGAGCATCTACGTCGCTACGGAAGATGGATGTATTTGGATTCTCCTCAATTATGGCAGATTGATTTGGTATGGATGTTTCATTATTCATAGGTACGTCCCCATCAAATTCCATAGCCGGCATTGTAGATAACACCGCTATGGCATCGTCTCTCAAATTCTGCCATTCCAACCTCCATTGATGGCGTTGTTTCATAAAATCGAGAAGTTCAAGACCGAGGAAATGATATGCCAGCTTATTGTTACGATCTCCTACGCAAAGAGCATATTCCGTTTCTAACAAGACACTAATAGTAAATAGAATCTGAATTATCGTCATACTATTTTCAGGAACATAACGATTCGTAAGTTTACGCAGATCTCGTTGAACTTGATATACAAAGTCATAACACGAGAAGCAAACATCCTCTTCCCACGAAGCGATTATATGAGGTAGTTGACGCTTTGAAACATCTAAAACAACAAACGCAGAGAAAGGACTATGATCATAATCCTCCGTATATGCTGGCAGATATCGGGCTAACATTTGGAAACCATGCCCCATGGTCATCAACATAGAGGGGGTTACCTGCACCTTATCTTCGCACTTCATTATACGAGTCGCATAAAGTGCACACACGGTTCCAATATTTCCTATTATGCGCCGATTTGCCATATAAAAATCATTCCGTAATCGAGTTATTTCTTTGCAACAGCTACGTTCAAATTTCTTTACATCCTCCGGCACACATACACCTAACACTTCATCAGCATGGTCACGCCAATAGACAAGTACCCTTAAACTTTCAAAGGCATTATCTATCATTTTAGCGATTTGCTCAACTGTTTTAACGTTAATCCCCAATCGGTTCCATTCCACCTCTTCGTATTGCCCAATGAGTTCGTTGTGCAAATATCTTTTGCATAAAATACTTAATTCCGTTTCGGTAGAGAAACGATCATACGCTATGCTTAAAGAAATATTCAATTCTTTATGCAGCCTCTCATATGTGAAATAATACTTTTTCTCTTCCATAATCTCCTCCTTTCCATTTCCGATTGCAAAGGTACGATTTTTTGAAATGTGCAAATAAAAGCACAAAAATTTTTATTTAAGTTTCCAATTTTGCCATTCTGTACCGACGGTGGAAGACGGAGTGACGGTAGGTGTTTGCGCTTTGTTAGTTACTGCTGATTTACGGCCTACTTCACGGATGACGTATTGAGAAAGATCTTGCAATGTCACATCTCCATTTGTTTCTTGCAACTTTTTGAGGATATAGTATGTAAACATACCATGCCCTTCCTCTTCATTAGGTAATGCTGTCTCATCACTTTGTGCAGCAGAGAATACTACCATATTCCCCTGAGGAACACCGGCTTTAACTTTTAGAGCTACTCCACGTTCTGAAGCTAACATCTTACCGTCACGATTGGAACCGGAGAAGCAGGCATCTAACAGCACTATAGTTGATTTGGTAGGCATTTCTCCCAATTTTTGATAAAGGTCATCTAATTTATATCCGGTAGAAACATATCGACCATCACCATCTACCGGTAATAAATATGCCGATTTATCCGAAACATCAGGAATGCCATGCCCCGCGTAATAGAAAATGACAGATGCTTCGCCTTCATATTTCTCACAAACCACTTTAAGCCAAGCTAAAGCTAATCGAATATCATTATACGTTGCATTTTCATAGATTTTGATATTAACAGCAGGAATACCTAATGTTCGTTGGCAATATTTCGCAAATGTGCGACCATCGTTAAGGGCAAACGAAACAGGAGATACGGATTTATAATCTTCATTTGCGATGATTATGACAAATGTGTTGGGGGTAGAGGCATTGGTTTCCGGAATATTAATATCCACTTGGGATTTACCGATAGCGATTTTCTTCTGCTCAATAGTCTGTTGTCCTTTTAGAAGCGAACCACCACCTGCAGCGATTTCGATAGGGTCGAAGTTATAGTCCACCTGCGCCTGTACGTATTTGAGTGAAGACTGGTTGGAATAGGTGTAGTGCTTGTCGAGCGACGGGAAATAGATGTCTAACGATGCCAATGCCAACACATCGTTCTCGATGAAGAATTCAGGTGTTACTATAGGACCTATTTTTTCATTTGTAAACCAATTCCTCTTAAATTCGGCAGCTTCGTCAAGGGGTACAGGCACCAAAATGTCACCAAATTTGGAATCTGTTAGTAAAAACACCTCATTCTCAGGATCATAAGGATGCTCAAATTTCAAAGACATCCCTAACAAATCTCTATATCTACGCAAATATTCTTCCTCACAACGTTGGGTTAATTCGCTAATTTTTAAGTTACGAGTATTCTCATTGACACGATGTTGGTAATCCGATAACTTTTCATACTCTCCTTTTATTTGCCAATTATTTATAGCTTTCTCAACAATGGGTTTTGCATAGGCACTAAACGGGACTACTTTTGTGTCATAGGCTATTAACTGGGCTGATTTAGGTATAGAAACCATTGATAAATCCAATCCCCGGGGGTAATAAACTTTTTTCAAATTCGAGCATCCGCTAAAGGCGCTTCCCGCAATTTCTTGCACTCCTGCTCCTATTACGATAGAATCTAATCCAATACAATCTGCAAAAGCCATAGAATCAATTCGGGTAACACTCCCGGGTATTTTAACTGTTGTGAGGTTTCGACAGCCTGCAAATGTTGCTCTATGAATTGTTTGTACTCCTACAGGTATCTCAATAGAACGTATACCACTCCCTCTAAAAGCACCTTTTCCAATATATGTCAATGTAGCGGGTAATCCTATGCTCTTCAAATTTTCACATCCTCTAAATGTCCAATCACCAATTAAATATATACTATCCGACATATCAATAGTTCTTAAATTTACGCAATATTCAAAGGCAAAATCAGCTATGATTCTAACACTATTAGGCATATGCACTTCTATCAATTCATTTGAATTTTCAAATGCACTGCCATATATACCGAACACCTTATAAGATCTGCCTTTGTATGTAATTTGGGAAGGGATATAAACTGCGCCACGATAATCGCTATAGCCTTCTTTTGTTCCTCTTGGCGAAATCCAACGAGACTGCACAAAAACTGAATCATGTCCATGCCATATCTCATATTCTATATTATCAACAAGAATATGATTTGAATCCGGAGTATAAGCCCATGCCTTATTTGCAGTCACGAAAGAGACAAGTAATAACAAATAGATGATTTTTTTCATATGCATCAGAAATTTGCGTGCAAAATTACAAAAAATAGTTGGAATATGCAAAATAATTTATTCTTTTTTCTTAAAATAATGTAATTTCAGGAAATGTGGCACAAAAAAAATGCGTCTTCGGGTGAAAACGCATTAGATACTTCGATTCAATCGTAGCAAAGCTATCAAATTTTATGATAAGGCAACTGGCGGATACGGTCGTTGAGTTGGCGGATCTCGATAAGGAGTTCGTCAAAAGACACCGACTCGCCGTAAATCATCGAACTTTGCATGTTTTCGTAGTCCTTGCGCCAGAGAGGTAGCACGTCTGCCGGAATCTCCAGTGAGAGCGATTGTGGATAGAGCGTGTCGTAATCAAAGCCCTTCAGACCAATGAACTTACGTCGATGTTCCAGAATCGTGCGATACAGATGCTCATCCTTCAGCGCACGTTCGGCAATATCCGTGTGCAACATGCGTTCCAGGTCATAGAGATGCCGACTCATACGCGCCGTACGCACCTCCGTTGAAGGCTTGGCAAACTCCTCGTGCAGCAACATGACCTTCTCCAGGAATGTACGCTCAGGACGAACGACCGAAACGGCGAAAGAAGGTTCAGCAGTTGCTGCATTGGGAAATGCCTTGTCTATGATAGAAGCGAGTTGAACCGATTGTACCGGCTCGGACATACTACGACCGCTCACTTCCACTTTGACCATATTTTGCACATAATCGTCAAACGGGAAGAGCGTTTTATATTCGATATAGATAACCTCCGGATCGACGGTTGTGACTGACGTGACGTTGACATGCACGGTGAAGAGGTCTTTATGGATACCGTTGGCGATGAGTTGCTGTTTGATATCTACGGACAATGTCTCGCGTACGAACGAGCAAGCCGCACGCCGCAATTTATCGCTCACTTGCGTACGACTCAGTTCACCGGCAAAACCCAAGTACTCACGGCTGATAGCAATATCGATATCTTCCGAGAAACGTGCGATGACCTTCCATGCCTTGCTTAGACTCGTACCACCTTTGAATGACAAGTGTTCCGCATACGGGAGTGCAAAGATAGCCTTCAACACTTGTGTTACCCACCAGTCCTTCTCGAGGTTCTTCTTCGCGATACGCGTCGCGATGTTAGTTTGCATTAGAAGTTCTTGCTGTTGAACTTCGGTCAAATCGGTATATTTCATAGTTTGATAAATATGTCTCGTATCCATCCGGGTACGAATTGGATGTCATGTTTGTAATCTTTCTCGCTGATGTGGCTGAGGTGCTTGCGGATAAGGTCTTTTTCTTCGTCGCGCAGATTTGGTCCTATCTCGCGGATAGAGAGCACCAGGAGCAGCATCAATTTAGATTTGTAGGCAAAAAGGCTGCCGTTAGACGTGTGCTTGAAGAGGATACTGTTTCCCTTGCCAATCTGCAAGTTAATCCGTCGTCCGACACCGCTGGTCAGATAAATGGTATTAGCTGGTACTTGCGTCGAGAAACCAAGCATGTTCAGCGCAGCGTTGGCATCAGGAACTATATGTGCATTGTCACGCACCGCAACGGCATAAGCAATCGTATCCGTATCCGGCAGCAGGACACCCAGTCCTAACTCTTTGTCAATCTTCGGATACCAGTATATTCCCTGCGCTACACGAATGATAAGACCGTCTTGCACAAGACGGAAGAAAGCTAACCGCACCGCATTCTGTGTTCCGAATTGAGCAAAATCTTGAGAGAAGATACAACGACCTCTTCCGGTCTTGATAATTCTTGCTTTAATGTTCTTTTGTGTGCTATCCATTTTGAAATGATTTATGCAATTTTTCATTTCACGCTGCAAAATTACTGCTTTTTTTTGAAATGTGCAAATTTTGGCACAAAAAAAATGCGTCTTCGGGTGAAAACGCATTTTAATCAAGGGTATTATTGATCTACCTCAATGCACTCCAACAGGATATGCCGTCTTTCTTGATTTGCAGGATAGCCCATAAGATGATTAGGCTGAATATTCCTGTTGGGAAAGTGCGCATTACCAATGAAGTCATCAGACTGCTGATAAGCGATGCTCCAACGATAACCCAGAATCCGGCTTTCTTCCAGTTCGGCATCACATGCCGGATTGATACAATGTTTCATAGAGTTAATGAATTAAAAAATTGGCTATTGTTCCAGTATCGCTACCATCTGCGCAGGAGTCACCACACGCGGATCCACCGGATAATGCTTCAAGTTTCCCGTCACCAAGAACGAATCCTCTTCCTTCAGCGCCACTTCATAGAAAACTCGATCATCCTCATCCACGAACAACTCCTCAAAGGGCGTCCGTTCTGTTGCCACACCATACTTCCGGATGTAGGCCAACAATGTCTCCAGCTGCCCGCTACCTATCCGAAAATGCGGACGCGACAACACCTCCTCGTACTCAGCCATTATCTCTTCGCTGTACAACGGACATATCCTGCCGCGGAACAAAGCGTCCACCACTTTGGATGTAGAGGAAGCCAAATTATGCGTAAGATACGCGGACACAAAAACGTTGGTGTCTATTACTGCGTAAATCATACTCGTGCTTTTTGACGTTCTCTACGTTCTTTGCGTGCTGCACTGATCTCTGCGTTTATCTCATCCAGCGTCATTTCCGGACGATTGTCACGAGGTGTTGCATAAAACGCATCCAAAGCACGTTGACGAACGGGATCCTCATCCACGCGGATGGTGAACGGGATTGCTCGTGAACGAACCACTGCATTGATAAACACATTGATTGCCGCGTTGGCACTCATACCAAACTGCTCGCATAGCGAGTCGAACTGTGTCTTGATCCGGTTATCCAGACGAATTGTCATTGCTGCTTGTGCCATAATTATCCATTTTTATTGCATCATGATAGCACTATGCTTTCATTTCGGCTGCAAAATTACTACTTTTTTTTGATATATGCAAGAAAAAAGAAAAAAAATGCGCTGAACGTCATTTGAGCGTAAGATTTACATCATGTCCCTTTGTTGGATGGCATCCAACCTAATGAACGATGTTTTGAACCCGAATCAGATTCGGGACTAATGAACGAAGAAGAAAGAACGCGCGTTTGTCAACGCGCGCACTTAACGAAGGTATCCGGATAGAATCCGGAGGAACGGACATACATTATATGAAATCCTGATTCGGGGTATAGCCTGTGATTTCTTTAAATTGAGCCCTGAAATTTTCGATTTTCTTTGGCACATTGGGGTCTCTATTGAAGAACGGCAGGCCATAGATATTGAATTTCTCGCCTTTCAAACAGAACTGACCGATGTCCGCTCCTTGGATTTGGTTGAGGGAGTAATCGTGCGAACCTATGTGAGCTAAGAAATCTTCTTTCCATTGATCAATAGTAACTATTTATGCATACTATTGATTCGCGCGCAATAAAAATGTGAGTTTCTTATTAGTTTTTTCATAAAAGCAATCGTTAAATATGATACTCTCCCGTTTTATTCTTCCAGCAGGAATGCTGCATCGGCAAGGATGGCAACACGGCTTTCTTTTAGAATTCCCGTATAATAGACAAGAGAGGTATATTCCGGATCTTTACCCGTCATTCGAGAGATTGCTGTTGTTTCACGACTAGCTACTCTGTAATGAAGGTTGGTCTCTTTCTTGACTTCCGCAACAAGATTCAGGTCATCATCCGGTTGTTCGTCAGACTCAATAATCTTATACCCGTCAAAAACAGGAACAGGTACACGACGATTGGCCAAGAACTCATCCGTAAAAGTAGCGATGACCATTTCTTCCCTGTGACCGTTCGCATTGCGATAGAACTTGGCGATCGGGTGAATAAAAGATTGTAAGGACTGCCGAAAAGCCATCGGACTCGATTTATATTCCTCTTTTAGAGTTTTCTTATCCATTTCAACAATGACGCCATTTTCACAATACTCGGTATAATAAATCTCATATTCCGCTTCGGGATAGATGAGTTTACCTGCAATCTGTATACTTTGCAACCCGGGATGATAATTCCTTACAGCGTTTTCAAATTC
The DNA here is from genome assembly GCA_902774185.1 of uncultured Bacteroidales bacterium. Classification (GTDB taxonomy): domain Bacteria; phylum Bacteroidota; class Bacteroidia; order Bacteroidales; family Paludibacteraceae; genus Colicola. Next base: position 64,053 of record CACYHE010000003.1, on the reverse strand, counting down.
CGGATACCAATCCTGGATATCGCGTTTCGCATAGGTATTCAACATCTGCAGGACACAAAACTCTTCATCCGGTCCCACACCAACATAGGTGGTATTCATCGGATCGTCCGATTCGTTCCATGCGTCAAAAGCGCATGCTTCAAACACTTGTTCATATAAAGAAGGGTCTCCGGCATGTGTCTTCCAACCTTTCGAAGCCAGGTCTGCTGCCATCTTTTGTGCCTTGCCGGAAACATCATCCTGTCCCCGAGCAATCAGAGAACAGGAGACAAAACATGCTATAAGTAAAACCTTTATTTTCATTATTTCAATACTATTTTTTTCCAATCATTGCCGATTGCCGGTGAAACATTAATCGAAGGGGTTTGGCTTTTGCTATTAACCAAAATACTTCGTTTATTGACGCTATTTTGTACATATTCAACTATCTCTCCCATAGATGCATCCCCTTTGGTCTCTTGCAGTTTTTTGAGCAGATAATAGGTAAACATACCGTGTCCTTCATTATTAATCGGATAGGCTGTTTGGTCATCCGCCGTTGCCGAGAAAACAACCAGATTACCGCTCAGCACATTCTTTTTAACAGAAAGGGCTACGCCACGTGTATTTACTACCATCTCGCCGTTGCGATTAGAACCGCTGAAACAAGCATCCAGAAAAACAGTCACACTTTTGGTCGGCATGGCTGCCAGAGTGGCATAGATATCATCTAATGCATAGGCCGAATTGATATCATCGCCAAAGCCATCCGAAGGAAGCAGATATCCTTTCTTCGTTGATTCATTTGGAATACCGTGACCGGCATAATAGAAAATCACTTTAGCCTCACCATTGAAAGCAGAAACCGCTGCTGACAACCAATTTAGTTGGCGGCGCATGTTATTACGTGTTGCATCTTTCGTAAAGCGGATATGTTCTGCAGGGATGCCCAAGGTATTGATACAATATTCATAGAAAATTTCTCCGTCATGAATAGCATAGGGCACAGAGGCTACTTCTTGATAATGCTCGTTCGCGATAATAACAACCAGTGTTGTTTCATTATGCTTGCCCGTTTGGGGAATATTGGTATCTACATCACTGATGATAGCCGGCACTCTATCTTCCGGTTCAGGAACAAGTTGGGTCGGCAATGCTTGATTATACACCGTGCATGTAGCATCAAAGGCGCATGTACTGATTTGCGGAGCAAGGGTGTACACTTTGCATAATTGCTTACATCCCATAAAGGCCTTATCACAGATCGTAGTGATAGAGGATGGAAAATTGATTGTTGTTAATCGACGACAATTAGCAAATGCTTCCGTACGAATGACCTCTAACTTTTCCGGTAACACCACGGACTGCAATGCGCTACAATTCTTAAAGCACTCCCTACTGATCATCCGAATGGTATTCGGCAAGTGCACACTTTTGAGCGATTTACAATTGGCAAATGCCGCAGGACTGAGGCCGATGACCCGATATGCCGTATTGTTATAAACGACTCTCGACGGGACAACCACATCACCCTGATACTCATCAAACTCATAGTAGAAATTCCCCTTAAACGTCACTTCTGCCGTTTGAAATTCTTCATTGAGTATGAAATATACGCCATTGATTTGTACCTTTTGTTCTACTGCATAAGCAAAACATACACAAATCAATAATAGTATTACAGCACTTGTTCGCTTCATCATGTTTTCCGGTTTCAAATTATGTTTGCAAAATTACAAAAAAGTTTTCATTTGTGCAAAAATATTATTGTTTTTTTGCAAAAAATATATGTTTTCGGTGCATTTCGGCAGAAAATGAGCGTAAGATTTACATCATGTCCCTTTGTTGGATGGCATCCAACCTAATGAACGATGTTTTGAACCCGAATCAGATTCGGGACTAATGAACGAAGAAAGAACGCGCGTTTGTCAACGCGCGCACTTAACGAAGGTATCCGGATAGAATCCGGAGGAACGGACATACATTATATGAAATCCGGATTCGGGGTATAGCCTGTGATTTCTTTAAATTGAGCCCTGAAAATTAGCCGCACGCCGCAAAGTCTTGCGAGAAGATACAACGACCTCTTCCGCCCTTTACAATCCTTGCTTTAATGTTCTTTTGTGTGCTATCCATTTTGAAATGATTTATGCAATTTTTCATTTCGGCTGCAAAGGTACTGCTTTTTTTTGAAATGTGTCTAAATTATTGCATCCTTTATTCCAGATAATATTTTCTGCGTTCTTCGGGAGTGAGAGTATAATCCCCCAACCTGTTTTTCAGGTCGAGCACAACTTGACGAATATCACTGAAGTCATATAACAGGATCTTGCCACTCGTAATCGGGACAATTATATTACCATCATAGTTGCTAAACTGGACATCTCCGTATATTTTCTCCGGCACAGCATAATCACAAATCTGTGAATCATCCCGCACATCAAATACATATATATGATTATCTTCGGATACCGCCAACAAATACCCGTCTTTGAAACTGAGATTATCTATACCACACGAGTTATCCTCTTTGATACATTTGATTAGTTCTCCTGTTTTGTAATTCCATTTTAATAATTTGCCATCCATCGAAGAAGAATACAGATATGGACTATTCGGAAGAATTAAGAGGTCTCCGATGGTATAATCATGACCGTCTAATACGGAAATAAGTTCACCGGTATTGGCATTCCAAACCTTAATTTCATCGGCAAAAGATATTAGATAATCATCTGTCAACTTGATTGAAGTCGGATCTTGGTGTGCTTTTATCTCTTTTATTACCATTTCGTTATTATAATCCCAGATTCTAATAATACCATCACGATAAGCAGCCCATATGCACGATCTAACAGAATCGAATATTACGGCACTAACATCATGAATGTATTCGCTGAATATATCTGCTGGATCATTCTTTATAGGAGGCTCCTCTCCTTTTAATCTTTGTAGCAAACTACCATTATGTGCATTCCATACATATATATCTGATCTACAAAACGAGAGGATTTTTTGATCATTGTCGATAAATTCGGCATAATACAGAGGTTCTTCATGATGTAATACGACAGGGGATTTAAGTTGCTCGACATCCCAGACGCGCGCTGTGCCATCATAGGAAGTTGTTACAATGTGATTTTCATGCGTATTAAAATTGGCAGAATACAACTCCTGCTCATGTCCTTTACATATTAGTAAATTTTCACCACTGCAATAGTCTATTAAAGATGCTACGCTATCTCTATATGCAGCCAATAATAAATTTCCATTTTTATTTTGGCATAAAGAATGAATATTGAAATATACATAATAGCCTCCCACTTCAGTTAACACTCTTGACTTTTCCGTAAGACAATCAAACAAGTCATACAGTCTGACCTTTCCATCCGATGCTACAGTGACAGCTTTTCCCGTGTAATAATTCACATCTATAGCATGTAATTGCTCGTTGGTATCTTTGAGAAATTGCACATTTCCTAATTTATAGTTAATAATGGTCGTACCATTTTCCATCTCTCTGCCAATAATTGCATCGCCCGATGATGTGTGTATAATCCATGCTGACGTATAATATACTTCCCGTTCGTTCTTCACGACATTCCTTATTTCGACAGAACCATCGCAACAAGAAACCAACACACGCGTATCATCCAAAAACGCAACATCTCGCAAATAACCGGACGAAGACGAATAAGTATATAGATATTTTGCTGTTTTAATATCCCATATCTTTACTTCCTGATCATCGGAACATGTTGCAAGATATTTAGAGTCATCGCTGATACTTCCCATATATACCGCCCAGTCCCTTTCATCGTGTACAAAATCAGCCACCAATTGCAATTTATCATCTACTATTTGAACGAGTTGAACTCTTCCAATACAAGCCAGAGAGATATAGTCACTACGTCTGCTAAGTCTTGTTTTTACTATACGACTTTTTGCAGTTATGGTATCTAATAGTTGTCCCGAGATATTCCACAGATAACACTTCGCGTCTGCTGTAGTTATTATATATTTCCCATCCGGACTGAAAACAATATCCCTTATTGCATTTTCGTGGCTCTCTAAACGATAGAGTTCTTCTCCTGTATTCAAGTCCCAAAGAACAGCCATACCATCCTTTGAAGATGCAGTAGCGAGAATATCTCCATCCGTATTATAAACACAAGTATAGATGCCCTCACTATGTGGATTCTTTAAAGAATATAATAATTTTCCATTAATGGTCGAATATACCCGTATTATATTGCTATACGTCCCATATATTATAACTTTATCTTCCTTAGGACAAAGAGATACTTTCAGCCCATAATCGGTTCTTTCCAGTTCCCCGAGACCTGGGCCGATAGTAGAAACCGGAGATTCTTTTTCATGCGACAAATAATCCTCTACTTTACGCAAGGCACATGCCAACTCTGGCATAATCGGTCGGTTCGTAGAATTACCCTTCGGTGTTATACTTAACAGCAATCGAGACGCCAGATACATGTCGCCATCGTCCATCAATGAGTTAGCCTTTTCAATAATAAATTTAGATTGGCTCACCCATGTTTTATAATTCTCTTCTCTTAACCGATTATTGGCATGAAGGACATACAATAAGAACGAGAGCAGGCATAAAACAAAGACGGCAACCGTTGAATATCTAATGATTCTATTTTTTCGTTTCTCCCTTCGGTAGCGTTGGTACAGCGTATCGAAACGGATATTGAACATACGCGATACCACACGGATAGCAGCAGAATCTTTGCCCACTTCGTTAATATTCGCGCCAAGCAATTCTTTTTCCTTAGAGAGAGACAACAATGCCGGAGGATAACATTCTTCATCCGGATCATCCGCATGGGGAACACCTTCAATAATATAAGGAATGATCTTTTCTTGCTTGCCCAATGAAATAAAATACTCTATCTCATCATTCACCCATTGGGACTTGGCGGCACGAGGGGAACAAACAACAATCAAGAAATGCGATTGGTTAAGCGCTTTATGAATTTGTTCAGGCAGTTCTCCCACTTCCAGATCCGTCAAATCACGGAAAACCGGACGAACATATTCCGGCAACTCCGGATTCTCTTGCCGCAACTTATTGGGGAGCCTATAATACTCCAATGTGTGCTGCAATTTTTTCGCCTCTTTCTTATCCTCACGTTTGTAGGAGATAAACGCATAATAATGTTTCTGATCCTGTTCCATGTGAGTAAGGTATAATAATTGTCAGTATGAGGAGAATTATCTTTTGATCGTAAAGCTATAAGAATTAGATTTCCCTAATGACACATATTCGGTATTACATATGTGTATTTCACACGTATATACACCCTCATTTGCAATCATATCCACTTTACTAAACGGAACAAACATTGCAAAGTCCGGTTTAGTCCACTTATCGGTAGAAGGACAAATAACCATATTTGGGGACATCTGCAACTCCCATTCTTGATCAGCACCTGCCTGATGCACAACATCCTTATGAAACCATGCGGAAGCATAGCATTTTTTAGAATTCAGCCCTCTAAGTTCAATAGAGAAGCGAACCCACACACCTGCTTGTCCGCTATCGTTCGTTCCTTCTTCTATTCGTACATTTGTTATGTTCGCCTCCGGTTTAGTGCTCGATCTCTCTTCATTCGCTGATGTTTCTTTATATCCACCATTTAATTCCTGATTTTCTACCGCAGCATTTCCTATTGTTTTCGGGCCATAATTTTGTGCACATACCGGAATCATCAACAAAGTTGCTGCACATGCAATTATAAGATATTTTATAGTTATCCTATTCATGATATTTTGAAATCTGCCTCAAAATACAGCATCAAAAGTCCCACTGATGACCGGAACTATCTTCCGTTCCGCTTTGATTAGAACTCCCTGCCTCTCCAACAATTTGTATATCCTTTACAGTATAAAATACACCTGAAAATGTTACAGTGTCACCTGCTTTCACATCACCTATAGATGATTGTTTTGCGTCATAACTATATGACCCATACCTTACATGAAAATACGTTTTATCATCAATTGATACATCTAATTCCGGAACGGTATAATATGACTCCATTTTATGATAAAAAGACAACTCGCCTGTTACGGTTACTTTAAAGGAGAAAGAGTGCATTTCCAAATCACTACTTGTATTTGTCGTCGTAGCCTCTCCATTACTCCAAGACCACCCTTCACATTTTATACAATCACCAGCTCCCATTATTCGTTGCACACTCGTCATATCCTTATCCGGATTTCTCGAGCATGCAACACATAAAATAGTCAAGATGGCTACAATAGCCCATACATATGTTTTCTTTTTCATACTTTTTAAATTTTATCTATCTCTTCTAACCGGGACAATATGATAAACGTTCGATCGCCCGGCGTCACTAGTATCCCACCCGTAATTGTAATATACGAAATAATAATAAGGACTTCCAGCATCAGAGCTCGTCCAATATCTAATAACTTTATCCAATACATTCTCAATCTTGGCAATAGCTAACATTTCTTCTTTATTCGGCATAAACCAGTCATCAAAGCCGTATGCCACAAGATTATTGCAAGCTTCTTCCCCTTGTATCCATTGCATGCCTCCCATGTCGGGATGGATATGATAGGTATACCCACCAAAATCCATTGTAGGTAATGAGAAATATGCCACTCTACTGGAATTAACCTCGACCGGCTCTCCATATGACTCTCCGTATTCATTAATGGCATAAGCACGCGCGTAATATGTCGTACTGCCAAAATCAAGCCCAGTAACGGTGCACGAATAAACACCTTCTCCACCTCCGAATAGTACTTTATTGTCTTGGATGGTTGGTATATTAGTTGACCAGCAAATTCCACGTTCGGTCACAATAGCCTTTCCTTGGGATATCACATTGCATTTGCAAGTAAAGGAGTTAGATGTCATGGCGGTAAGTCCAATTGTCTCTACTGTGGGTAACTTAATTTTCATGAACTTATTCAATTGTACTTGATTAATTTCAATCAAATCACCGTAAGTTTCTCCATATTCATTAATCGCGTAAGCACGAGCATAGATGGTTATCGTGTTGAAATCAAAGGTATCATCGCTAATATAGCAAGAATACACACCTTCACCAACTCCACATTTAACTACATTGTCTTTAATCGTAGGAACACTACTAGACCAACAAACACCTCTTTCTGTTACAGTTGATCCTCCCTTAGAAGCCACTTCACATTGACAGGTGAATGAGTTGAATGAGACATCCATCAGTTCAGTTGCTCCTATCTGGGGTATATTGATATTGACAAACGGAATATCACCATAGTCATAAACATCCTGTCCAAAACCTCTTAATTTTCCTCGTCTATGTTCTCCTTTAATATCACCAATTAGCACATAGTAGTTATCATCAATTTTGCTCATATCTACCTTCAGTAGGAATAGACCATCATAGTCTGTTGTGACAGAATTATAAATCACTTGATCATTAGTGATGCGGATCATAATTCCACTTAACGGATTACCTTGAGCATCAATAACACGCCCTTTATATACTGTTTCTGGGTTTATCCCTTCTTTTTCCAAATTCCTTAAACATCCCGAGAACAGGAATGCAGTAAGTGTCAAAATGAGTAATATACTTCTTTTCATATGCCTCAAAATTTAATTTGTATGCCGGCGCCCATAGCATAAGAAGGGCTGGAAAATTCGTTGATTGGCATTATTGAAGGGCAGAAACCAATTTCCTCTACTCCCAAACGTTTTTTGACCTTTGGGTCTTCAGATGGAAGCATTAAATACGCATGACATAAGTTAAAAATATATAATGCAGCCGCTGCCCCATAGCACGAATAACTTATAATTCTCATCGTATTGTAGTTCTTTTGTGCTGCATTAAAGGCCGTATATTCCACCGTTCTATCACGCATAATATTCAATTGTTTTTTCCCCAGGAAATAACATGTTACACCACCTCCCACTAACGCGACCTCGCTAATCAGGATACCGGCACCTTTACCACCCTCACCCTTATACATTTGACCTGCTCCAGGTACGAAGAAAGAAGCAGCTAAAGCTATTCCATCTATCTGCTTCATTTTCTTTTCTAGATCTTCTTCGGCTTTAGTTTTTTTTTCCTTATATACTTTAAGCATCTGCTCCTTTCTTTCCGGGGTTATGAAGCCCAATTTAAGAAGCAATTCTATAGTTGCTATTTGAACTTGCTCCGCTGTATTCTCTTCTAAGTTACATCTACTTTCTCCTAAACTTGGATATGTCTTTTTCTTTTTAGAGGCATTTGCACCATAACCTGTCATAGTTGCTTCTATCCGATATGAACCTTTGCCTAATTGTACAATATAAAGGAAGCATAACGAATCCGCCAAACTCTCTGAAGTAACATTATCAAATGCAAACTCGGATATGGTACTTTTCCTAACATAATCACTATAATCACGAGACATCTTTAAGTACTCAGCATCATGCGCAACAACAGCATAACTACAATCAACCAAACCTTCCTCCATACTTGATTGTAACAAGCGTTTGTATTCCTCGGGCACATTACTATCTCCATCCACAAAGACAGCTACAAGCCCTCCCCTAGACTCAGCATATGCGACAAGATTAAACAGCCACAATACAACTATAATAAGATACGATTTTCTATTCATGTTGGATAAAATTTGATATTGTTAAACTTAACGGATCAATAGTCTTTCTAAAAGCACTGCGAATAGTAGCTAATTCCTCTATGCCTATCGAATACTTAGCATCTTCCCCTTTATAGTCTTCCGCAAATTCCAAACCGCTGCCTTCGTAAACAACCTCTCCCGTTACTAAATTTTTGATAAGCATCATTGGTACAGCATATGCCATATACTGTCCTGTATTCTCTACCAAGCGCACATTCCTTGAATCAATAGCAATATAGATACCCCACACTGCTTTTTCAGCACTTTGCGCATATTTATATTTGTATTGTTTCGAAAGATTTCCTTTGATAAGACTGACGATAGGATAGTTCGTGTCATCCTTAAGATGACCATACCCTTCAATATATAGCAAATTATTTGCTATTCTATCTTCCCGCTCTTTCTGGATGCGTTCCAATTCTTTGCGTTCCTCCTCCTTTATTCTTTTTTCATTTTCCTTACGCTGTAATTCTGCACGTTTCCTTGCTTCTACGAGTTTATTTCTTAAATCTCTAACATGCTCTGCACATAAAGCTGCACTATTCCCTATTTCGCTCTTGCATGCCGCATCAATATTCAAGAAATATTTTTCCAGTTCAAGTAATTTCGCCTCATCGCGCTCGCTATCCGCGATGGCCGATTTTCCCGTCTCAAGGTATGATACACAACCTTGAGCCTGCAAGGTAATAACTACCGAAGACATCATTATTAATGCTAAAACAATTCTTTTCATTGATCAATAAAGTTAATCCATGATTCAATATTTATACATTTCTCGCTGCATCCAATGGCTTGTTCTGTATTAAGCGGATGATCTGCTAAAGTTTTCAGCGTATTCTCCAATGCCCGAGCTTTTGTAACAAACTGTTCGTCCAATTGTTTTACCTTAGTTGCATCTTGTTCAAGACGCTTACACTCACGCTTAATTCTTACCAACTGATGAGCGGCAGAATCTAAGGGGACAAGATTATCCGTCGTGCTCAAAGCAATATTGTTTTTGCAGGTAGAGATCAACAATTCATAATTATCTAACTCTATCCTTTGCGATTCTTTTTCCGCTTCTTTCGATTTCACTTTTTTCGGTACCCACGTAGAAAGGAAAGCTATGAGAACTATTCCTATTATTCCTCCCGCTATATACCAAAAATTTCGTTCGAGCCAGGCGATACGGGCTGCTTTGCGGCGACGTTTTTCTTCTTCTCTTCTGCGGAGTTCCTCTTCTTCAGCAGCAAGACGTTCCTGTTCAATCCGCTCTGCTTCTGCTTTTGCTCGAGCAGCAGCTGCTGCTTCCGTCTCCTGCTGCTGATTAGCCAAATCCTGCGCTTTTGCGATATTCTCAGCATCTTGCTGTAAAGCAGCCAAGCGTGCAGATTCCGCATCTGCATCTGCTTGCGCCTTAGCCGCAGCCTGCCGGGCTAATTCCTGTTCATGAAGCCGGTCCCTCTCAATCTGTTCCTCTTGTGCTTTTCTAATCTTAGCATCTTCTATACGTTGCAAGCCGTTCGCTTTTTGTGTATCAAAAAATTCCGTAAACAACGAATTGATATAAAACGCGTGAACCGGACGAATGCTTACAAACTCTTTCTCATAGTCCTTTTGCAATAATTCGTCCATTGCATCCAAGAGCAACTGCAAATTCGGAGAATAATGAGCCGGTAGCGTGCCTCGTACTTTCTGCGCACTCTCCAAAGAATCATTTTGCATGAGTTGACCGGCAAGGAACAGAATGACATCGTTTTGCTCCGGATAGTGGGCATGCCATCTGCCTAATGACGCAAGAGCCTCATCCGCCTCTTTGAAACGAGTCTGGAGCATATATGCTATGTATGCCCAATATGCCTCCCAATATTCGTCCTTTGCAGAGTCTTCATAGCGATTGGTATATCGCACCGGCTCAAGCATCGATGCCATCTGATAATATACAGATTTCAACGAGTCATCATCGTATTCCTGCATCCACTGTTCCAGTTTTACCAATTGACGCTGCAACGCAGATGTGACATTTTGCTCGATAATAGTCTTGGTTTGGTTAATCTCTTGCTTTCCTCCCAACGGTAGTTGTTTCTTGCGTTTCTTGCTTTGAAGTCGAATCTCTTCCTTGATCGGAAGCGCAATCTCATCCGCGAGATTAAGACTCACCTGCAGTTCTCGCAACTGACTTTCGCCATTGCCGATCATGTGACCATCCTCAAAAAGCTCTTTACATTTCAAGCGATAAGCCATTTTGTTCTCATTCAACAACGTGCTTTCGCTCTTTTGCGCTTCGTGAATCGTGGTGTTATTTGTGGTGTTGTAACTATTCGACGCATTATTGCTATTCAACTGGTTGTTACTATCGTGCGAGGAATGGTCGTCGGTGGAATGAATGTCACCGCTGATCGCATTGGCATTACCCATGTTGATATTCGACTGTCCCGGGACAGATTCAAACTCAGCCCCACAGATGGGACATATTATTGCATCATCCGGACAGGACTGACCACAATTACTACAAGTTTTCATTTGGTTCGTGTTATTTCTACAATGCTACCCTGCATATCCGTATCAACAAGGCAACACATCTCCATCCGACTATATACTCCTTGCGGAGACCAACGATAGACGAACTGATAGCCGACTTCGTTATTATTTTGCGTTATGCTTAAAACGACCCGCAGACTATCTTTTCCGAGTCCCAAACGTTGATACACTTCTTTTTCTACTTTCTGGCGAATGAGGGTAAGATTATTATCAACCAATCTTTGCACGTAGGCATGGATATCTTCTGCCTGATAAGCAGAGTTCCACACCGGTTTTGATTTCTTCGGTTGATAGGTAACCGATTGGTTCGCAACTATTCTGTTATTCAGCAATAGCGGTCGATAATCTTCCGGCAGTTCCGGTTGCATCGCCAAAATCGGGCATCCGAAGAGGTTAAACTCCAAGATGGTGAACATCGCCCGTTCATCGCTATCAAACGTATGACAGGTGCGGTAATAATCCTGTTTGGCTTTGAGCAACGCCATACCGGCGGGTTGTCCTTGGTGGAGATAGATATTATAGAGTTTCATCAGCAGTTCAGACCTACCCTCTCTTGCCACTCCATCCTCTTCCGGACCGCCAAAAGAGGTATCGCAAGCGCCGCAATACAAGAGTGTACCGTATGCCATTGCCATAAGAAGCATGGAGTCGTCCATCTCGTATCCGGTGTAACGAGCGCCATAGCATGCAACGGTATTAAAAATCAAGGGGCATGTCTGCTCCAACATAGAAGGTTGTGTTGCGATGGTTTTCTTGGTTCCCTCTTTATCTTCTCCAAAGAACTGTGGATGTCCGGGTTCATCAGAGCCATGCAGATTACATACCAGGAAGTCCACTTTCTTCAGTTCGTGTACATAACCGTCATACATATCCTGATAGGAAGTATCCAATAACGGGCTCACAATCATGCGCTCGTTAAGGGGCACATATTCTTCAGATAATGAGGCGATAGGAAGATCCCTCATCATCTCTTTGGAAGCACGCAACCAACTTTCCGTGGTCGTCATCGCTGCACCTCGTACGTGTATTCCATCCGGGGTACGCGCAAGACAATCCTCCAGATAATTTTGCAGATCCACCAGGGTATATTCATTGGCTATCGGTAATCGACCTACAGCAAAGCGCGGTTTATCCATCACTAATTGGAGTTCGCTATATCCATTCTGTGTATCGAAGCAATAGAGCATGTCTGAACTCAAGAATTCTCCTCCAGAAGCCTGCAAGGGATTTTGAGCCGTCGGCATAGGAATAACATCCTCTCCACCTATGATGAACAAAGGAAAATTACCGAAGTCCTTCAGGCCTAAACCAAAATAATAATCATTCAAAATGGAAGCATATGCATGCCAATCCTCTTTGTTCATATCCGCATACATTGGATCAGAGGCATCCACCATGACCCAATTAATATATGCCTTGCTCCCATTCACATAGGAGAATAGCGTTTCCAACACCTCAGAGTGCTTTTCTCCCATCGCATCAGCCAAACGCTGTGTATCCGTCAGTATTAATCCTGTAAACATGGTTGCTTATTTCAGATCTCTACCACAATTAGGACAGCAAAGTGAATCAGGGTCATTGATTGGTTCTCCACACGAAGGACAAGTGCGCGTACCGACATTTACTCTTACGGATGTTCCTCCCCCCATATAAGGTGCATTTTCCGACACCTTGACACGCGTAGTATAGTTGAGCGATTGTTGTTGATTCTCATCCACTCGTTCTTGCTCGTGCTGCATTTGCGTACGGTACTCTTCCTTCAGATCTTTCGCATCTTTGATTTTACCATTCGCCACATCGCGCATGACACTAACCATCGAGTTAACAACGCCATGTTGTCCCATATTCTGACTCATGTTCATCTGGGTAAAGGCAGCCATCATCTGTTGCATAATATCGAGTTGCTTATCTGCATTATGCGCCTGCAATTCGGCGGTATTGATACCATTCTCTTTTGCCATCTGCACCATTTCCTGGTATAATTTCTCGCGCTCAGCTGCATTTTGCTTCATTAACTCAATTTCATTCATATGCGAGAACGACTCCGCGAACTTGGCTTGCGCCGCAGCATCCATACGTGTTACGTTTTTACCGACTAACTGATCGGCATTCATATGGCTCTCGGCTTCTATCTCCGTCTTCCGTACATCCGCATCAATATTCGCCATAGACTGCTCATGCGCATGCTGTTCTCTGAGTTGAGCCAACTCCATCTCTTTCATGGCGCGCATATTCTCCAAAGCAATCCGAGAACCGCGTTCGGTAGCCGACATGCTCATATCCAATTGTTGTTGAATATGCCGCAAATCGTCTTCTTTCCTGCGGAGTTCGCGCTGATACGCATCTTCTTTGGCCTTCTCATCCTGTGCATGCTCTTTTTCCCAACGAAGGTCCGAATAGTCATCCAGTTGACGCGCATTCTCCAATTCAATCTTATTGACATCCAGATTGCCCTGAGCAGTGATCCGATCTTGTTCTATATTATCCAAGAGTTGCTGTTTCTCCAGCACATATCTACGTCCATAGATAGCCGCATCCAAATCCCACTTCTCAGCATCTCTTCCTTTTTGTTTACGTACTGTTTCCCACTTCGCATCATCCACCTCGTCAACCGCATGAATATGAGCCACATCAAGTTCCGTATCTAATTTCAATTTCTGTAAAGCCGTCGCCTGCAGAGAACGCGCACGGAATTGCTCCCAAACCTGCGCTCTATCAAAATCACGCTTATCAAGATCGTGTTTAAAGATATCAAACTCCTCTTTCGAGACAAGTCGATTATGCTCAATTCCCCACAACGCCTGATCCAAATCCGATTGATTAGAAGCTTCCCGGATTATTTTTTGATTATTCAGGAGATCAACAAACTGCTCCAACTCATCATCATGAAGCAGATTGTCTTTATTAAGTTCATCCAAACGGAACCGCAATTCCTGCTCCGAACGAGCCTCACGTATCTTTTGGTCATTCTCCTCCGCAGCGATACGATTACGGAACTCATTGGTGCGCAGCAAGAAATCGTACTCACGCTCAGAGCTATAGAGTTGTCCCTCCACTTCACGGAAACGTCTCAGTTTCTCATTATCCGTTGTGATATCCAGCACGTCTATCACTTTCACGCCATGGAGCAGGTTCGGCACATTCTGCATCAAATGCATCTTGATTGCATTGAATGTAGCTTCATCCAAGCCACGCTCCGACACCTCTATATCACGCAAGCGGAAGCGTAAAACGCTATAAACCGCATTATCCGCACTCTTCACCACATCCGCAATAGAAACCGTCTTCTTGCCCGGCATATAGTTGGTAATGAAGGATTTGAAATCTGAAATTTGCATCTGCATCGCTACACCCACCTTCAGATCCAAATAGCGTGATTGTATCTCGTACGGCGCATATCCCTCCGGAGAATCAGCCAAATATTGCTTACCAAAGACAGCAGGGAAGATACGATCCGACTTAAGATAAATATCGATGATTGTATCTTTTCTTAACCGCCCCATTATCTGCTCTACACGACGGCGACGTGCTTCGCGTTGCTGAGCGTCCTCATCGTTTCTATGACCGGAGAAGAAGCGAAGGATTCCATCCACTATTCTTCCGAAGAAGCCACGCTCCACCTGCGGCTCCAGTTTCCGCTTATTAGCCTCTATCTCAGCATCCTGACGCTTATCGTCAAACACATACATGCCGCTACCCATCTGCGCCACTTCCTGACCATCCACATAGATGATTGCACTCGTTCCTTCTTCAATCACCACACCACCAAGATGCTCAGTGACATACACCCACTCATCCGGGGCAATATGACGTGCCAATTCACCGGCTTGCAGTTTCCAAATCGCTTTATTGCGCACAATAGCCGCTGCATCTGCTGTATAGGCAGCGTTTACCGTATCCACAAAATTATTATTCGCTTCTCTACGCGCATTCTGGCGGTTAGAATCAATGATATTACCCTCCACATCAACACTGTCTGCCGTCGGGTTCTCCTGGCGTGCACGGTTAGCCTCTGATATAGCATGATGGATTGCAGTTAAATCATGCCCCTCCGCATGCCAACGCCCCAAGAAGACGCGGTTGTCATTCGGATTTCGGTAAGCCCAAAGCGCATAGGAATACGGATCGGCAGCTGCTCTTTCGTACGTCCAACGCGATAATGCGCGATTCAAGAAACCTTTTTCTTCAGAATCTCTGGAATCAGAAGGAGTGCTGTTTTTAACCTCTGATTGATCTTTTAACGAGTGTTTACATTTCGGACAGAAATTGAAGTTCGGCTGAATTTTGTCATAGCCGCAATAAGGACATTTCATTGTATATCGAATTTAATGTTATAGCAATTTAGTTGGTTATTTTTTTGCCTCGCGCGTAGGCATAATAATTTCGGCTGCAAAGTTACAAAAAATAGTTGGAATATGCAAAATAATTTGTACTTTTTCTTAAAATTTGGGGATTTTGGGGTGTTTGGGGTAAAAAAAAGCGAGCAACCGAGATGGTTGCCCGCTTTGTGACCCCGCTGGCTAAATAAACTAATTTGCGCCAACGGCGCGAGCTTCCGCTTTGTGACCCCGCTGGGGCTCAAACCCAGAACCTTCAGAACCGGAATCTGACACTCTATTCAATTGAGCTACGGGGCCAAAAAAAATGACGATTAGACGATTGACGATTGGACGATTTTTTACTTTCTACTTCCTCCTACAAAGATCAAAATATAATAAACCAAGGTGGCAAGGGAGCTGAGAGCTGCGACGACATAGGTATAAGCGGCGCTGTGTAGGGCATCGGATGCCATTTCGGTTGTTTGATTATCGGTGATACCTGCTTCACGTAACCAGTTTACTGCCCGTTGACTGGCGTTCACCTCGACCGGAAGGGTGATGAAGGAGAACAAGGTAGTCATGGCAAACAGACCGATACCGATGAGCATGAGTTGCGGGAAGGTATTGATCGTTAACATACCAATGAGCAGGATCCAGGTCATCCATTGTCCAGCGAACGACACGACGGGCACCAATGCCGAGCGCATCTTAAGCGGTGCGTATGCCTGATCATGCTGCAAAGCATGTCCGCATTCGTGTGCAGCCACCGCAGCAGCAGCCACATTAGCGCCCTGATAGACACTCTCTGACAGATTGACAGTTTTCGTAGCAGGATTATAGTGGTCGGTCAATTGTCCCTGGATACAAGTAATCTGCACATCGTAGATCCCGTTATCGCGCAACATCTTCTCCGCCACCTCTTTGCCGGTCATGCGCAGGGGTTCCTTGGCATATTTCTTAAACTTACGCTCCAACGAAGCCGACACCGCCCAACTGATGAGGGCGATACCGATGAATAAGATCCAATATAAGGTTGTTCCTGCAATCATGCTTCTGTTGTTTTCTTTATCTTTCTGCGGCATATCTTACATTCGCCATAAACGAACAGGGACATATGCTGCACATTAAAATTCGAGTATTTGCGTTCCGTAACAAGTCGTTCAATCGCCACATCATGAAACTCCGTCACTCGTCCGCAGTTCTGGCAAACGACCTGCATGCGTATCGTGTTGGTCGTTGTCAGTTCGTATTCAGTAGCCGCTTGACCTCTTTGCCTGCTGGTAGCGTGCAAAATGTGTGCCAGAACGAACAGGTTGAGCGAATTATACACCGTACCTACCGAAATTCGTTCCTCTTGGCATACTTTTGTCAGTTGTTCGGCAGTGAAAGGTTGTGGCAGTTGGCAGACCTGATGCAGGACCATATTACGGACCATGGACGGTCTCATATTATGCTCATGCACGTAGGTGCTCAGTCGCTTGAGTGCTGCCTTATATGCTTTTTCTCCTTTCACAACGATTAAATCGCCTTCATGTATGCACGGCGGCGTTTATGCTGCACGTGGTCGATGCGGCTGAAGAAATCCAAGATCTTGTTATTCTTCTCCAACATCGCCGTGGTATCCAAACCCGACAGATGATAGCGTCCGAAGATAGGGATAAGGTCCTGATAGAAGAGGGTGTCGACACCCTTATTCTGGTAATCCGGACGAACCGCTATCAGCAGGAAGTTAAACGCTTTGACCTTCTTCGACTTCAGCGCCTTAAGCAGGTAATACCAACCGAAGGGGAAGAGGTGTCCTCCACATTTCTGCAAAGCCTCCGAGATATCCGGCATACCTAATGCGACGCCAACCACTTCGTGTGCTTCATTCTCAACAATCGTCACAAAATCGAAGTTCAGCAGCGGCAGGTACATATCGCGATAGTACTCTTTCTGACGCCGGGTCATGGGTTGGAAGTTATACAACTTCTGGTAGGCCGAGTCGATAACATCCATATACTGCATACCGTAGCGACGTTTGAGTTCGCGCACGTTCTTTACTTTGACCACGCGCACGTGTGAACGCTGTTTGACAATCTCCGCCACGCGATTCACTTTCTCCGGACACGTATCCCCCGGATTGATCTTCATCTCAATCCAATCCGCCTCTTTGGTCAAACCGTAGGCATCCACATGCTTAACGTAGTACGGATAGTTATAGAGAGAAGCCATCGGCGCACGATACTCATATCCCTCCAGCAGCAGTCCTTCATGATCGAAGTCGGTGAAGCCGACGGGACCGTTCAGTTCATCCATTCCTTGCTCCTTGCCCCATGCGGCAACGGTATCCAGCAGGGCATGACTGACCTCCATATCATCGATAAAATCGAACCAACCGAAACGCACTTTCTTCACATTCCAGTGCTCATTGGCAAGACGATTGATGATGCCGGCGACACGACCGACGATCTTGCCGTCCCGATATGCCATCCACATCTTGAAATCGCACACCTCAAGCGCCGGGTTCTTTTTGGGATTGAAGCAGTTCATCTCGTCAAAGAACAAAGGAGGACAATAGTATGCATTCCCCTTGTATAGATCATTGGCGAACTCAATGAACTGTTTGATTTCCCTTCCGGTATGAATCTCTCGAATTTCTACTGCCATCCTATGTATTGTTTGATTTCGTTTGATATTGTTTGAAATCGTTTGATATTGTTTTGTTTGAAATCGTTTGATATTGTTTGATTTCGTTTGATATTGTTTGAAATCGTTTGATATTGTTTGATTTCGTTTGATATTGTTTGAAATCGTTTGATGTGGAGCACAGGGGACTCGAACCCCTTACCTTAACATTGCGAACGTTACGCTCTACCAGATGAGCTAGTGCCCCGTGGAGCTAACGGGAGTCGAACCCGTGTCCAAACAAGGAATACTTATGCTTTCTACACGCTTATCTTGGCCTTTATTTTCGTTCGGCAGCAAGACCCAAGCCACCAACTGCCGACTTATCTGCTATTGGAGCTGTCAGCATTCAGCTTTCAGCCATCAGTTTCTTTGCGCAGCCAAAGAGACCTATTCTGTGAATTCCTGCGCCACTATATCCATTCAGCCCACAGACTCGGCTTGGAGTGACGTCCCGTTCAGGCGCCTTGCGCCCAAATACGCCGATCTACTATACTTCGATCAAGCAGCGAGAGCATAAGTTCTTTCGCCAGTTATATTTTGAAGCGAGATTAACGAGCGTTGCCTCATTGCTCGGCGTGCTTACACAACCATTCTACCTGCTGTCAAAACCAGATAGCCCCAAAATCGGCTGCAAAATTACTGCTTTTTTTTGGAATATGCAAGAAAAAAATGAAAAATCACTAAATTTAGGTATTGCGCACGTCGGAGAAAAGCAGTAATTTTGCAGCGGATTTTGAAAGAATACAGAGTACAGAATACAGAGTACAGACTTAATTACATTTAAATAATATATGCGTATGAAGAAGATTTTCTTTTTGGCAGCCTTAGGGCTGAGTTTGATGGCACAAGCCGTTGAACTGGATTACTACAAGACGCTTGTGGACGAGCAGGCGGATGCAAGCAAAGGAACGACGCAACTGTACAATCTGGAGTATGCCGCAGATGGCAGTTTGTACCTGCTAAGCAGTTATCAAACGACAAGTGCCGAAGAAGCAGGTTTGCATTTTGACGGCAAGACGTACAAAGGAGCTACTGCCGCCAAATGGGGCAGTAAACCGGGCGATTTCAAGTACACGAACATGCGTAATTCCTTCCTTGCCAAGTTGGATGCAGAGGGCAATCTGTTGTGGGCGAAAGCGGATACGACGGGTGACTATGATCTGTCCAATTCGGCTATGACTATTACAGAAGACGGCGGTGTCATTTACGCAGACAAGTTCCGTACGCGCAAGGCGGTGTACATGGGATTTATCAATGTATATGACAAAGATGGTCAGTTAGTTGCCAGCAACAACATGTCCTTCACCAATTATGATTCTATTGAAGTTGATGGTAAGAAAGTATTCCGTAAAGAAGCGTTTTCATGGGCAGGCGCGGCAGAAGATAAAGATGGTTTTGTCTATATCGCAGGTCTTCAAGGAGACACTTTATTGCCGACATGGAATGACTCTATTGCGCCACGAAAAGCATGGAACACCAAGGGAAGTCTAAGCAGTAATTGCAACACCATTATTCTTAAGTATCAAGTAAACAAAGCCACACAAGACCTTGTATATACAGGCAATGTGATCAACAACGATGAGTTGGCTTATGACCGTCCATTGGGTATGCACTATGAGAACGGTAAGTTGTATATCGCCGGAACATACGGCAAGGAAAACGAGAGCGGTATCTATGCGGCTTGCTATACCACTAATTTAGAGCGTGAGTTTATCGAATATCATCCGATTGCAGGTTCGCTTCAGTTCCAGCAAACTAAGTTTGAGGACGGTAAAATCTTCGTTTGCGGTGCACTTGCTAAAGGTAGCATAACCGTAGGCGAGAAAACGATCGCAACGAATGGTAATTATAACCACGGATTAGTGTATATCATCAATCAAGCAGACGGCAAAGTACTTGATTTTGATGTTCATGCTGCAGCCAATAATGCACTCAATATCACGGTAGCGGCATATCCCACTAAAGACGGTTATGTTGCTTATAACCATGAGACGCTGAATGGTATTCAACAGATTTTCCACTATGACGCACAGATGAATCTTACCAGCGCCGATACGATCGGTCAGGGTGGCGGTCAGTCAACCGTTTCCGTAGTAGGTCGTTGTGCAGCGGGAGACCATACGGCTGTCGGTCTGCGTGCCCGCACGACATCGGACTATCAGATGTTCGACGAAGAGTTCAAAGCGACGGACTATGCCATCACGAACTGGTATAGCATTTTTGCAGTATTGAATGATAACGCTGTACTGCCTGAAAAAGACACTATTCAAGTAGATGGTCTGTATTATGAACTGAACAACGTCACAAGAACCGCTACGTTGATTCGCTTGAACACAACGTTCAAGTACGAGATAGAAGACATCTTTATTCCGGTTTCTGTACGTCAGGAGAACCGTGAATATCCGGTAGTTGCTTTGGGTCAAGGCGCACTGCGTAACACGACAGCCAAGACGATTACGTTTGCAGAAGGCAGCCAAGTGAAGGAACTGGGTATGCAGGCTTTCCAAGGTGCCGTGAACGTTCAAGAGTTGGAGTTACCGGAAGGTATTAAAATGATTCCTGCGACCTGTATTCACAATGCAGCCGCTGCTTCTCCGATGACCTTGAAGAAGCTGGTTTTGCCTGCATCGATTGATTCCTTGTGTGTAATGGCATTTGCTTTACCGCAATTGGATACGATCGTATTCAAGGGAACGGTTCCGCCGAGCATCGCTACCAAAGAGACGGCTACCTGGACCCAGAACCCGTGGCAGATCAGTACAACCCACGCCAATAACACGGATACCTTAGCTGTGGTCGTTGTTCCTTACGGGACGAAAGAAGCCTATCAAAACACACCGTGGATTGGCGACTACTTTAAGACCATCATTGAGGATATTGTAGAAGTGAACAATATCGCAGCATTCAATGCCATAGCGGATAACAAGGCGGTTAAGTTGACGTTGACAGACGCGAAGGTGACTGCCTATGCAGATTTGCAGAAGGTATATTATGTAGAAGACGCGACGGCTGCTACCGTTATTTCCGGCATTGAACTGACTGTAGGTACTGCTCTTAACGGTGTGATTATCGGCACCAAGAGCACGAATGAGGTGGATTATGTGAACGATCCGGCAGAAGCTGTTGAGCCTATGCTGACCGTTTTAGATGCTGCAGGTGTTACCGCAACGGAGACAGAACTTACACCGACCACAATGACGATTGCTGAAGCATGCGTACAAGCCAACTACGCACGACTTATTACCATTGAGAATGTAAGCGCTACAGCAAGCGGTAAAAACCAGATTCTCACCGATGAGGCGGGTAAGACCATCACGTCACGTGACCTGTTCGGAGTACTTTCGGAAGGCTATGAATGGCCAGCCAATATCTCCAAGATCAGCGGTATCTGCCTGTATTACATGAACGGTTGGTACATCATTCCTATTTCGAAAGAAGCTATCATAGCCAACACAGAAGGTATTGAGAGCGTAAAGAGTGAAAGCGGAAAGGCTGTTAAGTTTATCCAAAACGGACAACTCTATATCATGTACAAAGGAACCATGTACGATGTACGAGGAAACAAAATTCAATAAACTATTTTTCTCTTTTGTTGATACGAAACGACCCGCCTGAAAAGACGGGTCGTTTATTTTATAAGAGGATAAAGAGCAACGGAATCAAGATACCGACAGCCAGTTCGATGCCGCCAATGCCCCATAGACCATGTTTACCTTTAAGCATAAACAAACCGGAGAGCACGATCAGGACAAGTGCAATCGCAAAGATATCCGAGAACCACGTCCATGCTTTTCCCTGCATGTTATAATGCAATTTACTAAGGTTTCCCAAGATAGGGCGTTTCTTGACTTGCTCCAGCACACCGATATGCGTCGTCATATCCACTGTCAGCGTACTGTTTCCTTTGAGAAAGACCTTAAGCGTATTCTCATCCGGGTTGTAATGCTGGATCTCCTTACCTCCCACACCACAAAGGGTTAACCATTGATCAATCGTACCCTCTGCCGGCAGTTGGTATTCCGTACGCTCAATGCGATAAGAACTATTAAAGGTTGCTTTGTGGTTCAGGGCGATACCGCTGATGGCATAGACCAACAGCATCCCCGCGAACACATAACTGAGTTCGCGGTGGATGATTCTGAACCACTTACGAATCTGTGCGCCGCGTTCCATTATTCAGTAATGATCTCGTAACTAACTGCTTCTGCAAAAAAGGTGCGGATGGCTTTCTTCTCCGTTTCGCAGCCATTGTCATCTTCACCATGTTTGAGTCCGTCACTGCTCTCGCAATCTTCCGGAACAATCTGGATTGCATGCAGGACCCCGCGCACACGTACGAGGTTATTGATACACTCCGGAGCGAAGTTACCAGCCGAAGCTCCTTCTACGCGCAAGATGTGGCTTTCGTCGCTACCCATCAGGAAAGCCTTACGACCACCATGTTTGCAGAGATGCGAACAGATACCTTGAAAAACAATCGTGTCACCTGCCAACGAGTCGGCTTGTGCATACACCTCATCAATAGAGTACACTACTTGTGCTTGTTCTGCCTGTTTTTGGCATGCAGTCAGAGCAAACAGCCCTGCTGCCAAAATAAAAAATAACTTTTTCATACTTATTTTTGTTAAGTTGTTAAATTGTTAAACTGTTAAAATGTCAGTCCGGTTTCTAATGTAACTTGCCAAGCATGCGCGCGGTCATACTGATGAAAGCATGCTTTGGGTGCCACGAACCATGCGTATTGATTCTTGACAGGGAAGGTGTATTGCACGCGTAGCTGTTCTGACACATGCTGCAAGAACTGATCATAGTCCACCGCTCCCACAAAGAGCAAATCTCCGATAGGTAAAGGCAGACGATAATCCCCATAGATATTCGCAAAGACATAGTTCGCACGATAGTTGGGCGAAATGAGCAACAACTCGTAGTAGTTATTGGCATTATCGCCATATAGGAATTGTTCCCCTCGTTTGAGTTCGATGCCTGCCGCACCCTGTACACGCCAACATTGTGCAACATACCCCAACTGTGCAGAGAACGTATGCGTATTCAGGCGTACGATAGGTACTTGTGTATTGATGGTCAACTCTTTTGTGAATCGGAACCAGTCATACTGCACCCCTGCCATAAAACCCGTTGTCGGCAATAACTGCAACCCCACGCCGGCACGATACCCGCTATAGTAACTGACTTTGTTATTATTTGAAAACCGTGCATAGGGTTCGGTTTCGTTCGCCATATGGTAAATGGTGGTTTCGCCTAACTCCGAATAGAACCGAATCTCGTTATTCTGTTTGTACCGCCCGCCGTATGCCAGGAGGCTTAGTGCATAGCGATTCCATTGATACCCGACACTTGCTTCCACTCGCAGATCCGACACCTTATTTTTAGCGCGCGGGTCACGCATGCGATAACTCTGCTCGGCACGGAACTGTAGTGCCGCATGCCAAAGAATATGATTCTTAAGCATACGATAACCTCCACGGAAGTAATAAATCTCCCGACGCAAGTCTCCACCGACGGTATCAACCGTCCAATAGGGAGCGGTCATCCGATAATCGGCATTGTCCACCCCCTGGGTCTGCTTGCAGTCCTGCCATATATAGGATGCCTCTCCGAACACACGACTGACGGCATTGATATCATATACAGAACGAACATTGACTTCAAAACCTCCGGTCTGGCGTCCTTCAAGTACTTGCGTACCTTGCCCGAACTGTCCCGAAAGAGTCAAGTCCGTACGTGCGGTGTCCGTCACTAACGCGGTTAATATGGCGAGAATAGTTGTCAGCATTCAGTATTCAGTTCTTAAAGTAGAAGGGATTAGCGGGAACGCCCATTTCAAAATCATCACTTGAGTTATTCGTATCCTGCAGTGTTCGCACCCCGTTAAGCGTCACTTTGGTCTTACGTCGTACAGCTTTCCCAAATCGTGTCACATCACTTCCGGTCGGTGCCACATACGCATATCCGGCATCGAGTTTATCACTGGACGTGAGCCATTGGAAGGTCTCAGAAGGCGCCATGTTCACCATATCCACAATCCACTCGTTAGGGATCATATACGACTTGCGGGACTGCGAGAACGTACCGGCAGAGGTCACTACTTCGTAGTCATACTTGACATAGAGGGAGTCCGTAGCAAAATACTGCTCCGCCGTCAGTCCTTCCGGAAAGCGCGCCAGACCGAAGGACTTATGTCCTTGATTATGCGGTACCCAAATGGTCTGCGTGTAGCAGTAGAGTTTATCCAAGTTCGTTACGTCCGGATTATCCACGTCTGTGGCTCCGGCACTGGAGGACACGTCGTACCACTCAAAATCCGCCGTACTCAAGTCAAACGAGTTGGCATTCGCAGCCGTATGATCCATCGCATTGTCGGCGATGAGTATCATCTGGCCGGGCGCTACACGATAGGTGTTACCGTCACCGGGAATACGGTACATGGCATCTATCGCAAAATACCGATCCCGAAAATCATGGTCTCCCAAGTCGTATTTCTGCACCGAGTTCAGGTCGGCTTCGATGAGGATTAACCCATCTGCCGACAAGGTATCGGCAGCGTTATTGAAGAGCACGAAATACTTATCGCCTATATAGCGTTTACCTTCCGGGGTTTCTGTGCCGGCAAAGAAGATCTCAGCCAACACAAAACCGGCATCTCCCGATACAAATGACGCTTCCATTTCTATCGTACAGTCGTGTTCCACCTTAATTCCACGTTTGTACGCACGGATCGCTTGTCCGTCACCTAATGCGTGAACAGACAAGTCATAATAACCTACCGGCACGGTAATCATCAACGCACTATTTGAATAATCTTTATTCATATTGATGTCGTGCGCTTTCAATTCTATCTCCGTCACTTCTTGGATTCCGTCAGCATGGAGTACCACGGTCACTTGTGCCGTGTTCACGACGGCATTCTTCTCACAAGCCACTATCAACATCGCAAATAATGCGAATACTATCCACTTTAAACTTTTTACTTTCATCTTTCTACTATATTGATAGATTTATTTCCATTCCAAAATACGGACTGGCAGTACGATGAATGGTCACCAAGCTACCATTGGCACCGCTTACTTGATAGTCCGGCAAAATGTCTAACAATCGGTTTACATACAACGCAATGGTTGCATACTTTGTGATACTTTTCTGCACGCGTAAGTTCAGATATCCCTCAAACGGTACGGTACGCCGAATGAACAAGCCTGAGTTATAATCAAAGATTAGGGTTCTCAATATCGGATCTTGCTCTGCCGCGATATCGTATGGGTGGAGTTGCCCGTCTTTAGACGAGATATACGCTTCCGGCCGACCGTTCTTTTCCAAGGTTTTCGAAGCCGTATAAACAGTCGTCTCCAAAGTAGCACTTACCGTCAAACCGATTCGCTGAATATAGACATCAGCCACGAGGTTCGAATTAAGACTCTCCCTGATATAGCCTTCGGTCCAATTATACAAACCGATATAATGGTCCTGCACATTGATCCCGTTCACGACACCCGGACTTTTCTCCGTAGAGTACATCCGTTCGCTGTTGCTATAGACAGTCCGCAGCCAAGCGCCATTCAACGTAAAGCGCGTGCAGATAGCAGGGATACGCGGACTTTGGTATTGCCATTCCACTCCTTGCTTGTATATTCTACTGCCGTTGGAAGTCGTTGAGTAGGTAAGTAAGCGATCATAGGCGTTGTCGGCAATCGTATAGTTGAAGGCTTCTACCTGCATCAAGCCACGGAATGCATTACGCATATCTTCCTCAAAATAGGTGATACTCAACTTATGCTTGTTGATATCAAAACCGGCTCTTACTTCCCATTTCAAATTCCTTGCAGGTTGTAACTCATAATTGGTCGGGTTGACGATATGCGTATATATCTGCATGGTTGTATCTGTAGGTGCTATCGGGATGTCGGTAGCTTGCATGTCCATATACAACAAGTTCGGTGACAATTGCAGCAGTGTCGGCATTTTCGTATGCTGACCGATAGCAGCAGCCACATAGAATTTACCTTTGGAGAACGGGAAATTGAGACCGATATTGGCACGGGGATCCAAATAGCACTTACCATCAATAGCGTACTGCGAACCAAGGCCCAAAAGCGATGTTCCACGCAGACCGATATTCAGATCCAAGCCGAAATGTTCATGAATCGGGAAAGAGATATCATCCTGTATATACCATGCCAACTGGTTCGAAGCCGGAATGTCATAGTACGCACGAGGTCGCAAAGTTGAAGAGTAATTCAAAGGCCTACTCAAGTCATATATCTGCCCTCTACCGAAATTCTTGGTGTACCGCCATTCGACACCGGCACTGACTTGGTGCTCCAATTTCCAAGTATCAAAGAAGAACTCCGCTTTAGGCCGCACGAACACATTGAGCGGAAGTCCCTCTACCTCATGGTTCGCTACGTATTTGTATGGCAATAAACGGACCGTTGCTTCGCCTTCCTGCATATTGTCAATGGCGGGGTTTTTAGGGGTCGTCAATTGCACAAAACGTGTCTGGCGAATACGATCCATCTCACCAGATACGTTTGCTTGTACGCAGAAACACCACCAGTGAGCATCCGCCTGACGCAACCGAAGGGTATTATTCCAACTGAGTTTATGATACTCACTGCTATAACTATCTTCCCGATTACGGTGGATATCGGGGTCTATCTTTTCATTATCGATGCTACCCGTATAATCGAGATGACTCTGCCAACGAATACGCAGATTCCCGACTTCCCATTTTTGCTGTAGACGCACCGATCCTGTGATACGTTGATAGTTCTCAAGCGTGTTGGTCGGATCGGCTTTAGCGTTCAGATAGTCCAAGCCGAAATTGAGAACCGTGTTCTCATTGTTCCAACCCAAGCCCTTACCGAAGAAAAGCAGTTTACTGAATCCGTCGGCTTTGAAGCGTGCCCGCCACGGGGTAGGTTTACTAGTACGCTCGATCTTCACGACGCCGGAAGTGACATCGCCGTATTCCGCACCCGCGATACCACGAATGATCTCCACTTTCTCAATATCGTCTGTTGATATGGTACGCATATCCACACCCGCTCCCACACTATTACGTTTGGCATCGGCACCACTCACGTCAGACTGCACATACTGCATATTGGCGTCCGTACTCACAGGTGCGCCATCAATCACAAACGAGGTGCCTAAAGAAGAGGCATCATACTCACCGCTGGTTGATCCGTTGGTTGCTTCCCGCAAACGAATCGTGTTCGCGTTCGTCAAGTTCGGATCCTTGGTTGTGCCGCCAGGCAGGGTCTGTAAGATATCCGTGAAAGAAGAAGGCTGAATATGCTGCATGGCTTCTTTATTGATGACCGAAGCACTGCTGCGTTCGATCTTTTCCTCCGCCGTCACGACCACTTCCTGAATGGTGAACATGCGCTCCAGACTATCCAACAAAGCCTGCTGGGCACTATCCAAACGCAACGAATCCGGTCGCGCAGCAGAGCAAATTGAAAATTGAAAAATGAAAATTGAAAGGAAGAAAAGAATGAGAATTCCTTTCACCTTCAATCTTTCACCTTTCACCTTATATGTCCTTTCATTTTTCAACTTTCACCTTTCACCTTAAATAAATTCGCTGCAAAATTACTGCTTTTTTTTGAATTATGCAAGAATAAGCCCGCAAATCCCTATTTTTAGGGATTTTTATAATTAGTTCTTGCATATGTGCCAAAAAAGTTGTACCTTTGCACCGATTTTTATCTGAATGCTTGTATGAATGATGCAATGATAGAATATGACCACGTTACCCACTATTACGGGAAACGGTTGATATACGAAGACTTGTCCTTCTCTGTACCGCGTGGTCGGATATTAGGTTTGTTAGGTAAGAACGGAACGGGTAAGACGACGACTATCAATATCCTGTCGGGTTTCATTCAACCACATGCCGGTTCGTGTCGGCTATTAGGCTATGACACTCGCACGATGCCGGCTAAGGAACGCGCTCGTATCGGTTTGTTGCTGGAGGGGCATGTTCAATATCCCTTCATGACGATTGCACAGATCGAGCGGTTCTATGCCCCTTTCTTCCCGAAATGGAACAAAGACGCGTATTATGAGTTGATGCGACTTTTGAAGGTCAAAGACTATCAATTATTGAGCCAGATGTCCAACGGTCAACGCAGCCAAGTAGCCTTAGGACTATTGATGGCGCAAGATCCGGAATTGTTGATTCTCGATGATTTCTCGCTCGGTCTTGATCCGGGATACCGACGGCTCTTCGTGGAGTACCTGCGGGACTTCTGCAAGAAAGGAGAAAAAACCGTATTCCTGACGTCGCATATCATCCAAGACCTTGAACGATTGGTTGATGATTGCATCATCATGGACTACGGTCGGATCTTGAAACAATGTCCGGTAAGCGAACTGATCACCCCGGACAAGACATTGGAAGATACCTTTATAGACTTAACCGGTAAATATTAAAATTGAAATCATAAATGCTACGAGCAATATTTTATAAGGAATGGTTGAAGTTGAGACTCTTTTGGTGCTTAGCTTTCGTCATACATATAGGTCTCATCGCCTATCTACTTTTAGCTCTTCGTTCTACACTCTTGGCCACAGGCGTTGTAGAGACTTGGGCAACAATGATCGGAAGGGACGTACTGATGGTGAACGCCTTGATGTACATTCCCCTTATCACCGGCGTTTGTATCGCCCTCTGTCAATGGTTACCGGAGATGCAAGTCAAACGAATCCGTCTGACGCTGCACTTGCCTATTGATTATACAATGAGTATCGGCGCCATGCTCTTCTGCAGCCTGCTCTGCCTATGCGGACTCTTTGCGCTTGATGCAGCGGTACTCGCGATTGTTGAACAAATCTGGCTTCCACGTGAACTTGTTTGGCGCACGTTCTTGACCTGCTTGCCTTGGTACATAGGCGGACTACTCGGATACAGCGTCAGCTCTTGGTGCTTATTGGAACCCCAATGGAAGATCCGTTGTGTAGATTTTCTGATCGGAGCACCTATCGTAGCCCTCTGTTTTCTGACCGCTCAACCGGCATGTAACATCGCCATGTGGCCGTGGTTGATATTGGCGATTCCGGCTACCATGTGCCTGCCTTTCTATTCGGTCTATCGTTTTAAACTTGGAAAACAATGATGAAGATATTTCAAATTTATAATTTCAAATTTATAATTTGTTTTCTTGCACTGATAGTCCTTGCATGGGTACTACCTTCGTTATATGAGTTAGTCTCGCCGCGCACGGACAAGACACCTTTTGTGGTTTATTCCTGTCTGGATAGCACGTTCATTAAGATGGAAGTTCAGGATAAGCAGGTTCACTATACAGATTTTCGAGGACAAGAGTGGTCTAAATCCGAAGCGGATAGCTTGCTTCCTCTCTTCTCTTTCCGTCAATTGGTAGCGGAAGGACGTTTGCCGGACAGTCTGTACGGTGTTGCACTTAATCCCAAACTGATTCAGCAGAACGCTTTTCATTTCAAGACTTCACCTAAGCAGTTGAACAAACCGGCAGTAGGTCTTTATACGATGTTAGAATCAGCGTCCGGAAGAGTTGATCTGCAATTACCTCCGGATGTCTTCCGTTTGACGAAGGACGGATTGGAGTTCATTGACTGCGAGACCAACAAGGTGAATAAAGCGAAATCGCTCTCGTTCTCCAGAGAATTGACAAAACACGGTTTCGCCTTTCCCGTACAACTCATCTGGGGGAACGGTACGACGCGTAAGGACTATGATAACGGGTTCCTGTTAACCGATAGCAACAACCGTCTTTTCCAACTCAAGATGGTGAAGGGCACGCCGTGGGTACGAGAAATTACAAATGAAAAATTAAAAATTAAAAATTATATTCAGGTCTTTACGCTGGAACCGGCAAATAGGAAGTTAATCGGTTTAGTGGTGGATGATGCATACCAACTCTACGCCGTTCGTTGCACCGGAGAGTTAGCACATATCGGTATTGATGCCTACGATCCGCAAACCATGCAGATCACCATCACCGGAGACCTTTTCCATTGGACCATCACCGAATATACGGCTACGGATTCGCGTTACTATGCTGTGGATGCCAATACCTTCGAACAGGTAGCATGTGCCATCGTGCCGGATCCTGAACGACCGATCGCACAAAAAATCGAACGGATCATATTACCCGTTCGACTTCGTTTCACTTCTTGGCGCACGCAAGAGATTATCCCTACTATCAACGACGATTAACGCAGTTGAGCCGCACCTGCATTGGGTGCGATAGAGAACCGGAATTCGGCTTCATCGGTGGCGAACCATACGCGACTATTGAAGCCGTCTTTCTCTTCGTGCCAATAACCTAAGTCTTCACGAGAAATAGTATAAGTGACGGTGCGTGTTTCTCCTGCAGGAATGAAGATCTTTTGGAATCCTTTGAGTTCCGCTATCGGTCGTGCGAAGTCACCGGACATCTGACGTACATAGAGTTGCGGTACGTCATAAGCATCTACATTTCCTGTATTGGTGATACTGCACGAAATGGTCATTGGTAATTGGTCATTTGTCATTGGTAATTGGTCATTTGTCATTGGTAATTGGCCATTTACCTTTGTTTCTCCGTACTCGAAGGTTGTATAAGTCAGACCATAACCGAAGGGGAAGAGGGGTTCGGTAGCGGTCTCCAGCCAACAGGACGAATAGCCGACGGAGAACTGTTTAGCGCCTACCGGTATATCATCGATAAGCACCGGCGGGTCGTAAGTAGGACGACCTGTGTTCAGTCGGTTATAATAGAGCGGTATCTGTCCCACCATCTTCGGGAACGTCATCGGCAATCGTCCGGAAGGAGCTTCACCTGTCAGCACACGCGTGATAGCAGGACCCGCCATCGTTCCGCCATGGAAGGCATAAAGGACCGCATCAGCATTCGCCACGTCAGCGCCTATCGCCAACGGACGACCAGCCATGACGATGAGCACGATGGGTTTACCGGTCTTATGCAGTTCGGCTAACAAAGCCGATTGTGCACCGGGCAAGGTGATATCCGCCCTACAACGTGCTTCTCCGGACAGGATGGCTTCTTCACCAGCGAAGAAGAGAATAACATCCGATTGACGAGCCGCAGCGATGGTCTTGGCGAAATTCGCAGTGCTTTTATCGCGCGAATATGCCAAACCGGGTTCAAATAATAGTTTGATATTGTTTGATGTCGTTTGATATTGTTTGAGTGCTTCCAGCGGTGTGACGGAGTGTTCGGGTTCGCCATCGAAGATCCATGTGCCGAGTTGTTCACGCGGTTGGTCCGCCATGGGACCGGTGATGAGAATGTTGAAGGTTGAAGGTTTAAGGTTTAACGGTAGGACGCCGTCATTCTTAAGGAGGACGATGCTCTCGGTAGCGATGTCGGATGCCAAGGCAAGGGCTTCATCGGTATAAGCGACCGGTTCTTCTTCCGGTACATAGGGGTTTTCGAACAATCCCAAGCGGTATTTCATACGCAAAATCGAACGTACACAGTCGTCTATCTGACTCTCCTTGACCTTCCCTTCCTGAACCAGTTCCGCCAAGTAATCATAGTAGATATTGCCCTGCATATCCATCTCCATGCGTGCATTGATGCAACGGAGGGCAGCTTCTTTCTTATCGGCACACAAGCCATGCGGTACCAGGTCGGAACCCGAACCCCAGTCGCTTACCAAAAGGGCATCCGAATGCCATTCGTTCCGTAAGATGTCTATATTAAGATGTTTGTTTGCGGAAGAGGGCAGTCCGTTCAAGGCATTAAAGGAACACATTAGACTCATTGCTCCGGCATCCACCGCTGCTTTGAACGGCGGCAGATAGACATCGCGCAGTTGCACTTCCGGGATCCACGTGGTGTTATAATCCCGTCCGCTTTCGGATGCCGAGTAACCTGCAAAATGCTTCACACAAGCAGCCATTTTGATTGACGATTGGCCGATTGACGATTGACGATTGTCATTTTGATAGCCTCTAACCACCGCTGCAGCCATTTGCGAAGTGAGATAGGTATCTTCGCCATACCCTTCAGCCACCCGTCCCCAACGTGGGTCACGTGCCACGTCCACCATAGGAGAGAATGCCCAACGGATACCGACGGAGGTTGCTTCATCGGCCGTCAATGCAGCGGCCTGTTCTACCAATTCGGGATTCCACGTAGCAGCTTGTCCCAGAGGAATGGGATAAATCGTACGAAAACCATGGATGACGTCCCTTGCTGCGATCAAGGGGATTCCCAAACGCGACTCTTCCACCGCCATGCGTTGCAGACGGTTCACCTCTTTCGCGCCGACGATATTAAAGATAGAGCCCACCTTCCCTTCCCGTATGAGCGGTTCTTTGAGTTCCGCATCCCATTCCGGGTCCAGTTGGTTCATCTGACCTATCTTCTCTTCCAGCGTCATACGGGAGAGCAGGTCATCGATGAAACGGTCTTCGTCTGACTTATTGTTTTTCGAACATGAGCAAACGGCCATCAATAGTATAGATAGCACCGTTACGCGAAATATAGATCTGTCCATCATAAATAAATTTACGAATTGACGATTTACGATTTACGATTTCTTCTACGGACGTTTCGGGTTCATCGCAACGTCCGGAACCATATACCTCTATCTCCCATAGCGAAGAACCGTAGCCGCCGCTTCGCTGCAAGCATAGGATCTTGACATAGCGAGCAGGGAGGGCATTCAGGCGAATCGTCTCATTCTTTCCTTGGCAAGTAGTGGTACTATATGCCAGCTCGTAGTGCTCTGCATCGCCGCTCAGTTGGATCTCATAGGCGGTCGCATAAGCTGTCTCCCAATACAAGCGGATGGAGTCCAGAATATAGCAATGCTGCAGGTCCACCTCTACCCATTCGTTATCTTTATGCAGACTTCCCCAACGAGTGGTAAGGTCTCCGTCCGTGGCATTGGCTGGCACCGTTCCTGCATTCTCAAAACCGGAACAGGTGACAGGTTTATGAAGCGCCAGATTGACATCCGAGTAAGGTAACACATGGACAAGGGCAGTTGGCGATTGGTTATAACAATTGAACGTGAGGGTCGTATCTCCCACCTGCGTAGCCCGGAACAGATGATGACAGGTGTCCGTAGCAATGCCGAACTGGTTAATCGGACAGATAGCGAAGTCCTGCGTGTCGCCCACGGGTAACGTTACTTCATCGGGAGAGACGATGACCGAATCGATATGCTCCGATTCCATCACAACAATAGTAAGCGAGGCGGTGCAACCTTCCCGTTCGCGTGTCTCGGTGAACAGCCCGTAATCGGGATAAGTCTTCTTCTCATCCGTAGCAGACAACACCGCTCCGCTATAACTGTAGGCAGTGGTAGTGAGGGTGGTTGATTGTCCTTGACAGAGCACCGTGTCGGTTGCCGAAAGAGCGATCACAAACACTTTCGTCGGGTCACCGGTAAGAGGACGACCGTAGGCTTCGAGTTCATACAAAGAAGTACCGTATTGCGTAGCACGTTGAAGACCCGTGATGCGAATGTACCTTGCTCTGCAAGATTGAAGATTGGAGATTGAAGATTGAAGATTGATTCGCTCCACCCCACCTGCAGAACTGAGTGTTATCGTGCGCCAGGTGACGTTATCATCGCTCAACGCCAGTTCATATTCGGAAGCATAGGCAGTTTCCCAACGCAAGATAAGATGATCGATGTAACATAATTGTTCCAGATCTACCATGACATACTCGCCGTCTCTATGCGCCGAACCCCAACGGGTATTGGTCTTACCATCCGTCAAGAACTTCGCCAGACAACCGGCGTTCTCTTCGGATGAAGCCGTAACGGGTTTATGCAGTGCCAGGTTCGGATACGGCAGATCCCAAGCCATCGGATCGGGTTCGATCTCCACCTGTTCATCTTCGATGGTGGTGGTTGTCTGTGTCTTGTTGCCGGAGATCAGCGTCAGTCCATGCGGCACTGTCACCGTCGTATCTTTGGCTCCGAAGAAATGCACATTCAGTTTTGCTTGTCCCACATTATACACCGCATAGGTCATACGTCCGCTGACGGTATCCGTGTAGGCGCATGCGAGAGGATGGTTGGCATAGATATCATAGCGTTTCTCACCCAGTGCTTTATGGCTATGCGCCAACCAATAGGTGATACCGCCTGTGTCGGGGTTCTTAGCCAGTGCTTTTCCCATCTTATCCATGCGGTCCCATACGCGTGCCGCCGAGTCGGCATCGAAGAGCGAGAGGTAGGACAGGCAGACATTGCCCAAACCGGACTCATCGCCCAAACCGCCTTGCGGTGCTTCATAATCGCCCACTTCTTTTTTGGCATACATCTGCGTATAGTCCCAACGGGCAAAAGGAAGGTCTTCGCTGAAACTATTGGTCAAGATAGGAGAGATCGGTAACCACTGGATCGAATGCATCCAGACCGGGTCACCGGAGAACCACGTCCACCACCCTACTCCCTGCATCGTGAGGTTGCAGCAATAAGGGTGTTGGTATTTGGTATAGTCGATGTTTCGTCTGTTTTTATCGAACCAGTATTCTGCTGTGGCGCGTGTCTCAAGGGTGTACCCCATGATACCGGCTTCCAACATGTCTTGGTCTTGCAGCGCAGCGCCTAACATCCATATACCGCCCCACGCCTGAATGGCTTCGGATGAAGACTCTTGTCCGTTTCCGTTACCGCCATTCCCCAAACCGCCTGCGAACGAGTGTCCGCAATAAGGGTCAAGTGTCCGGAACCAAGGTTCATCCGCCGAACGCTGCCAGTTGGCATAATCCCGTGCCACTTCCCTTGCCATCGCTCCGTATTGTTCACGGAACTCATCGTCCAGCAGACAGAGCAACGCAGAAGAGTAGATGAAATAACCGTAATGAAAATGATGATCGTTGAAGGTATCGGAGTCGTAAGACGGATCCATACCTACCATCGCACCCCATCGAGGATATCGCGCAAAATAATAGAGGTTCTCCCCGGGTGTATAGGTGTACCAGTTGACAAGCACCTCTTTGAGGCGTTGCTTTGCCATACGGAAAGTAGCCGTGTCACCCATCTGCAAGGCAAAGGTCATGTAATGCGCCATCTGCGTGAGTCCTTTACCACCCCAATAGGTATCACCACCGAACGAACCACGTTTGGCATAGTCGGCATTGAGTTCTGCCATGCGGGTCGCCGAGAAATCTTCTTTCCACTCCAACGGAGCCGGGAAATACGGCAGGAACGAATGAACCGGATAAGTGAAAGTAAAATCGTTACCTGACGCCACTTTCATTGTGCCACGTGGCGTCAGGTATTGGTAATTGGTAATTTGTAATTGGTAATTGGTATAATAATGATGGGGCAAAAAGCCCAGGAGCACTGCGTGCTCATTGGTGATTGGTGATTGGTGATTGGTGATTGACTCTGTATAAACTGTAAAAGTAGTGGACAAAGTCGAAGCATTCGCATCATAGTGATAACTCATCGTCGTCTTACGCGGGATGCGGAACGCATAGGGTGCACAAGCCGCAGCATCCAATCCGTTTGTCAGTAACGCCACGCTCAGTTGATTCGCTTGCTCGAACAGCGCATACTTGGTTGCATCGGGATTCGTGACGGTCAGTTGCATACCGTTGGTCTCGAACCACACGATAGGCGAACCGTGCATACAGGTGACGCGCACCCAGTCTTGACCGGCACGCACGATGAACGACATGCTAAAATCCGACCATGCATCCACCAGACACTCCATCTTCGCCATCGGCGTATTGCTATGCGCCGCTTTGAGGTCGATATGCAACGGAGTATCCCATTTGACTTCACAACCCGTCGGCTCCCAATGATCCGGATAGCCTATCTCAATACCGCTTGCGGTCGCTTCCACCCATCCCGGGTAGGTCCAGATCTTACCGGTCCACTCGTTCACAAGGGCATAGGTCCACCAGTCATTGGAAGGCAGCGCCAGTGTGCCTTGACGGGAACCGTCAGGCGCACCCAAACGTGCCAAAAGCGAATCCGGCAGATAGAGCATGCGATGCTCCATCTGATAGGCTTGACATCCGCCGTGCTCTGAAGTACGACTTTTGGTCAGCGGCACATAGGATGCGTACGAACCGGAGCCTACGCGCACAGCGGTCTGCGCCTGAAGAGTACAGAATACAGAACACAGAATACAGACTAATATAGCTATATCTCGCCTCATAACTTCACGATGATCGTTTCAACGGAATTGGCAGGCATGTCGATGGTTGCGCTATACGCACCTATCTGCACCGGGAAGGATGTTGCCTCACCCGTATTGAGGATATTGATGGCATATTCACCTTGGTCGTTGACTGTCGCGCAAAGGTAAATAGGTCTGTGTTCTGTGTTCTGTGCTCTGTCTTCTACGCCCAACACCGTATCACCCGGACGCATGGAGCGGCTGAACTGCTTGAGCACATAGAAATAGGGTGTGAAATAGAGGATATCATTTTGATAATCGACCATCAGCATCGCACCGCAGTAATTCTGCACGTGCGTCGGTCCGCCTATCGAATCGAGTACGGCGTTCCAGTCGATATATCCGGTTAACCAATGGTTGATACCGTCAATGATATAACTTGCATAACGATGGGTAACGGCATATTTAGGATGCCACTCCGGCCACCAAGGGGTCGAATAGGCCCAATCAGTAGCGGACGGAGTCCACCAGAACGCATCGTTATTGAACCAACAGCACTCTTTGTATCCTTCGTAGTCCGATACTCCGGGCCAACCGTCCCGACCCAAGTTATCCACACATCCTTCGGTATGGATAAGACGTTTACCCGGGTGTGCCGCATGAAGTGAATCCAGCACTTCCGGGAAACAACTGATGGTAGAACCATACCAGTGCAGCGCTGTTCCGTCGGTATAGGCATTTGCCAAGGAGTCACCGAAGATAGCTTCGGTATAAGGAGCAGCCTCGAAGGTGTTCTGGTCAAAACCGAGTATCTTCACATCGCCGAACCCGTTCTTCTCCATCTCCGGACCCAGATACTGACCAATCAGCGTAGCTTCCACTGCCGGTGAGAGGTGCATCGACTCCCAGGAACCATCGTTACCCATCGGTTCATTCTCCGGCGTGATTGCCCAGAAACGGATGCCCGATTGACGATATGCATCCAGATATTTGACGTAGTATCGAGCATACGCGTCGTAGTATTTCGGTAACAATGCCCCACCGTAACGGTGCTGTTTGTCAAAGAACTGTTTGTTATCTTTCATCCAAGCGGGAGCCGTCCAAGGAGAAGCCAGCAGTTTCCATTCCGAATCGGTCTGCGCCGCTTTGATAGAAGCTATCTCATGGATACATTGCCACATATCGAAGGACTCATCCTGAACCTGCGGATACTCTGCTTTGGAGAACCCGTCTTGATGAACCGCCATGGAGAAATACGTCAGATCTTCATCGCCGTCCACGTCGTCAAACGAATAATGTCCTTTGAGGGCAAAATCGGAAGCACCCACCACAGTACGGCTGGCACTGAAGTTGGCCCCCTGCTCCCCGTACATCTCTTCCAGCACGGCATGGCGCTGCTCCGGTGTGAGGCATGCCAGAACGAAGACGGAGGACTCGGTGATCGAGTTACCGAAACCGTCTATGGTCTGCCGACGGTCATTGAGGTCAATGACAAAGGCATTGGCATCGGCATTGGCTTTGGTGAAGACCACCGCCTCTTTCTCGGCACATTTGTCTCCGGCTTCGGATGTAAGCCACACATGAGTAGAAGGCACCTTGGCGGTGCAAGCGGTAAGCGCACATAGCGCAAATAAGATCACTTGACGCATATCTTTATTTCTAATTGGTTAATCTGTCCGTCACGCGCAAACACATGCGCACTTTGTTCTTTGGTTAACGATACCTCGGCATTATTGAGGTACATGCTTTGCGGTTCACCTTCTATCTGCAAACGATAGATGACATGTGTACCGCAGTAGTCAAACTGCAGGGCACCTCCCACGAAATCATCGGTGATGATCACCTGCGGTGCGAAATGGATTTGTCCGTCTCGCACAAACACGCCTAACTCGAACCAACGGGAGATGATATCTTCCTTCACCTGACCGGTCATACCGGGTTGTTGTGCACCTGCCATGGACGGCGTATGCGAATAGGGATCGAAGGGGAACGCGCCGTATTCGGCAGGGTTCTTATGCGAACCGATTCCTTCACGGATGGCGAGATAATGATCGCGCAAACGCTGACAGACCGCTTCGCTGACAGAGCACAGACCGTCCTGCGGTCTGACAGACTGAATTACTTCTCCTACAGCAAGCAATAACTTGCTCACCATATGCCAGTAGATACAGCCGAGTCCCTCATACTTATAGAACGTGCCGCTACGACCGGTGAAAGCATGGTGGTTGAATATCGATTCGTACAGGTCTTTCAACTCCTCCGGCAACTCATTCGCATTGCGGTACTTGGCGTCGAAATGGATACCTCCGTCGCAGTCTTGTTTGAGGATCGTACCCAAGTATTTCTGAACCACCGGCAGCGTTTTCGCTTCATCCGGCAGGTTATTGAGTTCGAGGAAGGTCTTACGCCTTCTATTGGGGTACAGCATATACGACCGTTGGTCTTCACGATAGAGATCCGAAGTCCGCATAGCATCCAGCAAGTCTGCCGACTCTTCGGGAGTCAACAAACCGGAAGTGAGTACCGCCACTTGTCCCTCCAACATCTGATAGAGATGGGAGATCTCAATGGTCGATTGTTGATTGTCGAACTTAATCAGATTATACGCCTCATACAATCCGTCTTCGCGTTTATTGGCACGGATAGAAGC
The DNA here is from genome assembly GCA_902774185.1 of uncultured Bacteroidales bacterium. GTDB lineage: Bacteria > Bacteroidota > Bacteroidia > Bacteroidales > Paludibacteraceae > Colicola. The sequence goes on along the minus strand of CACYHE010000003.1, from coordinate 25,142 downwards.
GTCTATAGCCTCCAATGCTGCTGTCAGGAACGCCTGTACCTCAGCCAGAGCAACTGTCGTTTGTTCGCCGCTGATACCTTTATATACACGCGTACGATAGGCTTCACCGACAAGACCGACAGCGTCAGTAAATTGACGATTGGACGATTGACGATTGGACAATTGTTTGAGCGCTTCGTGGATTCCTTTCAGGAACGCTTCTGTCTCGACACCGATGGTGATATCTTCGGTCAACAAGGTCTGCAGGAAGGTCACATACCGACGCATGTAGCAGAGCGTGACCATGGATGCGCCGAAACCGACCAGCGCATTATTCGCATCGTTCCATTCGGGACGCAAGGTATTCATCCAAATACCGGCATTGGGAATGAAGTTCGACAGTTTGGTCAGCAGTGTGATAAGCAGTTTGTCCGCCATCGTGGTACGACGTACCTGACGCTGCTCGTCCAATAACAGTTTGGCATCGGCGCCTAACTCAGGAATGAGCGCTTGAATACGCTTATGTTCTTCGTCATCAAAACGGATACTGTTCTTCGGATCCGCTACGATCTCGGCATAACTCTTCAAGCGGTACGGCACATTGGCAAACGAGTACTGACGTGCCTGTAACAAACGACGCAGTTTCTCCGGATCGTGCTTATAACTGATCTCCAGCAGTTTGAGCAGATAGATGATCTGATGGTCACCCCAGTAACCGATATTCGACCATGGGTTCTCGGGTTCGATCACCTCATAGTCCAATCCCTCATTGGAGATACGGTAGGGGTTGTAACCGTCTGCCGTCGTGGCATTGAGGAACTTGGCAATGATATGATTCGTATAGAGCGGATAGGAGTACGAGAGGGCTTCCCAGTTCTGGAAGATATCCCGCCAGTTGCCCTGGTATCCCACTACCGGGTTACCGTTCTCATCCTGCACATGGATACTGAATAAGTTCCAAGGCCGGGACGGATCACCGTGCCGACGACCAAAGGTCAACGGCAGGTCTTCGGTATCCGATTTCGGAGGATAGTTGAGATAATAGCCGCCACGCATGGTGTTAAACAGCACGTTTGCAAAATGACGGGCATCATTTGCTTCATCTCCGGTGATCTGGATACCGTCGTTCTTATGTACGATACGGATCAAGGCATCTGTTGATTGACGCATCGCAGCTTCGATGGCTTTGATCGCACGTTTCGGAGTAGCAATGAAACGCATCAGTTCATGAACCGCCACCGCATCTTTGCTTACATCCAAGACGTTGTACCAAGTCTGAGACGATGAAGGTTGAAGGTTGAACGATGAACGGGCCACATACGCTCCACGCACCCCTTTGGACTCCGTCTGCGCATAGTTCGCACGAGGCAGACCAAGGGCGTAAACGGTATTGCAGGTCAGGGATTCCGAAGGTTCGGCACGATCAACCAAGATCGCTTCCATTCGGAAGAGGGCAAGGGACGTACCGGGTACGAGTTCGGTTTTCTTATATCCGTCCACCAGGGTCGAGAACTCATTCTGGGTCTTCCGCTCCACACCTGCCGGCAGCACGTTCTGCAGCATGTCAGTCAGACGAACACGAACCGGTTCTTGGGTCAGGTTCTCCAGCGTAGCTCTACGCACCCAACCGTGCTTGCCCGCCGGTGCCCAGAGATAGGAAAAACGCAGTCCTAGCGAATGGTTCTCTTCGCAGAACACGATCTGGTTACCCACCGTCGATTTGGCGATCTTACGGGAGATACGATAGACCGGTTGTTGCATATTGGAGAAGGGCCGCCATACTAATGGACGATTGGACGATTGACGATTGACGATTTCTAAAACCGTACGCGGTCCCGTGAACTCATAGGACTCGGTGATCTTATCATCCGTATAATAGGGGAACAGCGCTTCGCCCGGACTACGACGTCCGCAGGTGAGACCACCCGTTGATGACAAATACATCCATAGGTCTGTATCCGATGCCAAGGAGATAAAGAACGGCTTCATCTGATCGTAGTTAGCGATCTCATAGAAATGCTCACCGTTGATCCAAATAAACTGACCTCTTACTTTTTTCATGATTGTCTGCGGGTTTCAAGTTCAACTTTCATCTGAGCCATGGTCTTATTATCCAAGTTATAGAACACCAGGAAGATGGCACACGAAGCATAGAGCACACCCGGTACGATACCGAACATCCAATGAATGGTATTCATGATCTCCGGGTTCGCTTGTGTGACAGCGATGTCCACTCCACCGTCAAAATGAATCTTACTCATGATTACACCGAACAACGCTGCTCCGATAGACCATCCTATCTTCTGCGCAAACACGGCAGCGGAGAGACAGAGACCGGTCGTACGGCGGTTGAATTTCCACTCTCCATAATCCGCAGCGTCCGCCAACATCGTCCATAAGAGCGATATCGCCGGTGCGTAAGAGATCTTACCCAAGCAGTTGAATACATTGATCAGTACGAAGTTCTTACCGGCGAAGAAGAGCAGGCAGAAGAACAAACCCGACAGGATCGAGCAAACGATATAGAGCTGCTTAGCACCGAACTTCTTGACAAGCGGTTTGGTCATCGGGATAGCGATGATCAAAGCAACGGTACCGAGGATATTAAATATCTGACTCTTCGACTCCGCATCCAAGAAGTACTTGAAGTAATACGTAGCCGAAATATTCTGGATAGCAAACATAATGAAGGACACGATACCAACCACCATCAGCACGACCCAGGGACGATTCTTGAACAGATACTTGAAGTCATGTTTGAGGTCGGTCTCTTGCCGTTTAGGCGGTGCCACGCGTTCCTTGGTAGTAGCGAAAGCAATCAAGAAAAGCACAACGCCGATGCATCCGAAGATACCCACCAGATAGCGGAAACCGATGATATAGGACGAGCGTACCAAGGCTGCATGCTCCACTGCCTCTTCCATGAACCGCTTACGCGCCTCATCATCCATCATGACGGAATAGTCCATTCCCGTCGCGTGCGAACCGAGATAATACACGATATAGAGGGCAAAACCCGACACGATGAGTTGACCGATGTTCGCTGCCACAAAACGATAGGAATTCAATCCGGCACGCTCGATAGAGTCATCCGTCATGACCGCTCCCAAAGAGGAATACGGAATGTTGACGATCGCATACACGATACGCAGACCGATGAACATCGGCAGGATATACGTAATCAGCGCATTGCCCTGCAGATCCGGACCGAAGAACGCCAAGAAAGCGAATAACGCAAACGGCACGCATCCGAACAGTAAGAACGGACGGAACTTACCCCAACGACTGTTGGTACGGTCAGCCCAGATACCTACGATCGGATCCATGACGGCATCCATGATCGTACCTAAGATAGCGATGGTCGCTGCCCAACCGGCAGAGATACCCAACACATCCGTGTAATAGAAAATCAACCAAAAATTGACCAGGTCCCACACAAAATGGGACGCGGTATCACCCAGGCTGTAGCCTAATTTTTCTTTAATGCTTAGTTTCATAAATCTATTTACGATTTAATCATTTACTATGTACCATTTTATACACGCGTATGTAGTCCACATACATCTTAACAGGAGTGCCATCTGCGGGTAAAGCCGTGACGCGTTGGAAGGAAGGATCATCCGCCGTGATGAGTTCCGGATATTTCTCTGCCGCCGGCATATCGGGGAAGAACCCGCCTACAGAGAGGTTTAACACCAGATAGAAGGGGTGGTTGAAATAATGTCCCGGTTCATTCACCTCTTTGTTTCGCAACGAGAGTTGGAAATACGGCGCTACGTCCGGATACACGTCTTTATCCAGATACATGGCAATGGTGTCGGCGGTCCACTCGAGTGTGAAGAGGTGAAAATCGCCTTGTACCGGGTAGTCAGCCGTGCAGAACTGTCCGAAATTGGGATAGGCTCCGTTATTAAACGATTCGCCCCAGTGGCAGGCACCATTGAAGAAACGATCCTGCGTACCGGCTTCGATACCGCTATGGTGCCCCATCTCGCAGATGTCTATCTCCCCGCACTTGGGCCAAACGACACGGTTCTCTTTCTCCAACTGCGCCACCTGCGCATCGATATCGTCATTGTCGCCTAAATTGGTAGCAAGGTTATTTCCGAGCATCCAGAATGCCGGCCAAAGACCGTCTGCGGTATAAGGGAAAGCGATACGAGCTTCCACTTTTCCATACTCCACCGTCACCTTATCCTGCGTATTGAGGCGCGCAGAAGTACACGGACGGTTTCCGTAGTCTTCGCGTTGCGCGTTCAGCACCAGACAGGACTCCCCTGTCTCCGGATGACGCTCGATGGTGACGTTCTTCGGCGCATAGTACTGCAACTCGGCATTACCGCCTCCACGTGCATTGTCTTCCACGTTCCAATAAGCAGCGTTCAGCGTCTCGCCGTCAAACTCATCGGACCAGACCAGCTTGTACTCGCTCTTCGAGCAGGAGCACAGAACACAGACCGCTAACGCTGACAGAATACAGATTTTTTTCATAACTTCGTTCCCATTATATTATAAACTTCTCCTTCGCGTTGGATAAGAATCTGTCCGTTACGCAGTACTTTCTGAATTCTAAATTCTGAATTATGAATTCTTTCCACTCCTTGCACCACTTCGGGTTCAATAGGATCAGATGCCGTGGGGCAGACGAAGGACTCATTCGCATCGCCACGCTGGTAGATACGTATCCAATCGATATACATCGAGCGAGGTCCGGCAGCCAAAGCAGTGATGCCGTTGATGTTATAGATACCCGGGAAGTTACCGCCGACAGCGAGGTTGGCAATGATGAAGTTCGGTTTGCCGAACACCAGTTGACGGTTATAGTCTGCATCGTCGTTGGGCTCCAAATCCGCATGGAAATAAGCGCCATTCTCCGGATGTGACTCTTTATCCATATACATATCGATGGACGTCGGCGTCCAGATCATCGTCAGAATATGGAATGTATCTTGCAGCGAATAGTCCCACGTAGCCGACTGCGCATCGCTCCATACCGCATCCCATCTGCGTCCCACGTGCATGGCTCCGTTGAAATAACGCTCCTGCGTACCCTTGCTGAACGCATTCTGATGCCCCATCTCGATGATGTCCGTCTCACCGCATTTAGGCCAACCTACTTGGTCGAAGTTATTCCCCATCTGCCAGAATGCCGGCCATAGACCGTTCGCCGTTTTCGGAAACTTGATACGTGCTTCGATCTTTCCGTATGTGTAATACATCTTGTTTTTCGTATTCACACGTCCGGACGTACAATCCCGACCACCTGCCGACTCTTTGGTTGCCGTCAGGATCAGACATTTCTTACCCGTCGTCGGCTCTACGCCCAGCGAAACACCTTTCTCGCAATAATACTGCAATTCGTTATTGCCGCCACCGTCCGCATTCACTTCGATGTTCCACACCTGGTTATCCAAGGCTGCATCCGTAAAGTCCTCGTTCCACACGAGTTGATAATTTTGTGCCAAAGCCGTCATTGCCATGCATGCTGCAAAAAGAGTAAATAGTTTCTTCATGATTATTGCAATTTGAACCAATTAAACGTTATATTTCCGCCGGATACCAACCGTACTGTATGGTGACCTTGCGGAATGGAGATAGCGAACTCTTGTTCTGCCCATTTGCCTTCATTCCACGCCAGTTGCGTCTGTGCGGCTTGAGCCCCATCCACCATTACGGTTAGCGAAGACCCCACTACCCCTTGATAGCGAATCACCATCTTCTGAATAGCGTTCACGGCATTGATCTGATACTCCACCCATTGCCCGTTCGTGAACGTGGTCATCATCAGCACACCTGCGTTATCCGTCGTAGGTCGCAAATGAGGGGCAGCCGCAAAACTGCCGTTTCGTATCGTCTCAGCTGCCGAACAATCGCAATAGGTATTCGGCAGAATCGGTGCATCGGACGGCAACCATGTTGTACGGTCAAACGAAGTAAGACCTGCATACACTTCCCCTTGCGGTGAAAGCGCACCGATATCTTTTTTGCTGAGTAGCTGCATGTAGGGATAACTATCTACCGGTCCACTTCCACGAGGGATGAACCACGCATAACGCGCCACTTTCGGATCCGACTCTAACATCACCACCGCTTCGTTCATATAATCGATCTGCGCCTCCACACTACTTGGTGCCGGTTTATCCCATGAGCAGAACTCGGTCATCCAGATAGGCAAGTCGTATTTGTCGAATCGATGGATATACCCGTACATCGCGCCGGCAGAACCCATATAGCAATGCAGGGCTATCGCGCACACGTCGGATTTAGGAACCAACGCAAAGAACTCATCCAACCATTTGACGGGATCGCTATATCCTGCCAGCGTACCGTAGTTCATAGCCGGCGACACAATCTTCAGATTCAATTCATTTGCCAAGGTTTTCAACGCAGGCCATTTGTCTGCCGCCTGCTGCGGAGTCATGTTCGCTTGGTCGGTCAGATTCGGTTCATTGAAAGCCAGGATATACGCACATTGCGGGTGGCTTTGCTTGTATGCCCGTATCTGCGCTTCGTTCGTCCCGTTCCAAGCCATAGGAATGAAGTCAATTTGGTGCTCATCCAACAAATTGGATATCGTGGCAGAAGAAGGCTGTGTGCCCCAGTTATAGCACCAACTGATAAAAGGCGACAAGGCCTCCACATCTTCCTGCGGGAAAGAAGCAAAACTATAGCCCACCCCCCGTTTGCCGCTCTTCGGCAGATATTTAACCGATTTGGAAAGATCTTCCTGAGGTTGCTCGGGTTCGCCGTTCACAATGACGAAACACTCTGCTGTGGTGGACTGATACGTCGCCTTAACCACCGCTCCGCCTGCTTGCAAAGCCTCCACGATTCCGCCCGACACAAAAGCGATCGAAGCATCCGAACTGCTCCATTGAGCCGCATTAGCCTCCACCGCTTGGTCGTTCCACACAAGCGACAAGCGTTGCATGTCCCCTACCACCATCTCCAAGGTCTTCGGTTGGATGGTCAGGACGCCCGGTTTGTTCGGTTCTTTGCAAGCAAAGAGCACGATAGCCAATAAGCCCAGAATGGATATAGGAAAGAACGGTTTGCGCATTTTATTTCATTACTTTTTGATATACATGTACCCAATCGACATACATGATGACCGGATTATTGAACGCATTATCATTGATAGCGCCACCCATCGTTCCGCCTAAAGCCAAGTTCAGTATAATAAACTCGGGACGGTCTTGCGTAAACGGCCAATCTTCGAAAGTGGAATTTTGGGAAGAATAAACAACTCCGCCAACTTGGTCGTCCACATAAAAACGAAGCGCATCACAACCCAACAGATAGGTCTTCAACCACTCTACACCAAACACATGCCATTCTTCTTCCATATTCGCCATGTTCTGACGACTGGACCAGTTGTTTCCTTTCGTTCCGTTCTTCTGACGCGTATGTACCGCATGTGATGCCATGTACGGATTATTACCGACATGCTCCACAATATCTATCTCTCCGCACGTAGGCCAGCTACCGTAACCTAACATCCAGAATGCAGGCCATGTTCCGCCACCTTTGGGGAACTTGATGCGAGCTTCAAACTTGCCGTACGCAAAATCCTTCTTTTTCTTGGTATTGATACGCGCAGAGGTATATTCATTATTGCCGTACTGCTCTTTGCGCGCCTCTATCTCCAGACATCCGTTTTTAACACGTATATTCTCCGCACGATCGGTGTAATACTGTTTCTCCTGATTTCCCCAGCCACCACCGCCTTGTTCGATATTCCAATATTCGCTATTCAGCGTGGTTCCGTCAAACTCCTCTGCCCATACCAATTCATACTCTCCTTGATACTCTCCACCCTCTTGCGTAATATAGATATCCGCCGTACCGGAAGCATCTTTCGTACTGGCCGTAATCACAACATGTCCGTCATTGATGGCTTCGACAAAGCCTCCTGCTACCTTTGCTACGGCAGTATCAGAACTGCTCCATTGCACACCGGCAGATGGTTTGGCTGTCAGTTGCAATATCTCCCCTACGGTCATAAAGGCCATATTCGGACTGACTTGAATAGTGGACTGTACGGCATTCTTCTCTTTACAAGAATGGAAACACAATGCCAATAAAGCGAAAAAGAATACGGTGTATTTTCTCATAGAACGAACTATTATTTTGTTATACAGTTAGAACCTGACGGGGCAACCAAGCCCCGCCAGGCAAAAGCAAGAAAGATTATTTCTTGTAGATGAAGCATGCATCATATTGCAGCGAAGTACCGGAAACTCCACCACTGAGGAATACCAATACGTTCAGCGCATTTGCATTATTGCTGCCATATACCAAACCTTGCTGTGTAAAGGTCGTCATCGGGATCTCAATCTCACCCCAAGAACCGTTACGTGTGAAGTTCGCAACAGCCTTTGTGATTACTCCATTGTCATTGAAGTCTGTTTCACCGATAGCTACTTTACCTTTACCGGTGGTACCATCCAACTCAAGCAGGTGAGTTGCATTGTCCGTTGACTTCATAGCAATGTGGAGTACATATTCAGCCGGATTAGCCATGATAGCAGCCATAGCGTTCAGTTGATCGAACTTACCTGCCTGTACATTGACACCCATACCGGACCAACCTATAGTAGATACTTGGAGTGAAGGCCATCCTTCTGCCTCACCGTAGAAGTTCATACCGCTTGCCTCACCTGCAACATAGGTTTGGTCCCATACATAGAGGAACGAACTATTGTCATCTACGCGCAAGTCTGCTTTGATACGGCCTTGCAGCTTAGCTGCAGTCGTTTCATCCAATTGGATCAGATAGTACTCGCTACCTTTCAAAGAAGCCGGCAGAGACGGATCAATCTCCGGATCATCACCACCTTGACCACCTTTAGCGGTTACGGTTACCATTGCAGAGAGTTCTACATCAGCTACCTTAGCGGTAATAATAGCGTTACCTGCCTTAACAGCGGTTACGAGACCGTTCTGGTCAACGGTAGCCACCTCTGCCTTGTTAGAAGACCATACTGCGGTCGCTGCCGGAGTGATGGTGAATTGGAAGGTTGCACCCTCCTCGATAGAAACTTGAGTTTGGTTCAGCTTGTAAGCTTCGGGATCATTTTTTTCCTTCTTGCAAGCAGAAAAACCAACCAATGTCAGCGCTGCAAGCGCTACTGCAAATAATTTTTTCATGATTTGTTTTGTTTTGATTGTTAGTAAAAAAATTGATTAATCACAAACGATTAAGTTTGTATTTAGTTATATTGCGGATTCTGCGTTAAAGCAGGATTCAGTTCACGTTGTTTGGACGGAATCGGGAAAATCTCATGTTTGCCCTCTACGAAAGCGGCCATCTGGTCTTGTGCTTTCTTCGTCTCGGTAGCCTTGTAGGCGTCCATATGTTTCTTCACGCCCTGACCGTCCAATCCGTTCCAGCGAACGATATCGAACCAGCGATGACCTTCCATAGCCAGTTCTACACGACGCTCGTGACGAACAGCCTGCAACAAAGTCGGTGCATCGATCGTAGTGCCGTTCACTGTGAACGAATAACCCGGATAGGATGCCATGCCACGTGCCGTACGTACTTGGTTCAAGTCTGCTTGCGCATCGCCTTGTCCGGCGCCTATACAAGCCTCCGCGTGCATCAGCAGCACGTCCGCATAACGGATAATCGTGTTGTTGATCTCTCCACGGGTAGCGTGACCTAACTTCTCATACGACGTACCGCTCTCATTGAGGTACAACGAACGCTTGCGGCTCACATAACGACAACCCAGATAGATCTCCTCATTGGGGTTCTCTATCAATGTGTCGTTCGGGTTCAGGATGGTCGCATCACGACGTGCATCGCCCGGTTCGTACTCGTCATACAGGTTCTGGGTCGGTTTGTTGAATCCCCAACCGCCGCCTAACAAGGATGAACGGGAACGGGTCAGGATAACGGAGAACGTACCACGCGTAGCACCGAAACCACCGGCATCAGCGCCATAGTCAGAAGTCTCTTCTTCCATATACTGCACTTCGAATACCGACTCCGGTCCATTCTCTCCGGCTAATGAGAACAAGTTCGCATAATTGGTCTCAAGGCTATATTCACCGGAAGCGATGATACTGTCGCCCCATGCCTTGGCTAACTTGTAGCAATCTACGGAACTCATACTTACTTGCTTGTTCCAATAATCACCTGCCATATAGAGGTAAGTCTTGAGCAACATCGCTTGCGCTGCTCCCTTGGTAGCTCTACCCAAGTCCTCTGCCGAATATTGGGAGCGAACCCACAGCGTGGCATTAGCGGCTTCCAGATCAGCGATGATGGCTTTATATACCTCATCCACCGAAGCGCGCTCTAATTTCCAACCGTCTGTGCCATCAATCACATCCAAAGTAAGAGGCACACCACCGAAGATACGGAGCAAACGGAAGTAATACATCGCACGCAAGAAATGTGCTTCGCCCAACAGACGATTTTTCACGCTCTCGGTCATGACCGAGTCGGGAGCTACATTCGCGATATACCGTAACGACAGGTTACAACGACCGATACCTAAGAAATTGGCACGATAGATATCGTTGAGCATGTCGTTATTGGAAATCGTTTTCCAGTTCTCCATGTCGTAGGAGTTGGACATATCGTTGAGGTTCTGTCCGCCTTTCAGCGCATCGTCACTGACAATGTCACCGATGAACCACTCCGAGCAGTATGTTGTCGCATACTCCCATTGGAGAGGCACATAGTCGGAATTGACATTATTGATACATGCCTGACCACTGGCAAGGAAATCCTCTGCCTTATCCGTTGCCGGATTCGGAGCTGTCAGATAATCCTCGCAACCGGTTAACAGCAAGGAACAAGGAACCAGAAACAAAGCTATTTTTTTCAATACACTTTTCATAATCATTCTCCTTTCCATCATTAGAAATTAAGGTTAACACCAAAAGTCCACGTACGGCTCTGCGGATAGTTTCCGTAGTCCACACCGCTACCTACTTCCGGATCGAAACCGGAGTACTTGGTAAAGGTCAGCAGGTTACTACCGCTCACATATACACGGGCACGCTGGATATGCGCCTTCTCCGTATATTGTTTCGGTATCGTATAACCGATTTGCAGGTTCTTTAGACGGAAATACGAAGCATCTTCCACGAAGCGGGATGAAGTCTCGTTATTGCTCGGAGCACCTACCGGGTTCGGCAGCGCGTTTGCAGAACGGTTCTCCAGGTTCATCCAGTTGACACCTTTGCTCTGCAATGCATCACGTACCAGGTCGGTATAACCGATCCATACATTGCTCATAGTCTTAGAGAGGGTCATCTCATCGCCTGCTCCTTCGGTCACGTGACGCAATGCGTTATATACATCTACGTCTGCTACACCTTGGAAGAAGATCTGAACATCCACGCCGTAGAAGTCCGCGCCTAAGTTCAAACCATAAGTGAACGCGGGGAATTGATTACCGATCATCGTCTTATCATTGTCATCAATCTTACCGTCCGGAACGCCGTTCGGTCCGCTGATATCTTTATACTTCGCGTCACCGGCATGCACACCGATCGTCGAAGCATCATAGGCATAGAGGTGCTGCAATGCCTCTTCATCCGAGGTATAAACACCTTCATATTCATAACCCCAGAAAGCACGCAAAGGCAAACCTTCATTGATGATCACGCGATCCTCATAACGAGGCGAACCACCGTTCAGCTTGGTCAACTCATTCTTGATCCAAGAGAAGTTACCGCCGATATTGTAATGAACCGGACCCACTTTATTCTCATGGTTGAGCACCAACTCGACACCTTGGTTGCGAATAACACCTACGTTCTCCACCATCGGGAATTGCGAACCCGCATGGGCAGGTGCCGGCACGTAGAGCAAAGCATCCTTGGTATCACGGAGGAAGTAATCCACCGAACCGCTTAACTTACCGTTCCAGAAACTGAAGTCGATACCGGCATCCCATTGTTCGTTAGTCTCCCAGCGACCGTCCTGATTGACATAGGTAGTGATGGTTGCACCCTTCACATTGACTGCCGGGTTACCCAGTACATAACTGGAGAAATACGTTCCATCTTCTATCTTCAATACGAAATCATTCTCGTTCACACCGTCGTTACCTACGCGACCCCAACCGGCACGTACTTTCAAGTTGTCAAGCCATACCAGATCTTTGTCTTTCAAGAACGGCTCTTCACTCAAACGCCAAGCCAAGGCTACAGAGGGGAAGAAACCCCATGGGTTCTTTTTGAACTTACTCGAACCATCCGCACGGAAGTTGGCGGTGATCATATAACGGCTGTCATAACTATAGAACGCACGAGCGAGGAAAGACAAACGACGCTGACGATCCACATCGTCGGAAGCCGGCGTGATATCTTCGGTCGCTTTCTTCAGATACCAGTTCTCTGCTACAGGGTTCAAGATCGATGCACCGGCACCACCCATCGTGTAGTAGTTATACTCCGACCAGGTCTGACCGGCCATGATGCTGAAGTTATGCTTTCCGATTTCATTGGCATAAGTCAATGTCGTCTCCTCCAACAGCGTGTTGTAACGCTTGATAGAACTGCTTACGTAGTTCTTCTCACGCTTGTCATAGTTACTATGCGCGTAGGCGTTACCGTAACCACGCTCACGGTTGAGACTGTTATCCAAACTCAACGAAGAACGGAGCTTGAGACCCTTGATCGGGGTAATCTCCAAGAAGATATCACCTACCCAACGGTTAGCCGTCTTGCTCGGGAAATTCTCCTCCAGAATAGAGAAGGGGTTATACACGTTTTTGAAGTTCGAAGAAGCCGATACTATTCCGCTCAAGTCTTCGCCGAGTTTATTTACACTACCCTCCGGATAATGGGTCGGATCCCACGGTGCCATACGCAAGGATTGACTGAGCACACCGGCATTGGCATTGTTGTTCGATGCATCATTGGTGGTCCAGTTGGTCATGAAACTCAAGTGCTCACCGATCTTCAACCATTTGCGAATCTCATAATCGGAATTCAAACGCAACGTCAGACGTTTATAATCCGAACCCTTCAGCGTACCATCCTGTCCGAAATACGAAGCGGAGAAACTGTAATGGCCTTTGTCATTACCGCCATCCACCGACAGGTTGTAGTTATGAATAAACGCATTCTTGCGGAATACCTCATCCTGCCAATCGGTGTTAATAGCCGAGTAATCCAATCCGTCCGGATACTTCTTGGTCATCACGGTCGGATAGTAGGGGTTGTTTCCCGTGTTATAAGCGGCCATCCACTCGTTAAAACCTCTATTGTAATAGATATCCAATGCGTCCGCACCGTTCTTCATGGCATCCACAGCAAGCTTGGTCTCCGCCATCGTGTGCGCGTCCATGAGGTCCAACTTACGCCAGCGGTTCTGGAATCCCCAATAAGCATCGAACGATACGTTCGCCTTGCCTTCTCCACCCGACTTGGTGGTGATAAGGATCACACCGTTCGCACCACGGCTACCGTAGATAGCGGTAGCGGAAGCGTCTTTCAAAATCTCCATCGACTGAATATCGTTCGGAGCAAGGAAGGAGATATCACTGGTGATCACTCCATCGACTACATAAAGCGGGTCGTTACCACCCAATGCCGAACCGATACCACGAATACGGATCTTAGCAGCTGCACCCGGAGTACCGTTGTCGCTGTTCACCGTCACACCGGCTGCACGACCCTGCAAAGCTTGGTCCAAACCTGCCGCAGGAGTCTTGGTCAACTGATCGGCTTTCACCGAAGTAACAGCACCCGTCAAGTCGCTCTTCTTCATCACACCGTAACCGATGGCGACAACCTCTTGCAACTGCACGTTGTCGGGAACAAGGGTCACATTCAGCGGACCGGCGTTGGCAATCTTCACCTCAAAGGGTTTGTAACCCATGAAGCTGACCTGCAGCACATCGCCCACATTCGCTTGTAATTCGAAATTACCATCAAAATCCGTGATCGTTCCCACCGTGGTGCCCTTAATCATCACGTTCGCACCGATCACCGGATCCGGCTCGTCTTGAGCCATCACTACACCCGTCACGGTGATACTCTGCGCCCACATTCCCAGCGCCAGCATCGCCATCACGGATAGCAAACAGATTCGTTTCATTGTATATATATTTAGAAGTTTTATTTAACCGCTTGTCCGGCTGCGTTATAGCGCGCTCCGTTCTTGATAATGATGAGCTGACCGTTCTCGATAATCTTTTGACTTTCGACTTTCGACTTTTGACTTTCGACTTCTTCGATAGCCGCAGGCGTCGGTTCGTTCGATGCACCAACGGTGTAACCCGTCCAATCGATACGCTTCACACCTGCTTCGAATTTCAACCAGAAGAAACCTACCACCTCATCGCCGTCCTCATAGGTATCCTCGGTGCTATATGCCCAATAACCGTCCATAGCTTCCATCGGAAGATAGGCATCTTTGATATTTATTTCCGGCACAAAGCCCGGCACCGTACCCGTCACGACCACTTTGAACGTGAGCGTAGCATCTGCATTGCGGGTGATACTCCATGCCACCGGGTATTTCGTTTCCTTGCACTCGATCTCGTCCGTACCGTTCCAAGTAGCCGGCACCAGATCCTCTTTGTCTTTGAACGTGGCGGTAACGGTCACATTACTCTGCGGCATCACGAATGTACCGGCTTTGCTGACACCGATCGGGTTTTGGGAAGCATCCTTCACATCCCAGGCGTCCAACTTCTTACCCTCTGCCGGAGTAGCGGTCAGCGTAACCACCATGCCATACTCCGCCTCCGTCATGTCCGCTGCGATCGTACCACCGGCTGCCGGTTGGGTCACCGTAATGGTGTACTTCGTCTGATCTTGCGAACACTTACCCCACTCCACATCGGCCGGGAAAGCATAAGACACCTCACCCGGCATCAGCACATACAGCGGGGTGTAGAATGCCGGAACCGAAGTGGAAATCAAGTTGACGATGATCATCTTGTTATCCGAACTCACCGAAGCATAGTCGGACAAAGCGACATTCTGTTTCTCGTTGATTGTACAGAACGAACCTCCGAAACCCTGCAGGTTCTCGCCCTCAATCGTCAAACGATAATTCGTTCCGAATTGCTCACAGGACAACAGAATCGATTTTTCGTTATTCACCATCAATTCCTGACAATACTGCTTGGCGCTTATCGTCATCGCAGCACTCAAAAGCACGATTAAAAAGAAAATCTTTCTCATAATATTAAATTTTTTGTTAATGTGATTGTTTGTTATGTGGTTTGTTAACTACGTTAAAAACGCTGCAAAGGTACTGCTTTTTTCGCACATACGCAATACTTTTCGCGCGTCACGTAGCACAAAAGTACGCCTTTACACAAAAAAGTACGCATTCCTCATCTCATTTTCAAGTACTTACCAATTATTGCACATAAAAAAAAGTACGTCAAAAGTACTACCCGACACTATAAAAATTTGCATGGCAAAATTGACCATCTTGACAAACTTCATCGCCGACTTTGCCAACTTTGTCAATTTTGCCATGCAATTTTTTCTATGTTTATTCCATCTCAGTTATCGAGTCAACCTTTTTCAGGTTTAGTCACCGGCCTATGCCCCTGCATACCATTCCCTACCCAAACAAAAAGCCTCTCCATCGGAAAGGCTTTTTGTTTGGATTACGGACGATCTATTAATCGCCGGGAATAGGATCAGTACCGCCACCCGGAATGTTACCGGTATTGTCACCGCCACCGATTCCGGCAGGGCTTCCGGCTAATACCATCGAGTTCAGTTGCAATTGTGCTGCTTCAACACAGGGTTGCATATAATTCTTTTTCATAATCTCATTAATTATTTAACGATTTGTCCGTTTGCATTGTACAACTTCTCACCACGGAGGATGTAGAGTTGACCGTTCATGATCATCTTAACCGGAGCCTCAGCTGCGTTCAACTCATTGATGCCGGTAGCTGTCTGCTCTCCGTTGACATTCATCGCTACGCGACGACGACCCCTTGATGTACGCACGGTAGTTAGCGATATATGCAGCACGACCGCTTACCAACCAGTATTGGTTCTGGTAGAGAATATAGTTACCTGCATCTGCCGGAATGTTGAATTTTGCGTCCTCATTCGTCAGATTGTAGAATCCGTGGAGACCGTTATTCTCACCTGCTGCTACTTCTACGTTAGAGGTATAATAAACGTTCAGTTTATCGCTTGTTGCTTGGAAGATGTACGGTTTACCTGCATCCATCACACCGCCTTCAACCTCGTCCACATAGATCATACCGTTTGCATAGTCTGCGATCTCATACAGCGTTGCGCCATACATCTCACCTGCCTTCGGCAAGCAGATTGTACCATAGTTGCCGTTCGTTACATTGCGGGTATAGTCCGCAGGACGATAGAAGTAAACGTTGTCGATTAACAACTCGTTGCCGTCAACCGGGTTCATGAACTTGAATTGGAAGATAGCGCTCCAATCGATATTGTTGGCTGCGTATTCGCTCAACGCGATATCAGCACTCGTCCATGCATTCGGCGTCAAAGTGATATTTGCGACACCTTCGTGACCCTCGCTAATCGGCGTAACGCTCACTTGGGTCATGCCGAGCGAATAAACATCTACGTGGAGGTAGGTCATACCGGTAGCATCAATATCGCTGCCCCAGCTGTGCCAACCTGCGTAGTTGAAGTTCTGACCGTAGAACACCTTATCACCAGGAACGATATCTATCCATTGTGCGACAGTGCTCTCACCCCAACCACCAGAGTGGATTGTTTTACTGCCTTCAATAGCATCCGAGAATACATTTACAACTTTCTTACCGTTCAGATCCGGAGCAGGAGCCTGTGCCGGCAGAGTCTTGGTAGCCGCAGCCACAGCTACAGGAGCCGCCTCATTGCCTGCCTCGTCGTATGCAATCACATTGAAGTTATAGTTCGTACCCGAAGCCAAGTTGTTGACAACGATGGTAGCGGCAGCACCGCTGGCAGCAGCACCGGTTGCCACTTGGTTCTCTCCGTTCATGATCTTGAAGCTGACAGCACCGCTGTTATCCTCTGCCTGAGCTGAAATGCTAACAGAGTGGAAACCTTCAGCTACCTTGCTTGCATTCACATTGGTCGGAGCCTCGGTATCCACGTAAGCAGCCTCGCGATAGAAGTAAGCATTAGCCACCCAGAAAGTAAGGTTCGAAGCATAGTCTATCTTCATTTGATAGATATTGCCCCAGTTGGTAATGCCTGTATATTCAGACAGATTGATGTCAATGCTGTTCCACTGTTGACCTACCAGAGCCTTGGTGATACCTTGCTCTGCACCGCCCCAAATAGGAACGAAACGAACGGTAGCGTCATTCTCAATCCAAATATCGTAGTGCAGTTTTTCCATCAAGAGGCAGTTGAGACTGAAACCGCTTGCGCCAAAATAGCCATTACCATTAGTAACATACTTACGGCCGAACTCATCTTCAGTAGCTACAGTACCGCTACCCCAATCTTCATGGTTATAGTTAGCATTATAGGTCGGCGAGTACATTGCTTTTACCAATGTTGCATCCCATTCCGGAGCCGGACAAGCTGCCTGCGGAGCGGTATAGTGAGCAGTGGTAGTTACAGCGACCGACTTGCTGTTTTCGGACTCATTGCCGAATAAGTCAACGGCGGTAATAACCAGTGTATAGTTCGTACCTCCGGTCAAACCGGTTACCGTAATCTGACCTTCAGCCGGTGCAAAATGACCATCGATACTATTGCCTGCATCTACTACGTGGTAGTTAGCAATACCTTGGTTGTCTGTAGCAGCCACAGCAATAACTGCCTGTACATCGGTATTACTTACCAAACTTGCGCTCGTCATTACCGGTTTCTCGGTATCTACCGTTGCTACTCCCGATGCATATACGCGGAACTCACGCAGACGGAAGAAACCGGTGTGTGCAGTTGCGCGGAAACGTACATAACGACCAACACCGCTTACATCCGTTGAACGCTCCTCACCGGCCGTTACACCCGATACGTTAGCTAAGGTTACCCATGCCTCATCATTTGCCTTGTCTGCAGCCGTCGGTTCTTCTACGCGCGCCTGCAACATATATTGAGTAGCGTACGCGTCATTAGCCCAAAGAGCAGTAATATTAGATAAGTTATAGATCTCACCAAGATCAACAACCCACCAATCCAACTCTGCAGCATGTGCACCGTATGTTACCCAAGAAGTACCATTATTACCATCATTAGCTTTGTCTGCACTTTCAGCAGGGTTATTGTCATAATAGCCGCCCTCGCAAGGTTGATTCAGAGCCAAGTTAACCGAACCGTCAAACGGAGTGGTTACATTTACTACTTTGTTGTTGTCGGACTCATTGCCGGCAGCGTCTTTGGCAGTAATAGTGAAATGATATTCTGTACCATGCGTCAAATTATTAACGGTAATCTTGCCTTCGCTTTCAGCAAAGTTAGCATCTATACCATTGAGTGCATCAACTACATGGTAACGATAGATACCCACATTATCGGTAGCTGCGACATTTACAACAGCCTCGTTGTATGAACTACTTTCGAGACTTGCACTTGTCATTACCGGCTTCTCGGTATCCGCTACAGGCACGTACTCTGTTCCGAATACGCGAACCTCTTTCAAACGAAGGAAGTTAGCCGATTTAGTCAGAGAGTGAACACGTACATAACGTGCGTTGACGCTTACTTCATTAAACTGCTCGCTATTGATACCGATACCGGCTACAGAAGCAATCTCTTCCCATGCAGCATCATCTGCTTCCTGCTCCTCAGTCGGAGCGTCTGTGCGGGCAAATATTTTGTAACTAGTCGAGGACGGATCACCCCATACAACATCAACAGCGGTCAATGAATAGGTATCACCCAAATCTACATACCACCATTCTTTCGAAGCTGGTTGGTCTGCGTATGTTACCCAAGCAGTATTATTATTACCGTCATTAGCTTTGTCAAAACTTTCGCCCGGGTTGTTGTCATAGAAACCACCCTTAGCAGTCTTGTTCAACGCCAAGTTAGCACTCGGAACACCGTACAACGTAATACTCTTCTCAACCGCGCCAGACTTAGCAGTGATAGTAGCAGCACCTGTTTTAGCAAACGTAAATACATTGCCTGCAAAGTTACCTGCGGCTGCAGGACTAACCTCGTATGAGATTTCTGCATCAATCGGCATTCCCATTTGGTCGAGACCTTGAGCAGTCAGAGTAACACCTTCGCCAACCAATGCAAACGTACTGGATGCTGTCAGACTAATCTCCGTTAATACTTTTTCTTCAGCACACACACCACCGTATGTATATTCAAAAGAGAGCGTCGGCCATGCGTTACCATCTTTACTGGTAGCATATTCAATAACCTGATTCTCAACATAAATCTTCGTGCCCGGTTCTGGAGCGTTGGCCGGATCAGTCAAAGTAAGAGTCAGTGTCTGCTGACCTTGGATATTACCCGGGTGGGTAAAGTATGTGGTTATAGGATCACGTCCTTCACCGATTTTAATCTTAGTGTCTGTAATACCATTTCCACGGAAATAGGAAGCATTCGCAGCTCCGCCAAGTGCCTCAGAGATAGTAATATTGATATTACCTTCTGCTGTCGTCTCCCATGTGAACTTAGCCAGTGTATTACCGCTACTCATTTCTTGACCGCAATACTCGGAAGCAATTGCCGGAGCAGAACACGGAGCAAGTTTGCTAAAATCTACATCTGTCAGTGAACACTGCCAACGACCGCCCCAATCCGGATTACTCCATTGGATCATAAACGAAGCGGTTGCACTCGAATTGGTAAATGTTACAGCTAATTCATCATAACCGATACCGCTTTCATCGACACCAGCCTCAGCCGGATAAGGAGAGTTACCACCGGCAATAACATACATATAATCCAATTTCTTGGTTGCGCCGTTGTCATAATTCGGCTTGAGAGTCAACTTATACTCATTGGTATTACCTGTCGGCTCAAGCGACAAAAGGATACGACCATTCGCATCTCCGAAATTAGGATTGTTCTCATGACCTGTCGCGAAATCGCAATAAGGATTAGATGCCGGTGTTGGATCTGGATCGGGGTCCGGATCAGGATCAGGATCACCACCACCGCTACATGATGTAAGCTCACTCAATGCTACATCTGTCAGCGTACATTGCCAACGACCACCCCAATCCGGATTACTCCATTGGATGGTAAACGAAGTGGTAGCACTCGAGTTGGTGAACGTTACAGACAGTTCATCATAACCTGTACCACCCTCGTCTGCACCTGCCTCAGCGGGATAAGGAGAGTTACCACCGGCAATAACATACAGATAATCCAACTGTTTCGTAGCACCATTGGCGTAATTCGGTTTAACCGTCAAGGTGTACTCATTAGCGTTTTCTGTGGGCACTAACGTCAAGAGAATACGACCGTTCGCATCTCCAAAATTGGCGTTGTTCTCATGACCCGTTGCAAAGTCGCAGTAAGTTGCCGCCCATCCCATCACGCTTGCGCATAGGAGCGCAAGAAGAAAAGTTAATTTTCTCATGATTAAATAAATTTGATTAATACTATTGTTAATTAAGTAAATTATAACGCTTCGTTAAAAACGGATAATTATATCTTTTATCTATGTTTATTTCTGACGATTGATTTTGATTTTGCAAAAATCGGGAAGATTTATTTTGAAACTGATCGTTAAATTTATTTAAAAGAGCAGTTTTGAAATAAAGATTCGATTAAGAAAATCAATAAATCTATTTTTCTTCAGTTTTTTTGGTTATATTAATTCCGAATCAATCATCAGTGTGCCCACTTGGCGCTTTGTTTATTTTCATTATAACACTTTAAAAGACCTTACGCTCCGGAGCCTGAGCTCCATGGGAGCCATCATCCTGACCTTTGTCATTCAAATTCATTCCGCTAACGGATTGCAGAATGGCCGTTTGCACATTCAGTTCTACGACCTCTACTGAGGGATTTAAATATACTGCTTTCATACGACTATAATTTTCAAATTCTGATTTGACAATATTTTATCTATGTTTATCTCTGATTGATTTTGATTTTGCAAAAATCGGGAAGATTTATTTTGAAACTGATCGTTAAATTTATTTAAAAGAGCAGTTTTGAAATAAAGATTCGATTAAGAAAAACAATAAATCTATTTTTCTTCAGTTTTTTTGGTTATATTAATTCCAAATCCATCATCAGTGTTTATCTATGTTTATTTTCTTATAGTAATATCAGCATTATTCCACAAGCATGCCTTGTGCATTATACGTATTGCCATCACGGATGATGTAGAGCACACCGTTGATGAGCAATTTGCCATTGGACTTTGAGGAATCATTGATCAGGTCAATGCCGGTAGCATTCTGCGGGCCAAAGACGATTCTTGCCTGCTTGCCCGGAGCCGAAGCTGAACTTCCATCAGGAATAGTGAAGTAGCAGCGGAACGCACCGATTGCAGAACCACCGTTCGGGTTCGGCGAATAGAGTTCATTATTCGCAGATACGTAACGTTTATCCTCACCCGTCAACATAATCTTATTGAACGTACCTTGGAAGTGCATATGGGTAGCAATCGCCTTGTAACCCTCAGCCGAAGGATCTACGTTCTTAATCGTCACGTTGCTGATAGTAGTACCGGAAGCGAAGTTCTGACCCGGCTTGATGAGGTAAGGCTTACCTGCCTGAATTGCGTCCACATAGTTGAAGTTAAGGTGGATGAGCGAACCTCTATCCTCCGAACTTTCCAGCGTAGCGATTGTACTTGCGCCAAATACCTCACTCACCTTCTCCGCACTCATATCAAATGGCAAGCACAGCGTGTACCAGGTGTCATCGGCAAGGATGTTGCGGTTAATGGTGACGTTAGCGAACTTGTTTGCGTTGTCAGCGATAGTCGTTGTGTTATCCGTTGCATCATCACCAAAACTGATATTCGCCGGCACCGCATAGAAGTAAACGTTGTCGATTGCAGCCAAACAATTCGTTGAATTAAACGGATGGAACTTAAAGAAACGGAGATTTTGTTTGTCTGCTTGTTCATAGCCCGCTACAGGAACATCAAACGAAACCCACTCACCTGCTATCGTTCGCGTTGTTGCAATGGCTATACCATTATCATTCAGGTTCAGCGTATTTAATTGGTCGGATGCATCACACCATACATCGAAGTGGAGATAGGTCATGTTCGTTACATCCAATCCGAAATGTTCACCATCGGTATATGCTGCATCTGTCGGATGAATACTTCCTGCTGCATCTGCATTACCCCAAACAATAGTATTGTTCGTCATTCGGTACAACAGATAATCTGTTTCTGCTAACGGAGCCGGGCTGCCGTAATTACTTCTCCAGAAGTCTTGTGCCACAACCGGTGTATAAGCATCGCTGTAAATAGCATAAACTAGTTGTGCATTATGAACAGGAGTCGGAGCCGCCGGAATCGTTAATGTAGTCGCTTCTGCAACCGCGGCGGCAGATGTATGACTTGCAGCATCGGCAGCAACTACGCTGAAGGAGTAATCCGTACTCGGCAATGCGTAGATACGTTTGGTCACTTCTGCACCCGGAGCACTCTCTACTTCTACGTTCTCCCCTCCGTATGTAATAGTAAATGTCAAGTTATTACCCATATCATCGGTAGCAGTAATTGCCAAATCTACATAACCATAAGACGGTGTTGCTGTGAAGTCGGTAATTACAGGAGCCTCGGTATCACCTTCAGGTGTTGCGGAGCAAACTTGTGGCGCGCTGACATGCGCACTACCGGTTTTACCGTCCGCTGCTGTAATCGTAAACTCATAGGTCGTGCCGGAAGTTAAACCAGTATAGTCTTTCGTAATTGTTGCTCCGGAAGCGCCATCAATACTCTCATCTACACTCGCGGCTGCGCATACGATATGATATGTAATCACATTAGAATAATCATCCGCAGCCGATAACGTCAAACGAATGGTGGACTCATCCAAAGCTTCAGCTGTCGGAGCTGTCAATATTGGAGCGCTCTCATCAATACACGTGTTAGACCAATTGATATGAGCAGGGAAATTAGAATCAAGCAAAACTACACCATTGGGAGCAAAGTAGAAATAGTGATTTGAGAAAGTTATCTCACGCCAGTTTTCTGCATAGAACTCAATATAACCCATTCCATACGGATAATCTGTCGGATTATTAACAAACGTCCATGCTGCATTTCCGAAACCGGTATTTCCCGGATTGCCATTCACATGTGTGATATTTACATTGAAATTAGCAGCTCCTGTGATTGCATAACCCTCCATTCCTTCAAACTCAAGGCGATATTGCGGATAGCCCGTAACGTCTTGTACAGCGCCGGTTGCCTTTGCGGTCATATAAACAGTAGCTCCATTATCAGCGGTAATAGAAGCACGGCAGTACGTATTGCGATGCGCTTCGAAGTTGGCTACGAGATCTGTATTTACAGAGATGGTCGGAGTATAAGTCGCAGAAGTAGATACTTCTACACCACCAACCGTCCAATTTACAAAGTCATAACCGGGATTAGCCACTGCTACACACGTTACTTGCGTCTCTGCATCCACATAAACATCCGCCTCCTCGTTGACGGTAGCAGAACCCATCTCATTGTTATTAACAGCAACAGTCACATGCTTTTGTCCCGAGCACTTCGAACCATAGGTGTAAGTCAAATTGGCAGTCGGCCATGTTTCTGTTCCATTAACCGTACACTCTACATATCCACTGAAATAAATCTTTTCACCCAGACCCGGTTTTACGTTCGGATCTTTCAATGCTAAAACAACTGTTGAGCCGCCGGCAGAATATGTTCTATTGAAATACTCAGAAGCAGCAGTACGAACTTCTCCGACTTTAAAATCAGAAAGTTTCATTCCATTTGCACGGAATACTGCTGTTTGCTCATCTAACGGTGAAAGAGTAATGGTAACATCACCATCATTATCGGTCTCGATTGTAAGGTTAGCGTCTTGGTCGTGATCATGAGGTAATGCCCACTCGCAATATTCAGAACTGCCCACTACAACAGGATCAGCGGTTAATGCCCAATTATAAGCATCAGAAGGATCAGATGTCGGATAGCCTGCTGCAGAAGCTGTAACCTCTACTTGATATGTTCCTGTTGTGTAGGGAACGAACGTCAACGCATCGCCGCTGCTTACATTCTGACGATGTTTTAAAATACCATCCAAATAAACATGTGCCGTGTAATTCTGCGCATTAGCAACCGCATCAAACGTAATGTGCTTGGTACCATCGATTGCCACATTGGACGGAGCGTCCAAGAATGGACATATAGCACCGTAGGTATATGCAAAGATCTTGTTTTCTGTATAAGCATTGGTCGCTTCGTCTGTTCTCCATGAGAATGCGTGACCTAAAAAAGCAATGACCGCGTTGGCTGGAACAGACTCACCATCTTTCAGGCGCAACTCATACGTATTTCCGCCAGCCCGAGCATCTGTATCGTATACTGTGAAATATTTGGAAGCGTACTCAACGGTTGCATTATTAGTTCCGCTATAGACGAACCAACTATCGTCCATTGTCTTGCCTCCTCCGTACTCAAATCCCTCGTTACGGAAGTGAGTATTGTGTGCGCCCTCGCCGTCTGCTAAAGAAACTACCACATCACCGTCATTATTGGTTGCCCACATTAAAGTGACGTTTGCACCTTCTCTACGCAAGTCATTGTCCGTATATTTACAATACGTATGCTCTCCGGGGAACGGATCTGCACTTGCACAAGTAGCATCTGCAGGAACCGTTATGTTCTCTATTTGCCAACGACCACCCCAATCGACAGTTGACCATTGGAGCGTAAACGTGATATTAC
The DNA here is from genome assembly GCA_902774185.1 of uncultured Bacteroidales bacterium. Classification (GTDB taxonomy): domain Bacteria; phylum Bacteroidota; class Bacteroidia; order Bacteroidales; family Paludibacteraceae; genus Colicola. Next base: position 391 of record CACYHE010000003.1, on the reverse strand, counting down.
CGTCGCCATCCGGAGTCGGCGTATTGAAGACAATAGCCATCTCGTCAGCACCACCTGTAGAGACATCTGCACCTATATCTTTTTTGCCTACTATGTTGATATAGTCAAACATAGCGGAATTCTTCGCATCATCTTGCTTGATGTTGACGATTGTGTGACCATGACCATCCGAACCGATTGACAACAAGATAAAAGAATTTGCATCCGCACTCGGGTTAGCCAGATGACCTATTTCCGTGTTACAATACGGGCTTGCGGATGGTTCCGGATCCGGCTCTACTCCACCGCCACCACTTGCAGTATTATTATGGACAGTGAATACGTAGTTTGTACTATTTCCATCAACTACAGTTACCTCAGTTTCTTCTGCTGTCAAAGCCGTGAGATACAT
>CACYHE010000002.1 GCA_902774185.1 uncultured Bacteroidales bacterium | reverse complement strand
TTCGTCCATCTTGAGGACGAGGTCGTTCTTGACCTTCACCTGGCAACCGAGGCGCCAGTGGTCTTTCTGCTGTTTACGCGAGAAATGGACGGTCTCGGTGGGGAGGATCTCTCCGCCGCCTTCGAGTACCTGGCACTTACATTGGCCGCAGGAACCCTTACCGCCGCAAGCAGAGGGCAGGTGCACACCTGCTTCGCCCATGGCGTTGAGGAGGGAACCGCCGGCAGGAACCTCATATTCTTTGTCGCCGTTAATGATCACTTTGACGTTTCCGGATGAAACGAGGTAACGCTTAGCAACCAAAAGGATAGCTACTAAAAGGAGTATTACAACTAAGAATACTACTACTGCATAAATGATTGTCATAGTGTGCCTCCTTTCTTAGATGTTCAAACCGCTAAAGCACATGAAAGCAAGCGCCATCAGACCTACGGTGATGAAGGTGATGCCCAGTCCCTGCAGCGGTTTGGGAACGTCGTTATACTCCATTTTCTCACGAATACCTGCGAGGCAGACGATGGCCATGAACCATCCGATACCGGAACCGAGTGCATACACGAATGCATCGAAGAGACCGGTGATGGCTTTGGGGTCAGCGTCGGGCAGGCCGATACGCTGTTGCATGAAGAGCGAACCACCCATGATGGCGCAGTTCACGGCAATCAGCGGTAAGAAGATACCCAGGCTGGCATAGAGCGACGGACTGAATTTCTCCACGATCATCTCTACCAACTGCACGATGGCAGCGATGACAGCGATGAAGAGGATGAAACTCAGGTAACCGAGGTTCAGCGGATCCAGCACTTTGGTTTGTAACAAATAGTTCACCGGCAGGGTGACGATAAGCACGCGATACTGCCAGGTATGAACACATACCGAGGAAGTAAGCGAAAATCATGTTATCCGCAAAAATGCTTCTAACAAAAAGCGAAATTGCATGTTCCATAATTGTTTTGTTGTTTTAGAAAAAAACCTAAATGACACTTTTGAATGATTAAGCGTTTCACGCTCCCCGTGTTTTGCTGCTAAAAAATCCTTGTAAATAAATTTCCAGATATTTTTTACCACCAAATCACGCCTCTATCGAGTTCAATCATTCAAAAGACATAAACATAAAAAACATTTTTGATTACATCGTACATGTGTGCGTGAACAATATTGTATTTTGTGTTTATTTCTGATTGATAATTTTAATCTCGTGAGAGATGAGGATTATTTGGATAATGTGGTCTGCAAATTTATTTGTGAGAGCACATTAGCGAAATAAGACTCAGAGGTACGCAGTACTTAAATTATCAATCAGTGTTTTTAATGTTTTTTTCTTGCCGTTAATTATTTCTTCTCATCATTAATTGAACGATGTACCCAGATGACACAGCCGACGAGGATGAGGGCCATGGCCGGCATGAGCATCATACCGTTATTCTCGTAAAAACCGCCGTTGGCAGCATACCAGCTATCCGGAATAATCCGGAAACCAAGCAGGGTACCGGCTCCGAATAACTCACGGACAAATGCCACGATGACGAGGATGATGGCGTACCCCAGACCGTTACCCAGACCGTCGAGGAACGAATCCCACGGCTTATTGGTCATGGCGAACGCCTCAAGGCGCCCCATCAGGATACAGTTGGTAATAATCAAGCCGAGATAAACCGACAGCTGCATCGCTACGTCGTACGCAAACGCTTTGAGGATCTCGCTGACGAGTGTTACCAGCGCAGCTACGACCACGAGTTGCACGATGATACGTACACGCATCGGGATGGTGTTGCGGATAAGCGACACGATGACGTTAGCCATAGCGACGATGATCGTCACGGCGATGCCCATGACGAGGGCAGGCTTCAGTTGGACCGTTACGGCGAGTGCCGAACAGATACCGAGGATCTGCACAACGACAGGGTTATTGGCATTAAGAGGACCTAAAAGAGTCTCTTTCGTTTTTTGACTTAACATAGATTAATCCTCCTTTTCTTTAGTAATTACTACAATCACTTCTTCCAAACCTTCAATACCATAACAATCCAAAGCTTCCTTTTTCGTAAATACTTTGGTTTCTATGATTTCATCAGGGCTCAGAAAATCAATATTGTTAACAGGTTTGCCATTTACCACATATAATACTTTATGTGCTTGTTGGTCTTCCTTAACAACTTCACCTGTGGCAAGGAATTTCGCGTATTCCTTGAGGTTCACTTCGAGCATCTTGCTGACGCCTTCGGACGTGATGGTAGCGCCGGAGATGGCATCTACCTGATAGTCTTCACCTGCATCGCAAGTCTTACCTTTCTTCAACACAGCCACAGACACAACGACATTGTCTTTGCGGATCTGTTTGCCTTCGAATTTCTCACGGAACTCATATTCTACGATCTTCGCACCCAGACCCGGAGTCTCGGACTCATGGTTGAAGTTCACACCGTAGATGGTGTTCTTGTCCTCATCGAGCGCGAGATAACCGCCGATGCCGCCCCACAGACCTTTACCGGCCAGCGGAAGAACATACTTAACGGTGGTATCGTTGAGATGAGCGACAAACACTTGTTTCTCGCCGAACTGAAGCGTGTCGCCGACGGCAATGATGCCTTCATATACCTTAGCGGGATCCTGATCGGCATAATCCACTTTGAGTGCACCGAGGATTTGCTTTTGCATATCGAGCTGCTTGTTGTCGTCTTGACGCTGTTTGAGCGTTTGGTTAACGAATGCCAGCAGCACCGCTACGATGACTACTACTACCGTCATATAGATGAAGGTGTAGATATTTGAATTGGTATTCAGTTTCATAGCGGACCTCCTATTTTTCAAGTTTGACGCTAGCGCTGTTTGAGCGCTTCGCGCGTTTAGAAATGTTTGATTGAACGACACACCAGTCGATGAGGGGAGCGAAAGCGTTCATGAGCAGGATAGCGAGCATCATGCCCTCGGGATAACCCGGGTTGAGTACGCGTACCACGATAGCCACAGCACCGATGAGGAAACCGTAGATCCATTTACCGCACTCGGTACGAGCGGAGGTGACAGGATCGGTTGCCATGAAGACCGCACCGAACGCGAAACCGCCGGATACGAGATGCCAGTACCAAGGATACTGTGCAACGGCATTGTCCGCAGCTCCGAACCGGTTGAAGATGAAGGCAGTCAACGCACCTCCGACAAAGACGGAGAACATCGTCTTCCAGCTGGCTACACCCGTGCAGATGAGAAGGAGTGCACCGAGCGCGATTGCCCAGATACAGGTCTCACCTACGGAACCCGGAATAAGACCGTTCACCAGATCCCAGAAACGGATATGCAACTCTTCGCCTGTACTCATTTGGGTGAGCGGGGTAGCGCTTGCTACAGCGTCCACACCACCGTCCCATCCCCATGTACCACCTACGCGAACGAAAGGTTCGTTACCGGTCATATGACTCGGATAAGCGAAGAACAGGAACGCACGGGTGATGAGTGCTACGTTGAAGATGTTATAACCTGTACCGCCGAATACCTCTTTGGCAAAGATGACAGCGAACGCAACAGCGATAGCTACTTGCCAGAGTGGCGTATTGATCGGTACGATAAGCGGGATGATAAATCCTGTTACAAGGAATCCTTCTGCAACCTCTTCATGCTTGATCTGCGCTACGATGAACTCGATACCCAGACCGACAGCGTATGAGACGATGATGAAAGGCAGAACAGCCAAGATACCGAATCCGAGTGCTTTCCAGAACAAGGCGCAGGTCATGCCGTTGAGCAGTTGACCCGTTACATCCAAGTGCTGGTAGCCGACGTTGAACATACCGAAGAGCATCGCCGGAACAAGCGCCAGCACCACGATGATCATCGTGCGTTTGGAGTCCGAACCGTCATGGATGTGGGTACCGTTACGTTTGGCTGTCGTTTGCGGAGTGAACAGGAAGGTATCGAAGGCGTCGTAGAAACTGCTGAGTTTAGCCAGTTTACCGCCCTCCTCGAAGTTCTTACCGAACTTCTTCCAGATTTGATAGAACTTTTCCATTACTCAATCTCCTTTTTTAAATTGTCCAATGCGGTGCGGACGATAGCCTGCAACGGCATTTTGGATGTACATACATACTCGCAGAGCGCAAAGTCTTCCGGTGCCACTTCGTAAGCACCGAGAGCTTCCATCCGGTCGATATTACCTGCGATCATCGCCTTTATCAGATACTCCGGATAGATATCCATCGGGAATACTTTGTCATACTCGTTGCTGACGATGATAGCACGTCGTCCCCCTTTGAGACGAGCGTCCCATTGGTAACGTTTCGGACCGAAGAGCCAACGTGTGATACCGTTGTCCAGCATCTTGGCAGGATCGGTGAACCCGAAGTTGAAAGCCTTGAAGCGCGGCATCAGCCAACCCATAAACTCGTGGTTCTCTGCGCCTTCGTCGAGGACGGTGAACTGGTTGTCATAGATGGAGATCATCTCATCTTCGTTCACTTGGTGACCGCTGAGGACGTTACCGGCAATGAAGCGGCAGGTACACTCACGATGTACGTTGGAAGTGAAGATAGCCGAAACCGGCATGCCGGGCAGCACGTTGTAGTACTGACGTCCGTACGCAAGCGGACCGGTGAGCGCTACTTTCTTCTGCATGTCCACGATACCTTTCTGGAACAGACGGCCGATGAGGGCGAGGTCCTGGATGTTGATCGTGAAGACGGTCTCTCCCTTGGCAAGCGGAGCGAGGTTGTTCAGCTGAACACCTACGTTACCTGCAGGGTGCGGCCCAGCCACTTCGAAGAGCGTGCATTCTTTGAGTTCACGGAACTCGGTAGCCCGTGCACCGGCTTTGATACCTACGAACACGGGAGCGATGGTGCTGAGTGCAGAGACGGCAGCCTGTAAGGTAGGCAGTTGTCCTGCAAGCACCCACTCATAGTTCGGGGCACATGGCGCACTGTCAAAACTCGAGATAAAAATGGCGCGAGGAGTCTTGTCGGGCAACGCGATGCAGTCGTACGGACGCTGTTTGATAAGCGCCCAGAGACCGGACTTAAGCAGCAATGCCTTCGGGTCCTCCTTCGTGTCAAACTTCTCATACCGGATCGCAGCGTCTGCCTCAATGTCAATCGCCATCACCTTGCGTCGGTCACCGCGGACGATTGCCTTAACGGTACCCGATACAGGGGATGTGAACAGCATGTCCTCAAACGCTTTGTCGTGGAAGAGCGGAGAACCCGCCTTCACTGCGTCGCCTTCCTTCACCATCAGTTTCGGGGTGATGCCGGCGAAATGGTCGGGCACGATATGAAAGACCTCCGGACGACGAACGCTACCCAGCGTCTGCGCCGCTTGTCCTTCAAAAGGAATGTCCAAACCACGTTTCAGTTTGATTGTTTGCATAAGTTAATAAATTATTTTAGTTTTTCTGATTGCTTCCGTTTCACAAAAAGCGTGCAAAATTACAAAAAGTTTTTTACATACGCAAGTACGCGCGCATTTTTTTCTAAAAAAGTGAGAAAAAGAGTTGTTTTGCGATTTTTTTTAATTTGCATTTTTGGTATTCGATATTTTTTTTGTAATTTTGCAAGCCCAATTATGTGCACTTATGCATTTTTTGATGCTCATATTATCCGTAATGACCTTCACCGTGAAGGACAAGAACACCGTTACCGCAGATGGTACCTGGCCGTATAGCATGGAGGCTTCCTACCATTGTACGTATCAGAAAGGAACGGTGCGTGCAAACGATACAGCTACCTTGGTGGTAAGCGGTTTGGACGGTCTCACGATCCAGTCCACGGATGTATATGTGCGTTCGAACAAATCGGCAGGAGGAGGTGAGTTGAAAGCCTTCGTGAACGGGAATGTAGTGAGTACCAAGTCCGGTACGCTGGAAGAGTGGGTTGGTTCGTACGACAAAGATAACTTCCATCCGATACGGATTATCGCCAAACCGTGTAAGGAAGTGAATCAAGTGAAGATACAGTTGATCGGAACCACCAATTCGTTGTATATCGAGAAATATGTGTTTCAATGTGCCAATGTGTCCGCACGGATGGTGACCTTGATGAGCGGAGACGAGGTGTTCGACACGATGACAGAGGATGTAGGCGGCAGCGGAGTGGAGTTGCCGGAGATGGAAGACAAGGAACATTGGGCGTTTGTGGGATGGTCCGGATCTGCCTTCCAGCAGACCACAGTCCCGCCGGAAATCATTCCTGCCGGAACGTATTATCCGCACCAGGACGAGACCCTTTGGGCTGTGTATCGCTATCATGTGTCTATGGAGGAATGTGTGGCAACGGACATCCAATCAGGTGTTTATATCTATGCCAATACGGCGGACGGTACGGCGCTGAGCGGAATGGTGGAAGACGGAAACATGTATCCGACGAAGGTGAACTTGAACGATGAGAATCAGTATTACTATCTAGCGTTCGATGGGACGGGTACGAAAGCAACACTGATGCATTTGTTGAGTGAGACCTATATCGGTTATACGGGTACGCAGCTTGTCTATGATGCGGCATCGGAATGGTGTGTGTATCATGACGGAACGCGGACGGCATTGTACATCGTGCAGAATGGGAGTACGTACGTGTTGTGGCAGAGTTTTGCGGCATCATTAGATGATGAACCGAAGACAAAATTAGTGCTGACCAATGATCTGACGGTTAGTCCGACGGTCTTGTATGACCTGTCGAACATGCCGGAGGAACCGGTCTATACCTGTTATCCTGCGTATGGATTAGGGTTGGAACAATCGAAAGAAGTCGGACCAAAGAAAGCCATACAAGGCATCTATCGGTTCCCGTTCGGACCGTATGACTTGATTATAGAAAACGGAGTGAAGAGATTAGGGATTAGAGATTAGGGATTAGAGATGAAAGGATTAGTAATTATAGTAGGTGTGTTGACCGGTATCTTGTCCGGTGAATACAAAGCAAAGACGCTGAGTGTAGCGGAGCAGGACAGTATTCTGAATGATAGAGTGAGCGCTTCGCTCAATGATGGAATGGTGTGCACTCGTTATCGGTTGGAGAAAGAGAACGAGCAGAAGATCTTCCGTCATTCGGAAGTGGCAGACTGGTACGTGCTGGACACGATGCGTCGTACGCGTAAACAACTCGGAGCCGGTATGGGTTTTGAGCAGGTACGGGATGTCGAGATGAGTCCGAACGGAAGGTATGTGGCGTTTGCAAAAGACAATAACCTGTATATCCATAAGGCGGATTTCGGTACGGAAATAGCGGTAACCAAAGATGAGAATCCCGATATCATCAACGGTGTGGCCGACTGGTTATACGAAGAGGAATTCGGAACAACGGCTTTGTATGCATGGTCGGAAGACTCGAAACAGTTGGCGTTCGTTCGGTTGGACGAACGGGAGGTACCTACATTTGCATGGCAGGAGTTTTTAGGAACACAGAACACAGAACACAGCGCACAGACTTATTTACAATATCCTATAGAGAAGAGTCTTCGTTATCCGAAGGCGGGTTGTGAGAATGCGAAAGCGAGTGTATGGGTGTATGACCTGTCCACGAAGGCGTTGCAGAAGATGAAGGGATTAGAGGATGAGAGGGTTAGAGGATGCTATATCCCTCGTCTGAAATGGGAGAACGGAAATCTGATGGTGTTGCGCGTCAATAGAGACCAGACGAAGATGGAGGTACTGCAATGCAATGCCAAATCGACCCTTTCGCAGGTTATCTATACGGAGGAGAGTAAGGATTGTTTCATGGACTACAGCCTGTTCGACGAGTGGCAATGGTTAAGCGACGGACGGTTCATTGTGCTGAGTGAGAAAGACGGTTGGAGAAGTGTATATCTGTATAATAACCAAGGCTTTGAGCAAAAACGTCTGACGCCTGACGGTATCGATGTGACGGCAGTCTATGCGGTGGACGAGAAGGCCCAGACGCTTTATTATCAGGCAGCTCCGACACCGAGTACCAGGCAGATTTATGCGCTCAATATCAAGAAAGGTACGATTACCCAACTGACCGCTGAAGAAGGAATGCACAGCGCACGATTCAGCAAGGACGGGAAGAAAGCCGTATTCTGCTATCAGTCGTTCGACACTCCGAATCGATATGTGTTGTATAAAGTCGAAAGTGGAAAGACCGTTTCACTCAAAGAGGAAAGGGTATTGGAAGATAACGCGAAAGTGCGTGAGGCATGGAAAGCCAATAAGCTTCCCGAACCTGAGTTGATGCGGATCAACGGCCTCGAAGCGATGCTTCTTAGATCACAGAACACAGACCGCTCCGCTGACAGAGCACAGATGCCTTTGGTCGTGATGCATTATTCAGGTCCGGCTAGTCAGCGTGTGCTGAACCGATGGCGGAAGAATTTTGAATATGCGTTGGTAGAGCAGGGCTATGCGGTGCTGATTGTGGATACGAGAGGATCGGATAACCGGGGTCGTGCATGGCGCAATGAGACCTATATGCGTATGGGAAAGAAAGAGGCGGAGGACTTGATTTCGGCCGCTGAGTATATGGCCAAGCGTCCGGATATAGACGGTGACCGCATGGCGATACTCGGTTGGAGTTACGGCGGTTACGAGACGCTTTATACGATGAGTATGAAGAACCATCCGTTCAAGGCGGGCGTGGCAATAGCTCCGGTGACCGATTGGCGCTTATATGACACGGGTTATACGGAGCGTTACATGCGTCGTCCGCAGGTTAATGACAGCGGATATGAAGCGGCATCGTTGCTCAACAAAGCAGCCGACTTGACGGGCAATGTGTTGATTATCCACGGTACGGGAGATGACAATGTGCATGTGCAGCACACTATGCAGTATATCGATGCATTGGTGAAAGAAAACAAGCAGTTTGAGATGCAACTATATCCTGATGACAACCATCATCTGAGAAAAGGAAATAACTCCGCTCATTTACATCAAAAAATAATCATCTTTTTACAAAAAAATCTTTAATCTATGGCAAAACAAAACAAATCGAACATTCTCCCGATTGCGGTGATGTTCTTGCTATTCTTCATGATTGCCTTTGTAACGAACTTAGCCGGTTCGATGGGTGTAATTGTGAAAAATCAATTCGGTGTAAGCAATGCACTGTCTCAGTTAGGAACTTTGGCGAATTTCATCGCCTATGCGTGCATGGGAATTCCGGCAGGAATCATTCTCAAACGTAAAGGGTATAAGTTCACGGCTTTGGCTGCGGTGATTGTAGGTCTTATCGGTGTGGCTATTCAATGGATTTCGGGACCTGCTGAATCGTTTGCGGTTTATGTAGCCGGAGCTTTCGTAGCCGGTTTCTCAATGTGTATGTTGAACGTGGTGGTTAATCCGATGTTGAACACGCTTGGCGGTGGTGGCAAGAAAGGTAATCAACTTTGCCAATTCGGAGGTTCGTGTAACTCGATTGGTGGTACGCTTGCTCCGATTTTGGTCGGTTATTTAGTAGGTGGTGCTATTAAATACGCAAAGGTAAGTGATGCAGCTCCGGTGATGATCATTGCGATGGTGGTATTTGCATTAGCTGCGGTAGTGATCTTCTTCACGAATATTCCTGAGCCGCATATGGAGACGGCAGAAGAAAAACAAGCTCGTCTGAGTGGAAACAAAGTGAAAGATCCTCACGGACCGATGTCGTTCCGCCATTTTGTTCTTGGTGCAATTGCAATCTTCTTCTATGTAGGTGTAGAAGTAGGAATTCCGAATATTGCGAATCTCTATATGACCACATACAATCATGATCAAGCCCAATTGACTATTGATGAGTATCAGAAACAGCAAAATGATGCGGATTATCTGGCAGAATGTAAAGCCGCTGATGATGCAGCAAAAGAAATGAAAGTAGAAGACTACGAAGAGAAAGTGGTTAGTAAGGATAACTACAATGCCGCCGTTAATGTACGTGAAGGCAAAGCAGTCGCCGGTTTGGGCCTTCAGGCAAGTATAGCCGGTTTGTTGATTGGTTTCTATTGGTTAATGATGTTATTCGGTCGTCTGATCGGTGGAACAATTGGCGGTAAGGTTTCCAGTAAGCAGATGTTGACAGTAGTGTCATCCCTGGCGATTATCATGTTGCTTTGCGTAATGTTTATTCCTTCTTCTATAGGCATTATGATTAAGGGAACAATGGTGCCGGTTAGTATGGTGATCATGTTCCTTTGTGGCTTGTGTACATCCGTGATGTGGGGTTCAATCTTCAATATGTCCACAGAAGGTTTGGGTAAGTACACACCTGCCGCTTCCGGTATCTTCATGGTATTGGTTTGTGGTGGAGGTGTCGTTCCGTTCATCCAGGGTTTGGTGGCCGATCATATTGGATTTACCTTAAGTTATATCGTTTTAATAGCCGCTTTGGCTTACATCCTCTACTATGCGCTGATAGGTAGTAAGAATGTTAACAAAGATATCAAAGTAGATTAATGTTGAACGTTTAATGTTTAAAGATAATATTTATGAAAAAGTACGCATTAGGTATTGACTTAGGTGGTACAGGCACCAAGTTCGGTTTGGTAAACGAAGACGGTCAGGTTCTTCGCAGTAATTCTATTCCTACGCAACAGTATCCGGATATTGACGAGTACTGCGACGTGCTGTGTGAAGGCATGCGTCGTTTGGTAGCCGATGAAGGTCTGAGTATGCCGGATATTGTAGGTATCGGCTGCGGAGCTCCGAATGGTAATTTCTATTCGGGTTGCATCGAGCAGGCTCCGAACCTGCCGTGGAAAGGTGTTGTGCCTTTTGCCAAACTGATCAGTGAGCGCATGGGTGTCAAATGCACCATCACCAACGACGCCAACGCTGCTGCACAAGGAGAGATGATCTACGGTTCGGCACGTGGTATGAAGAACTTCATCGTCATCACGTTGGGTACTGGTGTTGGTTCGGGTATCGTGATCGACGGAAAGGTGCTGTACGGACATGACGGTTTTGCCGGTGAGTTGGGTCACTGTAAGATTGACCATTCCGGAAACGGTCGTCTCTGCGGATGTGGTCAACGCGGTTGTATCGAGGCGTATGCTTCGGCGACGGGTGTAGCGCGCACAGCGAAAGAGATCGTGACGAGTACCACTCAACCGACCTTGCTTCGTCAAGTGGCAGACATTGATCATATCACTTCCAAAGATGTATTCGATGCTGCAGAGAAGGGTGACTTGGTAGCAAAGCAGATCTTCGATTATACGGGTCATCTGCTGGGTCAGAAGTTGGCAGACTATGTGCATTTCTCCAGCCCGGAGGCAATCATCCTGTTTGGCGGTTTGACCAAGTCGGGTCACTGGATCATGGATCCGATTCGTGAAGCGATGGAAGAGAACTTGATGCCGATCTGGAAAGGTAAGATTCCTGTATCCATCTCGAACCTCAAAGACAGCGACGCGGCTATCTTAGGAGCTTCTTCGTTAGCTTGGTAAAATTCCGAGATATATGGCATTGGCTCTACCCGTATGGTATTTTCCGTACGGGTAGGGCAGTGTATTTGACCTTTGATGACGGTCCTATTCCCGAAGTAACGCCAAAGGTATTGGAGATTCTGGAGCGTTATGGCGTGAAGGCAACGTTCTTTATGGTAGGCGAGAACATCGACAAGCACCCGGAGGTGTTTGAGCAGGTGGTCAAAGGCGGTCATGCGATAGGTAATCACACGTATAATCATCTTAAAGGATGGAAGACGCCATTCGATGTGTACATGGAGAATGCAGACCGCTGCGCAGAAAGAATACAGACCGCTTCGCTGACAGATGACAGAACACAGCACACAGACCTGTTTAGACCGCCGTACGGGAAAGCGACGCTGCGACAGAGAATAGCGTTGCATAAGAAAGGGTATCGGTTGATTTATTGGGATATATTGACAAGGGATTATGAGGCAACGCGTACGCCGGAACAGATGTTGAAACAGATCCGACGGAATGTACGACCGGGAAGTATCATCAACTTCCATGACTCCCTTAAATCCAATGAACGTATGCTGGCGGTCTTACCGCAGGTGATATCGTTCCTCCTTGCAGAGAACTATGAGATTAAGACTTTATAACTTACTGGTTATCGTTCTTCTTTTGGCGAGTTGTGCCAATCGCGGTGTGGGCCCGCAAGGCGGACCGAAGGATTCGATTCCTCCGGTACCCTTGGAGTGTACACCGGTAATGGGAGCTTTGGAGTTCAAGGGAAAGAAGATAGAAGTGGTTTTCAATGAATATATCCAGTTGGATAATGTAGCGCAGAACTTACTGATGTCCCCTCCGCAACAGAACCCGCCCGATGTCAAAGCACGTGGTAAGAAATTAATCGTTTTGCTGCAAGACACGCTCAAAGACAGTACCACCTATACCATCGATTTTGGCGATGCCGTATGTGATTATCGAGAAAAAATACCTCTGCATGGCTATTCGTTCTATTTCTCTACGGGTCCTGAGATTGATACTCTGGAGACGAGAGGAAGAGTCTATGATGCCTCGAACTTGAATCCTTTGGATGGTATCATTGTAGGTATTCACAGTAATCTGGAGGACTCGGCATTTACGACCGAACCCTTTGCACGTATTGCCCGAACGGATACGGCGGGCCGTTTCCGGGTAGGCAATATCCATCCCGGTACGTACCGCTTGTATGCATTGGAGGAGATGAGTAAAGACTACCGGTTTAGTGCAGGTGAAGGTTTGGCTTTTGCGGATGAGGTTATAATGGTTAGTGGATTAACGGATGAAGGGATGAATGAATTAGACTCTATCCCTGCGGACTCGATTGCTGTGGACAGCGTGCAACCCGAACCCGTTTATCCGCAAACAAATCTATTCCTTTTTTATGAAGAGCAGCAAAAACTATATCTGCAACGCACGCTCCGTGAGAAGCAACATCAGATACAATTTATCTTCTCCTCTGCTCCGGACAGCCTACCGGACCTTCGTCCGCTGACAGACAGTCTGCATTATGTCACTCGCTATTCGATGCATAATGACACGATCACGTGGTGGTTGCTGGATAGCGCATCTATCGGTATTGATTCACTCTTTATCGAGGCTCGTTACCGTCGAACGGATAGTCTATATCGTTTAGAGTGGTATTCGGATACGCTGCGTGCCATTTGGAGAGCACCTCGTTTGTCTGCTAAAGCACGTGAAGCGTTGGATAGACAGAATCGGAACCGGCGTTTGGATCTTAAGACAAACGCAAGGAATAACTTTGATATATACGATACGTTACGTATCACTTGTTCGACGCCTTTGGCTACCATAGAACGTGACTCGATGCATCTTTTTGAAAAGATTGATTCAATCTATAAGCAGATTCCTTTTACCTTGCTTCCTTACGACACGTTCCCGATGAACCTGCAGATAGCAGCCGTTTTAGAGGCTGGAAAGAAATATGAGTTGCGTCTGGATAGTGCGGCTTTGCATGATATATACGGTATTAGTCATATAGCCGGTACGTACGCATTACAATTGAAGACACCTGCTGACTATTCGACATTACGTGTGAAACTGACACCGGAATGTCCGCCTCAAGCACGTATTCAGTTGATGAATAAGAGCGATGAAGTGGTTCGTGAATTGCCTGCAGCGGTAGATGGCGCGTTGTTTGAGTATCTCAAGCCGGACACCTATTATATCCGCATGTATCTGGATCTGAACGGAGACGGCAAGTGGACGACGGGTTCTTGGGCAGAGAAGCGGCAACCGGAACCGGTATATTACTTCCCGCAGAAAGTGCAGACAAAGTCCAATTGGGATTTTGAGGAAGAGTGGGATTATACGCTTATCCCGCAAACGAAAGCTAAACCGGCAGAACTGCGTAAGGCGTCTGCCGACAAGAAAAAGAAATGATTTCCCGTAAGTGGTTTGATTATAGTTTTTTGGCGTTCGGTCTATTACTTCAGATCGTAACGTATTGCTTGATGCCCGGAATGCCATGGGTGTCCTTGTTGTGCGGCTGTCTGGGAGTCTGTTCGGTTTGTCTGACCGCACAAGGGAAGATTTGGATGTACCTCTTCGGGTTCTCGCAAGTGGCGATTTATTTATACATCAGTTTGAAGCAACAGTTGTACGGTCAAGTCGCCATTAATGCATACTATTTTGCAACGATGGCATATGGTGTTTTTGCATGGAAACGACGTCTTCAGGAGGACACGCAAACGGTGCGTACCCGTTCCTTATCAGGGCGTATTTTTGTGCTCCTTCTATCCGCTACGTTGCTAGTGTCTGTGTTGGCAGGGTGGGGATTAAAGGCGTGGACCGATGATACGCAGCCGTATTTAGATGCTTTTACAACAATACCTGCACTAGTGGCGCAGGTACTGATGATTTTGGTTTATCGAGAGCACTGGTTCATCTGGTTGGCGGTCGATATCCTTAGTGTAATCCTATGGCTTCGTGCCGGAGACTACTGCATGGCAGCGCAGTACACATTCTGGTGTGCTAACTGCCTATATGGTCTTCATCGCTGGCGTTCATTCGGCATCTCTAAGGTATAGAGTATTGCTTCCAACTGCCGTGTTGCATTGCGTTTCTTTTGTCCTGCAGCGTACAGGAATACTTCTGCCGTTACGACGTAGCCGTTCACTTGATCCAGACGGGTAAGGCTGACGAACGGGCCGCCCATCGCTTCGCCGTCTAAGATACGCCAAAGACCACGTGTCTCTACCGCAAAGAAACCGCCAGTGGTGTCCCGTAAGGCAGCTACGTTCCTACTGACAGGCGGGAAATACTTATACTCCGTTCCCATATGACTGCCGGGCACTTGTGCTGTAATCAGCGGCCCTTCCACAGCGTCCCGCATGCGCGTGATAGAGGCATTGTCGAACTGCTCTTGTGCCGTATAAGGATACCAATAAACCAGGATATCTTTGCGCATCGGACCTTTGTTATTGCAGCACCAAAGGACAGCTACGCTGTCATTGGTGATTTGTGATTTCTTCCGATCTGCTTGCGCCGTATGGTGATTTGTGATGGCTACTTTCTCATTTTTAATTAGCATGAAGTCCTCCGGAATGAGCATGTCGTAGCCCTGTTTATTGAGTATTGCGCGCGCGTCCTTATTGGTATTGGCGCGATAGAAACGGATTTGGCGTGCCAACTCCTCCCGAATGAACCAATCCCGTATATTTTCTCCATTTGTAGCCCAATACTCCAAAAACGCTTCTTTGTTAGGCGCTTGGATATGTACCATCGCTTGCGGTTTGGACCATACATCACGACTCATACCGGTTTTGACCTGCGTGTATCGATTCGGGTTGATATCCACCTGCAGAATATTACGGGAACCCTTCACCAGATTATCGAATTGCTCCGTAGGCACATACGACACGGTGAACGTTGATTCCTCCTGCGGCAATCCATACATCTCCGCGCCCATCGTAGCACGGATAGGATCCTTGAGCGAAGCATCACAGACCACCAGACAATCGTAGATACTACCGGTAGCGGAAGTTAAGAGACGTTCATTACTGTTACCACACGCAGTCAAAATTAGCGCAATTAACGCAAAAAAGACATATTTTCTCATGATACTTTCAATTTTTGGTGCAAAATTACAAAAAAAACACGAAATAAACAAAAAAATGGCTCAAAAATTTGTATGTTTCCAAAAAAAATTGTAATTTTGCATCCGAATTTAACCTGAAATGTTGTATTTGTATGACTTTATTTACTGATTCTATCTTTTTAACCACGGATGTGGATGGTTTCCGCGTATGTAGAGAAACACGTTCAGAAACGGGTATGACGGTGATACTGTGTAAAGCCGGTCATATCGATGTATATTACAAAGGAGAGATGGTGCGCATTGCCAAAGATGATTTGTTTGTGCGTATTCCATCGTTTGATATTGAACTTGGTCCGTATGAGTATTCCGATGATTATGAGTTCATGCAAATCACTTTTGATGCAAAAATCTTTGAGAAGATCATGTATGAACACATGCGTGTAGAACCAAACTGGTATGCTAAATCGGAGTATATCAAGAATCACCCGGTGTTCCATTTGAGTGAAGCAAGCATAGACTTCTTCCATACCTATTTCCATTTGTTCGAATTGCAACTGAAGGATAAACCTTCTGCTTATCGCAATCAGATTATGATGGCGGTTGCTAAGGGAGCTACAATGGAGATGCTGAATTACATGGATAAATTAGCGGTACTTGACGCACAGGATTTGGAGCGCATGTCGGTCAATCAAAGTGATTACACGTTCCATGAGTTCACACGTTTGTTACAGCAGTACCCGCATCAACGTGAGGTACAATGGTTCGCAGAGAAATTGCATATTACTCCTAAATATCTGTCGGAGATATGCAAGGAGCGTAGCGGAAAGTCAGCCAGTACATGGATTGCGGACATGACGGTAGCGGAGTTGAAACATTATTTGCGGAATACGACATTACCTATCCACGAGATCGCTGCGAAGATGGAGTTCCCCAATGCCAGTTTCTTCTGTCAATATACGAAGAAACATACGGGTCTCACTCCGAATCATTTCCGGAAAGAGAAGAAAGCATAAAAAAAGCGTCAAACGACGCTTTTTTTTATATCCAATTGTATATCAGGCGTTTTTTCGGCGCTCTAACTGTCCCTCTAAGGCATTGAGACAAGCGTCCAAAGCTTCCTCAAAACTATCGGCCGTTTTCTCCGCGAATAGACCGGCTATACGAACCTTCACCTCTTTGTTCGCATTGGTCTGCGGCTTAATAACCGACATACGAATCTCTACTTTGTCATTACCGTTCAAATGACGCTCAAAACGATTCATCTTCTTCTCAATAAACTGCTCGAGTTTCTCTGCCATCTCGAAATTTACGGCATTAATGGTCATGTTCATAGTACTATAATTTTAAAAGTTTAACAAATCATGCTGCAAAATTACGAAATTTTTTTGATATATGCAAATTTTTAACAGAAAAAAATAACAAAATATCGCGCGTGCTTGCATATGTAATTTTTTTTTTGTAATTTTGCGCCGTAATTTTGATTTATTTATATTATGGATAAGCAAACACAAGCATGGGTGGACGGTTTTATGGCCGAACTCATTAAAAAGAATCCCGGTGAGAGTGAGTTTCACCAAGCTGTAAGAGAAGTAGTAGAGAGCGTAGCTCCGATGATCATGGCCTATCCTTATCTGCGTGAGCAGAAAGTGATGGAGCGTATCGTGGAGCCGGAACGCGTGATTATGTTCCGTGTGCCTTGGATGGACGATCAGGGTGAGGTGCAGATCAACCGCGGTTTCCGCGTTCAGATGAACAGCGCTATCGGTCCGTATAAAGGCGGTATCCGTTTCCATGCGAGTGTGAACCTGAGTATCATGAAGTTCCTCGCTTTCGAGCAGACTTTTAAGAACGCCTTGACGACCTTGCCAATGGGTGGAGCCAAGGGTGGTTCTGATTTCTCGCCTAGAGGAAAGAGCGATGCCGAGGTGATGCGTTTTTGCCAGAGTTTCATGACGGAGTTGCAGCGCCATATAGGTGCAGACACGGATGTCCCAGCCGGAGATATCGGTGTAGGTGGCCGTGAGATTGGATTTATGTTCGGTCAATACAAACGTCTAAGGGATGAGTTCACAGGTACGCTGACCGGTAAAGGTCAGAACTGGGGCGGTTCGTTGATGCGTCCCGAGGCCACGGGATACGGTGCTTGCTATTTTGCACAAGCGATGTTAGCTACTCGTGACGAGCGTTTTGAAGGCAAA
Organism: uncultured Bacteroidales bacterium; assembly: GCA_902774185.1. Classification (GTDB taxonomy): domain Bacteria; phylum Bacteroidota; class Bacteroidia; order Bacteroidales; family Paludibacteraceae; genus Colicola. The sequence continues at coordinate 107,636 of CACYHE010000002.1, read as the reverse complement.
AAAGTGTGCATCTCGGGTGCCGGAAACGTAGCGCAGTACGCTGCACAGAAAGCGATGCGTCTGGGTGCGAAAGTTTTGACGCTGAGTGATTCCGACGGCTTTATCTATGATCCGGAAGGACTGAATGAAGAGAAGATGGCGTACGTGATGGAGTTGAAGAACGTTCGTCGTGGACGTATCAAAGAGTATGTGAGCAAGTATCCGCAAGCTCAGTATTTCCCGGGAGAACGTCCGTGGAAGATAGCGTGTGACATCGCTATGCCGTGTGCTACGCAAAACGAGATTGAGAAAGTCGATGCAGAGAACTTACTTAAGAACGGTTGTTTCTGCGTGACGGAAGGTGCGAACATGCCGAGTACACCGGAAGCGATCGCCCTCTTCCAAGGCGCTAAGATCCTCTATAGCCCTGGAAAAGCAAGTAATGCCGGTGGTGTAGCTACTTCCGGTCTCGAGATGACTCAAAACAGCATGCGTCTGAAATGGACCGCCGAAGAGGTGGATCAACGTTTGCGTACGATCATGGCAGACATCCATGCCGCATGTCTCAAATACGGTACCGAAGAAGACGGATATATCAATTACGTCAAGGGTGCCAATATCGCCGGTTTCATGAAAGTGGCGAACTCCATGGTAGAACAAGGTTTGGTATAAAGTGGAAAGTAACTACACATCATTGATGTCGAAGCGCGTGCGACGTATTCTGCTCGTGTGCAATAACTACGATAGTTTTGCACTCGAGGAGGATGGACGTATTGACGTGCAAATCGCGCAGGAATATGCGGAACTCAATCTGAGTAATCCGCCTTCCATCGTGCGGGCAGAGACACCGCGTGAAGCGCTAGATATAGTCGAAAGTCAAAAGTCGAATGTCGAAAGTCAGGACTCTTTTGACTTGATACTGGTCGTTTATAGTGCAGGAGGCAATGAGGTGTGGGATTTTGCCAAAGAAGCAAAGACTCTTTTACCGGAATGTCCGATTGTGCTGTTGTCTTCTTTCAGTAAAGAGGTTCATCGCCGCATTGAACAGCAGGATACTTCGTATATTGATTACCTCTTCAACTGGAATAACTCCACGGACCTTATCATCGCAATCATCAAGTTGATTGAGGACCGTTTGAACGCCGAGCATGATATCTTGGATGAAGGTGTGCGGGCGATATTGCTGGTAGAAGACAGTGTTCGCTATTACTCCACCTACCTGCCTTTGCTATACAAACTTGTGTTGCAGCAAAATACGATTGCTATACGCGATGCACTAAATGAGAAGCAACAGTTACTTCGTAAACGTGCGCGACCTAAGATGTTGATGGCGACCTGCTATGACGAAGCAGTGGAGTTGTACCATAGGTATAGCAAAAATATCATCGGTGTGATATCCGATATCGGTTTTGTCATTCATAAAGGCGATCCTGCGTCCAGCGAAAAACTCGATGCAGGTGTCGATTTATGTCGTCTTATTCGCGAAGAGAATCCGACAATGCCGTTCTTGATGCAGAGTTCTCAAGAGTCGATGCGCTCTATTGCTCGTCAACTCAAGGTGGGTTTTGTGGTCAAGAAATCCAAGACCCTGTTGCAGGAGGTGAGCGAATATATCGAACGGGAGTTCGGTTTTGGAGATTTCATTGCGCGTGATCCACGTACCGGCAAAGAGATTGCGCGTGCGTCAGACTTGGAGGGTTTTGAGCGCATCATATCGACGATCTCTCCTGCTGCGTTCCGGCGTCTGAGCGACAATAACTACTTGTCCAAATGGCTTTTTGCACGGGGTTTGTTCTCGGTAGGTCGTCCTGTCAGCGCTTTGAAGATTCAAGATGAGACGGACATTGAACATATTCGACAAACGAATATTCGTTTGATCCACGATTACCGCATCAACCAAGCACTCGGTGTTGTAGCCAAATATGCGCCGGACACCTATAACGACACTATTTGGTTCGCTCGTTGTGGTGATGGCGCGATGGGAGGAAAGGGTAGAGGACTCGCCTTCCTCAACCATATGTTACAGAAATACGATCTGTACGACAAATGGCAGGACGTACGTGTTTTTGTGCCGCGTACGATGGTCATCACGACGGAGTATTTCGACCGTTTCATTCATGACAACGGACTTCAATATGTAATCAATGCTGACCTGACGGACGAAGAGATCTTGTCGGAGTTTGTGGCAGCGATGTTACCGCTGGAGTTGCGTGAAGCCTTACGTCATTTCATTCGTGTGACCCAAAGACCGCTTGCGGTTCGTTCGTCTTCAAAGTTAGAGGATTCCTATTATCAGCCTTTTGCGGGAGTCTATAGCACCTATATGATTCCTAATACGGAGAATGAGGACCAGCAGTTGAGAATGCTGAGTAAAGCTGTGAAATCCGTTTATGCGTCCGTCTATTTTGCTGCATCTCGTGGGTATATCGTTTCTACGGGAAATGTGCCGAGTGAGGAGAAGATGGCGATTGTGCTACAAGAGGTTTGCGGTGAGCAGGAAGAAAATTATTATTTCCCCGTCATCTCCGGCGTGGCGCGTAGTATCAATTTCTATCCGGTAGGCAAAGAGAAACCGGAGGATGGCATCGTGAAGATTGCCTATGGTTTGGGCAAGGCGGTTGTAGATGGAGAACAGGTGTTACGGTTCAGTCCCAAATATCCGAAAAATGTATTGCAGACATCTACCGTGGATCTGGCGATGCGTGAGACGCAACAATCGATGTTAGCGCTGTCGCTTAGTCCGGAACGCTTTAAGACATCCGTCGATGATGCGGTGAATTTGGAGCGTATCCCGATTCACGAATGCGGACAGTTTGAGAGTTTGAAACTTATAGCGTCCACCTATGACCGGGAGAATATGCGCATTGTGGATTCCTGTTATCCGGACGGACCGAGGATTGTGACATTTGCGCAGCAATTGAAATTCAACACTTTCCCTCTTACCGCTATCGTACAACAATTACTTGATATTGCGCAGCAAGAGATTAAGACTCCGGTTGAGATAGAGTTTGCTATCAATTTGGAGCATGACCCGCAGATCTTCCATGTGCTACAGATACGGCCTATTTCGGCAGATAGTCTGACTGCCAATGTAAACTGGGACAATATAGACGAATCGGATGCTTTCCTTCGTTCCACCAATGCGCTCGGTATCGGTCAGATAGATGACGTACGCGATATCATCTATGTGCGTCGGGATGCCTTTGATATATTGCGTACGCGTGAGATGGCGCAAACGATTCGAGAGTGGAATAGACGCATGCAACAAGAAGGCAAGCAGTATTTGCTTATCGGATACGGAAGATGGGGATCTCAGATACCTACACTGGGTGTACCGGTTGTATGGGGAGATATCAGCGAAGCGAAAGCCATTGCGGAATGCAGTTTGGAGAATTTCCGTATTGAACCCTCACAAGGCAGCCATTTCTTCCAAAACCTCACGTCGTTTAACGTCGGTTATATGAATATAGACCCATGGGCAAGACCGGAAGATCTGTTAGATACCGATGTACTGGACGCAATCCCTGCGGTGGAAGAGACCGATCTTGTTCGTCATGTACGACTGGACAAACCGCTGGAGATGTATATTGACGGGTTTAACAGTCGGGCGATGGTTAAGATTTGAAATTAGATATTTGTATTTTATATGAATTTGGTTCTATCAATTATCACACTTATCGGTTCCGTAGCGATGCTGATGTACGGTCTGAAAGTGATGTCAGAAGGCCTGCAGAAGATGGCCGGTAGCAAGTTGAGTAATGTACTCGGCACGATGACGACCAATAGGTTCTCCGGTGTATTAACCGGTGCGTTCATCACTGCAGCGGTTCAGTCATCTACGGCTACTACCGTTATGACGGTCAGCTTCGTTTCTGCCGGCATTCTATCGCTTGTACAAGCGATATCGGTGATCATGGGTGCCAATATCGGTACCACCTTCACGGCATGGATCATGGTGTTGGGTGGCGGTTCCTTCCCTATGGAATATGTCATCTATACGATGATCGTATTGGCGGTCGCGCTCATTTATACGAAGAAAAATGCCACGATGGGTGATTTCCTGATAGGTCTGGCGCTCTTGTTGTTAGGTCTAACTACGTTGAAAATCAACGCTACAGGAATGCACCTTGACAAGATACCGGCTGTACAGAATTTCTTTGATGCTACGTCCAGTTGGGGGTATGGAAGTTACTTCCTATACTTACTGGTAGGTGGTATATTGACTTTCGCCGTGCAGAGTTCGGCGGCTATCATGGCGATAACGATGACCCTTTGTTCAGTGGGAGTACTGCCTATAGATATGGGTATATCGTTGGTGTTGGGTGAGAATATCGGTACAACTATCACATCGAATATAGTGGCATTGTCGGCTTCAGTGCAAGCAAGACGTGCAGCGATGGCGCACTTGGTATTCAACCTATTTGGTGTCGTCTGGGTATTATGTGTCTTCCGTCCCTTTGTGCGATTTGTTTGTGACTTGTGGGGCGTACCGTTTGAACCAGGAGAGCGTCCTGAAGCAGGCATGTCTCCGGAGAAACTGAGTGCCATTCTGGCAACCTTCCACACTACGTTCAACGTGGTAAATACCTGTATCTTGATAGGATTTATCAAATATCTGGAGAAACTTGTAATTTGGATCATTCCTTCCAAACCGGAACAACGGGATACAGACAGTCAGTTACGTTTCATTTCCGGTGGCCTGATGTCCACTTCCGAGTTGTCGATTCTCCAAGCATGGAAAGAGATACATGTCTTTGGTGTCCGTACACAGCGCATGGTAGGTATGATCCATGATTTGTATGGCGAAAAAGATGAGACGCAGTTTACCAAGATCTTCAGCCGCATTGAGAAATATGAGGGTATCTGTGACCGAATGGAGTATGAAATTGCGCAATACCTGAACCAAGTGGCAGATGGTCGTTTGTCCGAGCAGTCTAAACACGAGGTGCATAAGATGCTTCGTATCGTAAGTGAGTTGGAGTCAGTTGGCGATGCGAATTATAACCTGTCCCGATATATCCGCCATAAGCATGAGAACAACGTCAAATATACGGAATATCAGGATAAGAATGTGGAGATGATGATTTACCTGCTTACCAGTGCAGAAGTGAAGATGGTGGAGGCTTTAGAGCGTCAGAGTATCACTGAAGACGAATTCTTAGATATGACCAATTTGGAGAATGAAATCAATAATTTCCGTGACGAACTGAAGATGCAGAACATGCAGCATATTACGGAAAAAGAGTACGACTACTCAACCGGTGTCAACTACATGGATATCATCCTCGAATTGGAAAAGATGGGCGATTATATCATCAATGTAGAGGAAGCGCTATACGAGCATAAACACGACAAATAATGACGAAAGGCGAAAGGTGAAAGAGAAAACTCGGAGGTTTTAGAACCATCCGAGTTTTCTTATGAGCCTTAACAACCATGTGGGGATTAGCAGAATGATAAAACACAGCATCCGCCAGAAAATGGTAGGCACTGTTGTTTTTGCCCAGCCCCAGAACATCGCTCTTAGTCCTCTGCGGACAAGGGTTTGCGGACTGACGATGATACCGAGACATTTGCCGATTTTCGTAAAGACAGGTTTGATGGAGTAAAGTCCGGTATCGACAGCACCAGGACTAACATCTGTCACATGCACACCGTATTTGCGTAATTCGATATGCAACGCACGCGTGAAATGACTTAGGAAGGCTTTCGTGCCACCATAGGTACCCAGACGTTGAGCGGCCATCTTACCGGTTACAGAGCAGACATTGAGGATATAGCCTTTATGACGCTTCTTCATCTCTTGTCCGTATAAGTAACACAGCATGGCAGGCGTGTACATATGCAGGTTCATGATCAGACTCGTGAACCCCTCACTGTCATCCAAGATGTCTCTGTCATGATAGACGCCGGCGTTATTCACCAGTACCTCTATTTCTATGTTCTGCCGGGTAGTATAGGCGTAAAGTTCACTCGCTGAAGTCTGTTGCCCCAGATCTTGCACTAATCCGATCACCTCAAGGTTCGGATAGGTAGCTTGTAATTCTTTGGCACGTTCATGGATGGACTCTTCATTGCTGACGATGAGCAGGTTATAGCCCTTCTTCGCCAATTGACGAGCGAACTCCACTCCCATGCCCGAAGAGGCACCGGTGACCAAAGCAAAATGCGTTTTCTTCATTTATATTTCGATTTTTGCTGCAAAATTAGTGAAAAATTTGCATATATGCAAGAATTTTTGTAATTTTGCACGATTTTTTGAAAAAATACCGATTATGGCATTAAAAGAGAATATAGAGGCCTTGATGGCGCAGGTCGGAGAATTGAAGGCAAACAACGCAGAGGAGTTGGAAGCGCTACGTATCAAGTACCTGAGTAAGAAAGGCGAGATTACGGCTTTGTTCAATGAGTTCCGTAACGTACCTAATGATCAGAAACGTGAATTGGGTCAGTTGCTCAATAAGTTGCGTCAAGAGGCGGAAGGACGTATTAATGAGTTGAAAGAGCAGTTCGAGGCGAAGAAGGCGGAGGAAGATAAACTGGACCTCACCCGCACGCCGGATCCGATTGCGTTAGGTACCCGTCATCCGCTTTCGTTAGTGCGTGAAGAGATAGAGGAGATCTTCTCCCGTATCGGTTTCACCATTGCACAAGGTCCGGAGGTAGAGGATGACAAGCATGTCTATGGTATGTTGAATTTTGCTCCGGAGCACCCGGCACGCGACATGCAGGATACTTTCTTTGTTGAGAAAGAAATAGGTGTTCAAAAGCCGACCGATGTACTGCTTCGTTCACATACCTCGTCCGTACAGACACGTGTGATGACGAGTCAGAAACCGCCGATCCGTGTCCTCTGCCCCGGTCGTGTCTATCGCAACGAAGCCATCTCGGCACGTGCGCACTGTTTCTTCCATCAGGTAGAGGGTTTGTATATTGATAAGAACGTCAGCTTTGCAGATTTGCGCGAGGCATTGCTGTATTTCAGCAAGGAGATGTTCGGACCAGAGACGAAGATTCGTTTGCGTCCGTCGTATTTCCCCTTTACCGAACCCAGTGCCGAGATGGATATCAGTTGTAACATCTGCGGCGGTACCGGCTGCTCGTTCTGTAAAGGTACCGGATGGGTAGAGATTCTTGGATGTGGTATGGTGGATCCTAATGTGCTGGAGGCTTGCGGTATCGACAGTAAGGAATATAGCGGCTATGCTTTCGGAATGGGTGTTGAGCGAATCACGAACCTTAAATATAGGGTGAAAGACCTACGTCTGTTCTCGGAGAATGATGTGCGTTTCCTCAAACAATTTGAGAGTTGTTAAAATAGTCGAAAGTCAAAAGTCAAAAGTAGAAAGCAATTTTTTTGCAAAAAAACTTGCATAATTCAAAAAAAAGCAGTACCTTTGCACCCGATTTTGCGTTAATGAGCGAGCAAAGCCACTATATAATCGACTTGAAGCGTTTGCCGGTTGGTACGCATCAGTTTGATATTCAGTTAGATGACGAGTTCTTTAAGGCATTAGAGAAGTCTGAAATTCTAAGCGGTAATGTGGCTTGCAAAGCAACGCTTAATCTCCGGGAGGAGGACTATCAGCTCAAGATTGCGGTTCATGGAACTGTATTTGTTGTGTGTGATAGGTGCCTCGACCCGATGCCCCTTGAAATAGAAGACGAGCAGGAGATTTGGTCTGATGAGGAGGAAAATGACCAATCGCCAATGACCAATTACCAATTAGATCTCTCTTGGCTCGCCTATGAAATAGTAAGTATCAATATTCCGATCGTTCACAGTCACCAAGCGGGTGAGTGCAATAAGCAGATGGAACTTCTCCTCCATGATCACCTATGTGACGAACCGGAACCCGATGAGATAATTGAAAATTGAAAGTTGAAAATTGAAAATTATTGAATAATTATGGCACATCCTAAAAGAAGACAAAGCCACACCAGACAAGCGAAACGTCGTACGCATGACGTAGTAAAGGCGCCTACATTGGCAACATGCCCGAACTGTGGTGCATTACACATCTACCACACTGTATGTCCGTCTTGCGGTTACTATCGTGGTAAATTGGCTATCGAGCAAGCTGAAGCTTAATAAAGGCTAATGGCAAAAGGTTAAAGGTGAAAGGAGGTTTATACCCCTTTTGCCTTTTCACCTTATTTTATTATGCGTGCGCGAGCATGTGCGTAGCTCGGGAGAGTTACTTTGGAAAAGAGAAAAAGTTTAAAGTTTAATGTTCAAAAAAAACATGTTTAATTCCAACAATGAAGGAGAACGTCGGCCTCGTCCGCGTTTTCGTAGAGAAGGGGAGCCTGTTTCGGCTCGTCCAAGATTCCACCGTGATGCAGAGAATCATACCGGAGGGTTCGGCGCGGGAGAGCGTTCGGAACGTCCACAACGTTCGTTTAATGCTGAGCGTCCTCAGCGTTCATTTAATGCAGATCGTCCTAACAGACCATTTGGAGCCAAACCGAAACGTAACAATGGTTTGTATTCTGCCCATAAACAGCAGGTATATCGTGAGCAACAAGAGGATCCGACAAAGCCGGTACGTTTGAATAAGTACTTGGCAAATGCCGGTATTTGCTCTCGTCGTGAAGCGGATGACTTCATCCAAGCAGGTGTAATTACCGTTAATGGAGTAACCGTGGATAATCTGGGTATAAAGGTGTTGCCGACGGATGATATCCGTTTCCATGATCAACCGGTACGTCGGGAGCGTAAGGTCTATATCCTGCTTAACAAGCCGAAGAATACAGTGACTACTACTGATGATCCGCAAGAACGTCATACGGTGATTGATATTGTTCGTAATGCTTGTGCAGAGCGTATCTATCCGGTAGGTCGTCTGGATCGTAATACTACCGGTGTCTTGCTGCTTACTAATGACGGTGACTTGGCAGCCAAATTAACTCATCCAAAATTTCATAAGAAGAAGATCTACGCCGTTACGCTGGATCGTGAGTTGGACGAAGTAGATGAGGCAATCGTTCGCTCCGGTGTCGTACTGGACGATGAGCGTATTGTCCCGGACGCGCTCGAGTTCCCGAAAGCAGACCGTCGTCATATCGGATTAGAGATTCATTCCGGTCAGAACCGTGTTGTTCGCCGTATGTTTGAGAAAGTAGGGTATAAGGTGGTGAACCTTGACCGTGTATCTTTTGCAGGACTGACGAAGAAGAATGTAGGTCGTGGCAAATGGCGTTTCCTCACTCCCAAAGAGGTTGCGTTCCTGCAGATGGGAAATTTTAATTAAGGATAGCGATAGTGGAGTAGGGCGTTGAAACGATCCAGACACTACATATTATTTCTTATTACTTTGGTGCTCACTATTGTTAGCGGCGTCATGATTTTTTATGTCAACGTCAATAACGATATGAGCAAATACCTTCCTGATGACTCGCAGATGAAGCGTGGTCTGGAGGTAATCAATGAAGAGTTCGGGGCAACTTCTCAGATGTCCGGTGCGGATGTGCATGTGATGTTCGAAGGTATGCGTCCGAATGAAATTCCCGGTATTCGTACTTTGCTTTCCGGTTATCCGGATGTGAACGGTGTCACTTATCGGTACAGTGCAGACAGCACCTATACACTGTTTGATCTGGATGTGCCTAAGACGGTGAATCAGAAGGCTTTAGGTAAGCAGATTAGTAATCGGTTTGGCGGAAATTGCGTGGTAGAGACTAGTCAAGACGGTGCCACACCACCGATATCGGTGATGATTTTTGCGGCTGTTTTGATCATGGTAGTGCTGTTTGTGATGGCGCAGTCATGGTTTGAGCCCGTCGTTATTCTACTGACAGCCGGTTTTGCCATCGTGCTGAATGTAGGAACAAATATGCTGTTAGGCGAGGTGTCTATCACCACGAATTTTATCGGTCCTATCCTGCAAGCCGTTCTCTCGTTGGATTATTGTATCGTACTGCTGAATCGTTATAAACAGGAACAACAGGAGAATACCGATAGGGAGACGGCCATCTTGGCGGCCAACAAGGCGATTAAGAGAGCCGCTCCATCCATTCTTTCTTCTGCTTTCACGACGGTTGTAGGCTTATTGATGCTGTGTTTCATGCGTCTAAAGATTGGTACCGATATGGGTATTGTATTGGCCAAAGGTGTGCTATGTTCCCTTATCTGTACCTTCACCGTGATGCCGTCGTTGATGATGCTTTTCCGCAGAGCGATTAACAAGACTGCCAAAGTAGCGTATGTACCGGCTACGGATCGATTTGCACGTTTTGTGGCACGTCATAAGATGCCGATGGCTATCGGTGCGGTAGTGCTTTTCTTCTCATCCTGGTATCTGTCCCGTCATACGACGATCTTTTTCTCCGCTGAATCAGAGTCACAGATAGAGCAGATTTTCCCGTCTCCGAATCCTTTTGTGTTAGTTTATGACACGCAAGATGAGGATTCAATATATGGCTTGGTGGATAATTTGTTGGAGCAGCCCGGTATTCAATCTGTCATTGCCTATCCGACATTGATGACCCAGCCGTTAACGCCTACGGAGATGGCGAACCACGTACGGTCTCTGTTGACGGATTTCAAAGACTTAATGCCGGAAGGAACAACGGTACCTCAGGAGGCGCTGGATGTCATTAACCCGGAGATGGTAAGTCTGCTTTATTATATGCAGGCGAAAGATTCAACGGAGTCCTGTCTCTCTTTCCCGGACTTCGCACGTTTCCTGCATTCGCATGTAGCAACGAATCCGATGTTTGCCTCTTATCTGGATGAAGATATGAAGGCACAGATAGAGTCGCTGCAATCGATGTTGGATGTTCCGGCACTGGAGCCAGAACCCGAGCCTATCGTAATCATAGAAGAGAAAAAAGAGGAACCGGAAGATACCATCACTCCGTTGCTACGTGAGACGATAGCTCCGTTGGCGAATGAATTGGCTCCAGTGATAGCAGTTGATACGTTGGCAATGCCTTCGGTGGAAGTTAATAAGATAGCGGTAGTGCCGTTCATGGAGCGTATCAATGCGTTACAGACCTCGGCTATTACCGTAGAGATGCGTAAACTGACTGACACAGCTGCGATTCGTTTGCCGATGTCGGTAAGCGAGATGTCTGTCTTTATGGGATCTACGCCTATCCAGACGAAACTGGTTTACGGCTACGCTCCGGGTGCAACGAAGAAGATGACGCCACTCCAGTACGTTCATCTGTTGGTGGACGATTTATTCAAACGGAAAGGCTTGGCAGGAATGATCTCCATCGAGCAGCGCACCTTACTCTCCCAACGTGCCTATCTGATGGATTTGGCGGACGCTAATGCATCGCTTACTCCGTCGGAAATGTCGATTCTGCTTCAAGCGTTCGGAGTGGAACCGATGACAGAGGAAGAGGTGATAGCGATGGCTACTCCTCCGGTACCTGTCAAGACGGTGACGACTCCTCCTTCCGAGATGGACGTGGAGGTTATTGTACAGTCGATAGCAGACATGCAACGCACCTTGCATAGTACGGATACGGCACGTGCGCAGATGGTAGTGGTTCAAGAAGAACCGGTGGTACCCAAGCGGCATCGTCCGTCCAAAGCAGACATGCAGGCCGCGTTGTTCACCGAATTGGTATTTGGTGGACATACCTATACGGCAGAGCAGATGGCAACGAAGTTGGCACGGTTGATGAAACTGTCGGATGTCAAGTCCGATCCGGTAACATCGGCGCAGATGTCCCTGCTGTATGACTACTACGGTGCTGTCCATTCGAATACGGATACCATGCGTCTGGGGTTAGAACCGCTGCTTGCGTTCGTGTGCGACACTTTGTTGTACGATGCCCGTTTGGCAGATATGATACCGGATACGGTGCGTGCACAGGCTTCGTCTGCGCATGAACAGATGCAAGGAGGTCTCGGACAACTTCGCAAAGAGAAGCACTCCTTATTGGTTGTACTCTCTTCTTTGCCTAAAGAATCACAAGCTACGTATGATTTCGTAGATACCTTAACTGCTCTTGCTGACGCGCGAATGACACATGCGCATTATTATGTAGGCGAGTCAGTGATGTACGCAGAAATGCGGGGTGGTTTTAATCATGAGATGAACGTAGTGTCGTTATTAACCATCATTGCTATTTTCCTGATTGTGGCGCTTACGTTCCGTTCGGTTATCGTGCCTACCATCTTAGTGGTGACAGTAATGACGGCTGTCTATGTGAATGTGGTAGTAGCCGGGTTCGTATCGGGGCAGATGTTATACCTTGCCTATCTGATTGTACAAGCCATTTTGATGGGAGCTACCATCGATTATGGAATCTTATTTGCGAACTATTATCGGGAGAGCAGAAAGACCATGTTGCCGGTAGATGCGGTATGTGCGGCTTATAGAGGGTCGATACGAACGATTCTTACGTCTGGTTTGATTACGGTTGTGGGGCCTGGTGCGATGGCATTGGTCATTGATGACTTGATGATCAGTAATATTGTCGGTTGTCTTGCTGTAGGTGCCTTCATGGCGGTGGTTCTGACCCTTACGGTGGTACCTGCGGTATTGGTAGCACTGGACAGATGGGTCGTTTATGGCAAGAAGAATAGGTTTACAGGAAAAATAAATTCAAAAAATAGTTTACAGTGAAAAACATTGTTGTTCGATTTTGTGGAGACTCGGGAGATGGCATGCAGTTAACAGGTAATCTGTTTTCTTCTTTGAGTGCTATCTTGGGCAATGAGATCTCCACCTTGCCGGATTTTCCGGCAGAGATTCGTGCTCCGCAAGGCACATTAGGTGGTGTCAGCGGTTTTCAGGTACAGTTAGGTGCCGGTGTCTATACGCCGGGAGACAAGGCAGATGTCATCGTAGCGATGAACGCAGCCGCTTTGAAGGTTTGTACGATTAACAAGCATTACCATGATCATGCTATCGTTATCGTAGATACCGATGCGATGACTGAAAAGGATCTGGAGAAGGCGCAGTACACAACGGATAACCCCTTTACGGAGTTGGCTATTCCGGAGAGTGTGCAGATCGTTCCGGTAGCATTGACGACGCTTACCAAAGAGTCATTGAAGGAATCCGGTCTCGATAATAAATCGATCCTCAAGAGCCGAAATATGTTTGCGTTGGGTCTTATATGCTGGTTGTTTGACCAACCGATGGACGAAGCGATTCATCTGCTTGAGGATAAGTTCAAGAAGAAACCGGCTCTCATTGCACCGAATACCAAAGTGATGGTGGACGGATATAACTACGGTCAGAACTTGGCGTTGAGTATTCGTCAGATCCACTTGGAGGCAAATCAACAACCGAAAGAGAGCGGTCGTTATACCTCTATTGCAGGCAATAAATCAACAGCTTGGGGACTTATCGCAGCTGCGGAGAAAGCCGGTAAACATCTGTTCTTAGGATCGTATCCTATCACCCCTGCCACCGATATCTTACATGAGTTGGCGGGACGCAAGGACATGAATGTGATGGCGATTCAGGCGGAAGATGAGATAGCCGGCGTATGTACCGCTATCGGTGCCGCATTCGCCGGTGACTTGGCTTGTACTACTACTTCCGGTCCGGGCCTTAGCCTGAAGAGCGAAGCGATCGGTCTTGCAGTGATGGCAGAGCTTCCTTTGGTGGTGGTCGATGTACAACGCGGAGGACCGAGTACGGGTCTTCCTACCAAGACGGAGCAAACAGACCTGCTGCAAGCACTCTATGGCCGTAATGGCGAGTGTCCGGCGGTAGTATTGGCTGCTTCCAGCAGTGCTAACTGTTTTGACTTTGCCTATGAGGCATGTAAGATCGCATTAGAGAATATGACGCCGGTGATTCTGTTGACCGATACCTATCTGGCGAACGGAACGGCGTTGTGGCGAATACCGAAATTGGCAGAACTGCCGGCTATCAAGCCGCAGAGCGTGCCGAAAGAACTGAAAGGTCATTTCAATCCTGCTTTGCGCGATGAACGTGGGGTACGGTATTGGGCGTATCCAGGAATGGAAGGATACGAGCATCGTAATATTGGTTTGGAGCGTGATGCCGACAAAGGTACGATCTCTACGAACCCTGCTAACCACGAGAAGATGGTTTTGGCACGTAAGCATAAGATCGCGCAGATCGCTAATCAGATACCCGATGTACAAGTGCAGGCCAATGCGGCGTCAGACACGGTACTCGTAGGATGGGGTAGTACGGAAGGGCATCTGCATGCAGCTGCGGATACGCTGAATTGTGCGCTCGTTCAGTTTAATTATATTTGCCCGCTACCCAAGAATACGCACGAAGTGCTTCGTCAATTCAAGCGCATTATCGTGTGCGAATTAAACACGGGTCAATTTGCGGCTTATCTTCGCGCGCAATTCCCCGACCTGAATATTGAACAGTATAATGAAATAATGGGACAGCCCTTTGCTGTAGAAAGGATAGTAGAGTATGCAAGCAAGTGATTTTAAATCAGATCAATACGTACGTTTTTGTCCGGGATGCGGAGACCACGCTATATGCATGGCTTTGCAGAAAGCGATGGCCCAGATTGGTATCCCGACGCATGAGGTGGCTGTCATCTCCGGTATCGGTTGTTCCAGCCGAATGCCGCATTATCTGAATACCTACGGTTTCAATACGATCCATGGTCGAGGCGGTGCGATTGCTACCGGTGTTAAGACCAGCCATCCGGAATTGACTGTTTGGCAGATGAGCGGAGACGGTGACTGCCTGGCGATTGGTGGTAATCATTTTATTCATGAGATACGCCGTAATGTGGATTTGAATGTATGTCTGTTCAATAACCGTATCTACGGTCTGACGAAGGGGCAATACAGTCCTACAAGTCCCAAAGGTTTTGTATCCAAGTCTTCTCCTTTCGGAACGGTGGAGCGTCCTTTCGTACCGGCACAACTGGTGTTAGGGGCAGGCGGTACGTTCTTTGCCCGTACACTGGATGTCGATATGCCTACTACTGTCGATTGTATGGTAGCTGCGCAGCAACATAAGGGTTGCTCTATCGTAGAGTGTCTCGTTAACTGCGTGATCTTCAATAACGGAACCCATGCTTGGATCGCAGACAGAGAGCAACGTGCAGAGCATAGTATTATCTTGAAACACGGACAAAAGATGATTTTCGGTAAGGAGAACGATAAGGGTCTGGCAGTAGAAATAGATCCGGTGACTTTTGTTCCGAAGATTATTGTTGTGCCGGCAGATGATCCCCGTGTACTGACGCATGATGCTACGCAGCCTGATCCGACATTGCATCGACTTTTAGGTCTGATGGGACAAGATCGTGTTGTTAATGTGGCAGCAGAAACGGATAATGAGTTACCGATCGCTTTGGGCGTAATCCGTAATGTGGAGGCAGAAACTTATGATGCGGCTGTCAATGCGCAGATAGCGGAGGTACGAAGCAAAGCAAAAGCGCAGTCGTTTGATGAATTGACGGCTACGCTTGAGAGTTGGCAGGTGGGGTGATTACAAAGGTAAGTAAATCACTTGTTTGGTTTCAAACCAATCACCACGGAAATAATCGCTGCAGGGGGTAACCTCTGCAGTTTTTATATATGGAGCCAGTTCAGTTTTGAGGTCACCTCCTTTTAGAACCACGATACCGTTCGGCATTGCGTTGCGGTGATTATTAGAGATGTTCTTCCTCACTAACTTAACAAGGTCGGGTAGGGGCATGACGGCACGGCTTACGACGAAGTCGAATTTCTGCTTCTCTTCTTCCACACGTTCCTGCTTGCAGACTACATTGGTCAGTCCAAGGGACTTAGCTACCTCACTTGCCACCTTGATCTTCTTTCCGATGGAATCAACCAATGTAAACTGACATTCAGGAAACAGGATAGCTAATGGAATACCGGGGAAACCGCCGCCTGTACCTACATCCAAGATAGTCGTGCCTGCTTGGAACGGTATCCATTTGGCGATTGCCAAGGAATGGAGTATATGATGCTCATACAGGTTATCAATATCCTTACGTGAGATGACGTTGATCTTACTGTTCCAATCTCGATAAAGCGCATCAAGCTGAGCAAACTGCTCAGCCTGACGCTCGGTTAGTTTAAAGTATTCAGAAATAATCATTAAACCTTCAACATTAAACTTTCAACTTTATTCCGCCATGTTGGTGAATACGTTCTGTACGTCTTCGTCCTCTTCGATCTTATCAATGAGTTTCTGTACAGACTCACGTTGCTCGTCAGTCAGTTCTTTTGTGTCATTCGGGATACGAACAAACTCCATAGACTGGATCTCAAAGCCGTTATCCTCGAGGTACTTCTGCATGTTGACAGCTTCGTTGAAGTCGGAATAGATAACGATTGTGTTCTCTTCTTCATCCACACCGAGTTCTTCTACACCGAAGTCAATGAGTTCGAGTTCGAGTTCGTCCAGATCAATGCCGTCTTTCATCGTCACGGTGAAGCATGCTTTGCGGTCAAAGAGGAATTGGAGAGAACCTTGTGTACCGAGGGTTCCGCCGAATTTGGTGAAATACGAACGGATGTTGGCTACTGTACGCATGTGGTTGTCGGTAGCGGTCTCTACGAAGATAGCGATGCCATGCGGACCGTATCCCTCGTAGTTGATCTCTTTGTAGCCCTCCGAAGACTTATCGGTCGCTTTCTTGATGGCGCGATCGATGTTATCTTTCGGCATGTTTTCCCGTTTACACTGCTGAATGAGTGCACGCAGACGAGGGTTCGAGTCGGGATCCGGTCCGCCCTCACGAGCTGCGATAGTGATTTCTTTACCTAATTTAGTGAACGTGCGGGACATATGACCCCAACGTTTCAGTTTTGTTGCTTTGCGATATTCAAACGCTCTTCCCATAATACAAAATATTTTTGATTTATAATTTCAAGTTTCAAATTTAATCTGTTACCGGAGCTTCTACAACCGGGTCTGCATGCTCCAGAATGGTCTCAATATGTACTTCTTCGAACGTGATCTCGAATTGTACACGACGGTTCTTCTGGCGTCCCTGTTTGGTGTCATTGGACTCGATAGGTTGCTCTTGGCCGTATCCCACAGCGCTCATGCGCTCTGCCGGCACACCTTTCTTGGTCAGGTAGTTCATGACGGCGTCAGCGCGTTGCTGTGACAGCTCTTTGTTCCTATCTGCCTTACCGGTGTTATCCGTGTGACCTTGTACTTCAATGATATAGTTCTCATTCTCTATAAAGGTCTGCGCAATCTGATCCAAGAGCGGATAGGACTTCGGTTTGATAGTAGCTTTTCCTGTCTCGAATTCGATACCTTGCATTGCTTTCTGGAGCAACTGACGTACCTCACGTTTGATCTCCGGGCAACCTTTGTTGACTGTCAAACCCGGAATCTGCGGACAGAGATCCTTGTAGTCTGGTACACCGTCACCGTCCGTATCCAGTTCGCAACCCTTGCTGTCCACGAATCCGATAGCCAAGAGCGGTGAATCCGGACATTCATCCAAGTAGTCGGGTACGTTATCTCCGTCACTGTCTTCCGGACAACCTTTCTCGTCCACCATGCCCCAAGCGGCTTGCGGCGTATAAGGACATTCGTCAAGGTAATCAGGTACACCGTCACCGTCTGTATCCAACGGACAACCGAATTCATCCAACAGGTCAAAGGCTTCTTTCGGCGTATCCGGACATGCGTCTATGTAATCGGCTACACCGTCTCCATCCGTATCCTTCGGACAACCCTGTTCGTCCACCAGACCCCATGCTGCGCTTGGTGTATTCGGACATTGGTCAAGGTAATCGGGTACACCGTCTCCGTCCGTATCCAGTACGCAACCTACGCTATCCACAAATCCGATAGCTGCTTGCGGCGTACCTAAACACTGGTCGAGGTAATCGGGAACACCGTCATGATCTTCATCCAACGGACAACCCTGTTCGTCCACTGCTACGCCACGCGGCGTATCCGGACATTGGTCTAACTTATCCCATACACCGTCTTTGTCTTTGTCCCTACGGTTGCTGCCCCAACAGATGGAGAAGCCCATGGCGAGATTAAACATCTTCTCTTTGTCGGGGATGACGTACATCTTCTTTCCGTTCATCTCTATGCCGGCATAACTGGTAGGGATATAATCCATCGCCAGCGTCAGGTTGATACCGTCGTAAGGCATAAAACTCAAACCGGCACCGAAATTGCTGTACCTACCGTTATTCATGAGCGAGTAGGATAGGGCAATATTAAACCAGTTAACGGGACGGAAAGCTGCACCGATGGTGATCTCTTCATAGAGACGTGCGTTATACAGGCGGGTAGCCGATACGACACCCACACCGACACGGTTATCCCAGAAATTAGCGTCCACGCCGATGTTCAGACGGGTGGAGATCATCTTCAAGGCTCCGCTCTTACCTTCCCCCATACGTACGCCGTCCATCAGACCTTTGAGGTTACTTACCGCTTCATCCAATACCTTACCGCCGGAGAATTTACCGTTCTCATCCTGGTATTTAGGATCGCCGTAGTCGATCACGCCAACACCCGTAAAGGTGGTATCCACCGATGCTTTGAACGAAGTACTGCGTGTCCAGTAGATCAGACCCAGGTCATTCAAAGCGGCAGAGATCTGTACCTGCTCGATGGGCTTGTACGTAAAACCTAAGTCAATAGCGGCTCCGTAACCCGCTGGGGTAACTAATGAGAGGATGTCGCTCATGTCTATCAACTGATTGCGATCAATACCGCCCGGTTTGCCGAAGTTGTCGATAACCTGCTTGATCTGTTTGCCGTTGACGTTCTTTGCCAAATAATCCACGTCGATAGGGGCAGCGATATTCATTGCCAAGTCTCCATACAAACGCCATTCTTCGGTATTGGCGTCCAAAGCCAGATTCTTCGTGCTGACACCGGCATAGGCTTGACCTAACAGGAATTTGAGTTTACCACCGACGGTCCATTGGTCGTTAATCTTATGACTATATCCACCGGAAACCTCCGTATAGGCGGTGAGACCCGTACTCATTCCACTGAAACTAAGGGTGTTGATACCGCCGTTCAGATCTTTCATTCCTCCGTCTAAGGAAAAGAGGAAGAGGGACTTCGGCGTGGTCTCTCCTACTTCGATACGCTCGTTGATACCTATCGTGACGTAACCCACATCGTTCACACGAAAACCGAAGTTGACAAAGCCGATGGTTGTTTCTCCGTTGAGATAGGTCATGCTGCGAAGACGACGCAGAAACGCCTGTTTGTCTGCATCGGGGTGGAGCGGTGTGATCGTCTTACCGTAGGCCATACTGGATTTATTCTTATCCACAAAGAAGACATCGCTCATGGTAAGCGAGTTGTTACCGATGCTGTAGGACATCCAACCCAGCGGTGTAAAATTGACGTATCCGTTGCTGACCGGTTGGAAAGCGGGGTTAATGGTATGACGCATCGGGGCGTTCTCCAAGAAATAGAGTGTCGTCACCTGTTGTGCGTTGGCGCTAAGCGTCATCAATGCCACAAGGGCTGCAAGAATAATACGTTTTTTCATAATTCAGCCCTCCTTATTGTTGATTGTTTTTGGTAAAATTCAATACTGCATCTACTTTGGCAGCGATGCCGATCTTAACGGTCAAATCCGTAGCCGTATCCATGACACAAGGCTGCGGGTTACCGAGGATGGAGGCATCGAACAATATCTGCTTGACCTCTGCAAAACGATCGAAGTCATTCTTCTCCACGCTTACGATGAATGTTGTCTCGGAAGCTTCACTCACGTAACCGTATTTCTGTCCGGCAGGACGCTCCATCTTAGGAGCCGGGAAATGGAGGTGGGTCTCGCTCTCGTTCTCCACCAACTGCATTTTCATGTCCGTGCTGTCTTTATCCAAGAAAATGAATTTTCCTTCGAGATCAAACGGAATACGGTTTTTCACCACGATGAACAGCTTCAAGTCGCTCGTCTTCACGGTGTCCAGCACTTTGGCGTCCGCCAAGAGCGAATCCAGCGAGACACGGCTGATATTCACATCGGTAATAACGGACTTGTACGCCAACTCCGTACCCTCGTTGAATTTGAACGGTACATCCAAGGTGGCATTTCCGCGTACCTTGACGTCATGCAAGAGTCGTAGTTGCTTCCATTGATTCCATGGACTTTTCCCCATCTCGGTCTTATCTACATCCAAGTGGAAACTATAGATGAAGCTATCCGGGCGAACGTCAAACAACTTATCGATACGACCTCGACCTTCCTCATGGTTGAAGTATTTATGATGCAAGATACTGTCGTTGATCGTTTCTACCAAAGGCGAGATGTACTCATTGTCTTCAGCTGCCAGATAGAAGGGTTTGTAGGTCTTGCCGTCCCATGTAGCTTGTTCGGGGGTTCCCAAAGAATCGATGGCGGTGATATAATCGATGGTCAGAATCAAAGGAGCTGCCACACGGTGGGAGATATTGAAGTCCACACGCGGTTCCGCAAAACGGACTTTCAGTTTTTTGACGTTCTTCCATTCCGGCCATTCCTCCGCCAAAGCGATGGTATCGGTGTTACGCATCTGGTTACCGGCCTCAAAGAAACCCCAGATAGCATCATAGTTGATCATTTGTACCTGCAGGTTGTAGCGGAATTGGCTGGCATCGGTGTAAGCAACAGGCGATGTAGGCTGGACATAGAAACGAATCTTGAAATGAATCTTATCCACCGTACCCTGTGACGGGTCACTGCTGTTCTTCAGGAAATTGAGCGTGAAGTTATTCACGTCGATAGGGATATCCTGATCGTAACCGTATTCAGCAATAGGGATATCAATGAGTTTACCCTCCGGACGGCGGAACTGGTCGCTCAACTCCAATTCCACTTTGACGATATCCTCCCATTTCAGATCAAAATCCGACGTGACGTTGATCTTCGAGAAGAACCGGGCTTCGGTAACCCAGATACTATCGATACGCTCTTGCGTCTGATCATTGTTGATACCCTCCATGCCTAAGTCCAGATCGAATTCCAGCATGACGGGAGCCGGAGAAGCAGGAAGAGGATTACCGTAACCGGCTAACTTACTACCAACCGGAAACTCCAAGGTATTCACATCCTTGATGATGTAGTTGGCTACGTTGATGGTGTGGTAGTCTTTGGTAGGGATCTCAAGATCTTTGATGTAGTGGAAGATACCGTCTTGATCCACCGAAATACCTGCTACTTTGTCGTTACCCAGGAAATCGCCCATCGTCAGATGAAGACTACCTACCGGCAAAGCCATTCCCATTTCTACCTCTGCTTTCGGGTCCATGTTCTTCAGGTCGATGTCTGAACGACATCCGGCCAATAACACACCCGCAGTGAGAGCAATAATTGCATGTAGATGTTTGAAATACATATTGTTATCCTTTAATACGTTTATAATAGTCCATAATTCGGCCGCAAAATTACAAAAAAAAATCCATATATGCAAATATATGGACAATAATTTTAGCAAAAAGAATATTTTATCGTAAAAGGTACACTTTTTCGGAGGAACGGGTGAGGGCAGTATAGAGCCATCGGAGGTATTCCCGTTTCTCGGTATCGTCTAATCCGCTAATCCATTCCTCCGTAAATCCGGAATCGATATAAACATGCTTCCATTGTCCACCTTGGGCCTTGTGGCAGGTCACGCAGTAAGCGTAACGGACTTGCAGTGCATTGTAATAGGGAGACTCGTAGATCTTTTTGATCAGTTCTTTCTTATTGCGAATCTCCGGATAGTCTTCAGCAATACGGGAGAAGAGTTCGCGTTGCAGCGTATAATTGGCTTCGGGACTATCGGTAGTAAGCGTATCGGTCCAAAGCAAGGCTTCTATCTCCCAGTTATAATCGACAGAGCGAAGGGTTGCTTTGGCGAAATGAAAACCGTAGAGCTCATGGCTGTTGGTTAACCGAACGACTTCCAGCATGTCGCCGTTGGCTAAGAACTCCA
This sequence comes from uncultured Bacteroidales bacterium, assembly GCA_902774185.1. Lineage (GTDB taxonomy): Bacteria > Bacteroidota > Bacteroidia > Bacteroidales > Paludibacteraceae > Colicola. Next base: position 85,825 of record CACYHE010000002.1, on the reverse strand, counting down.
GGTCCTCGTAGGCCTCCGTCCAGAAATAGTTATTTTTAGTGACCATTAACCGGTCGCCGTTGGATAGTTCGTCCTCTTTCCATAGGACTCGTGCGCGCACCCCTCCGTTGTAGAGATTCGTCATCTTATTACTGCGCGCGATAATTAAGGTATCTTCAGCGCCTACTTCCCGCCAACTCTGCTCCAAGGTCTCAATGACCTCTTCGCCAGGTACCTTGATGATATCCTTGCCGTTCGGCTGCACCTCTAATCCTCTCATTCTCTCATCCTCTAACCCTTTCCTCAGCCTCGTCGCTTCGCTCAGGATCCCGCTATCCAGGGCCTGCCGGGCAACCTGGGACAATTGATAATTGATAATTGACAATTGATAATTCTGCGCCATGAAATCGGCATCGAGGGCAGGACTTTTGATACTGCCTACAGGGGGTAATTGGGCGTCATCGCCAAGAAGGAGTAGGGAGCAACCGGGTCCGTTATAGACGTAGCGTACCAAGTCGTCCAACAGACATCCGCTACCAAAGGTAGGGTTGTCCTGATTGCCGCTCAGCATGGATGCCTCGTCAATGATGAAGAGGGTGTTGCGATGCAGGTTGTCGCATAACGAGAACGCCTCTATGCCTAACTGTTGCTGGCGGTAGATTTTCTTATGGATGGTGAAGGCAGGAAAACCGGCGTAGCGACTCAGCACTTTGGCGGCTCTGCCGGTAGGGGCGAGAAGGACACAAGGCTGTTTGAGGGACTGCATGGCACGAACCAAGGCGCTGACGACACTTGTCTTACCCGTTCCGGCGTAACCACGCAGGATGAAGGCTTTGCGCGGTTCACGACTTAATAGAAACGAAGCGATGGAATGGAATAATCCTTCCTTCTCTTCGTTCGGTTCGAACGGTAATTCCGCCTTAATTCTATCAATAATGAAATTTTCCAGCACTTTTTTTCAAAAAAACTTGCGTATGTCAAAAAAAAGCAGTACTTTTGCAGCCGATTTTGAGAATTATAGAGCAAGTCCTATACGACCAGCTCCCTCTGAACTCCCCCAGGCCTTGACCGGAGCAAGGGTAAGAGGTTGTAGCGGTGCGATGTAGTCAGCTTGCTCTTTTTTTATTCACTTATACTTTTAATCCTTCTCCCTTGTACATCGTACATCTGTCCTTGGTACATCAAAAAGATTTGTCCGTTACGCAGTATCTTCTTACAGCCTGTGCTCTGTGTTCTGTGTTCTGTGCTCTCTATCCCCGACGGCGTGTCCATGGTGTAAGCAACCCAAGCGTTGGGGATGCCGTAACCGTACTGTTGCATGTCGGGTTGGGTATAACGGTCGGCAGAACGGATGATACGTTCACGTATCTGCATGGCGTTCTCGTCGGGCAGGGCAGACCATAAAGAAGCTGCCAAACCGGCTATGAGCGGAGTCGCAAAACTGGTTCCGTTACTGGTGATTACTTCTTCGGAAGGGCTGATAAGCGTTGTTTGCGCGCCAACGGCGCACACTTCGGGTTTGATACGTCCGTCTGCCGAAGGACCGAAACTGGAGAAGGCTGCGATCTGTCCGTCCACATCGACAGCGCCTACCGTCAGGATACTGTCCGCGTCAGCCGGGGAACAGATCGTGTGCCAATCTTTGTTTCCTTCGTTACCTGCCGCTACACATACCAGCATACCTTTGCGGGCAGCGATAGTAGCCGCCTGGCTGGCTCGGGTGGTTCTGCCGTTCAATGCCGTCTTGGACAGGGTCCAATCGTCGTTATCAAAATAGGCATAGCCTAAGGAGACGGAGAAAATATTGACACCGAGGGAGTCCGCTTTTTCCAGGGCAACCACTAAGTTATCCATCTCTTTGGGTGACTCCGTCTTATTCTCTTCGCTGCGCATGAGGTAGTACTGCGCCTTGGTAGCAGCTCCGTAGAAATCGTCTGTTAGACCGGAGATGGCACTCAAACATTGCGTACCATGGGCACCGGTGGTTCCGTAGAATGGATCCGTATCGTCGGTGAGGTCAAAAGAACCCAAGTGCAGTTCTTTGCGAAAACAACTCATCTTCTGGGCATTACAAAAAGCTCCGTCACAGATGGTCATCAGAATGCCTTGTCCCTCAAAGCCGGCTTTGTGCAGGGGTTGGAGGTTGTAGAGCGATAGTTGTTCATCCGTCCAATACGTTATCTGTGTTCTGTGTTCTGTGCTCTGTGTTCTTCGCTTACGCGGTCCGTAGATCGGGTCACTGTCATCGCGTGTCATCTCCACATCGGTAACGAACTTCAGTTCGGCTACTTTGCTTGCGGTTTTTTCGTCCATCTCACAGGTCACGCCGTTAAACCATCGACTCTGATGGTATATCTTCACTCCCATTCGACGCAGGCTGTCCGTGTACATCGCGCTGACCGGATAGTCCATTCCGTCGGTTTCGATATGCCATTTGGCACGTTGCTCTACGGCACGTGGCGATAACTGCGGAGCGGTCTTCTCGGGTTTGTCCAAGAAAGACACAAAATAGACATAGAGTATAAGCAAGAACATAATTATCAATTATCAATTTTCAATTTTCAATTCCAATTGTACTACATTTTCGACATGCTGCGTGTGCGGGAACATATCGACGGGTTGCACTTTGGTCACTTTGTACTTGGCATCAAGCAGCGCCAAGTCCCGTGCCTGCGTGGCAGGGTTACAGCTGACATAGACGATCCGTTTGGGTTCGGCGTTAAGGATGACGTTCACCACATCTTCGTGCATACCGGCACGGGGCGGGTCGGTGATGATGACATCGGGACGGCCGTATTTAGCTACAAAGTCATCATTGAGGATATCCTTCATGTCACCGGCGAAGAATAGGGTGTTTTGGATGCCGTTGATGGCGGAGTTGATTTTGGCGTCCTCGATGGCTTCAGGTACGTACTCGATACCGATGACTTGCCTTGCCTGACGTGCCACGAAATTAGCAATCGTGCCGGTACCGGTATAAAGGTCATAAACCAAAGGCATTTGTGATTTGTCATTTGTCATTGGTAATTGGTCAAATGCAAACTCCCGTGCTACTTTGTATAGTTCGTACGCCTGTTCGGTATTGGTTTGATAGAAAGATTTGGGACCCACTTTGAATTGCAGCCCTTCCATCTCTTCGATGATGTGGTCTTGTCCGAAATAGGTCTTCACCTCCAGATCCCCGATGGTATCGTTGAACTTGGTGTTCTCCACGTAAAGCAACGATATGATCTCCGGAAACTCGTTATGCAGATATTCAAGGAAATTCTTAATTCTTAATTCTTCATTCTTAATTTCGGCTCCGAAACAGACGATGAGCATCAACTCCCCTTTGTGGTTGTTACGCAGGATGAGGGTACGCAAGAGTCCCTCGTGCGTGTGTTCGTTATAGAACGTCAAGCCGTGCTCACGTGCATAGGCACGTACGCTATTACGAATACGGTTGTTGATGTCCGGCATCAAGTGGCACTCTTCGATATCCAGCACTTTGTCGAAACAATTGGGGATGTGAAAACCAAGTCCGTACGAACTGTCGATTTTATCCAAACCTCCGGCGGCTTCGATCACTTCCCAGGGATACCAACGTCTGTCGGCACAGGTAAACTCTAACTTATTACGGTACTCGTAGATATGCTTGCTGCCCAGAATGGGACTTATCTCCGGCAATTCGATCTTACCGATACGGGTCAGGTTATCCACAATCTGTTGCTGTTTGTATCTGAGTTGCTCCGTGTAGGGTAGTATCTGCCATTTGCACCCCCCACACACACCGAAATGCTTGCACCTTGCTTCGCAACGCACCTTACTCGGCTGCACGATACGCAGCACTTTCGCCTCCATGAAGGAGTGTTTCTTCTTCGTCACCTGCAGATCGACGATATCTCCCGGCACGCAATTCGGCACAAAACAAACCATTTTGTCTGTGCTCTGAGTTCCGTCAGCGTCAGCGGTCTGTATTCTTGCCAACGCCTTACCTTCGGCAGCGACACCGGTGATCTCGATATGCTCTAAAATCGGTAAATTTTTCTTCTTGCCCATATGTAAAAACCTTTGCGGGTGCAAAGGTACAGAAAAAAAATGACATACACAAGGGTGCATGCCATTTTTTTAGTGATTTATTGCTGATTTTTTTGTTTGAATTTGAGTTCTTGCATAATGATCGTTCGCACAAAGGCATCGAAACGCTTGTATCGTTTCTTGGAGCCGTTTGGAAGGGTTGCGGCAAACGGGTCGGGTTTAGAGCCTCGCGTGACGGTAAGTTGCGCCTCAAAACGACGTTGCCAGAAGTCATATAGTTTGGGGTCATTCAAGGCTTTATCCATGATTTCTGAAGCTTTTTTGAAGAATTGTTGGTTGTTTTTCTCTTCGCCTCTTGCCGGATTTTTCTTCCAATCACGCGGGTGAAGGACGTCATAGGTCTCTTGTACGCCGATTCCGATGATTCGTCCCCGAGCATTGCGAAAGCGCTTGACGCGATGAATATGTCCCGGGGATGTAGCGCCGTTCACTTCCTCTATACCGGGGGTTAGTCTTTCTCTTGCCATAAGGTAATGATTTTGTGGTTTTTAATTGTTCTCTGATCTATTGATATGGTATCGAATCACGCAATAATCACGCAATAATCGCCCTATAATCACCCAATACGCATCCGTGGCAACCCTTTGTTTTACAGGGATTGCATAGGTATCGATGGTTGAGTTCCATAATCGGGTGCAAAGGTACAACAATTTTTTGGAATATGCAAATTTTAGAGCGCAAAAATGGAAGAAAAATGAAAATATACAAAATACGCGCGTCTTTCGGCGCGCGCACTTAACTAATGGGATGGCCGCATACAATGCGGCGAGAACAGACGGAGCAAATTACTTTACCTCCTGGCCGGTGAGGGTGTAGGTATGATCACCACGGAGGATGAGGATTTGGCCATCACGGAGGATTTTATTGGTGATTTGTAATTCTTCCAATCTGCTTACGCCGTATGGGTCATTGGTGATTTGGTCTATGCCTTGTGCTCCGCCGGTGGTGGTAAATGAGCCGGACTTCTCGTTAATAGTTACACCGCTTGCATTCTTCGATGCAATCTTGTAGCCATAATTGGTACCATTCGTTAATCCGGTAACAGTAAACCTAAAACCAGTGGTTTGTGCCTGCTGGGTATTATTGCGGCTTGGAGCAAAAGCTATTCCGGCTAATTGTCCATCAGCGTTAAAGATAAGCGTACAAACAACCTCACCATCTTTGGTAATGACAATTTCATAGGTATCTGCATTTGCAACAGAAGGCCAAGTTATCTCAACGGTGTTATCTGTAGGGACAATAGTCACTTTACCGTCAGTATTAGTCGTTTCTGCGCCTTTTATTTGGATATCAAATTGTCCCCAATTAACATCGCGTTTATATGCACGTTCGCGATCTTCCGGCACATATAGATAGATATACTGCTTGTTTCCTACATTCTCAAATGTCTTTTCTGTAATTATTGGGACGTTTGTCGCATAGCAAGTAATATCATCAAAATTCTTGCACTCCGCAAAGGCATAGTCGCCAATAGAAGCCACATTGCCACCTATTGTTAGGTGGTTAAGTGTATTTGTTGCATAAAAAGCTCTCTCACCGATAGCCGTCACTTCGTTACCGATAATAAGATTTTGCATTTGCGTCGGTGCCTCAAGACCAAAGGTATAGTTTTCTGTTAATTCTCCTTTTCCGCTAATGGTTAATGACTTTGATTTGTCTTCGAATGACCATTTGAGGGCATTATTGAGACCACAAGTTCCATATTTAGCAATTGCAAATTCTGCAATAAATGTAGTATCTTGATATACCTCTATTGTACGTGGGTTTTCGGTATTCCCATCGTTCCATTGAATGAAATGATAACCATAATCAGGAATAGCCGTAAGTGTTACAAAAGGATCATCACAAACCGTTACAACATCCTTATCTGTAGATACACTACCGTTTTCGGTCATACTAGTAATTGAAGCCAAATATACATAGTTGATTCTTGACGCATAATCAGACCAACCTGATTTTGATCGATATCGCTCTAACGAGCCACATGGTACAATTATCGATTTCAATTTAGAACAACCGCCAAACACGCCCGTCCCGCAATCTGGTGGAGTTTCTGATTCTAGTACTATAGATGTCAAACTTGTACAATTCTGGAAAGTTCTATCACCAATACTTGTGACGCTATTAGGAATAGTTACAGAGGTTAAGCCGGTGCAATGAGAGAAAGCATTATTTCCAATGCTTGTAACACTATTAGGAATCGTCACCGAAGTCAAACCGGTGCATCCTGAGAAAGCAAAACGACCAATGCTTGTGACGCTATTAGGAATAGTTACAGAGGTCAAACCAGTGCAACCAGAGAAAGCACTTTCTCCAATGCTTATAACGCTATTAGGAATAGTTACAGAGGTTAAGCCGGTACAATTACAGAAAGCATTATTTCCAATGCTTGTAACACTATTAGGTACAGTTACAGAGGGTAAACCGCTGCAATTATAAAAAGCCCATTCTCCAATGTCTGTAACACTATTTGGAATTGTGACTGAAGTTAAACTCGTACAGCCGGAGAAGGCGTACCTACTAATAGTTTTAACACTATTTGGAATAACCAAATTTTTAACCAGTTCTCCATTCAAATATAAATTGTGAGCAAAATATAGCGGATTAGCATGTTCGTAAGCAAAATCAATTTTACACCACGCAGCGATATCAGTAATATGTACAGAGATTAAAGCAGTACATCCTGAGAAAGCAGAAGATCCAATGCTTGTAACACTATTTGGAATTGTTACAGAGGTTAAAGCTGTGCATCCATATAAAGCCTGCGCTCCAATGCTTATGACACTATTAGGAATAATTATAGAAGTTAAACCGGAGCATCCATAGAAAGCCTTCTCTCCAATACTTGTGACACTATTACCAATATTTACAGAAGTTAAGCCGGAGCATCCATAGAAAGCCTGCGCTCCAATGCTTATGACACTATTAGGAATAGTCACAGAGGTTAAACCAGTGCATCCATAGAAAGTATAATCTCCAATGCTTGTAACACTATTTGGAATTGTTACAGAGGTTAAACTTTTGCAATAAGAGAAAGCATGCGCTCCAATGCTTGTGACGCTATTAGGAATAGTTACAGAGGTCAATCCGGTGCAATTATAGAAAGCATTATTTCCAATGCTTGTAACGCTATTACCAATATTTACAGAAGTTAAGCCGGAGCATCCATAGAAAGCCTGCGCTCCAATGCTTATGACACTATTAGGAATAGTTACAGTGGTCAAACCGGTGCAACCATAGAAAACCAGCTCTCCAATACTTGTGACATCCTCACCAATTATATACTCTGTTACTTGATCGCCAAATATGTTTTTAAAACCTGACGAAGAAGTATATTTTTTGCTAACAATTGCATTAGAATTTAGTGTAACTGAGGTTAAATTTGTGCAGCCAGAGAAAGCACGATCTTCGATGCTAGTCACACTATTTGGAATTGTTACAGAGGTCAAGCCTGTGCAACCATAGAAAGCAGAATGTCCAGTGCTTGTGACACTATTTGGAATCGTCACCGAAGTCAAACCGGTGCATCCATAGAAAGCCCAACTTTCAATACTTGTGATGCTATTTGGAATAGTAACAGAAGTTAAACCGGTACATCCTGAAAAAGCAGAAGATCCAATGATTGTGACGCTATTAGGAATAGTTACAGAGGTTAAATTGGTGCAGCCAGAAAAAGCACAACCTGCAATGGATTCTATACCTTCGGGAATTGTATAAGCGCCAGAATAAGACGTAGGCAAACAAGCAAAAATATGGTCATTATAAACTGGATCTATCAAAGTGTGTCCATCGAAAGTTCCATCACCAATGCTTGTGATGCTATTGGGGATAGTTACCGAGGTCAAGCTTGTACAACCGATAAAAGCATTCTTTCCTATACTTGTAATACTATTAGGAATAATTATAGAAGTTAAACCGGAGCAACCAAAGAAAGCATTATCTCCAATGCTAGTCACACTATTTGGAATAGTTACAGAGGTCAAACTGCTGCAATATTCAAAAGCCTGCGCTCCAATGCTAGTGACACTATAGGTCTTGTTATTGTAAGTGACAGATGATGGGATAGCTACTGCACCGGAATATTCTTCGTATGCATAAGATGATGCGCCCTTATAAGTAACCTCAGCAGTTAATAAAGAGGCATCAAAATTATACCAAATACCACCCACTTGTGTGTTGGAAGCAAAGATAGTTCCAGCGCTAATTGTAAGCATCAAGAACAAAGAAAAGAGTTTTGTTTTCATAAGTATTAATTATTTACTGATTTTAAAATTTTATATTCATCAGAAGATTTTGATATGGCATCTATCACCGTTTTCAGTTCACTATTTATATAAATATTCTTTAGGAAGTTCCCTAATTCTTCTGGGTTCATTATCCCCATTGGTTTATCTGCATAATACACTTCACTCCAATAAGTAGTTTTCCCTTCTTTACGGTATAAACTTCCCAAATTTTGCTTAAGAAGTTCAACGTATTCCTTATCCAATATCCATCCTCCCTCGACATGAAGTTTAATAACATATTCAGTACTTTTTCCGATGAATATATCGTTTACATCCAATTCCGACCACTCAATATGAACAGAACTTCCAGTAAACCATTCTTCACTATAGAAGAAATACCAACCTTGATAGATGTTACCTCTTTTCCCCCATGTTGAACTATAATATTCATGTAGGATTTTTAACGATAGTTCAATAAATATTTCAACGAATTTATTGATTTTCTTATCCCTATAATTTACTAAAAGAGTCTTGGCCTCATTGAGATTATTAACCCATTTATTAATTTTTGGCAACTGTGAAGGGAAGTCACCTTCCAACCCTAATTCTTTTAACCATTCTGGTTTCATACTATATAAGTTTTGTTGTGATATTCTTTGGCCGTACATGCCTTCTAAATAATCAATATATTGTTTAATGGCTGAAGATAATATGTTTTCACGTAGTGTACAAAATGGTAAAACATCTGTCTTCAACCATGGTAGTATAGTGTATTTAAATGAAACATTAGCATAGTTCTCTTCTTTTATTGTACAATTGCTTTTATAAGCGCCCCATGATTGTTCAGATGGATCATGCTCATCTGCTGGCAAATATATGATGTATATTTGTTCATCCTTATACCTATGATTACTACTCTTTGTTGTATTAATATATCTTTCTAATTGATTATGTTGATCATTAGCACCACATACTTTGTTTTCCAAAATTATTGCATATTTATAGTCGCGAATCCATAAGTCAATACGCTTCTTCTCCTGTGTAATAATAGGATGCTTAATAACTATATTTGCAAAGGATGGTTTGAACTGGGCAATATAATGAATAAAACTATTTAAGATGCGATAATTCCCATTAACGTCTTGATATTGTAGTAGTTTGCAAAGAATCCGGCTATGAGCATTTTCGTTCGCGTGTAATTCATCTATTACATTAATATTATATGGCACAACTTTTTTTGCGTCATTTAACAAAGAGTTGATTTTCTCAGATAATTCTATTGCACCTTTAATTTCTACATTATTCATACTAAATAAATTTTGTTCAAATACGTATACACAACAAAAGCGTGAAGTCCGTTTGCTCTTCACGCTCCCATAGGCCTTCGCATGCCTGTACCAAGTAGAAAAACAACCGAAATCCACGCCCGATATGCTAAACCCGCCTCACCCTATAGCGAGGCGTGGATATAAACATACCCACATGGACATTCATTGTGGTTGAAGCGACTTGGTACAAAAAGTTGCGAAGTTTTTGGGAGTCGCAAACAACGTTTTCAATAAACGCCTTTAATATGTCCTTCTGTTTAACGTCGGGAAGCGACGATGGTTAATCGGCAATAACGCCTGCGTGTAATTGCTCGATCGGGAAAATGAGATCCCAACTCTTTCCCCACACAACATTGCCATCTTCTATTGCAAATTGGCGGAATTTACGCGGGTCAAGATATTTATTGTACTGAGGATGCGGGTGACGACGAATGAAATCGCCGACATTTACTCTACGCGAAGTATTATCGCTGAACAACAAGTCCACCGATAAATTGCCGGCATCCTTTGCTTGTGTAATATACAATCTACTCATAGTTACAATTTGGTTTTAATGTTTGTACTTTTAACTGCCTGTCTCAAAACAAAGAACTTAATCCATTTGGTAATGATGTTTTTGCTGTACTTTCGGATAAACTCTTCAGCTGTCTTTTGGTCTTTGGATGACAAAGGTTCCTCTCCTGCCTTTTCACGGACACGAATCTCCGTCAAAATTCCATTATCCATAATAAGCTCGAATATACTCTGGCACCCTTTATGCGTAACATGTACGTGGATAGGCTCGTGCTCATTCGAATAGAAGAAAAAGACAAAACCAAAATACTCAAAAATCTTAGGCATCGTAATATTCATTTCAATTTTGCCTGCAAAATTACAACAATTTTTTGGAATATGCAAATTTTTTGGAAGAAAAATAAAAAAAGTACGCGCGCGCTTGCATATGTCAAAAAAAAGTAGTAAATTTGCAGCCGATTTGTGAAAAGCGTGAAGCAGATTTGAGGAAATGAAGTTAATTATTGTGATAGCAATGGTGGGATGTGCGATAATTGCCCTGTGTGTAGGGGTGATTTTTCGGCATGACCACACGTTCCGTTCCCAGCATGTGCATGAGAACGAACGGATGAAGAAAGATAAGATTCATTGTGCCAAGGCGCAGGATCTCGAAGAGCGTCGTAAACAAACAAAGAAAATAGATATTAAACAATTATAATTATGGAAAACGGAAAAGTTAGAGAAATGATTAAAACAGCTTTTATTTGTGTGCTGTCGTGTTTGGTTGCCTTCTTGGTGTATTTTGCATTGCCTTCAAGGGGCGGCAAGAAGCAAGTTGTTGCTGCGCAAGAGGTGCAGGTGGAGGGTGCGTTACTGCCGATTGCAGTGGTCAACACCGATTCGATCAGTATGCAGTACACGTTTGCGGTAGAAGGAAAAGAAAAATTGGCATCGCAGTACGAGGAGGCTATTTTGAAGTTGGACAGCAAGGCAAAAGCTTTGCAGAAAGAGGCAGAGACCTTCAAGCAGGATTATCTTAATTTCCAAAAGAAAGTGGAGGTTGGCGCGTTCTTGAGTCGTGAGCGTGCAGAGAGTGAGGCTGCCAAGTTGGAGAAGAAACAACAACAACTGATGGCTAAAGAGCAGGACTTAGAGAACCTGCGTCAGCAGTTGAGTAATGAGTTCATGGCTAATCAGGCTGCGCTCGTTCAACAGTTGCAGGACTCCGTGGAGGCTTATCTGCGTGAGTACAATGCGGACGGACATCTTCATCTGATCATCAACGATGCCGTTGTGCTGAACAAAGTAGCCGGTTACGATATCACAGAAGAAGTCGTTGAAGCGCTAAATGCACGTTATAAGAAATGAAAGGTGAAAGGTGAAAGGTGAAAGGACATATAAGGTGAAAGGTGAAAGGTTAAAGGTGAAAGGAATGATCATTCTTTTCTTCCTTTCAATTTTCAATTTTCAATTTTCAACTTGTCTGGCGCAGCGGATTCCGGAGATGATCGAGTACACGGAGGTGTATGATTTTCTGGAAGAGTTGACGACGGACGGTGTTATCCGAACTAATGCGGCGATCAAACCGTATACGCGGGACTATATCGCTGCGCGGTTGATGGAAGCGCAGAGTAGGGATTCGTTGCTGAACAGACGGCAGAAAGCGGATTTGCAATTCTACTTGCAGGACTATGCGTTGGAGTGCGACACGCTGCCGACGTATTATAGTTACGGTCATCGTCATGTGACCCAATGGAAAACAAAGGTGTCGAACCTTAATCTGGCAGATCCGAGTTTGCATATCTTGACCAAAGACAAGATCTTCAAGATGCGTGTGCGTCCGATTTTGGGCATGGACCTCAGTTATAACAAGAACGGGCTTCTGATGCACCGTGTCTATGGCGCCGAGCTTCAGATGGACATCGCCAAGCACCTCAGTATTTGGGGTTCGATTCGTGATAACAGTTGGAGCGGACAAGGTATTGAAGGTTCGCGTGTGACCAAGCCGCTTTACCTCAATAATCTTGCCGGAGTGCAGTACAAAGAGGCGAACTATGGCGGTGATTTCTCTGATTCGAGAGGCGGTATCTCGTTATATACATGGTGGGGTAGTATCGGCGTGCAACGCGAACGTATCCAATGGGGAGACGCGCAGCATTGCTCGAACATCCTGTCGGCGCATAATCCGGCAGTACCGATGGTGACGCTGCAGTTGACGCCTTGCAAGTGGTTCCAGTTCGATTATTTCCATGCGTGGTTACCGTCGAATGTGATCGACTCGACCTATTGGTACATGGAGCAACAGACCGCCACGACGACGCAGCGTGAGTATCGACCGGCGAATAAGTTCATGGCCGCGAACATGTTCACGTTCATGCCCTGCAAATATGTGCAGTTCAGTTTCGGTAACTCGATCGTTTATGCGGAGCGCAATGTGCAGGCTGCCTATTTCATTCCTATCGCATTCTACAAGTCGCTGGATCACCTGCTGACGAAAGGATTGCATACCGAGAACCAGAACAGTCAGGCTTTTGCGTCTATCTCTGTACGTCCGACAGACCATCTGCGTTTGTATGGTTCGTTCTTTCTGGATGAGTTCAAGTTGGCACGTCTGAAGAAATCGAACCCGCAGAAGAACCCTGTGTCCTATCTGGTGGGTTTCAACTGGAGCGGTTGGCCGGTGAAGGGGCTGGCTTTGCGTGGCGAGTTCATGCGTAGTTACATAGCGACCTATGTCCACTCGATCAAAGTGCTCGATTATACGTCCAATAGTTATCAGATGGGTCATTACATGGGAGCCAACTCGCAGAGTATTTGGTTGCAGTTGAGTTACCGTCCGACCCGTAGTCTGCGTCTGACCTTGGACTATACCTCCGATACCAAATATACGGCGTACGATTATATACGAGGCGATATCAGTAAGATCATTGCCGAGACGCCTTTCAAGAACGCCATCTGGAAGAATGATGAGATTAAGTTCCGTGCAGTATATGAGGTGTTTAATAACTGCTACGCGCATGTTGATTGCGCTTACAGTTATGCTCGGGCAAATAATCAGGCAGACCTGGATACTTACAGTCCGGTCTATCTGCATGGCAAGAAACTGACGTTTGGTTGCGGATTGTCGTTCGGATTTTAATTAAAAATTAAGAATTAAAAATTAAGAATTCTAATATAATGAAAAAAGAAATTCAATTCTCCCTTGTCTATCGTGACATGTGGCAGAGTAGCGGTAGATATGTGCCGCGCAAAGATCAATTGGCGAAGATTGCGCCGGTGATCATCGACATGGGTTGTTTTGACCGTGTTGAGACCAACGGCGGTGCGAGTGAGCAGGTGAACCTGCTGTATGGTGAGAACCCGAACTTAGCCGTTCGTACGTTCTGCAAGCCGTTCAACGAGGCGGGTATCAAGACCCATATGTTGGATCGTGGTTTGAACGCGCTGCGTATGAACCCTGTTCCGGCAGATGTGCGTCAGTTGATGTACAAAGTGAAACATGCGCAGGGTACGGATATCACCCGTATCTTCTGTGGTCTGAATGATCCGCGTAACATTATTCCGTCTATCAAATGGGCGAAAGATGCAGGTATGACCGCACAGGCGACGATGTGTATCACCTATTCGAAAGTGCATAATGCCGAGTACTATATCAACCTCGCAGAACAACTGATTGAAGGCGGTGCGCAAGAGATCTGTCTGAAAGACATGGCCGGTATCGGTCGTCCGCATATGTTGGGTGTGATCGTGGCTGCTATCAAAGAGAAACATCCTGATATCATCATCCAGTACCACGGTCACTGTGGTCCGGGCTTTAGTGTGGCTTCGATGTTAGAGGTTGCCAAGGCCGGTGGTGACGTGCTGGACGTAGCGATGGAACCGCTCAGTTGGGGTAAGGTTCATCCCGATGTGATCACCATTCAGGCGATGCTGAAGGATGCCGGATTCCTGGTGAAAGACATCAATATGAAGGCATACATGGAGGCACGCAGCCTGACACAGTCGTTTATCGATGATTTCTTGGGTTACTGGATCGATCCTAAGAACAGTCTGATGACTTCGCTGCTTGTCGGATGCGGTCTGCCGGGAGGTATGATGGGTTCGCTCATGGCGGACTTGAAGGGCATGCACGCTGCTATCAACGCTAACCTTAAGAAGAAAGGTGAGAAAGAGTTGAGCGAGGATGAGTTGCTGGTTCAGTTGTTCGACGAAGTACAACGTATCTGGCCTATGCTCGGTACACCTTGTCTGGTGACGCCGTTCAGTCAGTACGTGAAGAATGCGGCGTTGATGAACCTGTTCAGCCGTTCGATGGGTGAGAAAGACTTTACCCGTATGGATCCCGCTATGTGGGGTATGATCCTTGGTAAGTCCGGTAAGTTGCCCGGTGAGTTGGCTCCGGAGATCATCGAGTTGGCGAAGGAGAAGGGCTTTGAGTTCTATACTGATGACCCGCAGAAGTTGTACCCGAACGAGTTACCGCGTTTCATCAAAGAGATGAAAGAACTGGGTTGGGACCGCGGTCAAGACGACGAGGAGTTGTTCGAGTTCGCAATGCATGAGAAGCAGTACCGTGAGTTCAAGAGTGGTCTGGCGAAAGAGCAGTTCAATAAGGATCTGGCAGAGCGAATGCAGAAAGCAGGTAAGCAAGTGCCTGAAGAGTTGCAGAAATATATAGCCTCTCCCCAGCCCTCCCCTGAAGGGAAGGGAGCTTCCGCCGACGACATGGCAGCAGTAGTGATGGCGTTGCATCTGGCAGGTATGAAACCGAAAGAGGGTATTATCACTTTGCCGGAGATTCACCCGACAGCTTGGAATCACAAGCACTACGTGCTAAAATAGTTGAAAGTTGATAGTTGAAAGTTGAAAGAAGTTTTTAAGTTTATAGTTAAAAGTTTTATACTATGAAAAAGTATAATTTCAATGCAGGACCGAGTATCCTGCCGCAAGAAGTAATCAAACAAACGGCAGACGCCGTACTCGATTTTCAGGGAGAAGGCCTTTCCGTTTTGGAGATTTCTCACCGTGCCAAATATTTCCAACCCGTTATGGACGAAGCGGAAGCCTTGATGAAGGAGTTGCTGAACATTCCGGAAGGTTATCGCGTATTGTTCCTGGGAGGTGGTGCAAGTCTGCAGTTCTGTATGGTACCGTTTAACCTGCTGGAGAAAAAAGCGGCTTATCTGAATACGGGTGTTTGGAGTAAGAAAGCCTTGAAAGAGGCAAAGGGCTTCGGTGAGGCGGTTGAGGTTGCAGCCAGCACGACGGACATCCCGACGGATTATGAGATTCCGCAGGATGCTGATTATTTCCATATCACAACCAACAACACCATCTTCGGTACGGAAATCAACGACGAGAAGTTGTCTGAGATCTATCGCAAGAAAGGCAAAGTAGGTTTGGTAGCCGATATGAGTTCGGATATCTTAAGCCGTCCGATCGATGTCAGTCAGTACGATATCATCTACGGCGGTGCGCAGAAGAACCTGGCGCCGGCGGGTGTGACGTTCGTGATCATCAAAGAGAGTTGTTTGGGTAAAGTGAGCCGTTACATCCCGACGATGCTCAATTACCAGACGCATATTGACGGAGGTTCGATGTTCAATACTCCTCCTGTACTGCCTGTTTATACGGCTGTGCTCACCCTTCGTTGGCTCAAAGCAAACGGTGGTGTTAAATGGATTCAAGCACGCAACCAAGCGAAAGCGGACTTGCTGTACAAGTGTCTGGACGAGTCGAAGTTGTTTATGCCGACAATCTCGAAGAAAGAGGACCGCAGTTGTATGAATATCTGCTTCGTGTTCAAACCGGGTTATGAGGATCTGCAGGATGACTTCTTCAAGTTCGCAACGGAGCGTGGCATGGTAGGTATCAAGGGTCACCGTCTGGTTGGCGGTTTCCGTGCAAGCTGCTATAACGCGATGGATCTTGAGGGTGTTCAGGCACTTGTTGACTGCATCAAGGAGTATGAAAAGTTGAAAGTTGAAAGTTGAAAGATGGGCTACTCCTATATCATGCCTGTTAAGCATATCAAAGGTAAAACATTGGAATTAACCTCTTTATTTGAAACAATGAAAGTATTAGTAGCAACAGAAAAACCCTTTGCAAAAGTAGCCGTTGACGGTATCCGCGAAGTGGTAGAAGGCGCAGGTTATGAACTGGCGCTGCTTGAGAAATATACCGATAAGGCGCAGTTGTTAGAAGCTGTCGCAGACGCAGATGCCTTGATTATCCGTTCGGATATTGTGGATGTGGCTGTCCTGGACGCCGCTAAGCAACTGAAGATCGTCGTTCGTGCCGGAGCCGGTTACGATAACATTGATCTGGAGGCAGCTACCGCTCATCAGGTGGTAGCCATGAACACGCCGGGTCAGAACAGTAACGCGGTAGCCGAATTGGCACTGGGCTTGATGGTCTATGCCGTTCGTAATCTGTATAACGGTACCAGCGGTACAGAGCTGAAGGGAAAGAAACTGGGTATCCATGCCTTCGGTAATGTAGGTCGTAACGTAGCTCGTATCGCACAAGGCTTCGGAATGGAAGTTTATGCGTACGATGCGTACTGTCCGGACGAGGCGATGGTTGCCGCAAACGTAACACCGGTGCATAGTGCCGAAGAGTTATACAAGACCTGCGACATCGTGAGTCTTCATATCCCGGCAACTGCAGAGACGAAGAACAGTATCAACCATGATCTCGTTAACCTTATGCCGAAAGGCGGTGTGCTTGTTAACACGGCGCGCAAAGAGGTGATCGATGAAGAAGGTCTGATCGCGTTAATGCAGGAACGTGCTGACCTGAAGTACATGACGGATATTATGCCGGTTGCTGACGCAAAGTTCCGTACGTTATTTGAGGGACGTTACTTCGCAACTCCAAAGAAGATGGGTGCACAGACAGCCGAGGCCAATATCAATGCCGGTATCGCAGCCGCTAAGCAGATTGTGGACTTCTTCCAAAACGGTAACACCCGCTTCCAAGTGAATAAATGAGAAGAGGTGTTTACATAGTTCTATTGACGCTTGTTGCCGCTCTTACTCACGCACAGATGCATGTCGAGTGCGTGAGTAAGGCGACGCAACGTATCAATGGAACCGATACGCTGTTTATTTTTAAGGACAATATCGAACTGCGCTCCAAGATCGGTAATGCGGATTGGTACTCGACGGAAACAGGTATGGCGGTTCGTACCGACATGGAATATGTCTATGACTTGGACGACGGCGGTTACTATCTGGTCAAAGGCGGAGTGGAGTATAACCCGTTCTATGTGTTCACGTGCAAGACGTCCGAGCTTGCTATGACGGTAGATCTGGATTGCGATGCAACGATGCTTCGTCTGACGGGAGATGTCACTCCCTATAGTTATACTCGTAGAAACGGTTCGCGTGCTACATACGCGCGCACGTGTTCCATAGATTATAATGCCTTGGTATGGAATAATGACCAATGGGAGGATTCCGCAGCGCAAATAACGATGAATCTTGCTTCGATCATCCCTATGGACGCGTTGTACGGCAAGACACCGATCAAGTTATGCTACGATGCGGAGCTGCGTGATACCTTGGGTTTAGACCCTGTTTGTCTGACTTACGATGTGACGGAAGAAGCCGTCAAAGCGGTGAAGATGGAATTGGTTACTTTGGGAACGGCACGTGAGAACGATCCGGCAGGTAACAATGAGTTGGAGCGTCCTATCGAACAGATTCTTGATGCTGCTATGAGTTATAGCGGTGCTCTCGAAGTGGCTTTTTATTCCAATCCGACACCCGCTGTACAGTTCTACGGATGGGATATTTACCAATCTACCGAACGCATTGCGACCCGTAATGACAAAGATATCCGTTATACCTTCTCGGAACCGGGTTCCTATCGCGTGGTATGCAAAGTATCGAATCGTACCTGTCTGTCTGATTCGGCGGAGATGATCATCAATATCTCCGAATCGTATTTGCGTGTACCGAATGTGTTCACGCCTAACGGAGATGGTACGAATGACGAGTTCCGGGTTGCTTACCGTTCGCTCAGAGAGTTCCACTGCTGGGTCTATAACCGCTGGGGAAAATTAGTGTATGAGTGGACAGATCCTGCCAAGGGGTGGGATGGAACCATCTACGGAAAACCTGCAGCTGAAGGTGCGTATTACTACGTCATTCGGGCATTGGGTACGGACGCTGACAAGAACGCTCGTTATACGATGAAGGCGGTTTATAACAAAAAGAAACTGAAGGCCGATGAAGCGATGATCGGTGTCTATCAATTATCCGGAGATATTAACCTGTTACGAGGAAAACAATAAAAGCCCAAAATATTAACGAATGATGAAAAGTATATTAACTATGGCATTAGCCACTACTGTATTGGCAGCAACGGCTGCTACGAACCCGTTCTTTGATTACAAGAACTGGAAGACGCCGCATGGCACGTATCCGTTTAATGAGATCTATGCGGAACATTACATGCCGGCTTTTGAGGAAGCTATGAGACAAGGTCTGCAGGAGATAGACGAAATCGTTAATAACCCTGCTGCGCCTACGTTCAAAAATACTATCGAGGCGTACGAGTCAGCAGGAGAGATGCTGAGTATCGTTGCCGGTTGTTTCTATAATCTGACAAGCGCAGAGACGAACGACACGCTGCAACAGATTGAGATGGAACTGAGTCCGAAGTTATCGGAGTACTCCGCTACGATTCGTCTCAACGAAGGTCTCTTCCAACGTATCAAGGCGGTGTATGACCATCGTTATACCTTGAAACTGAACAAGGCGCAGATGAAGTTACTCGAAGATATCTACGAGTCTTTTGCCAATAACGGAGCGAACTTGAGCTCCGAAGACAAGCAGATCTATCGTGAGTTGTCCGCTAAGTTGAGTAAACTGACGCTGACCTATGGTCAGAACGTACTCAAAGCAACGAATGCCTGGAGTTTGTTGATTACGGACGAGGCCTTGTTGGCCGGTTTGAATGATGATACGAAAGCGATGCTCCGTTCCAATGCGGAGCAGAAAGGCATGGAGGGTTGGTTACTGAACCTCAAACCGACCACTACGATTCCTGTGATGCAGGACCTTGACAACCGTGACATCCGTCGGGAGTTATACATGGCGAATGCGTCCAAATGTATTGGCGGTGAGTATGATAACACGGCAATTATTGTTGAGATCGTTAACACCCGTTTGGCATTAGCAAACCTGTTCGGCAAGACTACTTATGCTGAGAAATCGCTGTATAAGACGATGGCAGAAACGCCGGAGAACGTCTATCGATTGTTAGACCAATTGCGTGAGGCTTATATGCCTGCAGCACAGGAAGAGGTACGCGAACTGGAAGAGTACGCCAAGGCACATGGATTTTATGCTGCACAGTTGCAACCCTGGGATTTCAGTTATTATTCCAAGAAACTCAAACAAGAGAAATATGCCATCTCCGATGATGACCTCCGTCCGTATTTCGAATTGGAGAACGTGAAAAAAGGTGTCTTCGGTTTGGCAGAACGTCTGTATGGTATTACTTTTAAAGAGAACAAGGATATCCAAGTATATAATCCCGAAGTAACGGCTTACGAGGTATTCGACGAGAAAGGTAAATTCCTGGCTGTTTATTATGCGGACTTCCATCCGCGGGATGGTAAACGTGGCGGAGCTTGGATGAATGATTTTCAACCTCAATACATGGTGGGCAAGAAAGATCATCGTCCGCATATCGTGAACGTGATGAACTTCACCCGCCCGACTGCAGACAAACCGGCTCTCTTCACCTATGATGAGGTGCGCACATTCCTGCATGAGTTCGGTCATGGTTTGCACGGTATGTTGACGCGTTGCCAGTACAGCGCACAGAGCGGAACCAATGTACCGCGTGATTTTGTGGAGTTGCCCTCACAATTCAATGAGAACTTTATCGACGAGAAAGAGTTCCTTGATACGTTTGCTAAACATTATGAGACCGGAGAAAGTCTTCCTCAAGACTTGTTGGACAAGATGCATGCTTCTCAGACCTATCATGCTGCCTATGCTTGTGTCCGCCAACTCAGTTTCGGTTACCTCGATATGGCTTGGCACACGTTGGACAAACCGTTTGAAGTGAACGAGACCATCGGTACCATCGAATCTGTCACCCGTTTCAGTGATCAAGCGATGGAACAGGTACAAGTGATGCCTACCGTACCCGGTACGCAGATGTGTACAGCCTTCACGCATATCTTTTCCGGCGGTTACGCAGCAGGTTACTACAGCTATAAATGGTCTGAACTATTAGACGCAGACGCTTTCTCTGTATTCAAAGAGGCACAGGCAAAGAACGGATCTATCTTCGATAAGAAAGCCGCCAAACGTTTCCGTCAGAATATTCTGGAGAAGGGTGGTACGGAGCGTGCGATGGATCTGTACGTTCGTTTCCGTGGAGGTGAACCGACTATCAACGCCCTGCTCGAAAGAGATGGTATCAAAGTGCAAGAGATAAAATAGGCGAAAGACCGCTGCGCTGAAAGAAATAAATCCCGCCCCTCGAAAGAGTAGGCGGGATTTTATGTTTTGTAGTCAGGGTCGGTTTACCTCGCTTTTTAAAAGCGAAAACAGTCGTCCTCGCGACGCCTGTTTTTCTAAGGTATTAGTCTGTTTATTTAAGGTACAAAAAAGATTGGTCTTGTTTATTTCTTAAATTCGTTGCAAAGGTACAACAATTTTTTGATATATGCAAATATTTTTGCAATTTTTTTTGCTTTTTTTGCAAAATAGACTTTACAAAATGATTATTTTTGCAAAAATCGCCTTTTTATTGCCATTTTAGTTCAATTACCTCCAGATCTTTGATCTCCTTTTTGTCGATGGTAAACCGCAATAAAGTTTGGCAAGGTTGCCATCCCTGTTTGCCTGCCGCTCCGGGGTTCATTGTCATCATCTGAAACTGGCTATCGTACTGCACTTTTAAGATATGACTATGTCCGCAGACAAAGAGATCAATGACATTTGCCATTTGTGATTGGTCATTGGTCATTTTGGCTTCCATACTTTTCCTAAACCACGGAATGAGCCAAGGGTTATAATGCCCCGGATAACCGCCTATATGGGTCATAAGGACATTGATCTCTTCCACTTTGAACCGGTAAAACTCAGAGAGACTGTATCTCACTTCTCCGCCGTCCATGTTGCCGAAAACGGCACGTGTCGGTTTAAATTCACGCAGTGCTTGCAGTACTTCCGCACTACCGATATCTCCGGCGTGCCAGATCTCATCTACATCTTTGAAATGCTCAAAGATACGCTTGTCCAGCAAGCCGTGCGTGTCGCTCAAAACCCCTATGCGTGTCATTTGCGGGTGAATTTATCAATGGTGATTATTGCCGCCAAGAGCGCAACGATGATGACGGTAATGAAGAAAACAAGGTCGCGCAAGTCCAAAACACCACGAGAAATAGAGGTGTAATGGTCTTGTAAGATAACCCAGTAGAGTATAAAGCAACTCAGTGCGCCGCCGATGAAGCAGACGATTTGACTCTTACTGAACGTAGCACAGAGGATACCGATTGCCATGAAGGTTCCGGACAATAAGATAAGTCCGATGAATGAGCCAAGGAATGCTCCGCTATCGAGGTTTCCCATGGGTTCTGCCATGTAGGATACCACAAAATAATGCACGAAGCAAGGCAGCAGGCCAATGAGAACCAGTGTCCATGCCGCGAAGTATTTGCTGATCACAATGCGACTGAGTGAAATCGGTTTGGTTCGGATCAGGTCCCATATACCGCTTTGCCGTTCTTCGGAGAAAAGTCGCATCGTAAGGGCAGGGCAGAGTAGCATGAAGAGCCAAGGACTGAGTTGGAAGAGCCCGTCTACTTGGGCGTATCCCGAGTCAATGATATTCCATTGACCGGGAATCACCCAAAGGAAGAGGCTGATTGCCAATAGATACAAGCCAATGACGATGTACGCTATAGGCGTAGAAAAATAATATGTGAGTTCCTTACGGAACATATGTGATTTATAATTTATAATTTATGATTTAGTGTTTCACTTCCAGATTTTTGTTCACCGGTGTCTTTGGGAACAAGAACCAGAAGGCGATAGCCACCACTAATGCAAAACCCGCAAAGATATACCACGCTTCTTGCCATCCTGCCCACATATTGGAGGCGGCTTCATGAATCTGCGGTAGTTTGTCCGCTATAATGTTCTGCCAATCAATAGCTCCGTCAGCATTACGAACAATACCTAATGTGTCCAGTTCTGTCGCTTTATCAATCATAGGCACGGTCTTATTAACGATTGCTTGAGCGGCAAGCGTACCGATGGTAGCACCTAAACCGTTGGTCATCATCATAAAGAGTCCTTGCGCCGAAGAACGCTGTGCCGGAGCGGTCTCTTGATCCACGTAAAGAGCTCCGGAGATATTAAAGAAATCAAATGCAAAACCATAAACGATGCAACTAAGCACAAACAACAGAACTCCAGGGAAACCCGGATTGCCGGCTCCAAAGAATCCGAACCGGAATACCCACGCCAGCATTGCCATGAACATCACATTCTTGATTCCAAACCGTTTGAGGAAGAACGGAATAGCAAGAATACAAAGCGCCTCGCAAATCTGCGAAATAGAAATCAAAATGCCTGAGTGCTGAACCCCAAACGTGTTAGACCATTCCTGGAAGTATTCAAAGCTTCCTAAGAAAGGGTTTGCATATCCGTTTGTGACTTGCAAGCACATACCTAAAAGCATAGAAAAGATGAAGAACAATGCCATCTTCTTTTGTTTGAAGAGCGCAAAAGCTTTGAGTCCGAGCGCTTCGACCATGTCCACTTTGCCTTCGGATTTATTGATTTCGCAAGCAGGCAGAGTCAATGAATAAACAGCTAAAACTATGCTCAAACCTCCACTGATGACAAATTGTGCAGGCGTATCCATAGCGCCCACTATATCAACCAACCACATGGTGGCAATGAATCCAACAGTACCAAAAACACGAATGGGCGGAAAATCCTTCACGGTGTCCATACCTGCTTTTACTAACGCATTGAAAGCGACCGAGTTGGTCAACGCAATCGTTGGCATGAAGAACGCTACCGATAGTGTGTAGAGTGTAAATAAAGGAGCAAATGCCACATCAGCTCCGGATGTGAAAGCATACATGCCGGCAGCGCACATAAAAAGTCCAGCCAAGCCATGACATAAACTCAACACTTTTTGCGCTTGCATCCATCGGTCCGCAACAATACCCATCAAAGCTGGCATGAACAGGCTGACAATACCTTGAATAGAATAGAACCAGCCAATGTTACCTCCCATACCGTGAGCTCCTAAATAGCGCCCCATAGATGTTAAGTACGCACCCCAAACTGCGAACTCTAAGAAGTTCATCACAATGAGGCGAATCTGTAAAGATCTGTTTTTCATATCATTGGATTTTTAATTAAAACTCACTTGTAAAATGGAATTGGATATGTTTGTAATCTTGCTGCGCCATGTTGAGTACATAGGCACTGTCTGCCATAAAGACATCTCGTCCTTCTTTATCAAAAGCCATGTACTGCGCTTTGCGTTTCTTGAACATATCAAGTTCGGCAGCATCGTCACTCTCAATCCAGCAGGCTTTGTACATCTGTAAGGGTTGCCATTTGCATTTGGCCTGGTACTCATGTTCCAAACGGTATTGGATTACTTCGAACTGCAGTTGTCCTACCGTACCGATAATCTTACGGCCGTTGAGTTGACTGATAAAGAGTTGTGCCACACCTTCGTCCATCAGTTGGTTGACACCCTTATCCAGTTGCTTTTGTTTCATGGGGTCAGCGTTATCGATATACTTGAACATCTCCGGGGAGAAGGAAGGTAGTCCTTTGAAATGCAGATGTTCGCCTGCGGTCAGCGTATCGCCGATCTTGAAGTTACCCGTATCGGGCAGACCTACCACATCGCCGGCAAAGGCTTCATCGACGGTCTCTTTTTTCTGCGCCATGAAGCAGGTCGGAGCTGCAAAACGCATCTGTTGGTCCTTACGCACGTGGTAATAATAGGTGTTGCGCAGGAATTTACCGCTGCAAATCTTAAAGAACGCGATGCACGACCGATGGTTCGGATCCATGTTAGCATGGATCTTAAAGCAGAACGCTGTGAACTTATCTTCCATGGGTTCCACCGTTCGCTCTTCAGCTGTCACCGGAAGTGGGGAAGGGGCATTGGCTACAAGGAAGTCCAACAACTCCTGTACACCGACGGTCTTATAAGCAGACCCGAAAAAGACGGGTGCCAACTCCCCGCGTAAGTATGCTTCTTTGTCAAATTCCGGATAGACGCCATCTACCATCTCGAGGTCTTCGGCTAACTTGCCGCTGATATCTTTTGGACGGTTGTTTAGAGCGAAGACGGATTCGAATTTTAAGCCTTGCCCGTTCGCCCACGTAACCGGCGTGACATGAATTTGCAATTCGTGTTCCACCTCGTCCATCAGATCGAACGGATCCTTACCTTCACGGTCCATCTTATTCATAAAGACCATAACGGGGGTCTTGCGCATTCGACATACCTCCATCAGGCGACGTGTCTGCGTCTCAACACCCTTGGCGGAGTCAATAACCACGATGGCACTATCTACAGCCGTCAGGGTACGGAAGGTATCTTCTGCAAAGTCCTGGTGACCAGGCGTATCAAGGATATTGATATGATGACCTTGATAGTCGAAACCCATCACAGAGGTTGCGACAGATATGCCACGTTGTTTCTCTATCTCCATCCAATCGGAGGTTGCCGTCTTGCGGATCTTATTCGATTTGACCGCACCGGCTACGTGGATCGCACCGCCGTAAAGCAGTAACTTCTCCGTCAGGGTCGTCTTACCGGCGTCCGGGTGCGAGATGATCGCAAACGTGCGGCGTCTTAATATCTCGTTTTGATCAGCGGAGGGTAGCATGGAACTGGTTCTCAAATGTAGCCTTCAGGCGGTTCATAATATTCTCTATCTGCGTGTCTTTGAGGGTGTTTTCTGTGTCTTGCAGGATGAACGAGAGCGCATAGGATTTCTTACCGGCCTCGAGGTTCTTTCCCTCGTACACATCAAACAGATAGACGTTTTTGAGCAACTTCTTCTCGGTCGCAAATGCAGCACGTGCGAGATCTGCGAACTCGATCGTTTTATCAACGAGTAATGCAAAGTCACGTTTCACCTCCGGATATTTCGGCAGGTCATTAATAACCGCCTTGTACTGTTTGTTCTGTTTGATAAGTGCGTTCCAATCAAGGTCTGCGTAGTAAACCTCCTGATCGATATCAAACGCTTTGAGTTGTTTGCGAGCAACGATACCGATGAAACCTAAAGCTTTACCATTGGCTGCTTTCAGTACAAGACCATCGCTGAACAATTCGTTCTCAAGACGTTCTACGGTTACTTTAGTTATATCTACGCCCATGCGAACGAAGATATTGTTCACATATGCACGAAGTTGGTAGAAACTTGTCTTCTCCTCTTTGCGTACCCAAGTCTGAGCGGCTTTGTTACCGGTGATCCAAAGTCCCAAATGCGGTTCCTCCGAATAAGCTGCGAGGGGTTCTGCGTCAATACCTTTCAACTTTAAACTTTCAACTTTCAACTTATCATAGTGATAGCAATTACCAAACTCATAGAACTTAAGGTCGCTGTTCTTGCGGTTGGCATTACGTGCGATAGATTCCAAACCGCCGAAGAGTAGGGTCTGACGCATTACACCCAGATCACTACTGAGCGGGTTCATGATCTTTACACATTTCGCCAAAGGCAACTGTTCCAAGTTCTCGTAGTATGATACTTTGGTGAGCGAGTTGTTAAGTATTTCGTTGAAACCTTGTGCGGTCAGTTGTTCCGCTATCTTACGACGTAACTTTTCCGGATCAGGTTTGACACCATATGCCAGGCTGGTGTTCAGTTTTTCAGGAAACTCTACATTATCGTATCCGTAGATACGCAGGATATCTTCCACTACATCGCACTCACGCTGAACATCAACACGGTAACGCGGTACGGCGAGTTGCCAGATCGTTCCGTTTTTACTAAGGATCTCTATTTCCAGCGCTTTGAGAATCGTCTTGATGGTTTCTTCACCGATGGCTTTACCGATGAGCGAATGAACTCGATTGATATCAATGGTTACCGGCCACGGAGCGAAGTCTGCGCTCACGGTGTCGGTTATGTCCATGGCTACGGTTCCGCCTGCAACTTCCTGGATAAGCAGGGCTGCCCGTTTGAGCACGTAAAGCGTGTTATTGGGGTCAGTGCCACGCTCAAAGCGGAAGGACGCATCGGTCTGCAGTTGGTGACGACGGCTGGTCTTACGAATAGTGACGGGGTCGAAGTAAGCACTCTCCAAGAATACGTTCTTCGTGTTCTCTGTTACGCCGCTCTCCAAGCCACCGAAGACACCGGCGATACACATCGCTTCATCGGTATTGGCGATCATCAAGTCGCGTTCGTTCATCTCACGCTCTACACCGTCCAAGGTAACGAATTTCTCGCCCTGACGCGCATATCGCACATGGATCTCGTTGCCCTTGATCTTATCGGCATCGAAAGCGTGCAAAGCCTGACCGCACTCATGGAGCACGAAGTTCGTTACGTCCACGATATTATTGATCGGACGCAAACCGATTGCCAACAGGCTGTTCTTCAACCAATCAGGACTCTCTTTGATCGTCACGCCCTTGATGCTTACACCCGAATAACGCGGTGCGGCTTCCGGAGCCTCTACGACTACCTTAATCGGCAATTCATTACTGTCGATTTTGAAAGCATCTACGCTTGGCTTGGATAATGCGATATTCTGTCCGTGTGCCTGATAATAAGCGAATAGGTCGCGTGCTACGCCATAATGACTTGCGGCATCGGAACGGTTCGGCGTGATATCGACCTCAATGATCGTATCATTTTCAATATGGTAATAGTCTGCCGCTTTCATGCCTACCGGCGTGTCGGCAGGCAGCACGATAATACCGGCGTGATCGGTACCTACGCCTATCTCATCTTCGGCACAAATCATACCCCAACTCTCCTCGCCGCGCAGTTTGCCTTTCTTGATGGTAAACGATTCCTCGCCGTCATAGAGTACGGTTCCAACGGTTGCTACAATCACTTTCTGACCAGCCGCTACGTTCGGCGCACCGCAAACGATCGGCAGCGGTTCTGCCTCTCCGACATTCACTTTGGTGATATGCAAATGGTCCGAATTTGGGTGGGCTTCGCAGGTTAATACTTCACCTACTACAAGACCTTTCAGTCCCCCCTTGATGGTCTCTACTTCTTCCACTGTACCTACCTCAAGACCGATAGAAGTAAGGATTTTCGCTACTGTCTGCGCATCGTCCTGCAATGCGATATAGCGCTTTAACCAATTGTACGAAATATTCATTTATATGTACGATTTAACGATTTACAATATATGATCTCACAAATCGGCTGCAAATTTACAAAAAATATTCCACATACGCAAGCGCGCGCGCTTTTTTCTTAAATTTTATGCAATATATTTGTACATATCAATTTTTTTTTGTACCTTTGCGCCCAAATATAGATTTTGATAGTATGAATGCGAATTTTGGATTTGTAC
The DNA here is from genome assembly GCA_902774185.1 of uncultured Bacteroidales bacterium. GTDB lineage: Bacteria > Bacteroidota > Bacteroidia > Bacteroidales > Paludibacteraceae > Colicola. Next base: position 58,159 of record CACYHE010000002.1, on the reverse strand, counting down.
GGGTAGCGGCCGCTGTGCCGATGGTACGTGTGGCGGACTGTCGTTATAACACGGAGCAGATACGTTCACAGATCGATGAAGCGATTGAAGAAGGAGTAGAGGTAATCTGTTTTCCTGAGTTAAGTCTGACGGGTTACACTTGCGCGGATTTGTTCTTCACGCAAGCCTTGCAGCAGAGCGCAATGCGTGAGTTGGAGACGCTTTGCGATTACACACGTGGTAAGGCTATCATCGTGCTAGTAGGCGCTCCGCTACAGGTGGACAATGACCTCTTCAATTGTGCGTTTGTAATGACGGATGGTGAAGTGATGGGTGTTGTTCCGAAGGTGAACCTGCCCAATACAGGTGAGTTTTATGAGAAACGCTGGTTCACTTCCGGTCGTGCTGCACGTGAATATACCCCCGGTGGTATCGCACCGCGCATTCCGAAGATTGAGATTTGGAGCGGAGAGGTGCCCTTCGGAACGGATCTGCTCTTCTGCACTCGCAACTACACCTTTGGTATAGAGATATGTGAGGACCTCTGGAGTCCGTTACCTCCTTCAACCCAATTGGCTATTCAAGGGGCAGAGATCATCTTTAACTTATCCAGTTCCAACTGCATCATCGGCAAGCATATCTTCCGTCGTCAGATGATCAAGCAGCAGAGCGCACGTGTGCATTGTGGTTACGTCTATACTTCTTCGGGTGTAGGTGAATCAACAACTGACGTGGTATTCTCCGGTAGTACCTATATTGCCGAGAATGGTGATATCCTTACCGCTGGCGAACGGTTCCAACGGGAAAATTCGATGATTATTCAAGAGATCGATGTGGAACGTTTACGTACCGATCGGCAACGCAATACTAATTTCACCAAAGATAAAACCGGACACTATCGTCATATCAATGTAGCGCCTATTGAGCGGGAAGAAGAGGTGACTGAACCGATCCATCGTACCTTCTCTCCGATGCCATTCTTGCCGAAGAAAGGAAAAGAAGATCAGTACTGCATGGATGTCTTCTCCATTCAGACATCAGCCTTGGCGCGTCGTTGGGAACATACTCGTTCAGAGACAGTTGTTGTCGGTATTTCCGGTGGTCTGGATAGTACGCTGGCCTTGCTTGTTTGCGTGCAGACAGCGGACCTGTTGGGCTATGACCGCAGTAGGGTGGTGGGTGTCACCATGCCGGGTTTCGGAACAAGCGACCGTACCTATCAGAATGCGCTCCAACTGATGGAAGAGTTGGGTATCACTCATCGTGAGATATCGATATGCGATGTCACGACGCAACATTTGAACGATATCGCCCATAACATGGATATCCATGATGCGACCTATGAGAACGCGCAGGCACGTGTGCGGACGATGATTCTTATGGATCTGGCGAACGAACTGAATGGTATCGTCGTGGGAACAGGTGATCTGAGTGAATTGGCACTCGGTTGGTGTACTTATAACGGCGACCAAATGTCGATGTATGGCATCAATGCTGGCATCCCGAAGACGCTGGTGAAGTACTTGGTTAAGTACGCGGCAGAGAATCTCTATGGCGAACCGCTCCGTTCCATCTTGCTCGATGTGGTAGAGACACCCGTATCGCCGGAACTTTTGCCCACCGACGAGAACGGAGAGATTGCCCAGAAGACCGAGGACAAAGTGGGACCTTACGACTTGCATGATTTCTTCTTATACTATTTTATGCGTTTCGGCTTCACGCGCGAGAAAATCAAATACATGGCATGTCAAGCCTTTGAAGATCAATACGATGAGGCAACTATCGAAAAGTGGCTGAATACGTTTATGCGCCGTTTCTGCCAGCAGCAGTTCAAGCGTTCCGCTATGCCCGACGGACCGAAAGTGGTGAGCGTGAGCCTGAGTCCGCGCGGCGACTGGAGAATGCCGTCAGATGCATGCTGCATTTAATTCTATTGCTACCTATTGCGTCCTATGAAGACCTATTATAACATATCCCTTCTCCCGTATAATACCTTCGGTATTGACGCGAAAGCGAAGTTGTTCATCGAGTACTACTCGTTGGACGAGTTGAGACAGGCACTGAAAGAATACAAAGGCGAACCCATCCTGCATATCGGACAAGGATCGAACCTGCTCTTTACCAAGGACTTTGAAGGTGTCATTCTGCATTCCGGTATGGCGCGTGCAAAGTTCCTGGATGATGAGACAGTAGAGGCGCAGAACGGACTTCGTCTGGACGATATGATCGCTCAACTGACCGATATGGGGTACTGTGGTTTGGAAAAACTGAGTCTCATCCCGGGTGAAGTTGGGGCAAGTGCGGTACAGAACGTAGGGGCGTACGGTTGCGAAGCAAAAGATGTCATCGATCGTGTCTATACCATCGATGTGGAGACGCTTGAAGAGCGGGTTTTTAGTAATGAAGAGTGCCGCTTCGGGTATCGGGACAGTGCCTTTAAACATGAATTAAAAGGTAAATATATCGTCACTTCCGTGGTATATAAAGTCAAACCCGGCGATGCAACTAAGACGCGTCAAGAGATTATCGAAACGCGTATGGCTAAACTGCCGACAGTAGGTGAGGTGGGTTCAGCCGGGTCGTTCTTCATGAACCCGTTTATTCCGGAAGAACAAGCGAACGCTCTCCTCGAACAATATCCCGACATGCCGTATTTTGAGGTCCCTTCAAACAACCTCAAACAACCTCAAACAACTTCAAACTATATTAAGATCCCTGCTGCTTGGCTCATCGAGCAATGCGGTTGGAATGGTAAGACCCTCGGCGGTGCACAAGTGTGGCCCAAACAACCCCTCGTCATCGTCAATGCTCATAACGCGTCCGCACAAGACATCATTGACCTTGCCGCCCAAGTCAGCGCAAGCGTCAAAGAAAAATTCGGCATCGAAATCCGACCGGAGGTCAATTATATATAAATCGTCAATCGTAAATCGTCAAATCGTCAATCATATGGCATCTTTTATCGTAGAAGGAGGACATAAATTGCATGGTTCGATCACCCCGCAAGGCGCGAAAAACGAAGCGTTGCAGGTACTATGTGCCGTGTTGCTGACACGCGAAACGGTAGTAATCAACAACCTGCCGAACATATTGGATGTGAATAACCTCATTGACCTGCTTGCGTCCATCGGCGTGCGTGTGGAGAAACTGGCAAAGGGCACTTATGCCTTCACGGCACGTGAACTGGACACCGCCTATCTCCGTAGTACCGACTTCCTCAAGAAATGCAATAAACTGCGTGGCTCCGTCATGCTTATCGGACCGCTGTTGGCGCGCCTCGGTGAAGTAACCTACGCGAAGCCCGGAGGAGACAAGATCGGTCGTCGGCGTCTCGATACGCATTTCCAAGGAATGGTCAATCTCGGTGCTACCTTCCAATACGACCAGAACCTGCTTGCGTATCGTTTCAGCGGCAAGCATCTCAAAGGCACCTACATGCTGCTGGACGAAGCGTCCGTCACCGGCACCGCGAACATCATCATGGCGTCCGTCCTTGCCGAAGGCACGACGACCATCTACAATGCCGCCTGCGAACCCTACCTCCAGCAACTCTGCAAACTCCTTAATAATATGGGCGCGCGTATAAGCGGAGTAGGGTCAAACCTCCTCACCATCGAAGGCGTACAGTCGCTTCACGGCACGCAACACACGCTCCTTCCGGATATGATTGAAGTCGGTTCGTTTATCGGCATGGCTGCCATCACGGGGTCGGAGTTGCGTATCAAGAACGTTGGTTACCGCGACCTCGGTATCATCCCCGATGCTTTCCGTCGTCTCGGAATACGTATTGACGTGGATGGTGACGATCTCATCATCCCTGCGCAAGACCACTATCAGATAGAGTCCTTCTTGGATGGCTCCATCCTCACGGTGGCTGACGCTCCTTGGCCCGGACTAACTCCTGACTTGCTCTCCGTGCTACTAGTGGTTGCTACGCAAGCCAAAGGCACCGTGCTCATCCATCAGAAGATGTTCGAAAGCCGCCTCTTCTTTGTGGATAAACTGATCGATATGGGTGCCCAGATCATCCTTTGTGACCCGCACCGCGCTGTAGTAGTCGGACATGACCACCAGCGCCAACTCAAACACCACACCATGACCAGCCCCGATATCCGTGCCGGTATCGCCATGCTCATTGCCGCCATGAGTGCCGAAGGCACTTCCCGCATCGACCACATCGACCAAATCGACCGCGGTTACGAAGACATCGAGCACCGCCTCAACGCCATCGGCGCACATATCCGAAGAGAGGAATAATATATCCGCCAATCTTGGCGGATTAAAAAATAAAACGATATTTGATATTTTGAATTGGGTTAGGAATTTATATAAAATATAATATGATAGGATTTATTAGTTTTCTTGCGCTTTTCATAGGAGGAGCTGTGATATTGGGTTTTCGTGTAAGGCAATGTTCCGATAGGAACAAGTTTATACGCTTGACACCTTATTGGGTTCTTGTATATGGCGTATCACTTGCTATGATTTGTCCAGTTGCATTCTTTAGATTCTGGGAATATAATTTAGACTTCATCCTCTTGTGCTTATTTCTTGGATGTGCGTTTATTTCTGCTATACTCCTTTTCGCAACCTTTATCGCTTCTATAAGACGAGGACAATATGGCAATATGGGAAGAATACTAGGAATAGGTGTGTTGCTGATAATATATTCATTCATTTGTATGCTCTTTGCTGGCATGGGAGAAGGAGCGTTTGATTATTTTGGTCGACGTCATCCAATACCGCAAGACCTGGAATGCTATGAACCTTATACATGTCGGAATAGAAAATATCTCTCCCAACAGGATAGTATTACTGTCAGCCGAGGTATCCTTTTAGAAGGAGAACAGGGAAAGTATCGTTATAGAGCGTTAGTTCCGGCTATTCCCGAAAAAGGAGAAATATTCTTAAAACTATATGAGTCTACATCCAATTTCCCTCTTTCGGAAGCTAATGTAAGACGCAATAGTACTCTTTCCGTTGAACCATCTGATACTGCAGTCATATATCAAATGGAAGAAGGAAATTTCTCTGTAACTAATTATGACAAGCAATATTATTTTACGATAGAAGAAGGTTCGTGGGGCGATTATTATGCTGCAAGAGTTGAACTATGGTATCAACCGATTTCAGGAAATGAACCTCAACTACTTAACACAGCAATATATAAGATAGAAGGATGGTCGAGATAATGAAGAATACAAGTGAAATGAAACGATACTTATTTATATTATTTGCCCTTATCCCGCTTTTTGCGAACGCCCAAATCATACAACCTGTTCACTGGAGCGGGGAAGAGAGAGGTGATAGTGTGCAGATACGGGCAACTGTGGAACCCGGTTGGCACATGAATATCATCGAAATGGGCGATTTCGTGTTCACCCAGGAGTTCAAAGACTCTTTTGAGATGATTGTTGCAAAATCCGACCTCACTCCGATTCGTTTTAATGCTTGCGACGACAGGTCGTGTACGGCCCCGGAAGTGTGGGAGTATATAGCTGAAGATTGCGGTTGTACCGATATTTGCATGTTAACGTCAAGCGGGCATATGGAATTAGACGGAATACGTAATCTGCTTTGGATCTTTGTATTAGGATTTTTAGGCGGATTGTTGGCTATCTTCACGCCTTGTGTGTGGCCGATTATCCCGATGACGGTATCGTTCTTCTTGAAGAAAGGTGGAGGACGGAGAGATGCTATCTATTACGGGCTTAGTATTATCGTGCTATATGTCGGTTTGGGTTTGTTGGTAACCGTTCTTTTCGGGGCATCAGCGCTTAATGAATTGAGTACTAACGCAGTCGTCAATATCTTCTTCTTCCTGCTGTTAGTGGTCTTTGCGCTGTCTTTCTTCGGACTATTTGAGATAACACTTCCGGACAGTTGGTCCACTAAACTGGATAACAAAGCACGCAGTACAGGAGGATTTCTGAGTATTTTACTGATGGCATTTACGTTAGTGATCGTCTCTTTCTCGTGTACAGGTCCAATCATCGGCACGCTGCTAGTGGAAGCGGCAGGAAAATCTTTGTTAGCTCCAACGATGGGCATGTTGGGTTTTGCGATCGCTCTGGCTTTACCTTTCTCGCTCTTTGCGATGTTTCCGGAATGGATGAAGAGTGCGCCTAAATCAGGCGAATGGATGACTTCGCTCAAAGTGACACTGGCATTCTTGGAACTGGCACTCTCGCTTAAGTTCTTAAGTGTGGCAGACCTTGCATATGGGTGGGGTATCTTGCCGCGGTGGTTATTTATCGCCATTTGGATTGCATGCTTTGCCGGAATCGGTATCTATTTGATTCGTAAGAGTTGGGTAGGGAAGATCATTGCTGTGACTTCTTTGGCGTTTGCCGCTTATCTCGTTCCCGGTCTTTGGGGTGAACCTGTTAAAGCTATCGCAGCCTTTGCGCCGCCTATGGCGATAGAAGGGCGAGAAGTCTTTAATGACTACGAAGAAGGTTTGGCTTTTGCCCGTCAGGAGAATAAACCCGTCATCATCGACTTTACCGGTTACGGTTGTGTGAACTGCCGTAAGATGGAAGCATATGTGTTGAACGACGATAGCGTCAAGACGCGTCTGCAGAATTATGTGTTCATCGAACTCTTTGTCGATGCCAAACAAGATGGGATAGGGGATAAGAATAGTAAGATACAGCGGGAGTTATACGGCGCCAATGCGCAACCGTACTACGTCCAACTGGATGCCAAAGGCAATCAAGTGGCAGAACCGATGGCATTTACAACCGATCCTATGGAATTTATTAACTGGCTAAAATATTAAATTATGTATCAAGATAAAATCGTAAATCGTAAATCGTCCAATCGTCAATCTTATGACACGAAGCGTCCGCCGGAGAAAGAGATGATCTTTGGTATTCGGGCAGTTATTGAAGCTATCGATGCCGGTAAGGCATTGGATAAAGTGCTGGTTCGTCGCGATATGAGTTCGGCTATCGGTAGAGAGTTATTACTCAAACTGGAAGGAACGGGTACGCAGGTTCAACGGGTACCTATCGAAAAACTCAATCAGTTCACGGATAAGAACCATCAAGGCGTCATTGCTTTCTTGAGTCCCATCGAGTTCACACCTCTGGATAATTTAGTGGCTTCTTTGTACGATGAAGGAAAGACTCCCTTACTTGTTATGCTGGATGGAGTGACTGATGTACGTAACTTCGGAGCGATCGCTCGAACCTGCGTTTGTGCCGGTGTTGATGCGCTTATTATCGGTACGCGTGGTAGTGCAGCTATCAACGGCGATGCCGTCAAAGCGTCCGCCGGAGCGTTGCATTCGTTGCCAATCTGCAAGGTGGAAAATTTGCAGAATGCACTTCGCTTCTTACAAGAAAGCGGCCTTCGCATCGTCGCGGCGACCGAACATACCGAGCGTAACTATACCGAAGTGGACATGACCGTGCCGACCTGCATCGTCATGGGAAGCGAGGAAAAAGGTATCTATGAGGAGAACCTCAAACTCTGTACGGATCAGGTTCGCCTGCCGATGACAGGTGTTATTGAGAGCCTGAACGTATCTGTAGCCGCCGGTGTCTTTATCTATGAAGCAATTCGTCAAAGAAATCGGCAATCGTAAATCGTCCAATCGTAAATCGAAATGACCGTACTTTACGAAGATAATCATATTATCGCTGTCAATAAGACCTGTTCGGAGATCGTGCAGGGCGATAAGACCGGAGACACACCGCTCAGTGAGACGGTGAAAGCCTACATCAAGGAGAAATACAATAAGCCCGGTGAGGTTTTTATCGGTGTTACCCATCGTCTGGATCGTCCTACTAGCGGAGTCGTACTCTTTGCCCGCACATCCAAAGCGCTGACACGTCTCAATGAGATGTTTAAGGAAAAGTCTGTCAGCCCGAAGGGCGGTCTGTCAGTGAAACGGTCTGTCAGTGAAACGGTCTGTCAGCCCGAAGGGCGGTCTATCGTTAAGACCTATTGGGCAATCGTGCAGGGTTTTCCGAGACAATCGGAGGCGCGCTTGGAGAACTGGCTTGTGCGCAATGAGAAACTCAATAAGAGTTTTATAGCCAAACCCGGCACGAAGGATGCCAAACAAGCCGTACTGAGTTACAAGACTTTAGCCAAAGGGGATCATTATTCGCTTTTGGAGATTAATCTGGAGACCGGACGGCATCATCAGATCCGGTGCCAGTTAGCTGCTATCGGTTGTCCGGTGAAGGGGGATCTTAAGTACGGCGCCAAGCGTTCAAATCCAGATGGCGGAATCAGTCTGCATGCACGGCAGATACGGTTTATCCATCCTGTCAAAAAAGAGCCGGTTACCATTACGGCACCGGTTCCTAAAGATTTCTTAACGATATTTCCCTTCCTCGCAGTCTCCGAGGAGTGATAGATACGACTCGTATCGACTAACCGCTATCTCTCCTCGCACTACGGCTTCCTTTACGGCACAACCGGGTTCGTTGGTGTGCGTACAGTTACCGAAACGACAGTCTCTGCTTACACGGAAGATATCTCGGAAATAATGGCCGACTTCTTCGCGTTCAAAATCAATCGTTCCAAACCCCTTGATACCTGGCGTGTCGATGATACGTCCGTCATCCAAGAAATACATCTCCGAGAAGGTCGTCGTGTGCATGCCTTTGTCGTGGGCATCGGAGATCTTACCTGTTCGCGTCATCTCTTTGCCGAATAGGGCATTGAGCAGCGTACTCTTACCCACACCTGAATTGCCGGAGAGTAGGGTTGTTTTGCCTGCAAATAAGGTAAGCAAGTCTGTGTTCTGTGCTCTGTATTCTGTGTTCTGAAGACTGATGGCAGAAATCTCGATGGTCTTGTAACCAATTGATTCATAGAGTGCTCTTAGTTCTTCTACCTGTTCGTTCTCTTCGTCTGTCAGCAGGTCTATCTTATTAAATATAATGATCGCGCGTACGCGATAGGCCTCACAGGTAGCTAAGAAACGGTCTATGAAGGTGGTGGAGGTGACGGGATGGTTGACGGTTACGATAAGGGCTACTTGGTCGATGTTGGCTGCTAAGATATGACTCTCTTTGCTTAGGTTCGTCGATTTGCGGATGATATAGTTCTTCCGATCCTCAATCTCCGTAATCCAGTTCGTTCCATCTGCCAGTGTCTGTACTTCCACAAAGTCACCTACGGCAACAGGGTTGGTACTACGGATACCGCGAATGCGGAAATTGCCTTTGATATGACATTCCACATTCGTACCATCGTCCATTCGAACGATGTAACTGCTTCCTGTAGATTTAATAACGAGACCTCTCACCAATGACCAATTACCAATCACCAATCACCAATGACAGTTAAACCGTCATGATTTCTTTCTCTTTGGCGGCGTAGAGGGCTTCGACCTTAGCGATATATTTATCGTGGGTCTTCTGCATCTCTTCTTCGGCATCTTTCTCGATGTCTTCGCTCAGACCGTTCTTGACGAGTTTTTTGAATTCCTCGATCGCATCGCGGCGGGCATTACGGATGGACATCTTTGCCTCTTCCAGTTCGCCTTTGCATTGCTTGCAGAGGTCACGACGACGCTCTTCGGTCAGCGGCGGAAGGATCAGACGAATGGTCTCACCGTTGTTAGACGGAGCCAGACCGATATTCGAGTTGATGATGGCGCGCTCAATCTCGCTGATCAGTTTCTTCTCCCAAGGAGTGATAGCGATGGTACGTGCGTCCGGTGTAGTGATGGTAGCGCAGTTAGCCAAAGGCGACATCGCTCCGTAGTAGTCCACTTTGATAGGGTCTAAGATACGAGGATTCGCTTTGCCGGCACGGATATGTTGCAACGTGTCGTCCAAGTGCGCTACAGAATTCTGCATTTGCTCTTCAGCTGCATTCTGATACAATTCAAGTTCGTCTTCCATACTATTAGGGTTTTACTAATGTTCCTATTTGTTCTCCTTTAATTACTTTTTCGAGGTTGCCGTACTGATCCATGTTGAAGACATAGATCGGCAGACCGTTCTCACGAGCCATGGCGGTAGCGGTGATATCCATTACCTTTAGCCCGCGTTGGATCACTTCGTCATAAGTGATCTCCGTAAATTTCGTAGCCTTCGGGTCTTTCTCCGGGTCAGCGGTGTAGATACCATCGACACGTGTGCCTTTCAGCATCACGTCGGCTTTGATCTCCAATGCACGCAGCGATGAACCGGTATCGGTGGTGAAGTAGGGAGCACCCGTTCCACCGGCAAGAATTACTACGTTGCCTTTGTCCAACAAGCGTTGTGCCTTAGCGGGGCTGTAGAAATCACCTACCGGCTCCATGCGGATCGATGTCAGTACGCGAACGGGTTGACCGATAGACTCAAGCGCCGATGCTAATGCCAAGGCATTGATGACGGTGGCTAACATCCCCATCTGGTCACCTTTGACGCGGTCAAAACCTTTCTGTGCACCCGATAAGCCACGGAAGATATTTCCTCCTCCGATGACGATACCTACCTGGATACCTTTTTGGGCAATGTTCTTCACTTGTTCAGCATATTGCGCCAAACGTTGGGTATCTATACCTTGCTTACTTTCTCCGGCAAGACTCTCACCCGAGAGTTTTAAAAGTATGCGCTTGTACATAGTGTGTTTGCTTTGTTAATGTTCGGGTCCGGAGCCGCTCCGGTACCAACTTGCGTACATTGCGTAGTTATTGGCTATTTTTTGGTTGATCTCTTGGGTCTGTGCGGGATCGGCTTTCTTGATGAATTTAGCCGGCACGCCTCCCCAGATCTCGTGCGGACCTATCTGCGTTCCTTTGAGCACAAGGGCGTTGGCTGCTACGATGGCACCTTCGCCTACATGGGCATCGTCGAGTAGGGTGGCACCCATCCCGATGAGGGCGTAGTCATCGACATCTGCACCGTGGATCGTCACGTTATGTCCTACGGACACGTAGTCGCCTAAACGGATCGTCGATTTCTGGTACAACGTGTGCAGTACTGCTCCGTCTTGGATGTTACAATGCTTACCGATGATGATGGTGTTGACGTCGCCACGCAAGACGCTGTTGAACCACAGACTTGATCCTTCGCCCACCGTCACATCGCCAACGACGGTAGCATTCTCTGCCATAAACACGTCGTCAGCGATATGCGGTGTAAGCATCTCACCGTTTCTATTGATGGTCTTGATAAGAGCCATATTATCGAGCAGCAATGATTGCGAGGAATTTCTCAGCTACAAGAGCAGCGCCACCGATCAGACCACCGTCGATATCCTGGCAAGCGAAGAGTTCTGCAGCGTTCTTCTCGTTGCAGCTACCACCGTACAGGATGGTAGTGTCCTCTGCTGCCTCTTGACCGTATTTAGCAGCTACGAGGCTACGGATATAGGCGTGGATCTCTTGTGCCTGCTCCGGAGTTGCGGTCAGACCTGTACCGATAGCCCATACCGGTTCGTAAGCGAGGGTGATATTCTTCCACTCCTCTGTGCTCAAACCGAATACAGAACCTTCCAGTTGTGCTTTAACCACCTCGTTCTGCTTACCTGCTTCACGCTCTTCTTTTACCTCACCGATACAGAAGATCACCTTCAGACCGTTTGCCAAAGCGAGGCGGGTCTTCTCAGCCAACATCTCATAGCTCTCAGCGTAGTATTGACGACGCTCCGAGTGACCAAGGATGACGTATTCAGCGCCGGTCGATTTAACCATCTCTGCGCTTACCTCACCGGTGTATGCACCCTTCTCGTGATCTGCGCAGTTCTCTGCTGCTACCTTGATAGCCGAACCCTTCAGCAACTCAGCTACGGTTGCCAAATGGATAAACGGTGTACCGATAACAACGGCACATTTCGGTTCTTTAACTGCTTCTTTCAACTCGGTAGCCAATGCTACGCCTTCTTGCAGGTTCTTGTTCATCTTCCAGTTACCTGCTACCATTTTTGTTCTCATATGCTTATAAATTTTTAAAATTATGTTTTTCGATTACTTTTCCGTTTACCAATACTACGAGACCCGGGTTCGCACGCACGATGGTCTTGATGGCTACGGGATCCATGAAACAGAAGATACTAAAGGTCATCTCTTCTTCCCAACCCAATTCTTCTGCAAAGGCTGCGATGTCATCGTCTCCCGAACCGGTCAGGAAATAAACGTTCTCATGTTCATAAACCAGGTTCAGTAACTTATCCATCTGTTTGCGGTCGGTCTTGTTCAGATCGTACATCGTCACCAGATACGTGGTGTCTTCCGACATCAGGATATCGTCCGTCAGTTCTTCCCATATATACTCATCGTATTCTTCGTCATAATAATGCCGCAGGATCTCAAAGTCATGGATTGTCGGGTCCTTGCCGGGCACTAAGGTACGGGTCTCCTGCTCGATGAAGGTCCAGGTACTGTCCCCATTGATGTCGGGTCGGTCGGCATAAAGGAACTCTTGCAGCTGACCGTCTTTCTCGAAGGTATAGAACACCTTGATAACCGGTGCAACCTCGTCGTGCGTCAACTCATTGATGTCGTTGCCCACTTTGTACGGACGGAAATCAATAGGCGGCAGGTGGGTATAACTATACCCCATGATACCTGCTGCGGACCCCAAAACCAGTACGGCGATGACCGCTTCCATCCAGTTGCTGAATAACTGCGGGATCTTCTTTCTACAGCAAAGCAGCACGATGGTCAGAGCAAGCAGTACTACATCTTTCCAGAAAGTCTGCCAGTTCGTCAGCGTCAACGCGTCCCCGAAACAACCGCAGTCCGCCACTTTGTTCGTCAATGCCGACCAGAGAGTGAGCGGCGTCATGAAGAGATAGAAGAGTAGGGAGATCCAACTCGTCCATTTAGTACGGACGTTCAGCAGCATCGTCCAACCTAATAGCCATTCGGTCACAATCAGCAATACGGCTACTGTGCCGGCGATAGGGAGCAGGTCGGTGAAGAAACCGCCAAAAGCCTTTAAGTAGTCCTCTATTTTATAAACGGTTCCTAAGGGATCCACCGCCTTCACGAAGCCGGAGAAGATGAAGGTCAAAGCCAATAGTGTGCGAGCTACGCTGCCCACTATATGGCATATTTGTGATTTGTGATTTGTGATTTGTGATTTAGCTCTCATAGTGAATCAAATCAAAGATTGCGTAGTTAATGATATCGAAGTAGTTTCCTTCCACACCTTCGGAAGCGATGGTTGTTCCGCCGTGTTCGAGGATAGTCTTGATACGAATGATCTTGGCCATGATCATATCGACGATCCCTTCTTTACTCATCTCGCGCCAAGCCTCTCCGTAGTCGTGATTCTTGCGCAGCATCAACTCTTTGGCTTCGTTCAGCACGCCGTCGTACCACTCCATGGCTTTTTCTGTAGATATATCCACGCCGTCCGCAAAACCCTGACGGTCTTGGATGATCGCCATGATACCGTAGTTGACGATGGCACGCAGGTTACCTTCTATATCATCGCCTACCAGACTAACCCCCGTCTCTTGACGCTGACGGATATTCTTTACTTTTATGTAAAGCTGGTCCGAGATGCCTTGCAGACGAAAGATCCGCCAAGATGCACCGTAGTCGCTCATCTTATCGACGAATATCGCCCGACATTTGGCTGTTACCTCATCAAACTGTTTATTCGTATCTGCCATAAATTATCAATTACAAATTACCAATTAACTCGGCGAGCGTTACTTGTTTCTGTTCGCCGGTAGCCATGTTTTTCAACATGACGGTGTTTGTCTCCATCTCGTTACCGCCTACGATGGCTACGTACGGGATCTTCTTATCGTCGGCGTAAGCCATCTGTTTCTTCATTTTCGTCGGTTCTGGGTACACTTCTACGGCGATATCGTGTGCTCTCAGTTCTTTTGCCCAACCCAAAGCATAATGCAATTCTGCGTCACCGAAGGTTGCGAAGAGTATTTGGGTTGTAGATTGTAATTCCTTCGGGAATAAATCCAACTCCGTCAGTACATCGTAGATACGGTCCGCACCGAACGAGATACCTACACCCGACACGTTCGGCAGACCAAAGATTCCGGTCAGGTTATCATACCGACCACCACCGGTGATCGAACCGATTTGTGCGTCCAGCGCCTTCACTTCGAAGATAGCACCCGTGTAGTAATTCAGACCACGTGCGAGGCACAAGTCTAACTCTATGTTGAGAGTTGAGGGTTTAGAGTTGAGAGAAGTGGAGAGTTGCGAGTTGAAAAGTTCAAAGACTTCTTCTAACTCGGCTATACCTTTCAATCCTACTTCGCTGGAAGCGAGGATTGTCTTGAGGGCGGTCAGTTTGTCGGCCGTAGAGCCGCTGAGGTTGAGAATAGGTTGGAGTGCTGCAATCTGTTCGTCATTCAAACCGCGTTCTTTGAGTTCGGCATTGACGGCTTCCACCCCGATCTTATCGAGTTTGTCGATGGCTACGGTGATGTCAATCATCTTATCCGGCGCACCGATCACTTCGGCGATGCCGGCAAGGATCTTGCGGTTATTGATATGCAGGCACACGTTGATACCTAAGCGACGATAGACCTCTTCTACGATTTGGATGAGTTCGAGTTCACCAAGCAGGCTGTCCGAACCGATCACATCGACGTCGCATTGGTAGAACTCCCGATAACGTCCTTTCTGCGGACGGTCAGCACGCCAGACGGGTTGGATCTGGAAGCGTTTGAAGGGGAAACTGAGTTCTTCCCGATGCTGTACCACATAACGGGCAAAGGGAACGGTCAGGTCATAACGCAGACCCTTCTCCGGCGCCAATGCGGCTTTCTCTCCGCTGTTCTGGATACGGAAGAGCAGTTTGTCGCCTTCCTCACCGTATTTACCCATGAGCGTGGATAGGTTCTCCATCGCCGGTGTCTCTATCTGCTGAAAACCATACAGACGAAAGACCCCTTTGATGGTATCAAAGATATAATTGCGACGCGCCATCTCCATTTGTCCAAAATCCCGCGTCCCTTTTGGTATACTTGGTTTCTGTGCCATGATCTTTCAACTTTAAACTTTCAACTTTCAACTAAAAATTTTGCCAAAAATTTTATCTGTTGCTCCGAGCTCGCTCTGCACATATTCTGCTGCTTTCTGTCCGATAAGCTCGTGATTCTCGAGTGCGGTATCAAGCGCCGCCTCCAACTCGCTATAGTTCTTAATACTCCGTGCTGCTCCGGCATCTATCAGCCCTTTGGCTTCACGGAAATGGTCATAGTTCGGTCCGAAGATCACCGGCATGCCGTACGCTGCCGCTTCTATTGTGTTATGAATACCGACGCCGAACCCACCGCCGATATATGCTACTTGTCCGAACGGATAGATGGACGATAGCAGACCCATCGTGTCGATTAATAATACATCCGCATGTCTCAGAATATTCTGAATACTGATGTCTGTGTTCTGTGCTCTGTGCTCTGTGCTCACATCCGAATATCTCACAAACCGTCCCTTGAACAGGTTGAAGATAAAATGCAGATGCTCCTCATCTATCTCATGCGGCACGAGAACGAGTTTGGTAACTTGGTCTGTGTTCTGTGCTCTGTCAGCGCAGCGGTCTGTGCTCAAATACTGCTCCAGCAATTCCTCATCTTTCGGCCATGTACTGCCTGCCACGATCACTTGCTCACATCCTTCCACAAACTGCCGAATCGGTTTCAACCGATCTGTGCTCTGTGCGCTGTGCTCTGTCAGCGAAGCGGTCTGTGCTCTCACCGCCATCATTCTGTCAAATCGCGTGTCTCCGCAAACGGTGGCGTTTGGCACATCGTGTGCTGCTAACAGCTGACGAGACTCCTCATCTTGCACGTACAGATGGGTGAAAGCACGCAGTACTTTCAGTTGTCCTTTGCCCCACCATCGGAAGAAATACTGTTTCGGACGGAAGATAGAACATATGCTATAGGTGGGGATATTGTATTGTTTGAGCGCACGGATATATGCCGGCCAGAACTCATACTTCACGAATATCGCCATCTCCGGTTGCAGCATTTCGATGAACTGCTTGGCATTACGACGCGTGGCGAAGGGTAGGTAATAGATTCCGTCCGCCTGTTCATATTTCTTGCGAGCCTCATAACCCGACGGACTGAAGAAAGTCACCACAATCGGTCTTTTCTCTTTGAGCGCAGCGGTCTTTTGTCTTTCGACTAATTTCTCAATAATCGGCCTTGCCTGCTCGAACTCACCAACCGAGGCTGCATGGAACCAGATGGCGCCCTTTAGGTCCTTACGCTCCGCTAACAAACGCAGCGTAGCAGCCTGTCCGGAGACAAGCTGCCGCGCTTTGCGATGTCCGAATAGCGCTGCTAAACGTAAGATCAGAAAATAGATCAGCACGTATTAGAAGCAGTAACGAACAGATGCTGCGATTTTCCAGTCGAAGTAGCTGGCGGTGGCGCCTTCTACGAACATCAGACCGTAACCCGGACGGAAGTCAGCTGCGATAGCCAATGGTACGTTGCCAAAATTGTAGCTGACACCAACAATACCGTTGGCTCCGAACTTACCGGCAACGTTTGAACCACCACCTCCGTAACCGTAGCCTTTGGCACGACGCGGAGCGCCATAGTAACCGTAGCCACTATAGCCGCCATAACCGCCGCCAATAGAGAAAACACTAACCATACCGAGGTTTAAACCACCACCAGCATAAACCTTCAGACCATTAGCCGGCATATCCCAGTGATAAGCAACGTTCGGGTTTGCGGTAAAATCCCAAAGACCCATACTGCCACCACTGACAGCACCTTGTGTCAAACCTACTGCCAAGTCAGCTTGAAGAGCTACATGACCTGTGAACCAATACTTGTAACTTAAACCGTCCAATCCACCGAATACAACACCGATCTCGTGTTGTGCACTAGCCGTCGAGATGGCCATTACGGCTACTGCGATAAATGTAAAAATCTTTTTCATTGTTGTAGAAAATTAATATTGTTACTACTCATTTTTCCAAATCGGCTGCAAAGATACGATTTTTTTTTGATATGTGCAAGCGCGCGCGTACTTTTTTATGATTTTCTCTCCAAAAATTTGCATATTCCAAAAAATTGTTGTAATTTTGCAGGCGAAAAGGTTTTTTTTACACCCTCGTCGCTTCCTGACGTTAAAAAGGAAGACATATTAAAAGGCGCAAACGAGCGCCAAACCTAGCGTAATAAGCCAAAACTTGATTGTTTGAAAACTGGACACTTTCGACAATTATCTATTCAAGTATGGTTTATGCACGCTCACGTATCAGCGTGAGTTTTCCGTGCGTAAATTTGAATAGATAAGGTAGTCCAGAACCTCAAACAATCAAATGAAGCGAACGAAAAGTTCACGCTTTTGTTTTAGTTATTATCAACTTTTAAAACAATAATCATATGAAAGAAAAGAACAAGTATGCTAAAGCAATCTACGTTTTAGACATCATTTTCGGACTCCTTGTAGGCGCGACAATTTACGTCCTGTTTTGTCCAATTGGCGGTATCGGCTCAGATACGATCAGTCTTTGGGACTATTACACCAACGACATCTATCAAATCTTCTCTGCTATGTCCGGTGACAGTTTCAAAGAGGCACTAACCTTACGCAAAATCCTCATATGGCCGTGCGCAATAGGTGATATCGCTTGCATATATACCTATTTCCAGTTAATTCGAAAAGCGAAAGCTGCAAGCAAAGAATAAAGGCATATCCTATGAATACCTCAACAAAGGTTCTTGTTGTAATATCGTTGCTCATGCAATTAGTTGCAGCAGTCCTGTTCTTCGTGTCTATTACAGGCTATAGCTTATTGGAATATTACCACTCTGCCGTACAATTACCCATATACTATCCCGGGATCACGTTGAAAAAGTTACTATTTTATTTGTCCTTGATAATTGCCACAGTTTGTACAATTATTAAGATGGATAATTAATCGTAATTTTAAAGAAGTCTCACCATCCGAAACTCCAAAAACAATCAGTTGGATCGGAATAGTCGCTTTTATTCACGCTTTGTTGGCATTAGTCTTGTTTTGGACGCCAACAATGGGGAAAGTATTGTGGGTTATTGGTTGGATATTTTCTTACTTCGGTGTTCATTTGCGACCAAGAGGACTAGCGATCGCCGGTGTAGTGGTATCTATGGACACGTTGGCCTTATGGATGGTCATTATGCATTTTGTCTAAGTTCATACGGCATATCGAACTCAACCATCGATACCTATGCAATCCCTGTAAATTCAAGGCTTGCACAGTATGCGTATTGGGTGATTATAGGGCGATTATTGCGTGATTATTGTGTGATTTGATACCGTACCCATAAAGCTGAAAAATTATAAACCACATAAAATCAAACAACAAAATCAAAAATAATTTAAAAAAAGTACGCGCGTGCTTGCATATATGCAAAAAAAGCAGTACCTTTGCAGCAAATTTTAAATACGAATCGGATTATGCATGTAAATTACTTTGAGTCGAGGCATATCGGGCTGACTCCCGAGGACGAGAAAAAGATGTTAGAAGCTATCGGAGCGGAGTCCATGGAGGCGCTGGTGAAGGAGACCATGCCCGCCGATATTCTCTTACCGGAACCTATCGAGTTGGCGGAAGCCGTGACCGAGCAGGAGTTTTTGAATGAGGCGGAGGCATCATTGTCAGAGAATAACACATTTGCCCGCTCCTATATCGGGCGCGGTTGGTACGGTGCTATCACTCCGGCTGTGATTCGCAGAAACATGTTAGAGAACCCCGTTTGGTACACGAGTTACACGCCGTACCAAGCAGAAGTGAGTCAAGGCCGTTTGGAGGCGCTTTTCGTCTTTCAGACGATGATCAGCGACCTGACGGGACAGCCCTTGGCTAACTGCTCCTTGTTGGACGAGGCTACAGCTGCAGCTGAATCGGTTACGATGATGCGTAATCTGCGCAGTCGCGAACAGGTGAAGGCGAACATAAGGAAGGTGTTTGTAGATGAGAAAGTCTGGCCGAACACCTTATCGGTTCTCCGTACCCGTGCAGCGGGTCAGGATATAGAGATCGTAACCGGCAGTTATGCAGATTTTGAGCCTAATGAAGAATTTTTCGGTGCCTTGGTTCAGTGGCCGAACAGCGACGGAGCGATAGAGGACTATGAGGCGTTCATTGAGGACTGTCATTCTGCAGGAATGAAAGTGACGGTGGTAGCGGACCTGATGGCATTGGCTTTGCTCAAACCATTAGATGCCGATATCGTATGCGGTACGGCGCAACGTTTCGGTTTGCCGATGGGCTTCGGTGGTCCGACAGCCGGTTACATGGCGACACGGGATGAGTTCAAACGCGAGATGCCGGGACGTATCATCGGTTTGAGTAAAGATAAATACGAGCACCCTGCGTACCGTTTGGCGCTGCAGACACGTGAGCAACATATTAAGCGCGAACGGGCGACATCGAATATCTGTACCGCCGAAGCTTTGTCCGCTATGATGGCCGGTATGTACGGTGTGTATCACGGTGCCGAAGGTATTCGTCAGATCGCCGAAGGAATCCACAGCAAAGCCGTTTACTTGAGCGAGATGCTGCAAGCTTACGGTTACGAGCAGGAGAATGCGGAATTTTTCGATACACTCAAAATTCGGATGAATGATGAATGGATGAATGGATTAAAGGAACTCGCCGAGGAGATGGGTATCAACCTTTACTACGATCAGGAAGGATGGATCGGCTTGTCCATTGATGAAACGGTAGGTCTCGATGATATGAACGACCTCATTGAGTTGTTCGCCGAAGCGAGTGGCAACATGCCGCAGTACGAAGAGAGCGAAGAGGCTTTTGAAAACCTTTGGGCAATCGATGAGAGTAGGGTGCGTGAGGTCGATTTTCTGCAAGCCGAGGTATTCAAAAAATACCGCACGGAGACCGAGATGATGCGTTATCTGAAACGCCTCGACCGCAAAGATATCTCTTTAGCAACCTCGATGATTCCCTTGGGTAGTTGCACAATGAAACTGAACCCTGCCGCTGCGATGATCCCCATCACGATGAGCGGGGCGATGAATGTTCACCCCTTGGCTCCCGAAGATCAGACACCCGGTTACAATGATATTATGGCGGAACTACAAGACCAGTTATGCGCCATCACCGGTTTCGATGCCTGCACGTTACAACCGACATCGGGTGCGGCGGGTGAGTATACCGGTCTGGTGGTTATTCGTGAATACCTCCAACGTCACAACCAAAGCCAACGCAAAGTGCTGCTCATCCCTGCGTCCGCGCATGGTACCAACCCTGCGTCTTGTGTACAAGCCGGTTTCGTACCTTGTGTGGTCAAGTGTGATGAACAGGGTAATACCGATCTGGCTGACTGGAAAGCGAAAGCGGAAGAGAATAAAGAGGTACTCGCCGGTTGTATGATCACGTATCCTTCGACGCATGGTATCTTCGAGCAGGCGATACGTGCGATGATAGCAGCTGTGCATGAGAACGGCGGACTCGTCTATATGGACGGAGCGAACATGAACGCACAGATTGGTTGGACCAATCCGGCTTATATCGGTGCCGATGTATGTCACCTCAACCTGCATAAGTCGTTCGCTTCTCCTCACGGAGGAGGCGGTCCCGGTGCCGGTGCCGTTTGTTGTACGAAGGCTTTGGCGGATTGTCTGCCGACGGAAGATAAGAACCGTGTATCGGCTGCGCTCTACGGCAACGCGAACATGTCGCTTATCTCTTGGGGGTATATCGCTATGATGGGCGCGGAAGGACTGCGTCACGCTACAGCTGCCGCTATCCTGAGTGCCAACTACATGGCTTCGCGTCTAAAGGATGCTTACGGCATCGTCTATACCGGCGCAACGGGTAGAGTGGGACATGAGTTAATCCTTGATTGCCGTCAGTTCCACACCATCGGTATCACGGAAGCCGATATCGCCAAACGTCTGATGGATTACGGCTACCATGCTCCGACATTGTCGTTCCCGGTTCACGGAACGCTGATGGTTGAGCCTACGGAGAGCGAGTCCTTAGAAGAAATCAATCGTTTCTGCGACGTGTTGCTGCAGATTCGTCAGGAGATAGCCGATATCGAGTCAGGAAAAGCAGATAAAACTGATAATGTGTTGGTTAATGCGCCTCACCCCGAATACGAAGTGGTAGCAGATGAGTGGAGTCATCCCTATTCGCGTCAACAAGCCGCATATCCGACCGAATGGGTCGCACAGACGAAGTTCTGGTGTCCGGTAGCCCGTGTCGATAACGGTTTCGGAGACAGGAATCTTGTCGCAAGATTTTGATATGCTAAGATACAGTCAATTTGTTAATCCTCATAATGCGCCGCACACGTCGCGTGCCCGTACGTTTTTTGAGTATATCATCATCGTCATCGGTATCGCTCCGATGGCGCTGATGGTTAACTGGGTATTGCTGCCACATGCTTTCGTCGGAGGCGGATTAACCGGTATATGTTCCGCTATCTATTATCTGACAGGAGGACTTTTGCCGTCTGTCTTCCCTGAGTACGGAGGCGCGATTCCTGTATGGTTAACGACCTTTGTTTTCAATGCGATACTATTATTGATTGCCGGATTGACGGTAGGTTGGAGATTCTGTATCCGCACGATGGTCGGGGTAGCTGCTATCACCTTCTGGTACCGTGTTATTCCTATCTTACCGGAACCCATCATCTCTGATCCATGGGTCGGAGCAATCATCGGCGGTTTCGTATTCGGACTCAGTTTAGGTTGCGTGCTGGCAGCTAACGGTTCTTCCGGCGGTACGGATATCGTGGCAATGATTGTCAATCATTACCGCAATATATCCTTGGGTAACATTATGTTGCTCTGCGATATTCTCATCATCGCTTCCGCTTTCTTCCTGCCGTTACCGGCTTCCATGCAGCAAGAAGGAACTAATCATACTTACCTGCAAATCAAGCGGGTACTCTATGGTGTCACGATGACTTTTGCTTATACGATCGCTGTCGATTGGATCATGTCCCGCTTACATCGCTCCGTGCATTTTTTGATTTATTCGGCGAAATATGCGGAGATAGCGACGGCGATCAACACAACGGTAAACAGAGGTGTGACGGTACTGGATGGAACGGGTTGGTACTCCCAAAAACCGATGAAGGTCATTTCTGTGCTTGTTCGCAAACCCGAGAGTTCGTTAGTGTTCAAATTGATCCATGATATAGATCCCGATGCCTTGGTCTCCATAGCCGATGTGAGGGGAGTTTTTGGTTCCGGATTTGATAAAATTAAGGCAAAATAAGGGTGAATTGTAAAAAAAATGCCCAAAAATTTGCATATATCGTAAAAAAGCAGTACCTTTGCACCCGCTTTTGACGAAAAGTACGAGGAGAGTTGACTGAGTGGTCGAAAGTGCCGCACTCGAAATGCGGTGTACGCATTACGTCGTACCGGGGGTTCGAATCCCTCACTCTCCGCAAGAAAGAGTTGTAGAGCAGCCTGCCGCCGGCAGGCTGTTTAAGTATAAAAGAGATGGAAAAACCGGTTGTTATATTAGCAATAGAGTCAAGTTGTGATGATACTTCGTCTGCGGTCATCGTGGATGGCGTGTTACGCAGTAATGTGATCGCAAGTCAAAAAGTGCACGAGGAGTACGGCGGAGTGGTTCCTGAGTTAGCCAGCCGTGCCCATCAGCAGAATATTTTACCCGTGGTGGATACGGCGCTCAAGCGTGCCGGTGTCACCAAAGAGGATATATCTGCGATCGCTTTTACACGTGGTCCCGGTTTGTTAGGTTCATTGCTGGTCGGAACTTCTTTTGCCAAGGGGCTTGCTTTGGCGCTTAACGTGCCTTTGATTGACGTAAACCACTTGCAGGGACATGTGTTAGCGCATTTTGTGGAAGACGGAACGGGATTAAAACACCCTTCTTTCCCCTTCCTCTGCTTGCTGGTATCCGGTGGAAACAGTCAGATCGTGCTTGTGCGCGCGTATAATAATATGGAGATTATCGGTCAGACTATTGATGATGCCGCCGGTGAAGCATTTGACAAATGTGCCAAGGTGTTAGGTCTTCCTTACCCGGGCGGTCCATGGATCGATAAGTTAGCCAAACTTGGCGATCCTGCCAAGTATCCTTTTGCCAAACCCAATATCGCCGGGTATGACTACTCTTTCTCGGGTCTCAAGACCTCGTTCCTCTACACGTTGCGCGACATGCTCAAGGCGCATGGGGTAGAGACGATAGACGAGTTGGCAGAGCGCGTACCGAACTTACGGGAAGACATGTGTGCCTCTTTGCAGGCAACTGTGGTAGATATCCTGATGCGCAAATTGAAGAAAGCTGCTAATGATCTGAAGATACGTCAGGTAGCTGTAGCAGGCGGTGTGAGCGCCAATAGTGCCTTACGGCAAGCTTTTGTCGATTACGGAAAGAAATACAACCGGGATGTCTTCATTCCGCCTTTCTCGTTCACAACCGATAATGCGGCGATGATCTGTCAAGCCGGCTATTTCAAGTATTTAGACAACGATTTCTGTCCCATCGATGAAGTGCCCTTCGCTAAGACAACTATCTGAATCCCTCAAACCGTACAGGGATGTTATCGTCTTCATGATCACATTGTTGGTGGCGAACTATTTCTGGAAGTTCACCATGATGGGAGATGAGGATGGTGAGGTTGTGAAGTGGTTCGGACTGAATGTAACCGCCCCGTTTGATATCCTTTCCCGTCACATAGCTGCAGCGGTCTATTGGTTGGTGGATCTTTTTCGGGATACGGTTTATATGACGGACGATTATTCGATACGTTTTGACTCCGGTAGCGGAACCCGTATTATATGGGGCTGTTCCGGTTTGAAGCAGAGTTTCATATGGCTGTGTCTGATTCTGACCGTACGCGGCGGATGGAAACAAAAACTATGGTTTATTCCTATAGGATGGATCTGCTGCTACGCTTTTAATATCCTGCGTATCTTCCTGATTACATTACTTATCGAGCAGCACCCGGATTGGTTCCACATGCTGCACGATTATATCTTCAAGTACCTGTTCTACGGGATGTTATTCGGTTTGTGGGTTATCTTTGTTGAAAAGATAAGACCTTCCGTTTCAGCCAACTGATCACTTTCCAAGTCTTCGAAGCTTGCGGCGTGTCTCCGGTCAAGATATCGGGGATCACGGCACCAGTCTCTTGCTCCGGATAAACGAGCATGTAACTATGATCGGAGAAGAAACGGGTGAGCATGTCCGGCACTTGGTCAAAGAGCGGGTTGTAGGATGGGGTAGAAGGACGTGCGTTAATCATTACGATCATGTCATCCGGCATCATCTGTTTGGCGATCATCAGTACATCTTCCCAATTCTCCATTTCCCGATAACCGGCACGTAAGTACTTACCTTTACGGCGACAGAAAGCTTGTAGAGCTTTTTGAGTGGTCTCATTGGTGAAGAATACCACTTTGGCACCGATCTGGCTGCTTAGACGGCGCACGAGACCGAAGCAGCTGATGAAGTCATGCTCTTTCTCGGCATAAGGCGGAACCGCCACCAGAATACGATTAATCGTGTTGATCGGTTGGACAGGATGATAGACGATAGCCGCTTTGCTCTGATGATTGATCAGACGTGTGGCTTCTGTCCAGTCGCTCTCACTGCACAAATCGGGTTCATGCAGCTCTGTCAATTCGCCTAACTCCTTCAACTCATAATGTCTGTTCTCCGCCACGGTGAGCATCAACCAGGAGTTGTCCGCTTTGTCCGCTTCCAGTCTTGCCTCTTCTTGTAGTGCCAACTGTTTGGCGGCGTATTCGGTAATGAAAGAAGCGGAGGTACAGAGTACCAGTATCATGATGACTGCTGCGTTCAGAATCTCTGCGCTGAAGATATTACTTTGGAAACCGATGGTAACGATTGCCAAGGTACCGGCAGCCGTTGCATGTGTAAGACCGAAGATAAGCTTGCGTTCCATGACTTTCATTCCGAAACTGAGTTGGGCTAACCAAGCGGCTAACCATTTGCCAATCAGTTTAGTAGCTATCATCACTAACGCGATAGAGATGGTCATCCAACTGCTCCAGAGAAGGGTGATATCAATCATCATTCCAACGCCCAACAAGAAGAGCGGAACGAAGATATTGTTTCCCACAAAGTTGATGCGCTGCATGACAGGACTGAGGTTAGGCACTAAGCGGTTCATCGCCACACCACACATAAATGCACCCAGGATTCCCTCCAGTCCCGACCATTCAGCCATCCATGCCGATACCACCATGAACGTCATTACCACAAGGAATCCGGAGGTGGGGTCCGACCAGCGTTTGAAGAAACGTTGGGCTATTTTTGGGAAGATGACCAGAATATGTAATAGCGTCAGGGAAATACGCCCGATAAACGCCCATGTGGTAAGGCTGTCCGTATAAGCAAAATTACTCTTGAGAAACGCTAATACCAACAAGGCCAGCGAGATAGAAAGCATAGTACCACCAATGGTAACGTTCACGGCTTCATTCTTCTGCACACCGTAACGGCTGACTATCGGATAGGTCATAAGCGTGTGGCTACCGTACATCGCACCCATCAAAGCACTGGTCACCCAGTTATAACCCAAAAGGCGACTGGTCAGTACTCCCAAAGCAAAAGGAAGTAAGAACGAGTATATACCGAAAATAGCCGCATGTGTACGTTGCTGACGGAAGTCATTGACGTCCACCTCAATACCCGCCTGCAGCATAATGTATAACATGCCTATCTTACCCAAGGTCTGGATGGCTGTGCTGTCCGGCAGAAGGCCGTAATGTCCGATGACGATACCCACAATGATAAATCCCACAATACTAGGGATGCGTATCTTACGGCAGATCATCGGAACCAATAAGATGGTGGCAAGTACCAATGAGATGATGGCAAGCGGATTTGTAATCATAACTATTGACGATTGGACGATTGACGATTTTACGATTTATATGTATTTTCCGGTGATGCTGTCCGGACATTGACGGATATCTTCTATCGTTCCCTGTGCAACGATCTTTCCGCCGCCTCTTCCTCCTTCCGGACCAAGGTCGATGATATAATCGCAGGCACGAATAACATCGGTATTATGCTCAATGATGATAACCGTGTTTCCTTTGTCCACCAGTCTGCGTAACACGCTCAGTAACACACGAATATCTTCGAAATGCAAACCTGTGGTAGGTTCGTCCAAAATGTACAAGGTCTTACCGGTAGAGGGTCGGGACAATTCAGCAGCCAACTTGATTCGTTGACTCTCTCCGCCGGAAAGAGAGGTCGATGATTGTCCTAATTTAATGTATCCCAAACCGACATCTTGGATGGTTTTTATCTTACGCAGGATCTTGGGTTGCGGTTCAAAGAACTCAACGGCTTGGTTAACCGTCATGTCCAATATATCAGCGATACTCTTTCCTTTCCACCTTACTTCCAATGTTTCCCTATTGTATCGTTGTCCTCCGCACGCTTCGCAAGGAACGAATACATCAGGCATAAAATGCATCTGAATAGTCTTATATCCGTTTCCCATACACTCTTCGCACCTTCCTCCTTTGGCATTAAAAGAAAACCTACCTGCTTTCCATCCTCGAATCTTTGATTCGGGTAAGGCTGAAAAGAGGTCCCGGATGTCATTGAAGACATTGGTATAGGTGGCAGGATTAGAGCGCGGCGTACGACCGATAGGCGACTGATCCACATTGATGACTTTATCGATATGTTCCACTCCTTCGATACGTTCGTAGGGCAGAGGTTGGGTCTTACTGCGGTAGAAACGCTGACTGAGGATGGGGTAGAGCGTTTGGTTGATAAGCGAAGACTTACCTGAACCGCTGACACCTGTCACGCAAACCATCTGACCCAATGGGATCTGTACCGTCACGTTCTTAAGATTATTGCCGGTACAACCGGAAAGAATCAATTGATTCTTATTTGTGATTTGGTCTGTGCTCTGTATTCTGTCAGTGACCTCTGTCACGGTCTTTTCTCCTTTCAAATACTGCGCGGTGATGGTATCGGTCTTGAGCAGGTCTTGAGGCGTACCGCTGAAGAGGATTTTTCCTCCCAAGCGCCCCGCTTTAGGTCCTACGTCCACTATCCAGTCCGCTTCCCGCATGATCTGCTCGTCATGTTCAACCACGATGACGGAGTTATTCATATCGCGTAACTCCTTGAGACTGTTGATCAGACGTTGGTTGTCGCGTTGATGCAGACCGATAGAGGGTTCGTCCAAGATATAGAGCACATTCACAAGCCGGCTGCCTATCTGCGTTGCCAAGCGGATTCGTTGACTTTCTCCACCGGACAGACTCTCGCTGCTACGGTTCAGACTGAGATAGCTCAGTCCTACTGATTGCATGAACCGAAGACGCGCACAAATCTCTTTTAGGATCGGTTCAGCGATGGATAATTGTTTGTTGGATAGTTGGAGGGTTTGAGGATGGGATAATTTATCTAGCAGCACATCGATATCCATGTTAGAGAAATCGGAGATGGAATAGTCTCCGAATCGATAACTGAGTGCCTCTTTGCTAAGGCGTTTGCCATGACATTCCGGACATTCGACCCACTCTTGCTCTTCTTCATTCTCCGATTCTTCCGAGAACTCCGAAAATTCGGATAATCGTTCCCACCAATTATCCTCACGCATAGCTTCATCGAACTCCTCACTATTCACTTTTAGCTCTTCACTCTTCACGCGGCCAAGTCCTTTACAACAGGGACACCAACCAGAAGGACTGTTGAACGAGAACGTGTGCGGAGCGGGTTCCGGATAACTGAGTCCGGTATCCGGACACATGAGATTTCTTGATAGAAATCTAATAGGTGATTGGTGATTGGTGATTGGTGTTTGGTCTTCCGCTTCAACAATCATCATGATGCCGTTTCCTTGGGTCAAGGCACGATCCACCGATTGACGTAACCGTCGCAGGTCTTCTTCGGTACCATCGGCTTTGGGTTTGAGTCGATCCACCACTACTTCGATCGTATGGGTCTTGTAACGGTCCACTTTCATGCCCGCTACCAGTTCTTTGATTTCGCCATCCACACGAACGTGTACAAAACCTTTCTTGCGAATATTCTCAAACAGTTCTTTGTAATGTCCCTTTCTGCCGGAAACGAGTGGAGCCAAGAGAAAGATTTTCTTACCCGCATAGTCCCGTACGATAAGGTCAATAATTTGATCATCGGTGAAACGTATCATCGGTTTGCCTGACAGGTACGAATAGGCAACGCCGGCACGAGCGTACAGAAGACGAAGGAAGTCATAGACTTCGGTGATGGTACCTACGGTAGAACGGGGATTCTTGGTTGTTGTCTTCTGATCGATAGAGATGACCGGACTGAGACCGGTGATCTTATCCACATCGGGACGTTGCATTTGTCCAATGAAGCCTCGGGCATAGGAAGAGAAGGTCTCCATGTATCGTCGTTGCCCTTCCGCAAAGATCGTATCGAACGCAAGCGAGGACTTACCGGAACCGCTAAGGCCGGTGATGACGGTCAGTTTCTTGCGCGGGATAGAGACGTTAACGTTCTTCAGATTATGCACCCTCGCACCTATGACTTCTATGTTTCCTTCCGATTTATACATAATTGAGCATGCAAAGGTACTAATTTTAATTGAAAATTGAAAATTGAAAATTGAAAATTTCTTATTTTTGGGGTAAAAAGAGTAATTTTTTTGAAAAAAGCACGCGCGTGCTTGCGTATGTAAAAAAAATGTTGTACCTTTGCACGCTAATTTGTCGAGAAGCTCGACACCCGCATGACCATTCGAAACAAACAATAGGTATATGAAGCAAAAAATCGCATTAATAACAGGTGTAACGGGACAAGACGGAAGTTACTTGTCGGAGTTTTTATTGGGTAAGGGATACGAGGTGCACGGTATCATTCGTCGTAGTTCGGTGGACTATCGGGAACGTATTGCTCATTTGGAGGGTACCCCGCATTTTCACTTGCATTATGCCGACATGAGTGATTCGATGTCGCTGGTGAAATTGGTGGGGCAAGTGCAACCGGATGAGATCTATAACTTAGCGGCACAGAGTCATGTGCAGGTTAGTTTTGATGCGCCTGAGTTTACGGCAGATGTTGATGCCGTAGGTGTACTGCGTATTTTGGAGGCCGTGCGAACGAACCATCTGGAGAAGACCTGTAAGATCTATCAGGCTTCGACAAGTGAGTTGTACGGTAAGGTGGAAGAGGTGCCGCAAAGCGAGACAACGCCTTTTCATCCCTATAGTCCTTATGCGGTAGCTAAGTTATACGGTTACTGGATTATCAAGGAGTACCGCGAGGCGTATAATATGTTCTGCTGCTCGGGTATCCTGTTTAACCATGAGAGCGAGCGTCGCGGCGAGACGTTTGTGACGCGTAAGATCACCTTGGCGGCAGCCCGTATCGCACAGGGTTTGCAAGATTGTCTGTATCTGGGTAATCTGGATAGTTTGCGCGACTGGGGATACGCCAAGGATTATGTAGAGTGCATGTGGTTGATCCTGCAGCACGAGACACCGGAAGATTTTGTGATTGCAACGGGTGTGCAACACACCGTACGGGAGTTCGCTACCTTGGCTTTCCATCATGCAGGCATTGAATTGCGTTGGGAAGGAAAAGGCATCGACGAAAAGGGTATAGTAGTGGAGAGCCGAGAGCCAAGAGTCAAGAGCGGGCAAGTTGTTGTGGCGGTTAGTCCGGATTTCTATCGACCGACCGATGTGGTAAACTTGTTAGGTGATCCGAGTAAAGCAAAACGAGAACTGGGTTGGGATCCGCAGAGTACCAGTTTTGAACAACTCGTGGAGTTGATGGTAAAACACGATATGCAAAAAGTGACCAGAGAGCACTTTAATTTGGCGGAATACCTCGAAAAAGGTATAGTGAAATAAGGACGAAATAAGGAGTAAAGTCTAGGATTCATAGGTAATAGATACGTGATTGATACGTGATTGATACGTGATTGATACGTAATCGATACGTGATTGATAGGTAAAAGATAGGAGATGGAGAAAGATAGTAAGATATATGTAGCCGGACACCGGGGAATGGTGGGAAGCGCCATCGTACGGGAATTACAACGGCAGGGTTATACAAATATTATCACCCGGACGCATAAGGAATTGGATCTGTGCCGGCAGGAAGATGTGGAGCGGTTCTTTGAACAAGAGAAGCCAGAGTATGTATTTCTGGCTGCAGCAAAGGTAGGCGGTATCGTGGCGAATCAGAACGCTTTGGCGGATTTCATGTACGATAATATGATTCTGGAGATGAACGTGATCCATGCGGCATGGAAGAACGGGTGCAAGAAATTAGAGTTCCTGGGTTCGAGTTGTATCTATCCTCGTATGGCACCACAACCGATGACAGAGAGTTGTCTGCTGACCGGTGAGTTGGAAAAGACGAACGAGGCGTACGCTTTGGCGAAGATCAGCGGTTTGAAGTACTGCGAGTTCTTGAACCGTCAATACGGAACCGATTATATCTCTGTCATGCCGACAAACCTGTATGGTCCGAACGATAACTATCATCCCGAGCATAGTCATGTACTGCCGGCGTTGATAAGACGTTTCCATGAAGCGAAAATGAGCGGGGCGAAGTCTGTGACCTGTTGGGGTACGGGTAGTCCGTTACGAGAGTTCCTTTATGTGGATGATTTGGCGAACCTCTGCGTGTTCCTGATGAATAACTATTCGGGGAATGAGACCGTGAACGCAGGAACAGGTAAAGAGTTGACGATTAAGGCGCTTACGGAACTAGTGGCCAAGGTAGTTGGTTACGAAGGGAAGATAGAGTGGGATAGTACACGTCCGGACGGTACGCCGAGAAAGTTGCTGGATGTAAGCAAGGCAACGAAGTTAGGCTGGACCTACAAGACAGAACTGGAAGACGGAATCCGGTTGGCATACGAAGATTTTTTGAATAATCCTATGCGAGCAGAAAGATGATGCGGGATTTCAGTTTGGATATATATCGTGAGTTGTTGGACGCCTTACAGAAACAGGGATACGAATGTATCTCGTATGCGGACTATATCAAGACGAAAACCAAAAGACAAAAGTCCAAAGAGAAGTTTGTCATCTTGCGTCATGATGTAGATAGAATGCCGCAAAACAGTTTGGAGGTGGCGAAGATAGAGCGTTCTTTTGCAGCCAAGGCAACCTATTATTTCCGGGTAGGCAAAGAGAGCAACGATCCCGAGATTATTCGTGCGATCGCTAAGTTGGGTCATGAGATAGGCTATCATTACGAGGACTTGGCATTGGCGCATGGCAATAAAGAGAAGGCATACGAGCATTTTAAGACGTGGTTGGAGTATTTCCGGTATTACTATCCGGTAGAGACTATTTGCATGCATGGCGCGCCAACGAGTCGTTACGACGGTCGCAAGTTATGGGAGAAATACAGTTATAAAGATTTGGGCATCATTGGTGAGCCTTATCTGGATACGAATTTCGGAGACGTGCTGTACTTGACAGACACCGGCAGATGTTGGGACGGATACCATGTGTCCCGTAGGGATAAGATTCCGCAGTATCAGGACGAATGGACAGCCAAAGGTTGGACCTGGCATACGACACCGGAGTTGATAGCAGCTATCAAAGGAAACGGATTACCAGCCCATGTGATGATTACTACTCACCCTCAACGCTGGACCAATCATATTATGTTCTGGTGGCGTGAGAGAGTGTTGCAAGATATAAAGAATAGAATTAAAAGATTGATAATCAGATAATGAATAAACCATTAAATTTCGGATTGATTGGTGCTGCAGGGTATATCGCACCCCGGCACATTAAAGCTATCGTAGACACGGGTAATAATCTGCTGGTGGCGTATGATAAGTTTGACAGTGTAGGTCGTTTGGACAGTTCTTTTCCTGATTGTTCGTTCTTTACGGAGAATGAGCAGTTTGATCGTTTCTGTTCCAAACAAATGCGGACAGACAATCCTTTGCATTGGTTGTCTATTTGTACGCCGAACTATACGCATGACGCGTTCATTCGTTATGGTTTGCGTATCGGGTGTAATGTGATATGCGAGAAGCCGCTGGTGCTGAATCCGTATAATATTGATAACCTCATTGAATTAGAGCAAGAAACGGGTCATCAGGCTTATACGATTCTGCAACTTCGTCTGCATGACAAGATCCGTGCGTTGAAAGAGAAAGTGGAGAAGGGTCCGAAGGATAAGATCTACGATGTGGATTTGACCTATATCACCAGTCGTGGCAAATGGTACTACAGCAGCTGGAAAGGCGATGTACACAAGAGTGGGGGTATCGCTACGAATATCGGAGTGCATTTCTACGACATGTTACAATGGGTGTTTGGTCCGGTGAAGAAGAATATCGTCCATGTGATGAGTTTTGACCGTGTGGCAGGTTATCTGGAGTTGGAAAAGGCACGTGTGCGTTATTTCTTAAGTATCAATGCTGAATGTCTGCCGGCAAACGCAGTACAGGGCGAGAAACGCACCTATCGTACCTTATGTATCGATGGTGAGGAGTTTGAGTTCAGTCAGGGATTCACCGAGTTGCATACGGACAGTTATCGTCAGATATTGGCAGGAAACGGTTTCCGTATTTCGGAGGCAAGACCTTGTATAGAGACAGTCAGTGAGATTCGTCATAGTGAGCCGATAGGTTTGGTAGGCGAGTATCACCCTTTAGCTAAACTGCCATTAGCAAGACATCCGTTTGGATGGGATGAGAAGCGATAATGTTTAATGTTTAATGTTTAATGTTTAATGATTAAACTGCGAAATATTTTACTATTTGCATTAGTTGCCTTTGCGCTTTCGTCCTGTGTGACGTCGCGTAAAGTGAACTATATGCAGGAACCGGACAAGTACATTCCTCATTACGCCGACACATTGGCTTTTGAGGATTACGAATTGCGAATCGGAGACAGGTTGTATGTGTATATCTATTCGCTGAACGAAGAGATACAGAAGATGTATAATGCCGGAGGCGCCAGTTCCGCTCAAATGCGTCAGTATATGGGAATGGGACAAGGAAGTATGTACGGCAGTTACGATCTGTACACCTATCTGATTGATGATGAAGGCTATATCACTTTCCCAACGCTGGGGAAGATCTTCGTGCAAGGGAATACGACACGTGAGGTGAAGTTGAAATTGGAGGAGGAGTTAAGTACTTTGCTGCATGAGTTACCCGGTTATAGCACGATATCGGTAGAGGTGAATATCGTCAACCGTTCGTATTCGATCATCGGTGCGCAGAGCGGTCGGTACATGATCAACAAAGAGAAGATGACGATCTTCGAAGCTTTGGCGCAGGCAGGTGACTTGGCGGAGTTTAACAGTCGTAAAGAGATCAAGTTGGTGCGTGAGAAGAATGGAGTAACGACCATTAAGACCTTTGATGTGCGCTCCAAAGAGATCGTCAATTCGGAGTTTTACTATATCGAGCCGAACGACATCATCTATATTCGTCAGATACCTGGTTACAGTTTCGGTATCAACCATGTGACGACTGTCATTGGCGTAACGGCAGCCACGATCTCGTTCGGTGTATTCATCTATTCGATCGTACAGACGGGTATTAACCATGTGAATAAGTATTATGGTAAGAAATCGTCTGATAGCTCATCAACGCAGGAAGGAGGTTCCAAATGAAAACATTCAAGTTATTCCTTTTTGGCCTTGTAGCTGTGCTAATGAGCAGTTGTTACTCGCATAAGGTGATCGGATACCTGCAAGAACCGACCAAGCAGAACCACCTGCCGGTTTATGACAGTGTGCCGTATGAACCGTATCGTATCCGTATAAACGATGATATCATCTATCGTCTGATCACGATGGACGAGACGATGAGTAAAATGTTGGGAACGAATAATATGTCCTCATACGGTCAGTATGCCAATTCCTATCGTGTCCATATGGACGGAACGATTGATATTCCTTTCTTGCACCCTGTGAAGGTGCAGGGTTTGACCGAAGAAGAGGCGCAGGATACCTTACGTGCTGCGTTCAGGGAGATTATTCCGGATGCCGACGTGAAGGTGGCGCTGTATAATAAATACTTCTCCGTCATCGGTGATGCCCACTCGGGACAATATTATATATATAAGGAGAAGATGAACATCTTCCAGGCCTTAGCGATGACAGGTGATGTGATGAACAGTGCCGACCGTAGGCATGTGCGTATCATTCGTCCCAAAGACGGAGGACAGGAACCGGAGGTGCTGGAGTTTGACTTACGCACCAACAGTATCATCGATTCGAAGTACTACTACATCTATCCGAACGATGTGATCTATGTGGCACGTACAGGAAACAGTTTCTTTGCCGTACCGAGTTATGCCGGCTTTACCGGTTTGATAACCAGTAGTGTGGCATTGCTGACCACCGTATTGAATTACGTGGCGTATTTGTATAAATAGTAAATCGTTTAGCTTATGGCAAATAATCAATATTACAGTCCGGGAGGTAACAGTTATTACCAATCGGGAAACAATCATTACTACTCCAGCAGTAACAGTCGTTACTATGGAGGTGGAAACGGTAATTATTACACGCAAGGAACCGGTAATCAGCATTATTACCAGCAGGATCCGCAGAGCGATGACGAAGAGGGTAAGGGTTTTGGTTTTAACCCTCTTGAGTGGTTATTTACATTCCTTCACTATTGGTATCTTTTTGTGATCGGTTTGGCTATCGCGATGGGTTTGGCTATGTTGAAGAACCGTCGTTGGATTCCTACCTATCTCAGTCAAGGAACAATCGTGATCAAGGAGAATACCGGTTACGGAGGACAGAATACCTTGGCATTTATGCAGGGTTTTGGTGCCGATCCGGGATTCAAGAACGTGAACAACCAGATGATCATGCTCACTTCGTATGACCTGATGAGCCGGGTAGTCGATTCGTTACCGTTCATGGAAGTGGAGTATATCACGCAAGGTCGATTTAAGACGCGTCAGTTGTATCGTCAGACGCCTATTGTGGTAGAGACATCCCGTGTCGATCCACGTGCGTACGGCGTTATGTTCCAAGTGGATTTTGCAGCCGATGGCTCTATGTGGATTTCTTCGACGGACGATGACGTGCCTTTGGATATAGAGGCGCATTACGGCGAACCGATCCACTGCTCGATGTTCGATGGTGTCATCTGGCCGACGGAGTTCATGATGAACAGTAATAAGATTTACATTCGTTTCCGTGATCATGAGTCCTTGGTAAATGAGTTCATGAGTCGTGTCAGTCTGGGTTTTGTAACCGAAGGATCAACGATTCTCTCTATCTCATTAATCAGCGAATGGCCGCAACGTGACTGCGAGTTCATCGACAAGTTGATGCAGATCTATCTGTTGCAGAACTTGGAGCAGAAGAACGAGGTGGCAGAGAACTCCATCCGGTTTATCAACTCGCAGTTGGATAATCTGCAGACCTCCTTGCAGGTAAGCGAAGGAGCGATGACCGATTTCCGTCAGGAGAACAAGTTCGTTGATGTCAACTCGTATGCCGGTCAGTTGATGGGTCTTATCTCCAGTTATGACCAAAAGAAGATGGAGTTGCGTTTGCGTGAGACCTATTTTGACTACTTGATTAACTATATCCATCAGAATATCGAAAGCGGAGCCGTTATTGCTCCTTCCACGATGGGTGTGAATGAACCGATGTTGATGGGTCTTGTAACCCAACTCAATGACCTTCGTATCCAACGAGGAGAGGTGACGGAGAAGAACGTGTATTATGCAAAATATACAAAGGATATAGAGAACGTCAAGACCTCTATCGAAGAGGTTGTCGGCTCTATGCGTGCGTCGTTGGAAATCGAGAAGGAAGACCTCAGACGTCGTATGGAAGAGACGGAGAATGAGATTAAGAAACTGCCGGAGAAGGAGTTGCAGATGGTGGCTATCGAGCGTAACTACCGTATCGATGACAACTATTATACCTTCTTCCTGCAGAAACGTGCGGAGTCTGAGATTCAGAAGGCATCGAACACGCCGGATAACTCTATCATGGACAAGGCGCGTACAACGGCTACGATGAACGCCAAGGCAAAGAAACAGACGACCACCAAGTATCTGGCAATCGGTTTCCTTATTCCTGCAGTGTTGATTATCCTCAGCGAGTTGCTCAATAACAAGATTCGTTCGCCGAAGGATGTGGTCAAACTCCGCTATTTCCGCCTCATCGGTACTTTGCGTCACGCCAAGAGTCAGAACCCGACCTTGGTGCGTGCTTCGCCCCGATCCAGTTATGCGGAGATGTTGCGTGCGATACGAACGCGTATCGAGTTCGTGTTACGTCGTAAGGATAAGATGGTGCTCTCGATAACCTCTACCGAGTCCGGTGATGGTAAGACATTCCTCTCTACGAACTTGGCTTCTCTCTATGCCATGACAGGACGTAAGGTGTTACTGATAGACCTTGACCTTCGTAAACCGAACATCCACACAAAGTTAGGTTTGGAGAACGGTAACGGTATCTCTAACTACCTCATTGGTGATTGTGAGTTAGACGAAATCCTAACGACGGATACACCGTTTGGCTTTGACTTCATTCGTGCCGGTACGATTCCGCCTAACCCGGGTGAGTTGGTTCACTCCGACAAACTGAAACGACTGATGGATTCTATGCGTGAGCAATATGACTATATCGTCATCGATACATCGCCTATCGGTCTGGTTCCGGATGCCTATGCTGTCATTGACCATTGCGACTTGTGTCTGTTCGTGATTCGTTGTATGCAAACCAATAAGTCGTTCTGTAGTCAGACGCTTGAGCAGATGACCGATGTCATTGATAATCACGAGAAAGTACAACTTATCCTCTCCGATATTCCTACTACCGGTCGTCACTCCTATGGTTCCGGTTACGGATACGGTTACGGTGGTTACGGTGGTTACGGTTACGGTCACCTCGGTTACGGTGGTTACGGTGGTTACGGTTACGGCTACGGCGGTAACAACAGCCGCTCGAAACGCTATGGTAAGATCTACGGTAAGATCTACGGCAAACTTGTCAAAGATGATAAGGCATACCGCTCGTACTACTACTATCATCACGATGAGGATGATGAGGAAGCAAAGGAGCAGGAGCAGGGACAAGAGAATAAAGGCTAATTATGGCACTCGCTTTTGATAACGATAAATATATCCGTATCCAGTCGGAACACATTCGCGAACGTATCGCGCAGTTTGGCAATAAACTGTATCTCGAGTTAGGCGGCAAGTTATTCGATGACTTGCACGCCAGCCGAGTGCTGCCCGGATTCATGCCCGACAGTAAGTTGCAGATGTTAACCCAACTGCAAGATACACTGGAGATTGTGATTGTAATCTCTGCCTTGGATATCGAGCGTAATAAAGTACGTCAAGACTTAGGTATCACCTATGATGAAGACGTGCTGCGGTTACGCGAAGAGTTTATGAATCGAGGATTCATGGTTTCTTCGGTGGTGATTACGCACTATACGGGACAACGTTCTGCGGATGCCTATCGCCAACGTCTGGAGCGCAAAGGGATACGGGTGTATTATCATTATACGATTGAAGGCTATCCGCATAATGTGGACCTGATTGCCTCGGAAGAGGGATTCGGACGTAATGACTATATCGAGACGACACGACCATTGGTTGTGGTTACGGCACCGGGTCCCGGTAGCGGAAAGATGGCGGTTTGTCTAAGTCAATTATATAATGAACATGCGCGTGGAAAGGAAGCAGGGTACGCTAAGTTTGAGACCTTCCCTGTATGGAACTTGCCGCTCAAGCACCCGCTCAATATCGCGTATGAAGCGGCAACGGCGGATTTGCAGGATGTGAATATGATTGACCCCTTCCATCTGGAGGCGTACGGTAAGACTGCCGTGAACTACAATCGGGATATTGAGATCTATCCGGTGTTAGATGCGTTATTTACATCCATCTATGGTACGAGCCCCTATAAGTCTCCTACTAACATGGGTGTGAATATGGTGGGTTTCTGTATCAGCGATGATGAGGCGGTACGCGAAGCCAGTAAGCAGGAGATCATACGTCGTTATTTCCAAGCGCTCTGCCATTTGGCAAACGGCAGATGTAATGATGCGGAGATCAAGAAACTGGCGCTGTTGCAGCAACAGGTAGGAATCAACACGGCCTATCGTCGTACAACGGTAGCGGCACGCGAACGCAGGGCATTGACGGGTGCATTGCATGACGGAGTCTTTGCCCATGCTGCAGCGATCGAATTGCCGGACGGCCGTATCATCACGGCGCAAGCCGGAGAATTATTGGGTTCATCAGCGGCTCTGTTACTGAACGCGATGAAGGAATTGGCGGGTATTGATCATGCCGTACGACTGATTCCGGAGAATATCATCGAACCGATACAGAAGACCAAGATCAGTTACCTGCACGGTCAGAATCCCCGTTTGCATACGGACGAAGTGTTAGTAGCGCTATCCGTACTGTCTCTGCATGATGAGAATTGCCGTAAGGCATTGGATACCTTACCTTTGCTCAAAGGATGTCAGGCACACTCAACGGTGATGCTTAAAGAAGTAGATTGGAGAACATTTAAAAAGTTAGGGATCGACTTAACAACCGATCCGGCAAAAAAATAAAGCGTTCCTCATTCATACTATGTTTGGCACTCTGTGCCGCCCCTGTATTGGCGATAAACGATACAGCGTTGGATTCTATATATAACCAGTTCACTATCGATGAAGTGGAAGTGACGGCGCGGCGGCGTGAGGAACCTGTTATTCCCGTTCAGAAACTCGAAGGTGCTCGTTTAGAGGGTCTTAGCACGCAAAGTGTTGCAGATGCGGCACGTTATTTCTCGGGTGTACAACTGAAGGACTACGGTGGAGTAGGCGGCATGAAAACAATCGACGTGCGCTCCATGGGTTCCCATCATCTGGGTGTCTTCTATGATGGTATAGAGATTGGTAACGCACAGAACGGAACGGTGGATCTGGGTAAGTTCTCGATGGATAATATCGAAGAGTTGTCGCTCTATAACGGTCAGAAATCCGAGATCTTCCAACCCGCCAAGGACTACGGTTCTGCCGGTACGCTATATATCAAGACGCGTCGGCCAAAATTCTCATCGGATAAGTCATATAATGTACACGTGACCATGAAAGCCGGTACGTTCGGTCTCGCCAACCCGTCCATTCTCTATGAACAGAGACTGACAGACAATATTCATCTGTCTGCAAACGCGGAATATACCTACGCCAATGGTCGGTATCATTTTCGCTACCGTAAGGTCTTTCCTGACGGGACGGTAGCATGGGACACGACTGCCGTACGCCAAAACGGTGACGTGCAGGCCGGACGGGGAGAAGTGGGTATCTTTGGCTATCTGCCTGAAGGCAAATGGCATGTCAAGGGATATTTTTATGCCAGCGAGAAAGGTATCCCGGGTGCGATCGTGAATAATGTTTGGAAGAATAGTCAGCGCCAGTGGGACCGTAATGCGTTCGTGCAGGGAAATTTCACTAAGACCTTTGTTCGTGGGTATGACTTTCAGTTTAATGCTAAGTACTCCAATGACTGGATGCGGTATCTCAATCCGGACACTACGTTGATGTATCTGGACAATGTGTTCACGCAGCAGGAGGTCTATCTAAGCATGGCACACCGTGTAGCGATATGCGGTGGTCAAGCGGTGAACAACAAACTGAGGCGAACGGATATCAATTGGGATATTTCCGTCAGTGCGGACTATCAATGGAACTATCTGCAAGCCAACCTCGCTAATTTCGTTTATCCGGAGCGCAGTACGGTTTTGGCAGCCGTCGCTACGCAATTCTATTGGCAATATTTCAAAGCGCAAGCGAGTGTGTTAGGTACGTTTGTGTTTGATAAGATTCATCAGCCGTCCCAGACTATGCCTACGGCTTCCAAACAGCGTCCGCAATTCACACCTGCCGTCTTTGTCAGTTATCAGCCTTACCTTCCGGAACAACTCTATCTGCGGGCATTCTACAAGCGTATCTTCCGCATGCCTACATTCAACGACCTCTATTATACAGATGTGGGCAATATAGCGTTATTGCCGGAATATACGACGCAGTACGACGGTGGCATCCAGTATGACAAAACGTGGTCACAAGGCACTTTCCGCATGGTGAGTCTCAAAGCAGACGGCTATTTCAATCAGGTCAAGAATAAGATCGTGGCTATCCCGAAAGGGAACGGACAGTATCGTTGGCAGATGATGAACCTCGGTTATGTGGAGATACGGGGATGCGATGTCAACCTCTCTACTACTTTGCATTGTGGCAAAGAGGTATTCCTTACTGTTGCCGGCACCTATACCTACCAGAAAGCGCAGGATTTTACGGATCCCGAAGAGATAACCTACGGCGGGCAGATAGCCTATATCCCATGGCATAGTTGTAGTGCTACGGCAAACTTGATGTGGAAGGGTTTGTGTGTCAATTATGCCTTTATTTATGTGGGCGAGCGCTATACGAATTCCGCTAATATACCCGTCAACCATCTGCAACCATGGTACACACACGACATGAGTATCTCGTATGAGTTCCCGCTCAAAACCGGGCAACGCCTCCATTTTGCCGTGGAAATCAATAACTTGTTGAACCAGCAATATGAAGTCATTCTCAATTACCCCATGCCGGGTATCAACGGAAAAGGAATCGTGAAGATAATTATTTAAGATTTATGAATAGAAAATCATTATTGGTCTGTGTTCTGTGTTCTGTGTTCTGTGCTCTCATAGCTTGCCGCCACGAAGAACCGATCTTGCCTTCGGAAGAAGAGCAACACGGAGAGAAAGACACGACGGAAATCGTTGGCTTCTATTTGCTCAACGAGGGAAATATGGGAAACAACAAGGCTTCTTTGGACTATTACGACTATGCGTCTGCTACGTATAAACGTAATATTTATGCAGAAGTCAACCCGGATGTGCCTAAAGAGATGGGCGATGTAGGCAATGACTTGCAGATTTATGGTTCGCGTCTCTATGCTGTCATCAACTGCTCCAATAAAATAGAAATCATGGATGCTAAGACAGCTAAGAGAATAGGGCAGATAGATGTTCCTAATTGTCGTTATTTATGCTTTCAAGGTCAATATGGGTATATTACTTCTTATGCCGGCCCCGTCTCTCTTGATGCTTCCCATGCACAAATAGGATACGTGGCGCGTTTTGATACCGCCACATTGGAGATAAACGCTACATGTTTGGTTGGTTACCAACCCGATGAACTGACCATCGTGGGTAATAAAATGTATGTCGCCAATTCCGGTGGATACATGGTGCCGAATTACGAGAACACGCTAAGCGTGATAGATATCGCTTCCTTCACAGAAGTAAAACGCATACCGGTTGCCATTAACCTTCATCGCGTGAGGGCTGATAAAAACGGCCTTTTGTGGGTCACTTCGAGAGGCGATTACTATGACGTACCGGCCAAATTATACTGTCTGGACACGAAGACCGATCAAGTAGTTGACATGCTCGATATAGCTGTTTCTGATCTTGATATCGTCGGCGATTCGCTGTACGCATGTGCAACGGCATGGGACAACGTTACGATGACAAATACCGTGTCGTATTCGATCGTGGATATCAATACGCGCAAAGTAGTATGCACTAATTTTATTACCGATGGTACGGATTTGAACATCAAGAAACCC
The DNA here is from genome assembly GCA_902774185.1 of uncultured Bacteroidales bacterium. Classification (GTDB taxonomy): domain Bacteria; phylum Bacteroidota; class Bacteroidia; order Bacteroidales; family Paludibacteraceae; genus Colicola. The sequence continues at coordinate 16,691 of CACYHE010000002.1, read as the reverse complement.
TACGGTATCAAGGTGCACCCCCTTACACACGATATCTATCTTACCGATGCCAAGAATTATGTTTCCCCAGGCACGCTTTATTGTTTCTCGCCTGAAGGAACAATGCGCTGGTCCGTTAGAACAGGGGATATCCCTGCACACTTTGCGTTCTTGAGAATGCCCCGCGAATTAAGCCAAAACGGGGAAAATTAAAAAAAATATGCAAAAATTGCTTTTTTTATTTGCTTATATAAAAAAAAAGAAGTATCTTTGTACCCGCATTTAGATAAATGCCGACTATGGTTCTTCAAGGCGTTCCGTTTTGAAGATTAAAAGGGAAGGTTGTGCAAATCAACCGCTGTCCCGCAGCCGTAAGTCTCGACACCGAGTTCCAGTTCTCAATGGTCACTGTCATGCGACGGGAAGGCCGGAACAAGGGAGACAAGCCGGAAGACCTGCCATAACCGAACCGCTGATACTCTTGGCGCGGATACCAAGGTGTGGCACATGAGAACAAATGGTATATCAAACATTAATCATCAATTGTCAATTGTTGATAATCGCTTGTCTGTGATCAATTGTCAATTGTCAGTTATTATGCAGCGTTATGTATTTATCGCAGCTCTTTTTGCTGTGTCTTTTTCTGCTCTTTCTCCCGCGCACGCGCAGAGTCCTTATATCTCGCGCGTGTGGGAGTATTGTCCCGCCCCCGGACAGTTTGTCAACGAATTACCCGAATACGAAGACGGAGATGACGCGGACTCTATGTGCCGCAAAGCCGGAGAGTATATTTGCGGTATGACTCGCAGCGATATTACCCTCGGAGGGTGGGGAGGATACGTAGTGGTCGGTTTCGACCATATGATTGTGAATGTGGCGGGTGAATACGATTTCCGCATATGGGGCAATGCTTTCTATGCGGACGTGAACCATCCGGAGAACGGAGGCAGTTCGGAACCGGGCATTATTTCTGTCAGTTATGATGCCAACGGGAACGGTCAACCGGACGATAAATGGTACGAGATAGCAGGCTCCGAATACAGCCGTTCTACCCGTAATTATGAGATTACCTATTTCCGTACTCCGGCTGACCATGTGAAAACGCCTAAGATGTCGGAAGATCTGGTGGATACCACCTATATCAAATGGCGCGATAAAAACGGCACAACAGGCTATTTGGCAAAGAACCGTTATCATTCGCAAGACTACTACCCCCAATGGGTAACGGCAGACAAAGTGACATATTCCGGTACGCTTCTTCCGGATAATGCCGTCCCGTATAAAGAGACCGGTCAAACCAGGTATATCATGTCTAATTTTGCGTATGGTTATGCAGATAATCATCCCAATGACAATGACGGTAGCAAAATAAAGATAGACTGGGCGGTGGACAAGAAAGGCAATGCGGTTAATTTGCCCGGTATTCATTTCGTCAAAATACAGACGGGCGTCAATCAGCAGTGCGGATGGATAGGTGAGTTGTCAACAGAAGTGAGTGGGGGAGAAGACCTCCATCCGGATGTGACGACCGACATAGAAACAGTCGAAAGTCGAAAGTCAAAAGTCGAATGCTATAAGATTCTAAAAGACGGACATATTTATATCATTATTAACAACCAAATTAAATACGTATTATGAAAAGAAGATTCCTTCTATTCGCCGCATTAGCCCTAACGTGGTTAGGCGGCAAAGCTGTGGCAGAGGATTATAACATGCCACAGTGGGGCTATGTGACAAAAACGGTCACAAAAGGAAGTCCCATTACGTTCTATGACAATGCCGGAACAGGCAGTTTCGCATCGTCAACATTCTATTCTCAATCAGCGGTTGTCTTTCAACCCGCGACAGAGGGTTATGCCATCAAAGTAACATTTGAAAGTTTGGAGTTGTATAATTACAATCACAGTGCAACAACTTCATGGAAATGTTATTTGAAAGTTTATGATGGTACGTTCGCAGAGAGTTCCATGTCTAAATGGCCTACATCAGGAAGTTCTGTTAACGAATTTCCGGACAACGCTCAAATCGTAGCTTATTACAAAGGAGAAGATGTCATCAATCCTATGCCGACACTCACCTCTGGAGCTGCTGATGGTTCATTATCCTTCTGCTTTTATGCAAAAGACCCTTCTTCCACTGCTTCACCGGGATGGAAAGCTACCGTAGAAGAAGTGTTGCTTGAGACAATGACCGTCAAATCAGCTGCTGGTAACAACAGTTTCGTGAATGGCGAAGTATGGGCAGGTAAAGCCAATGTCGGTGTTGCCGGTTTCGGTATCACGACAGAAGGTTACTCCTCGCCGGACAAACTGAGTTCGTTCACCTTCACGTGCAGCAACGCGGCTGTGCTTGACCCGACGACCCTCAAACTCTATGCCGGACAAGCGGCTTCGGTGGCTGGTCTTGCAGAGATAGCCGGTACGATTACCGAGAACGCCGGTGTCTATACCTACACATTGACCACTCCGCAGGCATTGGGTAACGGAGCCAACAACTTCTGCTTGGGCGGTGACATCCTTGCTTCCGCTGCCTTCAACGCAACGGCGGTTGTGAACATCACCGGTATCGCTACCGTAGGCGGTTTCACTACCTTCACCCCGGCTACAGCCGCGACTCTGACCGTACAGCCTATGTATCTCATGGGCGAGAACGCTACCTATGCCATCTCGCAGGCTACCAATTTCTACGACGAAGGCGGACCGGACGGCAATGTTATTCGATATTTTGACGGCAAGACGGTCTTTGAACCGACCACCAACGGCAAGAAAGTGGTATTGACTTTCAAGTCTATCAATGTCTTCTATTCCGAATACGCAGCCAGTTCAAGCGGTTATGTGGACTATATTAAGGTGTATAATGGTAATAGTACCGACGCTGCTGACTTGTTATGGGAAATTGCTCAGGGCAGTTATACTTCGGACATCGTGCTCCGCAGTACTGCCGCGGACGGCAAACTGACTATTACGCATAAGAATAACACTTCTGAAAGTAACTGCAAAGAAGGGTGGAGTGCTATAGTAGACGAGTTCACGCCACAAGCGATGATTGTCAATACAATGGAGAACAGCAAAGTGACGGCGAACGCAGCAGCCGGTGCACAGAAAGAACAACTGGCTTCTATTCATCTGACGACTGCCAACACCGAGCCGGCATTGGAGGTTAAGAGTTTGGCACTCAACACCAACAATACCCATACGCAAATAAGCAAACTATATCTCTATTACACCAAGGAGAATGCTTTTGCGACTACGCAACTCATCGGTGAAGCAGAAATAACAGGCAATAATGTCATCATCAATGCTTCCAACGATATCGCTTTCCGTGAAGGGGACAACTACCTCTGGCTCGCGGCCGACATCGCGGAAACGGCGGTGAACAATAATAAAGTCGATGCTGTGTTGGAGAAACTGACCTTCACCAACGATGCTGAACAAACGGCGTTCACGAATCCTACCGGTGGTCTGACGATCGAGAACAAAGCCATTCAGGCATGCGGTTCGCAGACCTTTACCATCCAAGGCGAATGGCAATACACCCACACGGTGGCCAGCGAGTACAGCACCAAGTACAAAGCCGAAGAATGCGACCAGATGGTGATCTTCAAACCTATGCACGCCGGCAATGTCATCCAGATCGACTACTCCGATTTTGATGTCTATTATGCAACCTCTTCCTGGAGTACGCGCGCGAAATATATTGTTTACGCGGGTGAAGGAACAAGCGGTGAGAAACTCTGGGAGTTAGACGCTAACGGCAAACAACCCACACAGATCCGTTCGACGGCTGCTGATGGTGCGATCACCATTGTCTTCAATCCGAATACTTCTTATTCGTCTTATACCGGTAACGGTTGGCACGCTACCGTGACGGAATACCTCCTGCAGAACATGAGCTTGGACGATCTCGCGGTAGAGCAGGCTAGTACCAAACTGGTCAAGCTCGGCGAGGAGAAAGCAGCCTTGCTCAATATCTATATCAATACAATCGGTGCGCTCAACCCGCTGACGCTGGAGGCGCTCAACGTGAACCTCAAAGGCAGCGAAGCCAACATCAGTAAGGTTTATTTGATGCAAGGTACTACCGTTTTAGCGGAGGCAGACGCGGCTGCTAATGTAACGCTCACCCTCACGACTCCGGCTGAACTCGCCGAGTATGACAATAACTTTGTTATTGCAGCCGACATCAAAGCGGACGCTACGATTGACGCAACCGTCGATGCAGCCCTCACATCCGTTACCCTCAGCGGCAACGTTACGGCTGTAACCGACGGCGACCCCGAAGGCAGTCGCCTTGTCAAGAACGTACTGAACCTTGCTGCCGGCGATAACGGTACGGTCATTATCGGTGAGAACAGCCTTATGTTCTTCGACGACGGCGGCGCAGAGGGTGATTATACTTCTAACTTTGACGGCTATGTAACGTTTAAGCCGGCGAACGAAGGCTACGCAGTGGAGTTGGTATTCAGAGCCTTTGACATCGCTTATATGAGCGGTGATGCCTTCCACGTCTTCTATAGCAATGCTTACGATCCCAATGCTACAGCGGATAAGACATACGGTCTGTATTCCAAGCCGGCGGAGAATGAGAGTCTCATCTCTCGTGCTGAGGATGGCGCTATCACCGTGCATATCAGAATGCCGAATTCCGTAAAAGCCGGTTTTGAGGTAGAGGTTCGTCAACACCTGTTGACTCCGCTGGTAATTGATAATGTAACGGTAACATCGCTCGCCCCGGCAGAGGCGACCAAGGGAACCGGTGACATCCGTCTCTTGCAAGTGGCTGTCACTGTTTCTGGAGACCTTAACCCGATTACCATTACCGGTTTTGAGCAAACGGCATCGGATCTGCTGTTGGATCAGCACATCTATGCAACCGGTCATTCGACTACCTTTGCAACCGGCAATGAGTTCACCGGCAACTACGTCATAGACGAAAAAGGCGTGTTCTACTTCTGGTTCGTAGGTAGTATAGATACCGACGCGGAAGAAGGCGATGAAGTGACGCTGCAACTGAATAATGTCGTTTGCGGTGAGAACAAGATTGCTCCTGAGACATCCGTTGTTGCCTCTATTGATGTAGTCAGCGGTGCGCACGGTTACTACCAGATCGGTAGCAGTTACGAGGCGGACTATCCTACGCTGACGGCTGCGCTGACCGCTATCGCAAGTATTGGTATGGACGGTGCCGTAACGCTCGCTGTCGAGAATGGCACCTACACCGAACAAGTGACCATCCCTGAGATCAGCGGCGCCGGTGCAGCTAACACGCTCACCATCCGTTCTGTATCCGGCGATTACAACGATGTGACGTATCAGTACAATGGTAGCACGCTTACCAATGCAAAGGGTGTGTTCACCATTAATGGTGCAGACTATGTAACGATTCAAGGAATCTCCTTCACCAGTACGTATACCAGCAACCAAAATCCGACGCTTGTGGTGGTGAACAATGCGGCAAACCATGTCACTATCGACAACTGTCATCTCTATGCAAACCGTCAAACGGAGTATTCTTCTCGTCTGGACCTGCTGTACCTCGACGCAAGTCAAAACTTGTATAACAATGATTTCGCGCTCACCAATAACGTGCTTGAAGGCGGGTATATGGCGCTGAACGTCAAGGGCCATCAGGCGGCGGCCGATGCTTTGCAGCAGAACATGCTCATTCAGGGCAACACCTTCCGTGACCAAGGAAAACAACAGGTGTACGGTGATGCCGTGGCGAACCTGCAAATCCTCAATAACACCTTCCGCATGAACGTGACGGCAAGCAATCAGTACGCTGTTGACTGGCTGCTCGTAGGCGAGACTGCAACAATCGCGAACAACGACTTCCTCTTTACCACGCCGGCTACCAGTTCGCAGAGTTCTACGCCGATCTATATCCGTCCGAATAGCTATCAGGACAAAGAGAATGCCGAGATTCGCATGATTAACAATGTGATCAATGTGCAGAACGCAGGTACATACGCAAGTTATGGTATCAATTTCAATAGCAACCTGCCCAGACTGCTGCTGGCGTACAACACCGTAGTTACCAATACACCGGCTACCGCAGCTTCGCCGTTCTACTTCAATGCAGTACCGGCTGCCGGTTCGCGCTTTGTGAACAATATCTTCCAGGCATTGAATATGGGCTACGCCGTGCGTTATAAGAACGCTTCTGTAGCTACAAACGTAACTTATGAGCATAACCTCTTCTATACGTCGGAGACCTTTGGCATGCCTACCGCTACCTACGGTACGTTCGCTGACTGGAAGACTGCTATCGGGGCTACGGACGAACAAGCAAACCTCAACGAGGCGGCTGTCTTTGCATCGGACAATATTCTCTTGCTCAGACAAGACAACGGCGGACATCTGCTGACCGCTCTACCGCTTGAGTTCGCGACGACCGACATCACCGGCAAGGTGCGTTCGGCTACGCCGACAATCGGTGCTTATGAGTATGACCCGGATATGCTGAATATTCCTGTTTTGGCAGAGGGCTACCCCAAAGCACAGACCGTCAAGGATGTCAGCGCAGATATAGCTGTCAAAGCCAATAATATCGGTTCTGCGAAAGTACTCGTTCTCGCTGCGTCTGCCGAAGTTCCGACCGTAGAGACGGTGCTGGCTCAAGGTACAGAAATGACCTTGGCAAAAGATGTCGAAGCGGCTATTACCATCAACGGACTGACCGAAGAGACGTCTTACAAGGCGTATGTGGTAACGCTCTCGCCGGTAGGTGACGCTGCTGACGCTGTGGCAGCTACCGCTGAGTTCACTACTGCTTGGACGCTCCGTCCTGTAGAACTCAATGTTATCGCTAATCAGACCGTAGCCGAGAACACGGCTGTCGCGTTGACCGCCACACTTACAGTTGAATACGACCAGGCGAAACCTTATACCTATTCTTGGTTCACGGCGTTTGATGCTACGGAAATAGGCAACGAGGCTACGCTCAACATCACCGCTACCCGCGCGACGGAGTACATCTGCAAGGTAACGGATTATTACGGTCAGTACGCGCTCGTTTCGACTCATGTGCTCGTTACTAAAGCGGCTGCTGTGGCCACCTTCGAGGAATATAACATCCCTGCCAGCGGACACAAGATGGTAGAGGAGGTTTGGGCGAACAACATAGAGACTTATCTCTACAGTGGTACGTATGCGTTTGCCAATGTGCCGAACAAAACCTACAACGCATTCAACGGTTACGTCATTAGTGCCGATAACTCCACCGAGTTCACCGGTAATTACATGATTGATCAGTTCCGCTCGGCTGCCGGTGGCGCGTACGAAGGCAATAACTTCGGTGTCGCTTACTATGCCGCTCCTTCTTCGTGGTTCGAAGGCTACACCGATCCGGTCACGCTGACCAACAGCGACGAACCGCAGATCGTGCCGGGATTCTATATCACCAACAGTGTCTATACGCTTGACGCTATCCTGCATGGCGAATACGCTAATCCGGCGTTCAGCGAAGGGGACTACCTCAAACTGACTGTTCACGGTTATAACGGTTCTACCCCCACCGGTAACGTCGAGTTCTACTTGGCGGACTACCGCAGTTCAGACCCGGCAGAGCATTATGCCATCGATGAGTGGAAGTACCTCGACCTCAGTAGTCTCGGTGCCGTAACGCGTATTGAATATGACATGTTCACTACCAAGTCCGACGCTTACGGCTTTACCACGCCGACCTATTTCTGCTTCGATAACTTCGGAGAAGAGCGACTCCAGACCTACACCCGCAATGGGCTTACTATGGACAAGATGGGTACCATCTGTCTGCCGTGGGCTGCACCGTCCTTCGAAGGGGCTACGTTCTACAAACTCCTCTATAAGGAACTCAAAGACAATCAGCCGTATAACATCACATTGGAGGAAGTAACGGCACTCGAAGCAGGCAAACCCTATGTCTTCGTGGCGGAGGATACCGAACTTAAAGTGCATTATTACGCTTCTACCGAAGTCACTGTTGCCGGCAAAGAGAACGGTCTGCAAGGTACGTTTGTAAACATCACCGACGGCGCCGCAGGTAGTGCAGGTAACTTGTTGGAGAACAACTACATGATCTACAACAATACGTTCAAACGCTGCGGGGCTAACTGCCGCTTGCAGGCGAACCGTGCGTACATACTCATGGATGAGGTGGCTGTTGAGGGTAGTGCCAATGCGCCCAAACCAAGAGGTGACCGCCGTCATTTGGTAATTGGTAATGCCAACGCGCCGCAAACACCGACGGGCATGGAAACGGTTCAGACATCCGAGGCTGACATTCAGAAAGTACTTATTGACGGTCAATTGTATATTATCCGTGATAATGAGGTATATACCATCACAGGACAAATGGTAAAATGAGTAATGTAATTAGTCGTTGGTCGTTGGAAGTTGGTCGTTAGACAATAGAAAAACCCAAATCCAACGACTAACGACAAAATGCTAAATGTTATTATGAAAACGAAAAATCAGTATATCTGTCCGCAAATAGCGGTGCTGTCATATACTTCCCCGTCTCTTATGGCTGGAAGTCAGACGACAACTGGAAATGTAGATCCCATTTCTGAAGATGGCATGGATGGAGATTAACTCCCGCTTCTAAAATAAAAGGTGCAGAAAATTCATGTTTTTGCACCTTTTATTTGTGTATGTCAAAAAAATGTAGTACTTTTGCACCATGATGAGAAAAATTATAGCTGTATTTTTGTTTGCCCTTTGCTGCGTCGCTTGTACGAAACAGCAAACGGAGCAGAGTTGTGTGCCTGCAGGAAACAAGTACGCTACGGGCTTTCAGATCACTCAGACGGATACCGGAGTAGTGGTGGAGGTTTTTCAACCCTACCAGCGTCTGTGTATCAAAGAGCCCATGCGTCGGCTCGGTACGATGAGTACCGTGCAGGTGGGATTTCTTTATGCCATCGATGCTATCGACTGCCTCGCGGCCGTTTGCAATCCCGAATTGATCTACACGCCTGTCAAAGGAGACGAGATTGACTTGGGCGACTCGATGAAACCCTCTGCCGAACGCGTGCTGCAAGCTGGATTAGATGCTTTGTTGGCGGTTAACTACGGGCAGTACGACAACCTGGAGGCGGCACGAATCGAGAAACTGGGTGTTACCACTATCTATATCAACGAATGGCAGGAAGGATCTCCTCTTGCCCGTGCCGAATGGATCCGTGTCCTCGGTGCCCTCACCGGCAAACTCCATGAAGCCGACTCCGTCTTCCACGAAGTAGAGAGTGAGTATTTAAATTACAAATCACAAATCACAAATCACAAATCCACGAAAATCATGTCCGGCAATAATTTTCGTGGCACTTGGTATGTCCCTTCCGGCAAGAACTACTTGGCGTATCTCTTTAAAGACGCAGGGGCGGAATATCCCTTCTATGACAATGAGCGGGAGACGTCGATACCTCTCACCATCGAAGAGACCATTCGTTATTTCCACGATGCCGATGTGTGGGTTGGCGCCGGAGGAAACAGTCTGGCTGAACTGGCACAGATGGATGAGAAGCATACCTGGTTTAAGGCTTATCAGAACGGTCGTGTCTATAACTGGCGCAAACAGACCAAAGCAGGCGGTCCCAATAACTTCTGGGAGCGTGGGGTAGTGCACCCCGAAGAAATGTTAGAGGACGTTATCCATATTCTGAATAACGCCCCCGATTCCACGCTCCATTTTGCAGAGCATCTCCACTAACCCACTAATCCGCTAATCTCTATCAGGCAAGCCCGACATAAACAATCGTTATAATGCGTGCGCAGGTAAGCGCGCGCATTTTCATTTAAGGAGATGCCTGCACATTGACAAATCGCAGGGTTCTCATGATGACAAACAAAAGGTGCCCCGCATCTAGGGCACTTTTTGTTTATTCCTTCATTCGTTAACTCGTTCATTCGTTAACTCCTTACTTGCTCAGTTTGACAATGAGCGTACTCAGTCCCTTCACTTCGAGACCATCCTTACTCAGATCCACCTTCTCACCGGTTAAGGGATTAATACCTACGGTATTATACTTGCTCAGGATCTCTGCATAGGTCTCCGTCGGGATGCGACGTGTCTCGTCAGATGCGTTGGCAAAAACGAACACCGCCTCGTCCTCATTATAACGGAAGAATGCGTAGGTGTTGTTACGTGCCATGAAATGCATGGTCTTGCCGAAATGCAGAACCGGTTCATTCTTACGCCATTGGAACAGAGCCGATTGGAAATCGAACATATCCTGCATTTCCGGTGTTACGGCTTCGCCTAAAGGCAGCGGCGCACGCAGGTAACTGTGGTTACTCGGGTCTTCGAGATTAGCGGACGTCATCGCGTACTCGTCGCCGTAGAGCACCTGCGGGATACCACGCATGGTGGCCAGCAGCACATATGCCAACTTCACACGACGAGGATCTTTGTCTTTGACTACATCGGTGATACGCGCCATATCGTGGTTGCCAAGGAACGTGAACAGTTTATTGACATCTGCGTACATATAATCCATTGTCATCGCGTCATAGACACGCGTCAGACCGTTACCCCAACCTTGTCCGTCGTTCTCCAATGCTTGACGGATAGCTTCCTCAACGGGGAAGTCCATCACGGTAGGCAGGTTCGAATCAAAACCGTCGAAGTTCTTCGTTCCGCTCTGCCAGTAAGCCACAGCCGGAGCAGGACGCGTCCAGCACTCACCTACGATATTGATATTCGGATATTCGTTGCGGATAGCGCCTAACCAGTCGGCACCCGGTTGCTTCTCGATATACGGATAGGTATCCACGCGCAGACCGTCGAGGTTAGCGTACTCAATCCACCAGATAGCCCATTGCTGGAAATACTTGAGTAGGTCGGGGTTCTCCAGATTCATATCCGGCATCGGAGTATCGAACCAACCGCGGTTGGAGAGCTTACGGTCATACTCCGAAGCGTTGATATCATAGTTAGCGGTGAAGACGTTGTTGGTATTGGTAAACGTCTCAAACTGATTGATCCAGTCCTGATAAGGCAAGTCTTCCATCCACCAGTGTGCCGCGCCACAGTGGTTAGGCACCATATCCATGAGGATCTTCAGACCTTTCTCATGTGCCTGTTGTACCATCTGCACGTAGAGTGAGTTACTGCCGTAACGGGGATCGATATGATAATAATCGGAACATGCGTAGCCGTGATAAGACCAAGCCGCCTCGTCATCGCAAAGGAGTGGAGTAGGCCAGATAGCGGTACAACCGAGTTTGGCGATATGGTCAAAACTGTTGATGATACCTTGGATGTCCCCACCGAAACGACCGTTCACATTGCTCTTGTCGGCTTTCTCTTTGGTGTTGGCGGTACTGTTGTTGGACGCGTCACCATCTACAAAGCGGTCAGACATGATGAGGTAAACCACGTCGGACGCATCAAAACTGCTGCGTTCCTTACTGCCGGCACGACGTTCCGAGATCGTATAGTCATAACTAGCGCTCTTCTTGCCTTTCTTAAGCGTGATACGATAAGTACCGGGTTGGAACACACCGAAGTCCACAAACAGGTAGTTCGGACTTTCTGCGTTGTGTTGACCGCGTGGCACCAAACCGTGGCACTGACCGCGCATCACTTTGCCGTTCATCACCTCCTGTACACTCACTTGCGCGTCTTGCAGATCGGTACCATGGAACATAAGAGTCAGCGGCGTCTCCATGTTCGTCCACCAGCATAAGGGTTCCACTTGACTGATCTTAGGCGCAGCAAAGGCCATTTGCCCCATCAGTAAGGCTGCTAAAAATAATCCGTGTTTTTTCATAACTCGTTAATAAATATAGTATCTAATGAATTTTCTTTCTCTTTCAGTTGTTGGTATTTCTCCCAGAACGCTTCCATCTCCGTCGAAGGCGCTTGCAAGAACTCCTCCGTACCTTGGGCGTCTATCCGGTTCAGCACCATGCCGACACTTATCTTATGCGTGTCCAAAGCAGGCTGATACGTACGCTCCTCTTTGCCTTCCATATACACTTCCCTCAGCACTTCCGTCTCTACCAACCGGCTCAGCAGTTGATTGACTAATCGAATGGGCAAATGGTCGCGAATGGCTAATTCGTACGCCGTCAAAGGTGCTTCGTCTGCCTCAAAGCGCTTAATAATCGTAGAAAGCAGGTACAGCATCACGAAGTCTTTATAGCGTCGGGACATCGTATTCAGGTCCGTTTCGTACTCAAACTGCTCGTTGTTCTGCAAGGCAAAACTCATCTCAGCACCAATCAGAATCAGCAGACTGGTGTATTGCAACCACGTCATCATGATAGGGATGATGGCAAACGCTCCATACACCAGACTGGTGCGGCTCAACATCGCAATCAGATAGACGGATAACATCTGCAGCGCCTTGAAAAGCGAGCCCATGACGATACCCGGAATGAGGGCGTTGGTAAACTTGACACGCGTATAAGGAATCGCCATGTACATCCATGTGAAGACGATCCAGCAGACGAGGAACTGCACAAAGAGCGAGTTGTCCAACGCCGAGTTGACGAACACGTTCAGACCCGTGTTGCAGACCATGACGACCGGAATCAAGATCACGATGGTGATGTAGGTACTGATCTTACGAACGATAGAGCGGGATTGCTTTACATTCCAGATACGGTTGAACGCCGTTTCGATGGATTCGAAGAACGAATAAACGGCCCATAGCAAGATCAGGATACCGATACCGATGAACACACCGCCTTGTGCCGTAGCCAGATAGCGCTCCACCATCTCCATGATCGTCGGCACAAATCCCGATTCGCCTAAAAAGGTAGAGTTAAGATACTGCTCGATAGCGTCAGCCATGCCAAATCCTTTGGCAACTGCTACCACCATGGCTAAGATCGGCACGATGGCAAAAGTCAGAGAGAAAGTCAGACTCTTGGCTTCATTATTAAGGTTCTTACTGGTAAAACCGCGTGCCACCAGAACGACGGTACGCAACAGCAGATAACCTAAACGTTGGGAAAGACCGTTGAACTCCGTAGTCGTATGACGCCACATGTCGTAGCGGATAAAACGTTGAAACTCGGAAATCTTCTTGATCTTCTTCATGATATTCAAACAAAAAAAGATAGCAAGCCTATAAGCCGGGTTCTGTACCAAAATCGTACATCGTACATCTGTCCTTTGTACATCTCTTGGCGTTTATCATTAATCTGACGCTTCCTACCCTCCGACTTGCGCGAGCAACGCTCAAACGTCGGTTTACTTGGAATTGCAGCCCGTAGTGTGCCCGTTTCACCCGCCCGAAGGCGACTCGTCTCTGTTGCAGGGACCAAACATTACTGCCTGACGGCCGTTAACCGTTACGGTGCTCTGTGCTGCCCGGACTTTCCTCTGCCTAAAGGCAGCGATAAACCGGCTTACTATCTTGAGCGGTGTACGGGAATCGAACCCGCCTCCTTGGCTTGGGAAGCCAATGCACTACCGATGTGCTAACACCGCAAGTCATTTACCATTTGGTCATTTACCACGTACCAATTGGAAATTTGGTGCAAAGATACTGCTTTTTTTGCATATATGCAAATTTATTTGCAAAAAAATGCAAATCGTCTAATCGTAAATCGTCCAATCGTCAATATATCTCAACGATCTCCCGCTTGATACGTCGGGTCATCTGGTTCTTACGCAGCGGCTTTACGTCCTGCGTCTGCAAACCCGTCACACGTTGCGTCGCCTTGATATGAATAGGTATCTCCGCTTTCTTGGAACCGATAATATGGGCGTCGGTCACCATGTTTTTCTCCAGCGTATAGACGTGTCCGTCCACCCGTTGATAGATTGTATTAAGGTCCACGTTCGCACGCAGGCGCCTGAGCCGGAACTTACTGATCTCCTGTTCGCCCATGTTCAGCAGGTTCAGCAGTTGCAGTTGGTCTTTGTTCAACTTGATGCCGAAGGGGATATACACTTTGACCTCGGCATGCTCCGAGAAACGCCGTACGGCATAGGTCTTCGAATCCACGATATAATGGCGTTGGAAGGTCATCTTGAAGCAACCAAGATAACGACTTTCCGATTGCGTATGAGTCAGAACGGTCTCGTTCTCTGATTCGTTACTTACCGTCCAGTGTTTGAGGTCTCCCATGGTCTCTTGGAAGTCATACCGCATGTTACCCAAGGCAAAGAGAGCTTCGTGAACCACCACTCCGGAATCGACGGCATTGGCAGCCCGACGCATGAATTTCTCTTTCTGGTCTTTCTCCAGACGTTCTATCGTCTGTCCGGCAAGGATAGCGTCCGCCTCTGCCCGTTTATGGGCATCAAAAAAACGTTTGCAGAAACGCGCTTGGAACTGCACGGAGTCTTTTCCCTCCATCCCTTCTTCCGGCAGAACGACCACATTGGCAATCATCTGCTCCATGCCCCAGGTGCTGTTGTTGCTATGCATACGCACGTCGCTCACCACTTGATAGGCTGTGTTGGTATGCGCAAACTCCTCTTCCAGTTTCAGATAGACGGAGTGGAGTAGAACCGCCATCTGCTTGCGTTTGTTGCGTTGCTTGCTTTTCTTGGCAGCCACCACCGTCTCCTGCAAAGCAATCGGTTGCTCCTTAAGAACAATCGTTCTTACCTCTTCACGCTTAACTCTTAGCTCTTCACTCTTAACTCTTACCTCTTCACTCTTAACTCTTACCTCTTCACTCTTCACCGTTACTTTCTCAAATCCGATGAAAGAGACCACCACTTGGTCGGAAGGTTGCAAGTCGGCTTCGAAGGAGAACACACCGTCGTTGTTGGTGGCAGTACCCAGTTCGGGCGCTACCTCCGGATAGACGGTCGCATAAGGGATAGCTTGTCCTTTCTCATCCACCACACGTCCGCTGAACGTGCTCACCAAACCCAATATGAACAGAAAAATTTTCAATTATTAATTTTTAATTATTAATTATAATGGGCTCTTGAAGATTGGCACAGATTTTTAAGATTCGTACTTTCTATCAACGTTGCACCAAAGTCCCTAGGAAGCCTTATTAATTTTTAATTATTAATTATTCATTATTAAATCGTCCTCTCAACCGTCCTCGGTACTCGGCTTGACGGGCACGACTGGACACGCCTCTGTTGGCGATATAATGCTTGTAGTAGGAGACGATAAGGGTCGTCATCGGCAAGGCGATGATCATACCGATCACCCCGAACAGCGCACCCCAGATACTGAGACTGAGCAGGATGGCGGCAGGACTCATACCCGTCACGTTGCCCATGATCTTAGGTGTCAGTACCAGGTCCTGAATACTCTGAACCACTATGAAGACGAGTGCCATGAAGAGCAACGTCATCCAAACAGGTTGACCGGTCTGAGCGGATTGAATAAGACATAAGATGATACACGGCGGGATACCCAAGGCTTGCATGTACGGCACCATGTTCAGCACACCGATGATCAAACCCATCGCGATACCCATCGGCATACCGGTGATCGTGAAACCGATAGCGAACAGGACACCTACGCAGGTGGCAATCAAAGCCTGACCATGGAAATAGGCGTTCATGTTCCGGTCCATGTCCTTGAGCAACGTCATCACCTGCATCCGGTATTTGGACGGGATGAGACCCGGCACTTTCTTGCGGATATTCGGCAGGTCGATCATCAGGAAGATCAAGTAGAGTAGGCCGATGAAGACAACCACTAACTCGCTTAACCAACTCAAACCGCCGGTGATCCAGTTGGCAACTGTCGGAACGATATCCTTGATCGTCTGCGTCACCTCCGGATCCATCAGAATCTCTTCCCAGTTCAGCTCTTTCGTCCAACTCAGGAACTTCTCCTGCGTCTCAGGCGAAACGTAGTTGTTGATGTCGAAGGTGGCGGCGAAATTCTCAAACCCCTGCCATGCCGCTTGCACTTGGGCACGGACGGGTTGACGCAAGGCAAACACGGCTCCTACCGCCACACCGATAAACAGCACCAAGGTCACCATCACCGCCAACACACGGTTGCGGAGACGACACTTGGTCTGAAAGAACACCACGATGGGGTCTAAGATATACGCCAGCAACAAACTGACAAAGAAGGGCAGTAAAACGCCGTATAACCTATTGAACATCAACGTCTTCTTTTATTCGAACGAACTTCTCTCATCATCTCGTCAAACTGACTGCGGAAGGAGAATACATCCTGTAAATCATAGTAGTTCTGCGGATCCTCGCAGTATTCGTAGGCAAATACAAGGAACTGCTTACGACTGTCATCAAAACTGAATTTCTTCGCCATGCGAGCCAGGTCGTCCGTGCAGAAATGACCTAATACCACGCATAACTTACCCACTTCCAGTTTCTTGTCGTCAAACGACTGGTTGTCCAGCGTTTTCAGCACCAACACCATCTGGTCATGCGTAGCGCACTCGATCTGATGACGACCGCCATGACTGCGTACCGAATGCGGAGCACGCTCACTTTCATATCCGCCACGTGGACCATGTGCCTGTGCCATCATACCTACGCTCAACAGCGACAACATCACTACAAAAAAAGTCTTTCTCATATCTGTTTTCCTTTCATTGATTTTCAATTTTGCGTGCAAAATTACAACAAAAAAATGACATATGCAAGGGAAAAGAGAAAAATCGCCCGTTTTGGACGATTTTTCCTTGTTTTAGCCGTTGAGGGCTTCGTCGTAAGCTGTCACCTGCGCGGGCAAACCCCTCGTACATGTACCAAAACTCAGTTTTAGTAGGAAGTACTCGGGGTAGCTCCGCTTTCCCCACCGCAAACACTACGTTGGTTTACGT
>CACYHE010000001.1 GCA_902774185.1 uncultured Bacteroidales bacterium | reverse complement strand
AACTTATTCACATAAAATTGAACAACTATGGCAAAGTACATCTGTGATGTCTGCGGGTACGAATACGACCCCAGCGAAGAAGGCAAAGCATTCAACGAACTTCCGGAAGACTGGACATGTCCTATCTGCGGAGTAGGAAAAGATCAGTTCTCGGAAGCATAATCGTTTATCAAGGGTGGGGCAGAGCCTCACCCTTTTTTGTATATCGTTTGTTTTCTGTTGTTTATAAATAAAGTTCTGGAGAATTTTCGTAATCCAAAATCTTTTTGTACCTTTGCGGCAGATTTTGAATAACAACTATTATGACTAATTATTTATGGAACGATGACAGACTTTTAGAGATGTCATGGAAAGAACAAGTGCTCAACATTGCCGCAAATGGAGCAGAGGAGAAAATTATCCGCGCACTCATACGGACGCAACCGGAATTAGAATGGTCACAATTAGAGGATAATAATTGTCCTCAAGTAATTAATCGTGCGATAGATACACTCTACTGGGAGAAAGAAGCATTCGCTCGGCGTCATGTAATCAAAGAGCAACCAAAATACCGCCCGGTTGATGAGTTACTCACTGATTTTCATGGCGTAGGGAAGAAACAGGTCGCTCGTAAGGAACTGCAAGTCCGTTTGCCGTATTTGACGGCATATGAACAAAAGCAGGTAATCTATACGTTCTTGGATGAAGACGCTAAAACGGATCGTGTGTTTGTGCTTAAGTATCTGGATACACATTTTGACCCAATGTACATGAAAGCCGTTGAAGTAGTATGGGATTTGCATCATGATTTTGAAGCTGCAAAAGTACTCACGCATTACGCTTCAGATGAGTTCATCGCGGAGAATTTCGAACGACTGGCTACAGATTATCGTTATCTGCCAATTCGTTTGCGTATGCCGGCAGATTATCCGGTTGACCGTTCGCGTCTTGAGTGGCACGAACTCATCCATCTTTGTGCACGCCAACATCTGCCGCTTTCCGAACAAGAAGCGTTTGCAATTTTATCCAATACCATCAATCTTCAATTGATACGCGAGAACGTGGCTTTTGAAGGAGGTTCGTTGCTTAGATTGTCCTATATAACAGCTATTATTTGGGCTTTAGGAGAACTCGGGTACAAGGATATTTTAGTTCGTTTTTGGATGGAGAACGAGCGTACCAAGCCCTTCTTCCGTCCAGGTGATAATGACGAAGTCCGCCACTCAGTACGCGATCAACTCTATGCGGATGGATTCTACTATTTCTGTGATTTACTGCATACAATGGAAGATAATAAGGAATAAAATTTGCGTATGTCAGAAAAATGTAGTACCTTTGCGGCAGATTTTGAACAACAACTTTTTGACCAATGTACATGACAGCCGTTAACTCATGAGAAGGCAACAAATCATACCGAATCCTCTTACGCTCAATGTGCTGTACCCACAGTCGTTTTGCGATCTGATAAACAACAAACATTACCAACAGGAAAGAATGTTTGTCGGTTACGGAAATCCTTCCGCAAAAATACTGATTGTCGGACAAGAAGTGACCTGGAATAAGGAAAAGCAAGCGGAGGAATTGGAGCATTATTGTCTTCAAAATATGGAACATTGGACAAAAAACATTCAGCAGGGCAATACGATTACCATAAAATCGCAGGTCTTGTACCCAACAGATGATATCCATTCAGAGGCTTATGAGAATTTCAATCCTTTGTTTCCTCACTATTTTAACTATAATAAATTAGATAATAGGGTACATATAACTGAAGTTAACGGCAAGTTCACACACCAAAATCTTGAATATGGCGCAAATGCAACATGGTTCAAGTATCAAAAACTCATTCAATATTACTCGAAAAGGCCGAAAAATGAGTATGTTGATTTCTTTCGCGAAGCCTTTATTACTGAATTAAGCGGAGAATCCAGACGCCATAATATTGTCGTAGATAAAACTTTGACGCGGGATCAACAAAAAGAACAGGCGAAACAACAGGCAAAAGCCACAGAAGAATCCATAAAAGAACGTTGTCCTTTGTTGAAAGAACCTTTCTTTCAAGATTTCCCCGTAAAAATCTTTGCATGTGGAGGCTATTCCAACAAAATTTTTCCTTACTTATATGGATTTGAAAAGGATGAATTTGAGAAGAAAGGATGGTATAGTATCTTACCGAAAGATGGCAAATTATATGTTTGTACATGGCAATTCTCTGTTCCGTTTATTTCTGATATAATGTTACAAGAATTAGCAAATACCGTTCGACAGTATCTTAATCAATAATGATCATTCCTGTGTGAGAACATCAAGGGTGGGGCAGAGCCTCACTCTTTTTTTTTTGACTATTTTGAGGGTGATTGGAGAAAAAATAGGAAAAATGAAGAAAAATGCATTTTTGTGGTCAAAAATTTGCACAATTCAAAAAATTTTACTACCTTTGCACCATATTTTAGTAGGTGATTAGTATGTTATTAGTATGTCATTAGTATATTATTACTAAATAATAAGTATGATATAATTACTATAAACACCTAAAGAACAAAACAGAAATAATCTAAAAATCAACCAATTATGGCACAAATTGATTTCTCTGCAGGCATCGATCTGATTACCGGAGCAATGGACAGCAATCATGAGTTGATCTCGCGCCAAAAACATCTCCATGCGCCAGATGGGTCCATCACCAAAGAATGTAAACCGGAAGCGTATTACCAAAGGAACAAACGTGACTATAAGAACAATCCGCCTAAAGGCGCCGAACTCGCTCATCTTCAACATTTCGGTAACGCCGCCAGAAACACGACCGCACTGATGCAAGCCTTCAAAAATCCGGAACAGGCATCAAAAGAAGAACAAGCACTCGTGCAGCAATATCTCAGCCGCTTTTATAATCAACTCAAAGGACCCGCAGATCCACAAGCACCAATTGACAAGGCTGGCAACCAACGACACTATTACCGATTTGATAACTTTATTCGTGCCATGATCTTTCAAGAACTTAAAAATGATTATTAACATTGTTAGATTATTTTATAAATTTGTGACTTCTGCCAATTTGGCAGTTTAAATTCTTTGGTATAATTCTTGTATATTTGTTGATGTCATGAATTACATCTATTCAAACCTAATCATGATTATGTAAAATAGCATAATTGGAAAAGAACCCTATTTAGAATTTGTCATTTGAAATTTGACATTTGATATTTTAGAATATGGAAGAAAACAATTATATTGAAGAGGCACAGTACGAGGAAGTAAAAAATCTACACGAGAATGTGGATTATACGTACTATGACGTGCTACCTATTAAGAACACGGTGTTGTTCCCTGGTGTACTGTTACCTATTGCGGTATCGAAGAAAAGCAGTTTGAAACTGATCAAGGCTGCCAACAAGGACAACCGCCAATTGATTCTGCTGACTCAGAAAGACGGCAAAGTGACTGAACCGAAGGAAGACGATCTCTACCATACCGGTGTGCTCGCTCGTGTGCTGCAGATCATCCCTGTTCCGGAGATGGGCAAAGATACGATGATGACGATCTTCGAGAGTTTTCATCGCGTGCAAGCCGTTGATATTGTGGAAGATAACGGTCAGTTGAAAGCCCATGCTTTTGAGATGGACGAACACAGACCGCAAAGGACTGACAAACAGGAGTTTAAGGCAACGGCTGAGAGTATTCGTGAGACGATCGTGAATATCCTTAACGGACGTGACAATGCCCCTGCCGGTTTGCAGACATCGATACAAAGCATCAAGGACGATGCCATGATGGTCAATTATGTGTGCTCGATCTATCACATGCCTACCGAACAGAAACAAGGTCTGTTGGAGATCCATTCGCTCATGGAGCGTGCGGAGGCTTTGTTGACCATCCTGCAAAAGGATTTAGAGGAATTGACCATCAAAGCCGATATCCGGCGACGTACCGCTGAGAAGATCGATCAACGGCAACGTGAGTACTTCTTGCAGCAAGAGATGGAGACCATCAAAAAGGACCTCGGCACGAACGATGACAACGAGAAAACGATCAATGAACTGCGTGAACGTGCCAAGGGGAAATTGTGGTCGGAGGCTGTAGGAGAACAGTTTGAGAAGGAGTTGAAGAGGTTGGAATACATGCATATGTTCTCTCCTGACTACTCCACCCAACTGGATTATCAGAACACGATGTTGGAGTTGCCTTGGGGTGTTTATTCGGAGGATAACTACGACATGCAGCATGCCAAAGAGGTGCTGGACCATGACCACTACGGATTGGACAAAGTGAAGGAACGTATTGTCGAATATCTGGCAGTACAGCGTCAATTGGCACTTCGCAGTAAAAAGGACAAAGAAAAATGTCCGGTGAAATCGCCGATTTTGTGTTTGTTTGGCCCTCCGGGAGTCGGCAAAACGAGTCTTGGGAAGAGCGTCGCCGAGGCACTTGGCAGGAAGTACGCCCGTATCTCGTTAGGCGGTTTGCACGACGAGGCGGAGATAAGAGGTCACCGTCGTACCTATATCGGTGCCCTACCCGGCCGGATTATCGACAGTATCAAGAAATGCGGCACTTCGAACCCGGTGTTCGTGCTCGATGAGGTGGATAAGATCGGTGCCGATTACAAGGGTGATCCGACAGCTGCGTTGCTCGAAGTGCTGGATCCGGAACAGAACAGTACCTTCCATGACAACTATCTGGATGTCGATTATGATTTGAGCAAGGTTTTGTTTATCGCGACCGCCAATAGTCTGGAAACGGTTCCTCGTCCTCTACTCGACCGCATGGAACTTATCGAGATGACGGGTTATCTGCAAGAAGAGAAAGAGGAAATCGCCAAACGCCATCTGATTCCGAAGGAGTTGGCGAATCATGGCCTGAAGGCAAGTCAGTTGAAGTTCAAGAAAGAGATTTTGGCGCATATAATAGATGATTACACACGTGAGTCGGGTGTACGTAGTCTGGAGCGACAGATCGCTACTATCTGCCGGAAGGTGGATACGAAGTTGGCGCTGAACGAGGACTATAACGTGACCGTCACGTTGGATGACTTACGAACCTATCTGGGGCAGAAACGGTTCAGCCGTGACGCTTGGGAGACGAATAAGTACGTAGGCGTGGTGACAGGACTTGCTTGGACACAGGTAGGCGGTGAGATACTCTTTATCGAGACCAGCCTATCCGCAGCGAAAGCCCCAACGCTTACCTTAACGGGTAATCTTGGTGACGTGATGAAAGAATCGGCAACGCTGGCTTTAGGATACGTGAAGGCACATGCCAAGGAATTGGGTATCAAACCGGATGTGTTCGAGAAGACCGCCGTGCATATCCATGTGCCGGAAGGTGCTATTCCGAAGGATGGTCCGAGTGCCGGTATCACAATGACCACCGCACTCGTCTCTGCTTTCACCAAGCGTCTCGTCAAACCGCGCATCGCCATGACCGGTGAGATGACCCTGCGAGGCAAGGTGCTGCCTATCGGAGGTGTAAAAGAAAAACTGCTCGCAGCTAAACGTGCAGGTATCACGGATATCATCCTCTGTGAGGACAACCGAAAAGATGTGATGGAGATTGCCGAAATCTACCTCAAAGGCCTAACCCTGCACTACGTGCACGATATCAGCGAAGTGCTCGCTATCGCTCTCGTTTAACGAATGAACGAATTAACGAGTTAACGAAAACTCCTCATAGGTACCATCGGTATAGTACACGACGATATTCTTGATTTGTTTAGGAGGAGCCGCGGGAATCTGCGGCTCTTCTTTTTGTGTAGCACGAGGTGTTTTGTCTTTGGGATCGGGCGGGAGCATGTCAAACAAACCGGCCTGTTCTCCGGGAACCGTACGCCACATCTCTCCTCGGCCGGCAATAAGCCATTCCGGGTTAAGTGTCGGATAGCGCTCCATGATCCGTTTCATTACTTCAAGGCTGGGATTATTGCGTCCTGCCATCATATTACTTATCGTACCCGGTTGTACACGAATCTCAGCAGCAAATTGGCGTGCTGTTAATCCTAAGGTGTCTTTTACCTTCTCTATACGTTCTCTGTCACTCATTGTAGTATTCAGTTATCAGTATTCGGTAATCCGTTTTTGAAATCCGCTGCAAAGTTACAAAAAAATATCGAAATACACAAATATATGCAAACTTTTTTGCAAAATATTTATGTTATTTATGAATATATAATGTTTTGCGTTGTGAATATAATTTTTCCAACAAAAGGCGTGGAACATTTTTCATCTTCATCTGCCATACTTACAGGCCCTCTCGCCATACTGCCCTGAAATTCCGTTACCACATTAACACAAATAAACGCGCTAATAGCCACATTATGAGGTAATTTGTACGGATTTTTTGTGTATAAATAGCTACTTAATACATTATAGCCGGATTTTGCTTATTTGCATGCTATTAATACTTTAAGTAAAACGCATAAGTGTTGATATATAATGATTTACAAAATATCAAGTGTACTAACATTGCGTATTTTAAGGGTCCCTTCTGCAGTGGTGATTTGCAACATTTTGCAGAAATAGTCCTACTCTACTCTTTTGCGTCGTTGGGTGTATATATAGACCGGGTAGATATGATTGCTGTTATTTGCAAACGTCACAAATATACATAAAATTTGCCATTATTCTGTTCACATTTATTGTGCATAAAATTCACATTTTTTTCTTGCACAATTCACAAAAATGTAGTACTTTTGCACTCGATTTGATAAATACAGTAATTTCGTCATTAAAACTAAACTAACAACTATGGCTATGAACTTTTCTTACATGAAACAGCAAGCGCATGAATTTGTCCTGCGTTTGTTCATTGAGAGTACCGGATCCGGTTCCTCTTCCTCCTCCACCCAGTATTACACTTGCGCACATGTAGGTACGCACGCTCGCTTGCATCAATAATTTAGGTCTGTTGTGACATAAAATAGCGTCATCTGTACAAAAAAGTGCACTTATTTTTGCGTATGTCAAAAAAAAGTTGTACCTTTGCACGCTTTTTTGAGGCAATGAAACAAGAAGAGAAGGAACATTGGGATTTGACCATCACGCCGAAAGATCGATTATTGGCGATTGATTGGAAGGAAATATGGCGGTATCGCGATATGTTTGTGCTGTTTGTGGAGCGTAATTTCCGCACAGCGTACAAGCAAACGATATTGGGTCCGTTATGGTTCCTCATCACACCGGTTCTATCTGTGATTGTTTATGTAACGGTTTTCGGAGGTATCGCAGGCATTGATACAGACGGTGTTCCGCCTATCCTATTCTATTTGTTGGGTATTTCCGTATGGGGCTATTTCGCCAGTTGTCTGAGCGCCACCTCCAATTCGTTTGTCAGCAATGCCGGGATTTTCGGAAAGGTTTATTTTCCGCGCATCATCATGCCGCTCGTTGCAGTTACAACAAACCTGCTAAGTTTTGGTATTCAGTTACTTATCTTCGCTGCCTTTTATATTTACTATGCCGCGACAGGTACGGAATTGGTTATTCATTGGCAGATCGTTTTGTTCCCGCTGTTGATTATTATTCTCGCTTTCATGGCAGTAGGCTTCGGTATGATTTTCTCGTCCATGACGACCAAATACCGCGATTTGCAGATTATGTTAGCGAAGATCGTGTCGCTATGGGTCTATATCACGCCGGTAATCTATCCGCTGAGCATGGTGACGAACGAGAAATTGCACTTGGCGATGTCGCTGAACCCGGTTACACCGGTAATGGAGGCTATCAAATACGCCTTGTTGGGACAGGGCCAATTCTCTTGGTTGTGGTTGGGATACAGTGTGGTGTTCACATTGATCCTCCTGATTTTTGGTCTGATGTTGTTTAACAAAGTGCAGAAATCCTTTATGGACACGGTGTGATGTTAAGAGTGAAGAGCTAAGAGTGAAGAGTGAAAAGAATACATATTGGACCACAGAGATTTCTCCGAACACCTATGCAAAAGGATTTGGGTTGTTGGAGTTATGGCGGAAACGCTACTTGATCTGGCTGTTTATCAAACGTGATATAACGGTACAGTTTAAGCAGACGATTTTCGGTATGGGTTGGTATTTTATATCACCTCTTTTCACCATGTTCATGTACATCGTGGTGTTCGGTCGGATAGCCGGTATCCCAACGGACGAGGTGGCTGGAGGCGCTCAGGTGCCGCAACCTGTTTTCTACTTGAGCGGTATCTGTCTTTGGGAGTATTTCTCTACCTGTCTGACAGAAGTATCCGGTACGTTCCAAAAGAATGCGGGCTTATTCGGAAAGGTTTATTTCCCCCGTTTGGTATCGCCGGTATCGGTAGTAGCGTCCAAGTTATTCCGTTTCTCCTTACAGTTGGCAACGTTTGTGTTTGTCTATCTGCTGTTTGTGTTCAAAGGGGTGCATTTACGCCCGACTATTTACCTGCTGCTCTTCCCTGCCCTTGTTATCATGATTCAGATGTTGGCATTGGGTTTGGGTCTTATCATATCGTCCATGACGACCAAGTATCGCGATTTGACTAATTTCTTCGGCGTGTTTGTATCACTTTGGATGTACGCAACGCCGATTGTTTATCCGCTGAGTTATGTTACAAATCCGGCACTGCATAAGATCATGTTATTCAACCCGATGACGGCTATCATCGAGACCTTCAAATACGGGGCTTACGGAGCCGGAGAGTTCAGTTGGATGTACCTGGTGTACAGTTTAGGTGTCATTTTGGTGTTGCTCGTCATCGGAATCTCAATGTTCAACCGCAAGCAGAAGTTCTTCATTGATACGATTTAAACTATGATCCTTCTTCCGAATTGCAAGATAAATTTAGGTCTGCGTGTCGTACGCAAACGCGAAGATGGTTACCACGATTTGGAGACCATCTTCGTGCCTATTTACGGGTTGCATGATGAATTGGAGGTAGAAAGAGTACAGAATACAGAGTACAGAATACAGACCGATAATGACATCGTATTCCGTCAGGAAGGCATTGCTGTGGATTGCAGTCCTGAGGATAATTTGATTGTGAAGTGTTACCGGCGGATGAAGGCGAAATATCCGCAAATCGGGGATGTAAAGGTACGGTTCAAGAAGAACATCCCGTTTGGAGCGGGACTTGGCGGAGGAAGC
Organism: uncultured Bacteroidales bacterium; assembly: GCA_902774185.1. Classification (GTDB taxonomy): domain Bacteria; phylum Bacteroidota; class Bacteroidia; order Bacteroidales; family Paludibacteraceae; genus Colicola. The sequence goes on along the minus strand of CACYHE010000001.1, from coordinate 160,524 downwards.
AGCGATGCCGCACATATGGCGATCGCGCTGAATGAACTTTTTGCCTTGGGTTTGAGTAAGGAAGAATTGGCAGCTGAAGTGACTCCCTTAGGTGCTGACTGTCCGTTTTTCATCTATAATGTACCCTGCTATGCCGAAGGCATCGGCGACCGACTGACCCCTATTGACCTGGATCTCAAAGGCATACGTATCGTGCTTATTAAACCGGAAGAAGGCGTGAGCACAAAAGAGGCATATAGCGGGATAAAGTTAAATGGTGAAGGGCTAGATATCCTAGACGACCTAGGAGTCCTAGGAAATCTAGATAAATGCATCAATGATTTCGAGGCGACGGTTTTTCCGAAGCACCCTATTATTGCGGATATTAAAAAGCGTCTGCTTGACGCAGGCGCCTTTTATGCGAGTATGTCCGGGAGCGGCTCAACCGTTTTCGGGCTTTTTAAGAACGATCCGGAAGGTCGTACCGACGCCAACTTGGCTATGCTTAAGCAGCAGTTTGCCTCCATGGTACTGCTCGATGACACGTTTGGCGAGTGGAAGTCCTAACCCCCATCCTCTATCTTTTGACGTGAAGCCCGGCTCGAATATCCGACGCTGGGTTTTATTGTCGATTCCTTTGCCCGTATCGGTGATATCGAGCATCACATCGTGCTCATTCTCATGGATTTGGAACGTGATAGTTCCCTTATCGGAGATAGCGTCCACGGAGTTCTTCAGCAGGTTCTCAATGACCCATTTGAGCAGCGGAGCGTTGAGTAAGACCACACGGCTCACACCTTGGAGACTCTGATCGTCAATGGTGATATGGCTGCTTGCGCGTGCCCGCATATATGCCACGGCGTCTTCTACTACCGGTATCAGATCCGCTTCTTGCAGATCCGGTTCCGATCCTATCTTCTGAAAACGATCCGCTATCATCTGCAGGCGGTCAATATCCCGCTTCATCTGCGGCACGTACTCATCGTTCGGATACTTTTCGGTCAGCAGTTGTTGCCAAGCGTTCAGGGAAGAGATAGGCGTACCTAACTGGTGCGCAGTCTCTTTGGACAATCCTACCCATAAACGGTTCTGCTCACTTCGCTGAGCCGTTAGCATCATGATGACAGCGATGGCTATGAAGATGAAGATAAGTGCGAATTGCGCGTACGGTACGTAACGAAGACGCGTCAGCAGGTTACTGTCGTTCCAGTAGATATACTGGGTAGTCGCCTCGTCAATCTTCAGTTCTATGGGACCGTGGTATTTGTCAGTTGATAATTGATAATGGACATTTGACAATTTTTTATCTTCCACATTTCGGCTGGCAAGAACTTTGCCTTCAGCATCACAGATGAAGACCGGGATCGTGGTGTTCTTCTCGATGATCGACATGTAGAAATCGATGTCGGCATCGTCATCTGCCACGATTAATTGTCGCTCGGTTTCTGCCCAGATGGCCATGTTCTTCTGTTCTTCAATTTGCAGGGAACGTGCCAGGTTGTTGGTGAACAATACGGAAATCGCCACGATAAACATGGCGATTACCAGTACGATTGTTCCTATTCTTCGGTTGGTCATACTAATTGACAATTAAGCAAGCATGGTGAGTAAGACACCAGCGGCTACAGCAGAACCGATGACACCGGCTACGTTCGGGCCCATGGCGTGCATGAGCAAGAAGTTAGACGGATTCTCTTCCTGTCCGACGGTTTGCGATACGCGGGCTGCCATAGGCACAGCCGACACACCTGCAGAACCGATGAGCGGGTTGATCTTCTCTTTGAGGAAGAGGTTCATGAACTTAGCCAACAACACACCACCTGCAGAACCCATACCGAAGGCTACGATACCCATCGCCAGAATCATTAATGTCTTGACATTGAGGAAACTGGCACCTGTTGCTGTTGCTCCTACGGAGAGACCGAGGAAGATGACCACGATGTTCATCAACTCGTTCTGCGCGGTCTTGGACAGACGATCCACTACGCCACACTCTTTCATCAGGTTACCGAGCATCAAGCAACCAATCAGCGGAGCAGCATCTGGCAGGATGAGGGCCACGATAGCGGTGATGATGATCGGGAAAACGATCTTCTCGGTCTTGGATACCGGACGCAGTTGTCCCATCTTTATTGCGCGTTCCTTTTTAGTCGTAAGCGCACGCATGATAGGCGGTTGGATAACCGGCACCAATGCCATATAGCTATATGCAGCAATGGCAATCGGACCCAGGAGTTCCGGTGCCAATTGAGAGGTCAGGAAAATAGACGTAGGTCCATCTGCCCCTCCGATAATTCCGATTGAGCCTGCCTGTGCAGGAGTGAAGCCCATCGCATTGGCACATAGGAAGGTGATGAAAATACCAATCTGCGCAGCAGCTCCAAGGATTAGCGATTTCGGATTGGCGATCAGCGGTCCGAAGTCCGTCATCGCGCCTACACCGATGAAGATAAGGCACGGATAGACGCCTGCCTTCACACCGATATAGAGCACATCCAGCAGACCTCCTTCTTTGAGAATAGCGCCATAGGAATGGTAATCCGGGCTACTTTCATCAAGGAACGCCGACCATAACTCACTATGGAACATCTCCGCGCCCGGCAAGTTCGTAAGAAGCATACCGAAAGCGATAGGAAGCAGCAAGAGCGGTTCGTATTTTTTATGAATGGCAAGGTAGAGCAAGAAGAAACTGAGCAACAGCATAACGCCTTGTTCCCAGCTCATCTTCATGAACCCCATTTCACTAAAAAACTTCAAAATATCCATAATTCATTTTTTTTTCGGAATACCGTTGTATCGGCATACCGGGATACTGAAATATTATTATCCTAAAACGATGAGGAGGTCATCCTGCATCACGTTCTGGCCCGGTGTAACAGCAATTTGTTTAACCGTACCATCAGCCTCTGCCATGATGGCATTCTCCATCTTCATGGACTCAAGCGTAAGGAGGGTGTCGCCTTTCTTGACTGCTTGTCCTTCGGAAACGAGCACTTTGATGACCGATCCGGGTAGCGGGCTCTTCACTTGAACGCCTGCAGCAGGTGCTGCCGGAGCTGCTTTCGGAGCTTCAGCTTTTGGAGCAGCAGGAGCCGGCTTCGGAGCTACAGGAGCTGCCTTTGGTGCGGGTTTTGCAGCAGGAACAGCTGCTTGAGTTTCAACTTCATATACTTTGCCGTTAACGGTTACTTGTGCCTTACCGGCTTCCATTTGTTCTACAGCGCACTTGTACTCTACGCCGTTGATTTTAAATGCAAATTCTTTCATGATTGTAAGTTATCAGTTGTCAGCTAGCGTTTTTAGAAGCCGACGTTATTAAGTCCTATTGATTTCGTATTCCAAGCCGTTTCGCGTTGTTGCACGGAAATCATGGCTGTTGGAGTATCATGTTTGGTGTCCTGCGCAAGAAAGAGCGCATAAGCAACGGCAGCGATATCTTCGTCTCCAGTTTGCGCCAATGCCATAGCGATAGCTGCTTTCTCCGGTTCCGAAGGAGCGGCATTGGCTGTTGGATTTTGGCTATTTGCTTTTGGTTCTTCTTTCGGAGCTTTCGGGGCCTTGGGCGCTGTGGTTTTCTGCATGATCCATCCAAATCCCTGAAGGATGAAGACAAGGCAGAAAAGGAGCACCAGCACGATGCCAAAGCCTAAGCCTGTCACCATCCAGATCTCCGACCATGTAAGTGATTCAACTGCAAGAAGTATCATATTACAATGGAATATTTGAGTGTTTCTTAAGCGGGTTGGTCAGACGTTTTGTCTGCAGCATCTCGAACGCACGAATGATGCGGCTACGGGTGTAGCGCGGTTCAATGACGTCGTCGATATATCCGCGATTAGCAGCCTGATACGGAGAAGCAAACAGATCTTTGTACTCTGCCTCTTTCTCTGCAATGAAAGCTTTCTTCTCTGCCGGATCTTCGATAGCCTTGATCGCCTTGGCTTGCAGCACACCTACTGCTCCACTCGCACCCATGACTGCGATCTCTGCGTTCGGCCAAGCGTAGCACATATCGCCACGGAGTTGCTTACAACTCATCACAATATGGCTACCGCCATAACTCTTGCGAACAGTAATGGTTACTTTTGGAACGGTTGCTTCGCCATATGCAAACATCAGTTTTGCGCCATGATCGATAATACCTGCGTACTCTTGTCCGGTACCACAAAGGAAGCCCGGAACGTCAACCAGGGTAAGAATCTGAATGTTGAATGCGTCGCAGAAACGAACGAAACGGGCAGCTTTACGGCTGGCGTCGCAGTCCAGCACACCTGCCAACCAAGAAGGTTGGTTAGCGATGATACCTGTCGAACGACCGTTGAAACGAGCGAAACCGCAGATGACATTCTTGGCGTAGTCTTTGTGAACCTCCATGAAGTCACCGTTATCCACGATCGTATTGATGATCTCGTGCATGTCGTAGGGCTTGTTCGGATCGTCCGGAACGATATCGTTGAGGTTGTCATCCACGCGGGTGATATCGTCCGTGCAAGCGAACACAGGCGCCTCTTCCATATTGTTTTGCGGAATGAAGGAAACGAGACGACGTACTTCTGCGAGTGCCTCTTCTTCGGTAGCTGCCACAAAATGGGTAACGCCCGATTTAGTAGCATGGATATGTGCACCACCGAGTTGCTCAACCGTCACATCTTCACCCGTAACGGATTTTACTACCTTCGGACCCGTGATGAACATGTAACTATTCTGCTCGGTCATCATAATAAAGTCGGTCAACGCAGGGCTATAAACTGCACCACCTGCACACGGACCAAAGATAACAGATATCTGAGGAACGACACCCGAAGCCAGAATATTACGCTCGAAGATCTCGGCGTAACCTGCCAGGGCACATGCTCCTTCCTGAATACGTGCTCCACCCGAGTCATTGAGACCAATGATCGGCGCTCCGAGTTTCATCGCCTGATCCATGACATTACAGATCTTCTGCGCCATAGTCTCAGAAAGCGAACCACCGATAACGGTAGCGTCTTGTGCAAAGACGAAGACGAGACGACCATCAATCGTACCCGATCCTACTGCTACACCGTCACCCAAGAACACTTTCTTCTCCATACCGAAGTCATGGCAACGGTGGGTCAGGAACATGTTCACTTCTTCGAACGAACCTTCGTCCAGCAGCATGTTAATACGCTCGCGGCAGGTATAACTGCCTTTTGCGTGATGCTTCTCTACGGCTGCTTCACCGCCACCGGCAATCGCCTTCTCGCGGTTTTCAACCAGCTTGTTTAATTTAGCAGCGTCCATAATTCAAAATTAAAAATTAAGAATTAAAAATTAAGAATTATTTCGGTTGCTGGCACAACTCGGTGAGAACGCCTTTCGTGCTCTTCGGGTGGAGGAAAGCGATCATCAAGTTCTCAGCACCTTTGCGCGGAGCCTTGTCGATGAGTTGGATACCGGCTGCCTCGCATTCTGCGAGTGCCTCTGCTACGTTCTCAACGTTGAAAGCAACGTGGTGAACACCACCGCGACCACCGTTCTTCTCAATGAACTTAGCGATGGTTGATTCGGGGCTTGTCGGCTCCAGCAACTCGATCTTCACTTCGCCGACCTTAAAGAAAGCCGTGCGAACTTTCTGATCTTCAACTACTTCGATTGAATAACACTTGTTTCCGGAAAGGAACTCAAAGAAGGGAGCAGCCTCTTCAATAGAGGTAACTGCAATGCCCAAATGCTCAATGTGTGTGGGTTTCATAATGTAATATGATTTATGATTTATTATTTATGGTATCAAATTTTTTCCAAATCGGCTGCAAAGTTACGAAAAAAAAATGACATACACAAGAGAGTATGCCACTTTTTCAAAAATTTTCAGCAAATAGCGCCGTTTCGTTTAGAAAGCAAGAGCAGCTGCACTGAGTGCACTTGCCAAAACAATCAAGGCGATCAATCCGATGAAGGTGATTACGAGACCGGCAATAGCCAAGCCACGCGGAGCCTTGCAAACGCCGATGATAGAGAAGATCAAACCTAATACCCAGAGGATCCATCCGAGTACCGGAACCCAGCTGAAGATCAATCCCAGCAATGCCAATACAAAACCGGTAACGGCCATACCGTTGGAACGTTTTACAGGTGCTTGCGGAGCTGCAGCAGCTTCATTTTTCTTTACTTCTTCCATAAAAATAAACTTTTAATTTGCCTACTCTTCATCGGATTTTCGGCTCACTCCGTTTTGTATTTTTTACAAAATCGCTGCAAAGTTACTAAAAAATTATGATATATGCAAATTTTATGTCACTTTTTGTTATTTTTTATCCAAATGACGGCATCTGATTCGAGGGTCCATGAGGAGAGAGGAGTTGAGGGTGTATAGCCGGCAGAGCGATAGAGGGAGGAACAAGGGATGTTGTTGGTGGCAATGACGGCATGAAGGACACGGAGATGGAGGAAGTCGAAGGCATAGGACTCCAATTGTTCCAAAGCGAGACGCCCAACTCCATTACCTCTGTGTTCCGGAGCGACATACATACCTATTGCTGCGCGGCGATTACGGGGATCGAAATCAAATAGATCCATACAACCGCATGTAACACCATCGATTTCGATGATTAGTCGTAATTGTCCGTCTTTATAGATATCACCGGTAGTAGAGGTAATATAATCACGCAAGTCCTTCTGCGAGAGCGGATTATGGTTGGAACCATCAGCCCATACCGAGGCGTCGTTCTCCCATTGATAGAGGAACGGAAGGTCTAAAGGTTCTATTTTGCGAAGTTTAATCATTAAACAACCTGGCGAGGAGACCTTTTTTCTTTTTTACGCTAAGGTCTTCCATATTTCCTTGCGGAGCGGGTTCGAAAGGATGACCGGTGTGGATCATGTTGTAAATAACTCCCCACTCGGGAAGACCGCCAAGATTTCGGTCATCGATCCAAAGATCGGCTACCAGTTTACGAGCTGTACCATGTGCCGGTTCTTCTTCCGGATAATTGGAGTTAACAGCATAGAACTCAAGTCCTTTGGACTTGCAATAATCTAATGCTTCTTGCAGCAATTCCCCTTCCCGTACGGTCCAAAGGATGACCTGGTGATGGTCCTCATCTTGCAGTTTTTTCAGTGTCTGAATGGCAAACGGAATCGGTTTGCCGATTTTCGGGTACTCATGCGTTACGATAGTACCATCAAAGTCACAAGCTATTATCATAAAAATTTACGATTGGACGATTTACGAATGAACGATTTAGTATGTCTCTACATTGGGATCATCAGGGGTCATCTCTTTATCCAGTTTGCCGAGTGTGGGTTTGGTAAAATACCAAGACACTGCAGCGATAGCCGCAACCCAAAGCATGGATTTATAGACCGTTGTTCCCATGGCGTAATGAGCAATGATTCCGAGAATCATTGTGTTGCTAACCAGTAAGATACGCCAGATAGCCAAGCGACGATAGTGCTCCAGCGTCTTCGGCTTGCGCCATTTGACAAGATAGAGCCCCAGCGGAATAGTCAGCAGGGCATCAAAGATGACGATGTATTGGATGATCTGTCCTTTCTGAGATAAGTAATCAACAAAAGGTGCGCCATCCATATATTTTGACCGCACGTAATACATGAGAGTGAGGACGATGATTGCAAGAATCATCATGCCGTAATACACCCAGTTCAGTTGTCTAACGATTTTCTCTTCCATTTTATTTTATCCTTTGAATTCTATTCTATTGACGATAGAGCGCCCTAAGGTAATCTCGTCCGTATATTCAAGTTGGTTGCCGACTGCTACGCCACGTGCTATTTGAGATAGTTTGGGCACTTCAGACAGTTCTGCATTTTGTATCCGGCGATAGATATAAAAATTAGTAGTATCTCCTTCCATCGTGGTTGGCAAAGCAAGGATGACTTCATCAACTCCGCCTTTGGCGATACGTGCGATAAGGGAGTCAATTTCTATATCTTTTGGTCCGATACCTTCCATCGGAGAAATGATACCGCCGAGCACATGATACACACCGTTATACTGACCGGTATTCTCGATAGACATGACGTCCTGCACGTTCTCCACCACACAAATCGTACTATGATCCCGTCTGGTAGATCCGCAAATCGGACAGATCTCCGTATCGGAGATGTTATGACACTCCCTACAGTATATCACATCATGTTTGAGACGCGTGAAGGCATTGGAGAACGCCTCCACTTCTGCATTTGTCTGACGCAAGAGATGCAACACCAAGCGCAGAGCGGTTCTGCGCCCTACTCCAGGCAACGATGCCATTTGGTTAACGGCTTGCTCTAATATTGCACTCGGGTATTCAGACATTATTTAATTTTTCTTAGCCCAACGGGCAGGCAGAACACGATAGGGATAACGAGCTCGTATGTCTTCTGCATTAGGACAATCGATCCGGTGGATACGGATTCCTTTAAGTACAGAGACAAAAGCAAAGATAGGGTCTCCGGGCTGCGGATTACAACATTTTGAGAGGTTATAATCCACATTCTTGACGTTCATATCAACTTCGATAGCGAGACCTTTGAGTTCGGATTTATCTACGTATTCCGTATGCTCACGTGGGGTGACGGATTGCTCTTCGGGTTCCAATAACACATCCCGAAGGCGTTGCACATCTTCCTTTCCGGTTGCCACTGACTGATACATATCCGACACAGCTTTGTAACCAAGCCGGGTTGCCATCTTTGTGATATCTCCCTCGGTATAGTTGATTTTCCAGTTCTTGAACTTCCGGTCTATGATCTCTTTTCCTTCAGCAGCCTGTTTGTACTCAATCTCCTTAAGCGCTTGACGTATTTTGTTTTTGGCTTTTGTCGATGCCACAAAAGTAAGCCAATCGGCATTCGGATGTTGGTTAGGCGACGTCAATACAGACACCTGATCTCCGTTCTCCAACTTCTGCCGAATAGAAACGTTTTGATTGCGAATAGTACCACCCACACAATGCGCGCCGACTTCGCTATGTATCGAGTACGCAAAATCCAATACGGTAGCCCCTTCCGGAAGTCGTCTCAGATCACCAGTCGGGGTGAAAACATAGACGTCTCCGGAACGTTGAACAATGGAACCTTTAACTCCTTTGTACGACCAGTGTGCTGCAACTCCTTGCTCTGCCACTTCGTCCATACGACGGGTACGAATCTGTACCTCTACCCAACGATTTTCGGGACCAAGAACGGTCGTATGCAAGGACTCATAACCATTCTCCTTGGGCACAGAGAGCCAATCACGAAGACGTTTCGGGTTAGGGGTAAAGATGTCGGTGATAAGCGAATAAACCTGCCAACAATCGGATTTCTCTTTCTCCAAAGGAGAATCGAGGATAATACGGATCGCAAAGAGGTCATAGATCTTATCCACATCACAATGCTGCGCCTGCATTTTATGGTAAATCGAGTGGATCGATTTGGGTCGTCCTTTGATGGTAAAGGAAAATCCTTCTGCCTTCAGTTTAGCCTCCAGCGGCGCAATGAAAGAAGCGATATAGGCTTCCCTCTCCGCTTTTTTTGCATTTAGCGCATGCGCGATATATTTATAGGTGTCGTAATCAAGAAACTTAAGTGCCAGATCTTCCATCTCGGTTTTGATCTGATACAAACCGAGTCGGTGCGCCATCGGAGCATGCAACGTCTGGGTTTCTTTGGCTATATGACGCCTCCTATCGGAGTCTCCCTCCGCGTCCAACTGTCGCATCAATTCCAGACGCTCGTTTAATATCGAATATAAGACTTTATTACTGTCTTCCATACTAATCTTATCAAAAAACGCTGCAAATTTAGTGAAAAAAATCTATTTACGCAAGTAAATACGATTAATTTTACGATTTTTCTTGCACATATGCAATTTTTTTTGTAACTTTGCGCCGAATTTGTGCAAACTATTAAAATTTAATCATAATGAAAGCCACAAAACCAATTGTTATTTGTCTTCTTGTTGCAGCCGTCATCATGATGGGAATCTTCTGCATCAAGAGCGTTACCACCCCTATTAAGTTCGAGAACATCCGTTCTGAGCGTGAGGTAGCAGTGATTAAACATCTTGTTGACATCCGTACAGCGGAGTTGGAGTATCACCACAATTTTGGTCGTTATACCGCCAGTGCTGATACGTTGATGATTTTCCTAAAGACGACCCCGAAAAAAGAGGTGTTGAAGGAAGGAAGTCTGACGGATAAACAGCTTGAGGATGGTATCACCGAGCATAATGCCGTTAAGACCATCGAGGCAGCCAAGAAGAAAGCACTGAAGAAGAATACGTTTGAGAACGATTCGTTGCTTTATGCGTATATCTGGGAGAACGACGCGGACGTAAAGAAGAAAGGTCTGCAGGGTTTCCGCCGTGATACGATTGAGTCCAATATGATTCAGACTTTGTATAAAGGCGAGTACACGGAAGAGACAATTGATCAGATTATCGAGATTCCGTATAGCAACGGTCAACAGTATGAGTTTGAGACGGATAACGACTACAAGACGGACAAAGGTATTCATATCCCATTGTTGGAGGTTCGCGCTCCGTACGAGAGTTATCTGGGCGACCTGAACAAGCAGGAGTTGGTTAACCTGAAGGATCGTGAGGAAAAATTAGGTCACTATGCCGGTTTGAAGATCGGTGACATCTACGGTCCGAACAACAACGCAGGTAACTGGGAATAACCTGTTTAGAACCGGAGCAAGATAGCCATGCGGATCATTTCCGGAACATATGGGGGGCGGCGCTTGTCGCCCCCTAAAAATATCACAGCAAGGCCGACGACGGACTTTGCCAAGGAGAGCCTGTTTAATCTGCTCAATAACCGCATGGATTTTGAGGGGATAGATGTGTTGGATCTCTTTGCCGGCACAGGCGGTATCGGTATCGAGTGTGTCAGTAGAGGTGCAAGAGAGGTAACGGCTGTAGAGATCGCGCACACCCAGCAGAATTGGATTATCAATTGTTGTAAGCAATTAGGAATCAGAAATCTAAGTGTGATACGAGGCGATGTGTTTAAGTTTCTGAGTGCTTGCCGCACAAAATATGATTTCATCTTTGCGGATCCACCTTATGCTTTAGAGGCGCTTCCTACCCTGCCCGATGTTATTTTGAATCAGGCTATCTTAAAAGAAGACGGATGGCTCGTTATTGAGCACGGTAAGGATACGGATTTCACCACTCATCCGAGACATAAAGAAACGAGAACATACGGCAGCGTACATTTCTCCTTCTTCCAATAAAAAAAAAGAGGCAAACGCCTCTTTTTTTTATAGTTCCACGTAGATTTCCAGCAGTTTACAATGCCCTTGCGGTTCAATGAGAATGTCATTGAGGCAGGCTGGAATAAGTACGGCTTCACCTAAACGGAGTAAAACAGTTTTATTTTCCTCGGTTTCGCAATCAAGAGCCGTAACGGTACAAGCACCTTCCACGCACATATAGGCCACAAACGAGTCGAGTGGCGCATAATCCCGTTGGGCCGTTTGGGTAAGAGTCAAGAGATTCGTAGTGAAATACGGCGACTGTTTGAGATTGACCACTCCGTCTATCCGAGGTGAAGTAGAGGTGCAAGAGGCTTCGTTCTCCGGATCAAAGTCCATGACTTGCAGCGCCTTATCCAATTTGAGCGGTCGTTTCTTGCCGTCATTACCTACCCGATTATAATCATAGAGTCGATAGGTAATATCGGAGTTCTCTTGGATTTCTGCCACAATAGTATCTTTACGCATAGCGTGTATCGTTCCGGCAGGAATAAATGCGACATCTCCTTCGTGCACTTTGTATTCACGCAAGTAGTCCGCCAACGAACCATCTGCAATGGCAGCATGGATAAGCGAGGTGTTCATCTGCTGTTTCCAACCCAGATAAATAGACGACGCTCCGTTAGCCGGCATGACGTACCACATCTCCGTTTTACCCAAACAATGCTCATTCTCCAATGCAAAATCATCTCCCGGATGAACCTGAATAGATAGATCATCGGTTGCGTCAATAAATTTCATCAGCAATGGGAAATGATCACCGAACACATCGTACACTTTTTCCCCCACCAGTTCATCCATATAGACTTCCAACAAGTCCTGCAAGGAATCGCCTTTATGCGAGCCATTGGCTACTTCCGTCGGATATTTATCGATATCGGATATCACCCACGCTTCGCCAACGTTCTCATAATCAGCAGGAACATGGTCATACCATTGTTCAATAGTATGACCACCCCACAATTTGTGGAATAACTGCGGTTTGAATTTAAACGGATATAAAGCCATTATTTAATGTTTCGGATATGTTTCTCCCATTTCCATGCGGACGCAAGGACATCGCGAATCGGTGTATCGGCTTTCCAACCAAGTACTTCATTGGCTTTTTTCGGAGCTGCCCATACCTTCTCGATATCTCCTTCCCGACGTCCGACGATGGTATATGGGATCTTGACACCTGTTGCCGCTTCAAACTCATTGATAAGCGTCAAAACGGAAAGACCGGTACCTGTACCGAGGTTGAAGACCTCCACTTGATCACGATCTTTGGCGTTCAACATGCGCTCAATAGCTTTGACATGTGCCTTTGCCAGATCTACTACGTAGATATAATCGCGAATACAGGAACCATCCGGCGTATTATAGTCATTTCCGAATACTTTGAGTTCCGGACGAAGTCCTGCCGCTGTCTGTGTAATGAAAGGAAGCAGGTTCTGCGGAACGCCGTTCGGCAGTTCTCCGATAAAAGCAGAAGGGTGCGCTCCTATCGGGTTGAAATAACGCAAGATGGTGGCATTCAGTCCTTTATCTGCATGTGCCTCGTCATTAATAATCTCTTCGTTGATCTGCTTAGTGTTGCCATATGGAGAGAGTGCTTTTTGGATAGGCGCTGTCTCATCTACCGGCAGATGGGCCTCATCGGGTTGACCGTAAACGGTACAGGAAGAAGAAAATACGAGATTGGCCACTTGGTGTACACGCATCACTTCCAATAAGGTACACAGACTGCCCAAGTTATTACGGTAGTAAAGAAGCGGTTTCTCCACCGATTCTCCTACTGCCTTGCTGGCTGCAAAATGGATTACACCCACAATATCAGGATATAACTTGAATACATTATCCAAGTCCATATAATTACCGCAGTCGATATTGGCAAATTCAGGTCTGCGTCCAACGATAGCTTTGATGCCGTCCAATACGTCGATGGAAGAGTTACTGAGATTATCAACAATGGTCACCTCATAGCCCTGTTGCATCAACTCGACAGTTGTATGAGATCCTATATAACCGGTTCCACCGGTAACTAAAATTCTAGCCATAATTAAAACAATTTAGCAGGATATTCTCCGGCTTCGATGAGTTGGTTAATCTTTGCTACTACTTGCGGACGATCCTCTGAGTATGTCACGCCAAACCATTTGGACGGAGTGTCCAACACTTTGCAGGTTGCCTTTCCCTCGGTAATGAGTTGGTTAACCAATGTCGGGATATAGAACTCCGATTTCAATTCCTGTCCGTGCTCTGCCAAGAAAGCGCGGAAAGCCTCGTCGCTATATTGGAAATACTCCGGTGTGAAGCCCCACATATTCATCGATACAGGCGTATGCGGATCAAGCGGTGTATCTACATCACCTTCCGTGAAGACGATCGTACCGTTCTTCTCTTCAATCTTCGTACGCTCTACAACATCGGTCAGATGACCTTCTGCATCGGTAGCACAAACGCCACGACTGACAGAACCGTTCTCACTCAGTGTGTTACATACACGATAACCTACCATGCAGTATTCACCTTGCTTGCCTTCTACCGAACGCAGGAAGTCCGCCAACACCTGATAAGACTCTTTGCCGTAGAAGTCGTCGGCATTGATAACCGCAAAGGGTTCTTTGATCAGATCACGACCCATCAACACAGCGTGATTCGTACCCCATGGTTTGGTACGCTCTGGGTTGTAGGTACAGCCTGCAGGCACTTTGTCAACCGACTGGAAGCATATCTCACATTGTACTTTGCCCTCGTATTTGGATAATACTACACGACGGAAATCTTCTTCAAAATCTTTACGAATGACGAATACGATTTTACCGAATCCTGCGCGTAATGCATCAAACACGCTATAATCAAGGATTGCTTCACCATTGGGCCCCAGACCGTCCATCTGTTTCAGTCCTCCATAACGGCTACCCATTCCGGCAGCTAAAATAAATAATGTAGGTTTCATATCTGTATTAATTTATGATTTCAGGTTTATAATTTACTCATTAACGATGATGGTTTTACCATCTTTTTTCTTATGCCGGAACCAAAGTCCGTACACTTCGGAGCAGTTTCCAGCCGTAATAAAGGCCTGGATATGATTATTACGGATGAACGCCATCAGGGACGAGAACTCATTCTGTGTAAGCAGCACTTGGATCTCTGTATGTTCTTCTCCACTGTAACCACCTTGAATCTTATAAAGGGAGCAACCACGCACCAGGCCATTAACAATATATTGGCGGATTCGATCGGATTCATTGGATACGATACATACACGCTTGCGTTTATTCAGCGAAGCGGTGAAGTAATCGATAGCCAAACCGTTAATCCAAGTTCCGATGATACCGATAACCACCATACGGAAGTCATTGATTAAGAACGCCGAACAGCAAATGATGACACCACCGATAGCCACTGACGTACCGATATCAAAATGCAGGTATTTATTAACGATCTTTCCTAAAATATCCAAACCTCCGGTAGAAGCATTGATATGGAACATAAAGGCCTGGCAGATACTCAGTAAGAGTACAAAGCAAATCAAATCGAACCACACATCACCCATCCCGATTCCTCCGCTCATAACGCTGTCTCTCACCTGCTCCATCCATTCGCCTGCACGGTTCTGGATATACGGATTACCGTTCCCGTCTGTTGTCAGCAGTCCTGCCTGCAATTGGCTAAGTGTGTCGGGATCCGTGATAACACGGTGGGTAAGATTGGTATAAGGATAGATACGATCCCATACTTGGGTGAGCGGACCTAAGATCATGGCCGTATAGACAGTCTTGGCGCCAAACTCATTACCGATCAAAATAAATGCCAGCAAGAGAAGGAAGGCATTGATACCCATTACCCAATAGGAGAATGTGTCAGGTGTACCGCCAAATAGCGAGTTGAGTACGATAGACAAACCGGATATCGAACCAACTATCAAGTGGCTTGGCATCAGGAAATAATAAACGGCTGCCGCACCAAGGCTCATACCAATGGTCATCATCAGTAACTCCCGCCAAAACTTTTTGGTTCCTAAGGTGTGCCAGATGAATTTTCCTTGTTCACACCAATAGGTTTTTGTAAAATATTGTTTCAAATGTTCCATTCTTTCATTTACGATTGGACGATTTACTCCTTCACTACCAACCGGGCTGTCCGTCGAGTAGTCTGACTCAGCATGATCGTTCGTCCTGCTTTGGCTTGCTCTAATACTTCGGGAGTGGTTCCTCGAATGGTAAGAAGCGACAAATGGTCGTTGTACGATACGTTAAATCCCTTTTGCAGTGCTTCAATAGCACCCTGCACAAAACGCGTGTTATCCACACATACAGATATCGTTACCGCAGAGGACTGAATCAACGACACTTTGAGTCGATGCTGATGGATGATATCAAAGATCTCACTCAAACTTTCCTCCAATGCAAAGGAAAAATCCTTCGCCCGCATAGTAATAAGAATCTGATTTTTCCTCCATATATACACGGGTACTCCAACCGGTCCTACTCCATCATCCGAGATAACGGATCCGGATGCCTTTGGATCTCCGAAGGGTTTCACAAACAAAGGAATATGCTTGTTCTCAAGCGGCCGAATGGATTTTGGATGCATCACCTGCGCGCCGGAATTGGCCAATTCGACTGCATCCATGTAACGCAGAGAAGGGATAAGCACCGTGTTGGGTTCGATACGGGGATCGGCATTGAGAATACCCGGCACATCTTTCCAGATCGTTACGGATTCTGCATCAAGATAGTTACCTAACACCGCAGCCGAGTAATCGGAACCTTCCCTGCCAAGGGTTGTTCGTTTGCCGTCTTCCGTACCACCGATAAAGCCTTGCGCGACTACGATACCCGGGCGATTCGGTCTATCCCAACCTGCTCGTATAACAGAACGGCTGGTCGTTTCATCGATGACCGCTTCCCGCCAAGTATTATCTGTGCGCAGCAGTTTCGGCATGTTCCACCACTCAACGGACAGTCCTTGTTTGAGCAGATACACAGCGACAATCTGTGTGGACATGATCTCACCCAATGAAACCACTTGATCGTAGTTCTCGTCGTACGGCAAGGATGGATCGTAAGGGATCTCACCTTGCAGACGAATATCAACACCGGGCTGCAACCCCAGTTCCTTCATGATAGCGACATGAAAATCGATGATATCAACCCATTGCGTCAAGGCTTTGTCTTCTTGTCCGGCAGCAAGATAATCCACCACCCGTTCCAAAGCGTTGGTAGTCTTACCCATAGCAGACACCACGACCATCAGATCATTGGCTCCTTCAAGCCGAACGATCCGTTCTACGTTTCGTACACCTGCAGCATCTTTAACTGATGCTCCACCGAATTTAAAGACTTTCATCCGATTATCGATTAGAGATTCGCCATGCGGATGGCAGTATAAGCTCCTTCGATGCCTTTGTTACCCAACTTACCGCCGCAACGGTCCAACGCCTGTTGTTTGTTAAGAACCGTAAGCACGGAGAAGATAACGGGCACTTTACCTTGTGCATTCAGCATTGCCACGCCTTGCGTCACCGACTGACACACATAATCGAAATGCGGTGTATCTCCTTGAATGACACAACCGACAACAATGATTGCATCAACGTGTTCCTCTTTGGCGATACGCGCTGCACCATAGGTAAGCTCTACCGTACCCGGTACGTGAACGACGGAAATATTCTCCTCTTGCACACCATGCTGAAGGAAGGTCTCCATAGCGCCTTGCGCCATGGCGTAGGTGATCTCGCTATTCCAGTCTGCTACAATAATCGCATAGCGCTGACGTGAAAGCACGTCAGCGCTAGGGATTTGATTAGCATCATATTTCGACAAATCAGTAGTCATTACCTTTTGTCATTTACCATTTGCCATTTATTCGGCAATGGCGATGTATTTGTCAATGTCGTTTGCTTCGGCTGATGCCGGATAGTTCTCTTTGATAGCCTTGAATGCCTTGAGCGCCTTGGCGTTCTCGCCCTCATGCAGATAGACGATACCGGCTTTCTTCAGACTCATCGGAGCAATGGCCTCGTTACCGGACTTAGCGGCTGCCTCAAATGCTTTGGCTGCTGCCTCATAGTCCTGCAACTCTACATACGCATCACCAAGTAACTGCTTAGCTGCCGCACCGATGTTGATATCGTTAGCCGAGAATTTCTTCAGGTACTCAGCTGCCTCTTCGTACTGACCTTGCTCAAAATAAATAACACCTGCGTACAATGCAGCCAATTCGCCCTGCTGATTGCTGTAGCTGTCAGCTGTGTTAGCGAAACCTTCGAACTCATTACCGTCACCGTTGAGTGCCAAGTTGTACAGCGTTTTTGCTTCCTCAGCCGAACCTCTCATCTCTGCCTCATTGGCAGCCATGAAATAAGCGGCAGCCTTGGCATTCTCTTCATTTGCCTGTGACTGCTTAGGCGACAGTACAAACTGACGGAAAGCGATAACCGCTGCAACAGCGAGAATAGCGATTGATACACACCAACTCAACGCATTTGCGTGATCCTGAATCCATTTGCCGGCGCCCGTAAGTGTCTCATTTACTTCCTGAAGACGCTCGTCTTGCTTCTCAAAATTGTTTTGTTTCTTTTTTGCCATAATATTGTAATTTTTGTATTTTCTGTCAAAAAGCGTGCAAAGTTACAACTTTTTTTTGAATTGTGCAAATATTTTCTTAAGAAAATAAAAAATAGGCACAAAAAAAGCGTCCACATAGCTTTACTCGAGAAAACTTCCTGAGAATAGGATTTGAGGCCTGCTTTTTCCTCTGTAATCCGGCCACCTCTATCCGCTCGCCTCTTTCGAGGGTCATGGCTGGCGAGTACCGGCACGCCATTAGTGAAGCATTTGCACTCGGTTAGTTATTATTTGTTGAGTTTTCCGGTTCCTATTGCTAAGGGACGCTATTATTAGTATTGATGCCACGCTATTGTCACTACAATGCGGTGGGTATCTGCTTGTATTTCATAGGGTGTTGCTTGTTCGTAAGCATATAAATTAAGTCCTTGCCAGCGGTACTGATAGGCAGCTTGGGCGATGAAATACCTTCCTCTATACCCTGCCGCGACAGAGACATATTGTGTCCGGCGAGGATGTTGGAAATAGGTGTCCTGACGGTCAAAACTCTCCGCCATTGGAACGAGTTTTGTAGCTGGTTTAAACGTACTCTCATAAGCATATCCGGCATTGAGATAGAATCCCATGACTGGAATCACTTCCGCTCCGATACGCAGCGAATGCATGGCATCTTCGTTTTTTTGTTGCAGATAATCATACTGCAACGCTACCATCCCGTACGCACCAATCTGGAAAGCCACAGAAGTGGAGGTATGTAGCGGCATGTGAAAACTATTATCGCCTCTCACATCCAAATTCGGTGCATACGAATAACGGATTGAGTCCGTCTGCGCCGAGAAAGTACCGGATGTGTAGGTATTGAGCGTACCTAACGAAGGGGTGTTGATACCGAAACCGACACGTAACCATTGGAGCGGGCGATAGATCAAACCGGCGGATAAGGTACAACCTGCGCCCGAGAGCATCAAGGAAGTAACATTCCTGTTATAAAATGCCTTCCCTTCCGGCGTATAATCATCAAACCATTCTTGAAAATCCCCATCTGATGCCATGAGATAGGACTGGATCTGCAGTCCAAGTCCCACATACCACTGATGACCGATATTCATCGACCATTGGAACGCATATTCATCTACATAACCTCTTTCCGACAAGAACAAACCATGACCGGTGTTATAGCGACCTTGATTATATGCAATACCCAAATCCATTCCCGCCAACATAGCGCCAAAGGATGATTCGCCGTCCCCATAAGCATCTATCGTTCGGTTGTACGAATGCAACCTGCGATAGGAAAATAAGAAATTATGAGACTGCACCCCTTTGCTATTCAGCGTATAAGTAGGCATATCCAAGATCAGCGACATCTGCGGACAGATAAACGAGTTCCTTTTTGCCACAACATCTGATCCCGTTTGCCGGGTACGGTCAAAGGTTCCACCAAAAGAAGCCATCACCTCCATCCGTTGATACAAAGCACCTGCAGCGGGATTGTCCAAAGATGCTGAAGGATCTCCCCCTATCGCCGTCATCGCACCTGCCATTCCTACATAACGGGCTGAACCATTGATGGTTCGTTCGCTCAAACGGGCGAAGTCCTGAGAGAAGGTACAAAGTGACAATGTACTAAGTACCAATGCTGCGATGGTTCGAATAATTCTCATTTGCGAATACGGACGGTGATGGTGGTATCTTGTTCGTTCAGTACCTCAATAATTGGCGAAACAGGCGTTACCGGTTCTTGTTCTGGATCCTCAGTAAGCACAGACGGTATCGATCTCACCGGTTCATCTTCCCAGTGATATGCGTCGTCTATCGGTAGCTTTGAAGCCGCACAAGCGGTTAACCCCAAGACCAATACGATGTAGTATGGTACTTTCGCCATTAGTTGTTAGTTATTATATTTTGCGGAATCCGATAATCTCACGCACCTCTTCGATGGTCTTCTCTGCACGTGCAGACGCAGCCTCTGCTCCCTGTCGCATGATACGATCCAACAAAGCATCGTCACTGGAATAAGCGATGATCTTCTCCCGTATCGGGGCCAACAGTTTATTGGCGTCAGCAGCCATCTGTTTCTTCATGTCGCCGTAACGAATTTCCATGCGGTTATAGAGGTCGTTGTAGTATTCTGCAGCCTCTTTACCAGACAGTAATTCACAGAGCGTGAACAGGTTTTGAATCACTTCTGGTTTCTCTTGATTAAGCTGTGTCGGTCCCTGATCGGTTACGGCACGCATGATCTTCTTGGTCACCGTCTTCTCATCGTCGCACAGATAGAGACAGTTACCTTCGCTCTTACCCATCTTACCCGTACCATCCAACCCTGGCACTTTGACTGCTTTGTCTGCGAAATAGAAGGAAGCCGGTTCCTTGAAATATTCTACATTATAGATACGGTTAAAACGACGGGCGAAGAGACGCGCCATTTCCATATTTTGCTCTTGATCCTTTCCAACCGGCACTTTGTCTGCCTTGTGCATTAAGATATCCGCTGCCATCAGACAAGGATAAGTCAGCAAACCGGCATTAACGTTATCCGGCTGCTTGCGCACTTTCTCCTTGAATGACGTAACACGCTCCAATTCACCCAGATACGCGTTCATATTCAGATACAGATACAACTCCAGCACCTGTTTCACATCGCTCTGCACATAGATAGGTGCCTTCTGAGGATCAATACCGCAAGCCAGATACTCGCTTAAGATCGTCTTGACCGAACGTTTGATATTCTCCGGCGTCGGATGGGTGGTCAAGGAGTGCCAGTCTGCAATGAAGAACATACAGTCATATTCGTCCTGCATTTTCACAAAACTCTTCACCGCACCGAAATAATTGCCCAAATGCAAATTACCCGTCGGTCGTATACCACTAATAACTCTTTCCATAAATTCTCTAATTCCCTAATTCTCTAAACCCTAATTCCTTAAACCTCAATCGGTAACTGACGATAGATAGGTTGTGCAAGTGCCGTTAACGTAGTCGTATTGGCAACACCTGGTATCTCTTGGATCTTCGTATTCAACACCTGCAGCAGATGCTCGTTATCATGTGCAAACACTTTGACAAGCAGACCGAAAGCACCTAAGGTATATTGTGCCTCCACTACCTCCGGAATCTCCTTCAGTGCAGCAATGACTTTGTTGTACATCGATGCTTTCTCCATCGTGATACCGATATACACACACAGGTGATATCCCAAAGCAGCCGGCTCTACATGGTAACTGGAACCGGTGATGACACCGTTGTCAAACATCTTCTGCACACGCTGGTGTACTGCGGCGCGACTTACGTTACATTGCTCCGCTACATCCTTGAACGGAATACGGGCGCTCTGCGTGATAATTCTAAGAATTTTACGATCTAATTCGTCTATCTTTTCCATTACTGTAATAAAATGCTTAAATTTGACTGCAAAATTACAATTTTTTTTTGATATGTGCAAAATTTTGTGAAAAATAATCGTTTTTATTTGTAAAATAAGAAATTTTTCACTAATTTTGCACAAATTTTGTAACATTATGACACTTGAGGAATATATTTCGTCTCATTCGACACCCGAAAATGCCGCATTGGAAGCCATCACACGTGATACCTATGTACATATACTCAATCCACATATGCTTAGTGGTCACGTGCAAGGACGGGTATTAAGTATGATCAGTCATATGATTCGTCCGCAGCGCATTCTGGAACTCGGTACGTTCACCGGTTACAGTGCGCTCTGTCTGGCGGAAGGCTTGGCAGAAGGAGGCAAAGTAGTGACCATCGAGCATAACGATGAGTTGGAAGAGACGATACGACGTAATCTGTCCCGGTCTCCCCTATCCGACCGTATCGAATTGATCATCGGCGATGCAAAGGATATCCTTTCAACCTTCATCCATTCAACCGTTCACCCATTATTCGATCTTGTCTTCATCGATGCCGACAAACGGGAGTACTGCGCCTATCTTGAATTGGTCTATCCCCTGGTGCCTATAGGCGGGTTCATCTTGGCGGACAACACCCTTTGGGACGGTCATATTATTGATCCGGCGTACGATAAGGACAAACAGACCCTGGGACTTCGTGCTTTCAATGATCAAATCAAAGAGGATGACCGCTTTGAGCAAGTCATCCTCCCTATTCGTGACGGTCTTACGATTATTCGTAAGGTGCGTTAACGGATTCGTTTACCTTCCGCATTATAGATAGCGCCGTTTCGCTCGATGAACAGTTGACCGTTCACCAAACGTTTGCGGCAGTTGGTATCCTCCGGTATCAATTCCGGAATTGCTTCTACCTCTTTCGGTGTACCGATACGCAGTGTCGGGCGCAGATCATCTGTCCTATCCGGATAATTTGACTTCCATCCGGTAATATCTTCTACCAAGGACTGAACCGGTTCCTCTGCTACGTCCATCGCCGTGTTGATCAGAAGCTCTTGGAAACTACGCATGATAACATTATCCATCTTCTCGTCCGTCAGTTCATGCATCATACCGTCCATACCTTTATAGACCTCCTGAGCCAAAGAATCACCCAACTCGGGGCGCTCGTTCTCATTGGCATCGCTATGGAAGAGATAGAGTTCAATAACGGTTGAACCGAAATACTTCTCTGTCAAGGCAATCTTGGTAGCATCATCCGTAGGCAGACATGCCTTTACAACAGCAGCTACAGTTCCTCCAAATTGTTCTGCCAATTTGTCCGTCATACTCTCTGCTTTTGCCCATGCTCTAAGGGTCAAAGCCGGTAACATATTCTGCGCATGTTCTGTCATCCATTCCCGACTATAGGTGTACATATCCGGAATATTTTCCAGCGAAGTGATATAATCGGTACTCACAGCGATATCCGCTTGATTTTTGGCAAACGTCAACCAGCGGTAAGGACAAGGATAGGTGATCGGCGAACCGGTTGTGATCTCCACAAGACTGTCTTGCGTCAGACCTGTCGTGTCCCGGAAAGTAGTGATTCCGTTCACATGAAAATGTCCTGTCAGCACAAGGTGTACACCATGATGCATCAAGCTGTCTCGCAAGGCGTCTGCCTCTTTCATACGACAAGAACTCTCCAGCGTACCTTGTTTGTCAAAATGCTCCAAGATCTGCCAGTGACACATAGCGATGATACTATTCCCTTTAGCATTAGCACTATCAGCTTGTGCCAAAACAAAAGCCAATGTCTTTTTGGACATCTTACCTATTCCGGCCTTATCATCCGTACCATCGATACCGATGACAGTCAGTCCGGGCAGCGGTTCTACGGCATAGGTATGCGAGTCTTCATCCCGAACAGCATCCTGATACGTACCCGGATAAAGCGTCTCCCAATTGGCACCCGGCAGGTCATGGTTACCCGGAATGACCAATGTACGGATACCCAGTTCTTGTAATTCATTGAGAGATTGCGAGACAAGTGCATGACTCTCTGCCTCTCCGTCACGCGTCAAGTCACCCGGGATAAGAACCAAAGACGGTTTGTACTTCTTCGCCGTGTCCATCAAGGCATGCCAGATGGGTTCACTCAAGTCCACCATTTTACGCTGCCCTTCCATGTAAGTGTCAAAATCCGGATCTGCCTCAATAAGCGCCTGCGGATACACATGCGGGTCAGCAAACAGCATGATACGTTCCTGTGCACGCATAGGAAGAGTACACAACAAACCAAGAACCAAAAGTGTAAAAATCGATTTTTTCATTATCTGTTTATTTTAAATATGTTTTAATAATCCTATCAATGCTTTCTGGCATGCTCTGTCGGTTACCTGTTCACGCAGTTTGCCTAAATGAAAACACTCCGCAAACGTCCCTTTAGGCGTGTCCCAAGCCATCCAAACGGTACCAACCGGCTTGGTTTTCGAACCACCGGATGGTCCTGCGATACCGGATGTAGCAATACTACAAGTAGTATTGGTTAGTTTGCGAACAGACTGTGCCATCACACGTACCACCTCTTCGCTTACTACGCCGTACTTTTCTATCAGTTCTGCCGGAACGCCTAAGACCTGCACCTTGACGGAGTTGTCATAACTGATGACCGAACCCCAATAGAAAGCAGACGAACCGGCATGCTTATTGAGTAATGAAGCCAGTTTACCGCCTGTACAACTCTCGGCAGTGGAGATGGTCATGCCTTTGGCTTTTAACACATTGCCTACAATCACTTCAAGCGGTTCATCGGTATCGGCGATCAGATAATCAGCCGTCAACTGTTTCAACTCATCAAACCAACGTGTCACCTCTTCTTCTGTCATATCGCCGTAACTCGACAAACGCAAACGGATCACCCCGTCTTTGGGTAAATACGCCAAGTGCAAGGACGAAGGCATTCGGTTCTCAAAGTCCTCCAGTAAGATCGCCAACGAACTCTCTGCGATACCCGTCACCTGCAGCGTCTTATGGATAATGGCTTTCGACTTTTGACTTTCGACTTTCGACTCTATAAACGGCAGAATTTGTTCCTCCATCGCGATCTTCATCTCGTAAGGCACACCGGGCATAGTGATAAGCAGCTTGTCATCCTTCTTAAAAACCATCAGCGGAGCGGACCCTACCCGATTCTCCAGAATCTCGGCACAAGCAGGCACTTGCCATTGCGTAGCGGTCAGTCGGTTCAACACGTCCGGACGATCACGATAGAGTTCCTCTATATGCGTACGCACACGCGTATCTTCTATAAGGTGCGTATGGAAATAATCGCATAACACCTGCTTGGTGATATCATCTTTGGTCGGACCCAAACCGCCGGTCGTCAACACGATATCCACTTCGTTAAATGCAGCATCTAAGGCATCTATGATCTGTGCCTTATCGTCATGAACGGACGTAATCCGGTATAGTTCAATACCTTGCTCATTCAATCGCTGGGCCATCCAAGCGGAGTTGGTGTCCACCACCTGACCGATCAGCAGTTCATCTCCTATCGTAATTATCTCTGCGCGCATTGTTTTTTCCATTCATTAGCCGTTAGTTCCAATTCATCATACCATGCCTGCCCAAAACGACGTATTAGTGGTTCTTTCAAGAACTGATAGAGCGGCAAATGCAGTTTTTTTCCTTTCAGCCGGGCACAATGACAGATATCCCAACGATGGTACTCCACGCCAGTATAGTCTCCTACTTTAGTCAGCCGTATCGGATACAGATGACACGATATCGGTTTGGAAAATCCCATTTTCTCTATCAAACAGTAACACCAGCCTTGATGATCGATACGGGCAAAAACACAATCCTTTCCGTTCACGATAGAGAGCACTTGTTCTCCGGAAGGGTCCAGATAACTAAGTCCCTGTTGTTCAACTACTTCCCGTGCTTCTTTGGTCATCTGCGGCAACAGTTGCGGTAAGATCTGCTTTATCTGTACTACTTCCTCATCGGTAATAGGACAACCGGCATCGCCTTCGATACAGCAACACCCCCGACAGGTATCCAGGTCACAGCAGAACTCTTTTTCAAGTACGTCCAGACTGACTAATGTGTTATTGCCGATTACAAACATTACAATCCAAAAAATCCTTCCGCCCAGATCTTAATACCCAAACCGATAAGGACAAGTCCGCCTATCAGTTCCATTTTGATCTTCAGTTTTCCCACAAACACGCCCACTAAGTAACCTCCTAAAGAAAAGAGCGCCGTAATACCGCCTATCGTAAGCACTGACGGATATAACCACTCCGGATACGGTACAAAGAGCAAACCTGTTACTAACACGTCTATACTGGTAGCTATGGCTAAAAACAAGAGGTTCATAACATGCCAGTTGGCACACTTCTGCGCCTCTTCTTTCTCATGATACGCTTCCAAAATCATCTTAATACCCAAGAATCCTAATAAAGCGAGAGCAATCCAAGGGGCATACACCCGCATGAAATCCACCAACAAGTTACCGGCATAGTACCCAATGATCGGCATGCCCATGTGGAAGCAACCGAAGATAGCTGCCATCAGCAAAGCCCTAGGGTGCCATTGGCGTTGCATCAGACCTTGTACGGCCGATACCGCACAGCAATCCATCGCCAAACCGATAGCCATTATGATGACATTAATCCAATCCATTCCCTAATTCCTTCTATATTTATATCGAGCTACGGTTTTGCCTTTGGCAATAGAGACTAACTTGTTGCGAACGAAGGTCTTACGGATGGGTGAGATACGATCGGTGAACACGTGTCCTTCCAAGTGGTCGTACTCATGTTGCACGATACGTGCCTGAAAACCGGCGAAGGTCTCCGTGTGCTCATTAAAGTCCTCGTCCAAGTAACGCATCGTGATCGTAGTCGGTCTGACGACATTCTCACTGATACCCGGCAATGAGAGACATCCTTCCGAATACGTACAAGTCTCTTCACTCTCTTCCAGTAACTCCGGATTGATGAACGCCCGTTTGAAACCCTTGCACTCCGGATAATCTTCGGCTAACTCATTTCCGTCCACTACAAACAGACGCCAGGGTTTGCCCACCTGCGGAGCCGCCAAACCACAACCCTCCGCTTGCGTCAAGGTCTCGTACATGTCCGCAATAAGTTGCTTCAACTCCGGCGTGTTCTCAATTTCCTCAGCCTCTTTTCTCAGTACCGGCTGACCGTACAAATATATTGGTAAAATCATACTCTAATAACTTTCTACTATATATACTATATAACTTCTTTCAACTTTCAACTCTCAACTTTCAACTTCTCGAGGTAACCCTCGAGGATGATACATGCGGCGATCTTATCCACTACCGCTTTGTCCTGTCGGTCTTTTTTCTTCATTCCCCCGTCAATCATTGCCCTGTGCGCCAATACCGACGTGAAGCGCTCGTCATACATAGTTATAGGTTTGTCTGGAAACGTCTTTTTAAATACGCCCATGAACGGTCGGATATAATTCATCGACTCCGATTCTGTACCGTTCATCTGGGTCGGATGACCGATAACCACTTCGTCAACAGCTTCTTTAGCGAAGTAGCCCGTCAACCAGTTTATCAAATCCTTCGTCTCAATCGTAAGCAACGGATTAGCCGTTATGCGGAGAATATCCGTAACGGCTAATCCTGTGCGTTTACGACCGTAATCTATTGCGAGAATGCGACCCATTAGAGGTTATTCAGTTTCTCGGATACTTCATTGTACTTTGCCTCCATTCCGAAACGATAGTACAATCCTTTGAGGATCACCAGATACTGACGGTCTGTCGGATCCATCTCGTGTGCTTTCTCGAAGAACGGCAGCGACTGACGGAATACCTCAGTCATTTCAGCCAATGCTTTCTTATACTCCTTGTTATCGGAGATCATCGCAGCTGCTTCGTTCATTTTAACGGCTTGGTTGTAATAAACACGTCCTTTACCAGCCATGGCGTCAGCCAGTGTCGGGTCGAGTGCCAATGCGTTATCAAAGTCCTTGAGTGCCTCTTCGTAGTTACCTAAGTTCTCATCCAGGTTACCCTTGATATGATGATACTGCGCTACATTCGGTTCGCGCTCGATAGCTTGTGCCAGGTACTCAACTGCCGTCTGCTCCTGACCGGAGTAGATATAGAAGTTGATCAGGTTCTGCAGGAACCAAGGCTCACCCGGGAAACGAACGGTAGCATCTTGAAGCGTACGAACGAAACTAACCGTATCCTTGAGAGCCAGGTACTCTTGATAGAGGAACTGGTTGATAGAGATAGCCTCAAACGAACCGTTTTTCATCTGCTCCAACAAGAGAATCGCATCCTCATGCAGTTCAGCCTGAACAGCGAAGATAGCTGCGTAGTACTTATACTGCTCGTAGATAGTGTCACGCGGCATCTCGTCTTGCATCTTAGCATTCTGCATCATGTCCAGATCCGGCATGTCGATATGCATTTTGAATGCACGGAAAGCACCCTCGTAGTCCTTCTGCTCGTTCAGATAGATACCGTACTTCACCAACTCTTGGTTCTTGTAGTACTCCAGCATCTTCTTGGCGATGTTGTTACGGGTCTTCGTATCCACTACTTCACGACCTTTTTTGTCGGTTGTCGGAATCATTGCCAACTCATCAGCATGAACCCAATATGCGTAACTCTCTTCTACCGCAGCACCGGCTTTAGCTTGGTTAGCGCCCTTACCCAGCATCTGGTTGTAGTTCTCCTGCTGCAACTCCTGATAACCGATCATACCGGCCCAGTAATAGGTCTCTGCAGTAGGTTCCTGCTCGATAGCTTCGCCGATAGCGGCACGTGCAGCAGAGAAATCAGCGTTCTCCGATGCCATCATGTAGTTTTTGGCTTTCTTAACCAAGGGGTTCTTCTGAGCCATGCAGCCTGCACTCATGAGCACAATAGCTGCCAAAATCAAACTCTTTTTCATAAATTTGTTAATTTCTGTAGCTTCGTCTTCGTCGAGTTGCGTAAGCGAGCTTACACTCGACTATCACGAACCTTCATATTATTCGTTTGTTTCGTTATTGTTTTCAGCATTTTCACCATTCTCATCATTGAGCGGTTCTTCCGCGCTCATTTCGCTCTCCTCTTCGTCCTTCGGAACGATACAACCGCTCATAAGGCTGTCGTTACGTTTCTGGAGGTCTATCAGTTTGACGCCTTGTGCGGCACGACCGGTCTGACGAATGGTCGAGATATCCATGCGGATAGCTGTACCGGACTTCGTGATGAGCATCAGGTCATCGGCATCGGTAACGGCTTCGATACCTACGAGGTGACCGGTCTTCTCGGTGATCTCGATGGTCTTAACACCCTTACCGCCACGGTTAGTGATACGATAAATCGGTTCGCCGTTCTCGTCATCGACAGGTGTACGCTTACCGAATCCGTTCTCCGAGATCACCAAAATGGTTTTGTCTGTATTCTTCTCTACACAAACCGTGCCAATTACGCGATCTTGACCGTCTTCTTCCAACGTAATGGCCTTCACACCGGTTGCCGAACGACCCATCGGACGTACGCCGCCTTCGTTGAAACGAACGACCTTACCGTTGTACGAAGCCACTAACATCTCGCTCTGTCCGTCCGTCAACGTAACACCGATCAGTTCGTCGCCTTCACGCAGACCGAGTGCAATGATACCGTTGGCACGAGGACGGGAATAAGCCTCCA
This sequence comes from uncultured Bacteroidales bacterium, assembly GCA_902774185.1. Taxonomy (GTDB): domain Bacteria; phylum Bacteroidota; class Bacteroidia; order Bacteroidales; family Paludibacteraceae; genus Colicola. Next base: position 131,726 of record CACYHE010000001.1, on the reverse strand, counting down.
ACGTGGTCTTCTTCATGAGTCCGTTCTTCGTGATGAAGATCAGGAAGTGGTTCTCTACATACTCAGCATCATTCAGACCCTTCACGTTGATGCAGGTACGAACCTTATCGCCCTTCTGCAGGTTGATCATATTCTGGATAGCACGACCCTTGGACTGCTTGTTGCCTTCCGGTAACTCATACACCTTGAGCCAGTACAGACGCCCCATCTCCGTAAAGAACATCATCGTCGAGTGCATAGAAGCCTGGTGAACGTATTCAATGAAGTCCTGATCACGAGCCGAACCGGCTTTCGAACCAACACCACCGCGTGTCTGCTGACGGAAATCAGCCAACGGCGTACGTTTGATATATCCGAGGTGCGAAATGGTAATCACCATATCGTCATCGGCGTACATATCCTCCGGGTTGAACTCGGTAGCCATCTTCACGATCTTCGTGCGACGCTCGTCACCGTATTTCTCTTTTACTTCAATCAACTCATTCTCAATCAGTTCATAACGCATCTCTTCGTTATTGAGTAACTCATTCAAATGCGCAATCAACTTCTCGATCTCGGCATACTCGTTCTTCAACTCATCGATACGCAGACCGGTGAGGGCGCTCAGACGCATATCGACGATCGCCTTCGACTGCAGGTTATCGAGGTTGAAACGAGCCTCCAGGTTTGCTTGTGCGTCAGCCGGCGTACGGCTGGCACGGATGATACGAACCACCTCGTCAATATTATCGACAGCGATGATCAAACCTTCCAATATATGCGCACGCTCTTCGGCTTTCTTGAGTTCGAACTTCGTACGGCGAACCACAATCTCCATACGGTGTTCGATGAAGTTACCGATGAGTTGCTTGAGGTTCAAGAGCATCGGACGTCCTTTCACAAGGGCGATGTTATTAACTGCAAAACTAGACTGCAGCGCCGTGAATTTATACAACTTGTTCAGAACCACCTGTGCATTCGCGTCACGTTTTACCTCTACTACGATACGGATATCGCGTTTCGAATAGTCGTTGATGTCGGCGATACCCTCGATCTTCTTGTCGCTAACCAACTCAGCAATGTTCTGAACCAGGTCTTTCTTCACAACACCGTACGGCAGTTCGGTAATCACGATATGCTCACGACCGTTATCATCGGTCTCAATATCGGCGTTCGAACGAATGATGATACGTCCACGACCGGTCTCGTAAGCGTCCTTCACACCCTGATAACCGTAGATCGTACCGCCGGTCGGGAAGTCCGGAGCCTTCACATGCTCCATGAGTTCCTCAACCGTGATCTCCTCTACGAACTGGTCGTGCATACGCGCGACGATATTCTTAATGTACGCACAGCAACCGTCGATTACCTCGCTCAAGTTATGCGTCGGCATGTTCGTTGCCATACCTACGGCAATACCGCTCGCTCCGTTCACCAACAAGTTCGGGAAACGGCAAGGCAACACAACCGGCTCCTTCAAGCTGTCGTCGAAGTTATTCTGCATATCTACGGTATCCTTTTCGATATCGCGCAACATCTCTTCGGCAAGTTTACTCAGACGTGCCTCGGTGTAACGCATAGCAGCTGCGCCGTCACCATCGACCGAACCAAAGTTACCTTGACCGTCCACTAAGCAATAACGCATTGCCCAGGGTTGCGCCATACGAACTAACGTACCATAGATCGAACTGTCACCATGCGGGTGATACTTACCCATCACCTCACCTACGATACGTGCACTCTTCTTGGTCGGCTTATCCGAGGTGTTACCCAACTCGTTCATTCCGAACAGCACACGGCGGTGTACGGGTTTGAAACCGTCGCGCACATCAGGCAGCGCACGACTAACGATCACAGACATCGAGTAATCGATATACGAGGACTTCATTTCCTCATCGATCTTCACCGGAATAATGTGATCATTCTTAATAATCTCGTTGTTTTCTTCCATTTGTATAATTATTTGATTCTTAATTCGTAATTCTTAATTCTTAATTGAGATAATAATCAACGGTCGTCACGACGCGTACATGTTTGCGCCAAGGCTGGTACTGGTCGGACTCGATGGAGAACTGTCCTTGGCTGGCTTGACGGATCGAACCCAAGTTACATTGGGCATCGTCCGCAAATTTCTGTGCGACCGCACGGGCATTACGCGTTGCCTCTTCGATCATCGACGGCTTCAACTCAGGCAGACCGTTGAACTGGTAATCCAGATTCCATTTCTCTGTAGTCACGATGATTCCCTCTTTGAGCAAAGCGGATTCCTTTCCTTGACTCGCCACAACCAACGCCACTTTATCGGTCGAAACGATAAGCGACGTACTCAGCGTATATTTGAATTCCGGACGATTACCGTAGTATCCGTCCCAGTTATTGCTAACCGACACACTACCCTGCCGGATATCGGCTTCCTCAAAGCCCAGGGACTGCAGATGGTTCTTCACCCGCTCGGTCACTTGTTCCAACTTCGTATAGAGTGCCGGCAGATCATTTCCGCTCCATGCAAACGACAAAGGCCAAACGGCATAGTCCGCTTCCACTTCACGGGTACTCAGACCCTTCACCGTCACCGCCCGATCTTTCGAGGCAAACTTATTAATACCGAGGTTAATGAACAAACCTCCAAGACATAAACCCAGCGCTACCAACGCGCCCGCAAAAACATTATTTTTCATATCTTTCCAAATTTTGCGCAAAATTACTACTTTTTTTTGACATACGCAAGTTTTTTGCCCATTTTTTTGCATTTTAAGCGATTTTTATTCATTTTTCGACACCCCCTCGATTTTCATTCCTCATCTTCTCCATTCCCCAAAAAACACGCAAAATAAGAAAATATCACATTTTATATATGGCACAGTATTTGTTAGGGACAAGGCGTGCATGTAAGAGGCATCATATTATTTATCTCCATCGTTTGCGTATTACCGATTTGTGCGCGTAAGCATAAACCGATTGTTCCCGATTCGTTGCAACGCCTGGAAATGCAGATCAACGGTATCGAATTTTCCATGCAACGGGTCGAAGGCGGATCGTTTATGATGGGTGCCACGCTCGACCAGACGGACAAAGATACCTATACTGACAAACCGGCTCACCTCGTTTTTCTTTCTCCCTACTATATTGCCACTACAGAGGTGACCGTTCAACTATGGCGTGCCTTGATGCCCGAACGGGAGATTATCAACCCGGAAGGTTATCCGACCGTACCTGTCTCATACGTGTCATGGTTTGATTGTCAGGAGTTTGTGCGGCGGTTGGATAGCATCACAGGTCTTCCGTTTCGTTTGCCGACAGAAGCCGAATGGGAATATGCGGCACGAGGCGGAGCAAAGAGCAAAGCCTATCGTTTTGCAGGCGGAAATGAAGCAGATAGTGTCGGTTGGACCTATCCCTGTTCGGGAGATTGGAAACATCCTGTAGGACGCAAGCAACCGAACGAATTGGGCTTGTACGACATGACCGGCAACGTGTCAGAATGGTGTCAGGATATCTATGGTCCTTACACGCTTAGCACACAGCCCGATCCATGTGGCGCCGATACGGGGAGTTACCGTATTGTACGTGGCGGAAGTTACGACGAATGTGTGGCAAACAGCCATCTCTCCGTGCGTCGTTGGCACTTACCGGAGACAGCTACAGAGTATATCGGTTTCCGTGTGGCGCTGACGCTGCCGAACGATCCCATGCAGCAAATACAGCAAGAGGAAGAACCGCCGCTTATTCGCTCTATACGTATCAAGAGCAAGAAGTTGCGCTTTGTCTATGTGCCGGCAGAACAACCGTATTATATCTCAGAAGAAGTAGAGTGTTCGCTATGGAAGAAAATGATGCAGAAAGATCCACCGGATCGATGCAAAAGCATAGCGCTCGGAATGAATAAGTCCGACCGTACTCGTTTTGCCGAATATTGCAGTCGGTCAGCCAAAGAGGCTCTGTTAGTCGCGTCTGCCGAACAGATTGTATTGGCAGAGCAGCAACATATTATCGAAGCGTATCAACCGAACGTGAGCCACAAGAAGGAATCAATCCGTTCTATCCAACGTAAACGGAGAGTTGCCGACAAACTCTCTCCCTTGACGGAATTAGTTGGAGTACGCCTGCCTAAACCTGACGACCCGGTACTCTTGCAATTCAAACAAGCCGACGACGAGTCTCGCCCTCTTCGGTTAGTCATCCCCGTTCGATAAGCCGGTAAGCCTCTTACCATAACACTATGATTTTGTGGTTTTTAATTGATTTATGTTCTATGAATATTGTGTTGAATCACGCAATAATCACGCAATAATCTCCCTATAATCACCCAATACGCATACGTGGCAAGCCTTTATTTTACATGGATTACACAGGTATCGATGGTTGAGTTCGATACATAGGATATTAAGGAACAAATAATTTTGAACTATGCGAATTTGGAAGAAGGAAAAAGTAATAAAAATCATAAAAAAGTACGCGCGTGCTTGCGTATGTCAAAAAAAAGTCGTACCTTTGCACCCAAATTTGTGTGCATATATGAAGAAATGGATTTTTAGTGCCTATCTGATAGGTATCGCGTGCATGAGTATAGCATGTGCGAAACAGGTGGAAGACAGGCCGTTACAGGCCGGTACGGTGGTACAAGACACCTTGAACGGCGTGCCCTGCTGTGTCTATCTGCCGGATCAGTACGCAGCACGTACGGAGGTCTTTCCGGTGCTCTATCTGCAACACGGGATGTGGGGAAATGAGTTCGACTGGACCACACAGGGTCGATTAGTGCCTATTATGGACTCCCTTCTACGCGCAGGCGAGATACGTGAGATGGTTGTCGTGATGCCGGATAACTGTCCGAGCAGGCCTACTTCGGAGGAAGAGAGAGAGAACGCGTCCAACGGTCAATGGGAAGCGAACTTCGGTGCTTTCATGAAGGAGACAGAGTCGAAATACCGTATCTGCACGGATCCCGAGCAACGCGCGATCGCCGGTCTCTCAATGGGTGGTTACCACACGATGCGGGTGTCCTATGTGTTGGAAGGACAATTTGCGTATGTAGGAATGTTCTCGCCGGCTACGTTCGTTCATAATGCTCCGAAAGACGCGAAAGTGTTCTGGTTGGGTATCGGTACGGAGGATTTTCTGTGGGATAGTTTTCAGGAGTACCGCAAATGGCTTGAAAAAGAGCATGTGGAGTACACGTATTACGAGAGTACGGACGGTCATGTATGGCCGAATTGGCAAGAGTATTTGAAACGTTTCTTGCCGAAACTTTTCAATAATTGATAATTGACAATTGATAAATAATTATATTATGGCAAATGAGAGACAACAAAGCGGTTTGATGTTCAATGCGCTGACCGCAGGAAGTAAAATCGTAGGAACCATCACGGCGGATAGCGATTACCGTATCGATGGTTTGATCGAAGGTGAATTAAATTGTTCGGGTAAAGTAGTAATCGGCGAATCGGGTCGTATCAAAGGTACGGTTAACTGTCAGAACGCCGAGATCATGGGTCTTCTGGACGGCAAGATCAACTGCAGTCAACAGCTGAGTCTGCGTGCAAGCGGTAAGATCCAAGGCGATGTACAGACAAAGACTTTGATCGTAGAACCGGGTGCACAGTTCAACGGAACATGCGCTATGGGTCAGCCAAAGGCTGCGCCGACGAAATAATTGACGATTGGACGATTGACGATTGGACGATTGATTGATCAATTGATCAATTGACAGAATTGGACCATTGTCTTCTACAAATCGTTAAATTTATCGAAATCGTCTAATAAATCGTAAAATCGTAAATCATAAAATCGTAAATCAAACGATGAAGATAAAACCATTTAAGGGAATACGGCCACCGAAAGAGTTGGTGACCAAAGTGAGTAGTCGGCCGTATGACGTATTGAACTCCGAGGAGGCACGTCAGGAAGCGGAAGGCAACGAGATGAGTCTGTATCATATCATCAAGCCGGAGATCAATTTTGAACCCGGTACCGATGAGCATGACCCTCGTGTGTATCAGGAGGCGTTGTCACAATACAAGCGTTTTCGTGTCAAAGGTTGGTTGGAACAAGACCAAGAGGAGAAATACTACGTTTACGCGCAAACGGGTTTTGGCAAGACGCAGTATGGTTTGGTTGTCGGCGCTTGGGTAGATGACTATCTGGAGGGACGCATTAAGAAACATGAGTTGACGCGTAAGGACAAAGAGGAAGACCGCATGAAACATGTACGTACGCTGAACGCGAACATGGAACCGGTATTCTTCGCCTACCCTCACCGGGACGACCTTGATGCTATCGTTGCAGAAGTAACCAAGGGCACACCGGAGTATGACTTCGTAGCCGCTCCGGAAGGATTCCGTCACACGTTCTGGATCATTGAGGACAAAAAGACGATTGATCGTATCACCGAGATCTTTGCGGAGATTCCGGCGATGTACATCGCTGACGGACACCATCGTTCAGCTGCGGCGGCTGGCGTAGGACAGGAATTAAAAATTAAAAATGAAAAATTAAAAATTAAGGTTCCTGAGTACGAGTATTTCTTAGCCGTTTGTTTCCCGGATAATCAACTCAATATCATCGATTATAACCGTGTGGTAAAAGACCTGAACGGACTTAGCGAGGAGGAGTTCCTCGAAGCCCTTAATAAGGACTTCATTGTTGAATGTTATAATGGTGACTTGCTCGATTCGGATGGCCACAGGCAATCCTCCGTGCTTAATGATGTAAAACCCAAAGCGCTGCACAACTTCAGCCTGTATCTGGGCGGGAAGTGGTACTCGTTGACCGCTAAGGAGGGACGCTATAATGATGCGGACCCGATAGGTGTGCTGGATGTTACGATATCGAGTAATCTTATTCTGGATAAGATCCTTGGCATCAAAGATCTGCGTACGGACAAACGAATCGACTTCGTAGGCGGTATCCGTGGTCTGGGCGAGTTGAAGCAGAGAGTGGATAGCGGAGAGATGAAAGTGGCTTTGGCGCTCTACCCCGTTACCATGCAGCAGATCATCGACATCGCCGATAGCGGCAATATCATGCCGCCCAAGACCACATGGTTTGAACCCAAGTTACGCTCGGGATTGGTAATCCACGAGCTAAATTGAAAGGTGAAAGGTGAAAAGTGAAAGGAAATATATGTTGAAAAGTGATAGGTCAAAGGTGAAAGGTTTTCTCCTTTCAATTTTCATTTTTCAATTTTCAATTCTTCTGAGCGGGTGCTCTATCCAGCAACGTATCAAGCGGGCGGATAAGAAATACGCCATCGGGGAGTACTATGCGGCCGGAGAGATCTACAAGTCCTGTTATAGTCGGCTCAGTACGCAGAAGCAACGGGACTTGAAGGGCTACGTCGCTTACCGTCAGGCGGAGTGTTACCGCTATATCAATAATCCCCGTGCTGCTAATGCTTACCAGAGTGCATTGCGTTGTAAGTACCAGTTACAGGACTCGACGATTTACCTGCATGCCGCACAAGTGCTGCAGAACCAAGGTAAATACAAAGATGCCATCAAGCACTACGATTCCTATCTGGAAGCCCATCCCGATGACTATGTAGCGCAGGCCGGCAAGTACGCTTGCACGAAGATGGACGAGTGGAAGAAAGAGACCAGCCGGTACAAGGTAAGCGAAGCGAAGATGTTTAACAAGAAACGCAGCAGTAACTTCGCCCCGATGTTCATCGGTGATCAAAACGACGCACTCATGTTCACATCAAACCGGCAGGAGTCCAAAGAGAAGGGAACGAAAAAACTCAAACGCGCCAGTAACGTGACGGGTCAACAGCTTTTCCAACTCTACCAGACACGCAAGAACGCAGCCGGAGAATGGGAAGAGATAGAACCGGCAGAGGGTTTGTACGGGGATCAAGAGGAAGAGGAACAACAGAATGACTCGACCAGTGGTAAAGGCGGAGCGAACGCAGAGATGGGTGCGTGCTGCTTTACCAAGGACGGCAGGATGATGTATTTCACTTACTCCAAGCCTATCAACGGTCAGGATCTGGGTGCTAAGATCTACTGTAGTGAACGGGCAAGCGGTGAATGGGGCGAAGCACAGGAAGTCAAACTATTTACCGACAGTACGATCACGGTGGGTCATCCTGCGCTCAGTCCGATGGGTGACACGCTCTATTTCGCCAGTGATGCACCGGGCGGTCAAGGAGGAAAAGATATCTGGATGGCGGAGTTGGCAGAAAACCAATGGGTGAACGCGCATCCTTTGGAAGCCGGAATCAACACGAGTGCCGATGAGATGTTCCCTTATGTACACGCTGACGGTACGCTCTATTTTGCCTCGAACGGTCATCCGGGTTACGGAGGTCTGGATATCTTCAAAGCCACACGTGACACGACCTACAAAGACAGCGTCGTGTGGATCCTGTTTAACATGGGGGCGCCCTTCAACGGAGCCGGCGATGACTTCGGTATCACTTTTGCCGGAAACAGTCAGAACGGTTTCTTCTCCTCCAACCGAGGCGATAAGAAAGGGATGGATAAGATCTACCAGTTTACCTTGCCTGAGATGGAGTTCATAGCACAAGGGACGGTGAACGACGGTTTGGGCAATCCTATCGCCGACGCCATGTTGCGTATTGTGGGATCCGACGGCACGAACAGTAAACTCAACGCCCGTCGGGACGGTAAGTACAAGATCAAACTGCAACAAGACGTCAAGTACGTCATGTTAGTCACCGCCAGAGGTTATCTGAACGCCAAAGAGCAATGGAACACCTTCGGTTTGAAGGACAGCAAGACCTACACGATGGACTTTGTGCTGCAACCGATTAGCCGACCCGTCACGATGGAGAATGTGTTCTATGAGTTCGGTCGATGGGAGTTGACGCAGGCCTCGGAGAAAGAGATGGAGAAATTGGTTAAACTGCTTAACGACAACCCCAATATCACCATTGAGCTCAGTGCCCATACGGACTTGAAGGGTACGGACGAGTTCAACAACGAGTTAAGTCAGAAACGTGCACAGAGTTGCTGTGACTACCTCATCCAACACGGTATTGAGAAAGAACGTCTGACGCCGGTAGGATACGGTAAAACCAAACCGGTGGTGGCAGACAAGGCGCTTAACAAGCAATATCCGTGGATACCGGTTGAGCAAGTGCTGGACGAGACGTTCATCAACAGTCTGCCGATTGACAAACAAGAGATCTGCAACCAGATCAACCGTCGTACCGAGTTCAAGGTACTCAAAACAACGTATAAACTATACTAGACCGGCCTGCGGCCTGACAAAACACAGACCGCTACGCTGACAGAATACAGATATATGAAACAGTATTTAGACTTATGCAGGCGGGTGCTGGAGGAAGGCACCGTCAAACAAGACCGGACAGGAACGGGAACGATATCCGTGTTCGGTCATCAAATGCGGTTTAAGATGGAAGACGGTTTTCCGCTCTTGACCACCAAAAAACTGCACCTCAAGTCCATCATCTATGAGTTATTGTGGTTCCTGAACGGCGACACGAACGTCAAGTACCTGCAGGACCACGGTGTCCGTATCTGGAACGAATGGGCAGACGAGAACGGTGAACTTGGTCCTGTCTATGGTCATCAATGGCGCTCTTGGCCGGACTATAACGGAGGTACCATCGATCAGATAGCCAATATCGTGAAGACGATTAAGGAAAACCCCGACAGCCGACGCCTGCTGGTTAGTGCCTGGAATGTAGCCGAGGTGGAGAAGATGGCGTTGCCACCGTGTCACTGTCTGTTTCAGTTCTATGTGGCGGACGGTAAGTTGAGTTTGCAACTCTATCAGCGCAGTGCCGATATCTTCTTGGGCGTACCGTTTAATATCGCCTCTTATGCCCTACTCCTGCAGATGATGGCGCAGGTGACGGGTCTCCAATGCGGCGATTTCGTACACACGCTTGGTGACGCACATATCTACCTCAACCATTTGGAGCAAGTCAAGTTGCAGCTGACACGTGAACCCAGAGCGTTACCGAAGATGATTATTAACCCCGAAGTGCAAGACTTATTCGGGTTCCAATACGAAGACTTTACTTTAGAAGGGTACGACCCGCACCCTCATATAGCGGGCGTTGTAAGCGTTTAAAATTTGAAGGAAAAAAACATATAAAACACTGATTGATAATTTAAGAAAAAAACATACAAAACCCTGATTATTGATTTTATTTGACAATACGAATCTTATTTTGCTAAACTGCTTTCACAAATAAATTTGCAAATCATTTTATCAAAATAATCTTCCAAATTCTTCGAATTAAAAATCAATAATCAGACATAAACACAAAAAACATTTTTCGATTATGCAATATACGCTGAAAAGATTGATAGACAAGCACCCGGAGTTGTGCGAGCAACTAAAGGCTAAATGCTACGCCATCAATGGTGCGTGCGCTGCTGTACACCGCGAGCTTGGACCTTTCTTGAATGAGTATATGTATCAGGAAGCATTGCAGATTCTACTGGACGAGCAACAGATACCTTACCAGCGTGAGTACTACTTCTCGGTAGTCTTTCACGGCAAGCCCATACAGCATAAGCACTTCGTAGATTTCCTGATTAATGATGAGGTCATTATAGAGTGCAAGGCGGTGGACAAACTGGTAGCGGAGCATCGTCAGCAACTGTGGAACTACATGCGCCTGACCGGCAAGCAGATCGGTATTTTGTGGAACTTTGCCCCTCCCATGGACCAAGCGGAACACTACTACTTGGATACCAAGGATGGCGTAATGTATATGTTTTGATGCAATTATGAGCGAGTCTCTACAAATAGCAAAACGAGTATTGATTACCTCTTGGGTAGTTACTGTTATTTGTATTCTACTATACGTAGGAATAGGAACCTATGCTAGCGTCGTGCTTGGGTATGATTCCTCAGATGCTTTGGGATTTGCCCCGAAATGGATACGTGGCTGTGTCTATTTCGCATGTACGTGTGGATTCATAGGCATATTTGTAGGTGCTCCGGTTGCTATCATTTCAACCATAATTTATTTTATTCAACGTAAAAAGAAATAAATTGTTTTTTATGTATATGTCTTTTGAATGATTGAACTCGATAGAGGCGTGATTTGGTGATAAAAAATATCTGGAAATTTATTTACAAGGATTTTTTAGCTGCAAAGCACGGGAAGCGTGAAACGCTTAATCATTCAAAAGTGTCATTTAGGTTTTTTTCTTAAAACACCCAAATTGAAAAGTAAAACATGATAAGTATTATTGTAGCAATAGCTGAGAATTATGCCATCGGCAAGAAAGGTGACCTGTTGTGTCACATGCCGGCGGACTTGAAGCATTTCAAAACCATCACAAGCGGTCACACCGTCATGATGGGGGAACGGACGTTCCTGTCCTTACCCAAACATCCCCTACCCAACCGTCGTAATATCGTGTTGACGGACGTGAAGGGTAAGACCTTCGAAGGGGCCGAGACGGTATATAGTATTGATGAAATGGTGAAATGTATCAATGGTGAAGAGGAAGCCTTTGTCATTGGAGGCGGCATGGTGTATCGCCAGGCGATGGAGTTTGCGGATAAACTCTATATCACCCATATTCATCATTCCTGGCCGGACGCCGATACCTTCTTTCCGGAGATAGACCCGGCTATTTGGAAACAACTCAGTGCAGAACGGCACTCTGCAGACGAAAATAACCCCTATGCTTTCACGTTTGCTGAATACGTGAAAGCAGTTGAAAGTTGAAAGTTTAAAGTTGAAAGAAATGGCAGACGATAAGAAGATTATTTTTTCGATGGTGGGCTTGAACAAGAGTTTCGGTCCCCAGAAACAGGTACTCAAAAACATTTACCTTAGTTTTTTCTATGGCGCCAAGATCGGTATCATCGGTCTGAACGGTGCCGGTAAATCAACCCTGTTGAAGATCATCGCCGGTATTGAGAAAGAATACCAGGGTGAGGTGGTATGGAGTCCCGGTTACTCCGTCGGTTACTTGGAGCAGGACCCTAAACTGGATCCCACTAAGACCGTTCGGGAGGTTGTACAGGAAGGTGTGCAACCCATCATGGACATGCTCAAAGAGTACGATGATATCAACATGGCTTTTGCGGAACCCGATGCCGATTTTGACAAACTCTTGGCGCGTCAGGCGGAACTGCAAGACAAGTTAGATGCAGCCGATGCTTGGAACATCGACCAGAAACTCGACCGAGCGATGGACGCCCTTCGTTGTCCGCCCGATGATGCCAATGTCACTACCCTTTCCGGAGGTGAACGTCGTCGTGTAGCCTTGTGTCGTCTGTTGCTGCAACAACCGGACGTACTGCTTCTCGACGAGCCTACGAACCACTTGGACGCTGAGTCCATCGACTGGTTGGAGCAACACTTACAGCAGTATGCAGGAACGGTGATCTGTATCACACACGACCGTTATTTCCTGGATAACGTAGCCGGTTGGATTCTCGAACTTGACCGAGGTGAAGGTATTCCTTGGAAAGGAAACTACTCCAGTTGGTTGGAGCAGAAGACGAACCGCATGGCGATGGAAGAGAAACAGGCATCCAAACGTCGTAAGACCTTGGAGCGGGAGTTGGAATGGATCCGCATGGCACCGAAAGCCCGTCATGCAAAGCAGAAAGCCCGTCTCGAGTCCTATGACCGCATGTTGAATGAGGAACAGAAGGAACGGGAAGAGAAACTGGAGATCTTCATCCCGAACGGACCGCGTTTGGGTAATAAGGTCATCAATGCAGAGGGCGTTGCCAAGTCCTTTGGTGACCGTCTGTTGTTCGAGGACCTCAATTTCATGTTACCGCCGAACGGTATCGTCGGTGTGATCGGTCCGAACGGCGCCGGTAAGACCACCCTCTTCCGTATGATCATCGGTTCGGAGAAAGCCGACAAGGGCACGTTCAGCGTAGGCGAGACCGTAAAGATCGGTTACGTCGATCAGCAACACACCGATATCGACCCCAATAAGTCCGTCTTCGAGACCATCAGCGGAGGTACGGAATTCATCCGTGTGGCAGGTCGTGAGATCAACGCCCGTGCATACTTGAGTCGTTTTAACTTCACGGGTGCTGACCAAGAGAAGAAATGCGGTGTGCTGTCCGGTGGTGAACGAAACCGTCTCCATTTAGCGCTAACGCTCAAATCGGAAGCGAACGTGCTCTTACTCGACGAGCCGACGAACGATATCGACGTCAATACCTTGCGTGCATTGGAAGAAGGTCTGGAGAATTTCGCCGGTTGCGCCGTGGTGATCAGTCACGACCGTTGGTTCCTCAACCGTATCTGCACGCATATCTTGGCGTACGAAGGCGACGGAAAAGTGTTCTGGTTCGAAGGCAGTTACTCGGAATACGAAGAGAACAAGAAAATGCGCTTAGGTGAAGAAGCTTGCGAACCCAAACGAGTTAAGTACAGAGGATTAGTGGATTAGTGGATTAGAGGTGCTTCGCAGGGTAAGTACATATATCCGCAAACACGGGTTGTTAAGCAAAGATAAACCGGTGTTGGTGGCAGTAAGCGGAGGAGCGGACAGCGTGTCCTTGTTGGACGTGTTGGTTCGTGCCGGTTACACCTGTATCGCTGCGCATTGTAATTTTGCGTTACGGGGCACAGAGAGTGACCGGGATGAAGCTTTTGTGCGGGACCTTTGCGCACAGCTGAACGTTCCCCTGGAAGTCAGCCGTTTCGATACCCACGCGTACGCACAGGCGCATCACGTGAGTATAGAGGTGGCAGCACGCGAACTACGGTACCGTTGGTTCGATGAGATGGCAACCAAGCATGCCTGCCAAGCTATCTGCGTCGCCCATCATCAGAACGATCAAGCAGAGACGATTTTGCTCAACCTGCGTCGAGGAACGGGTATCCGGGGATTAGCCGGTATGCGTCCCGTCAGTAAGAACCCGATGGCACCGGAAAGCGTACCCGTCGTACGTCCGCTGCTCTGTACCACGCATGACTATATTGAACATTATCTGCGGGACAAAAGAGGGCTGCAATGGGTGGAAGACAGTACCAATACCGATACCTCTATCACCCGCAATGCCATCCGCCAACAACTGCGTTCGTACACCAAGGCAGAAATCGAACATATGGCGCAGACGGCAGAAACCATGCAGGGTTATATTGATCTGTTAGAGGGCAAGCAAACACGCGAAGCGGGTATCACTAAACTTTACGAAGAACTTCGCGCCTATGATTTTGCGGAAATAGACAAGATGTATGATGCCTTGCAGAAGGGTAAAGGGGGTAAGGTTTTTACTTCCAAGACCCATCAGGCACGAATTAAGAAAGGAAAATTATGCGTCACTTCGGTATCATAGGATTTCCATTGGAACACTCGTTCTCTGCGCAGTTCTTCAATCAGAAATTTGCGACAGAAGGCATAGAGGCGGAGTACTCGTTGTACCCAACGAGAGTTGAAAGTTTAAAGTTGAAAGTTGAAAGACTTTTGTCCGATTTGGACGGGTTTAATGTGACGTATCCGTATAAACAGGCGATTATCCCGTACCTGAATCGTATCGACCCGACGGCACAAGCGATAGGCGCCGTAAACGTGGTGTATCAACGAACCGGTTACAACACCGACTATATCGGATTCATGGAATCGATAAGACCATTGTTGCACAAACAAGACCGACAGGCCTTGGTGTTAGGTACTGGCGGTGCCGCCAAAGCCGTGTGCTATGCGTTACGGCTGTTAGGGATCGTCCCTACCCTTGTCAGTAGGCATGCTGCAGAAGGAACCTTGACGTACGACGATTTGGATTCCGACATCATGAACCGCCATACGGTCATCGTCAACTGTACGCCATTAGGCATGTATCCGGATATCGATACTTGTCCGCCGATACCCTACGAACACCTTTCGGCACAACATTTGTTGTACGATTGTATCTACAACCCCGAAGAGACCCTCTTCTTGCGTAAAGGCAAAGCACAAGGTGTCCGAACGCAGAACGGAATAGAGATGTTAACAGGTCAAGCCAAAGAAGCTTGGAAGATTTGGAATAATTGATTTTGCTAAATATATGAAAAAATTCTTTTTAGTGCTCCTTGGAGCAGTAATGATCAGTACTAGCCACGCACAAGTGCTGGCACCCAATGAGTCGGCGATGGTGTATTATGCACCGCAGACAACAGTGGTCATTGACTTCACGTATCAGGTAGAGAACCAAGAAGCAGGTCCCTATGCAGCATTCGCAGCGGACCTCATCGGTGCCACGAATGCCGTTGAGGAGACAAAGACGACCTACACCCTCACCGGTGCCCGTGTCTTGACCCGTACCAATGCCGACCGTACACGTCCGCACAAGGTGACCCATGAGTCCGAGGTTCCGATGGTTCTGACCATCAACGAGAAAGGACTGCTGGTCGGATATAACTTGCCGCAGAACAAGGATGAAAAGATGAACGGTGAACGGGTGAAGGGTAATACGTCCAAAGACGAGTGCAGCAAGAAACAGCCTTCCATCAAGGTCGCGCCGTACCCCGAAGAAGTACTCAAAGCGGCGTCTCCTTTGGCGCAAGCCAATGCGATCGCCCAGCAGATCTTCCATCTGCGGGAGACCCGTATGTACCTGCTGAGCGGCGAAGTGGAACATGCACCTGCGGATGGCACAGCGATGAAACGGGTGTTGGAAGAACTGGACCAACAGGAACAGGCACTGACCGAACTGTTCATCGGCAAAAAGACCACCCGAACCATCCATAAAGAAGTAAGCTTCCTGCCCGATAGCACCGAGCATGTATGGTTCTTCTCTCCTGAGAACGGTTTCACCGATGCCGAGAATCTCGAAGCCCTGCCTATTCGCGTGCAGGTAGCGCTCCAACCACAGAAATATGCCAAACCGGCACCGGAACCCCTTGACAAGAAGAAGAAAAAAGGAGAAACGGCTCCTGCCCTCTCGCAGATCGTGTATAACCTGCCGGGAAACGGTGTCGTGACCGTTCGTTATAATGAGAACGAATTGGCACAACGCACCATCTCCATCGCCCAGTTAGGGATCGACGTACCGCTGCCCAAAGAACTCTTTACCGGCGATCAACTGCCCGTCATTCTCTTTAACGAACGAACCGGAAACATTGAATCAATTACTAAGTAATTGATATTTGAGATTTTAGATTTATGATTTTAAAATTTAGATACATAGCATTATCGGTCTGTGTTCTGTGTTCTGTGTTCTGTGCTCCCCTTCATGCCCAGGAACTCAAATGCACGGTCACGGTGAACTCGGATCAGATAGAGGGTTCGAACAAACAGGCCTTTGCCACCCTCAAGACCGCCATCGAAGAGTACATGAACCAGAACCGATGGACCAACATGACCTTTGCGGAGCATGAGAAAATCGAGTGCAGCATGTTACTTGTTGTAAAAGCCGTGCAGGACAACCTGTACCTTTGCGAGATGACACTACAGAGCCGTCGTCCCGTCTTTGGCACGACCTACACCACCCCGCTCCTCAACTTCCGGGATGAAAACTTCAATTTCACGTACGAGGAGTTTGACCGCATCGAGTGGCAGCAGAACACATTCTCTACCAACCTCACGGCGATGTTGGCGTACTACTGTTATCTCATCATCGGGCATGACTGCGATAGTTTTCAGCGTTTAGGCGGCACCCCGTTCTTCCAGCAATGCGAACAGATCGTCACCCTCTGCCAAGGTGTGAGCATGGACGATAAGGAACAGAAAGGATGGACGGCGTTTAACAGTAACCGAAACCGTTACGCGCTGATTAATAACCTCTTGGATGAGTCTTTCAAGAAATACCGCAATTTCTATTACGAGTACCACCGTTTGGGTTTGGACGAGATGAGTGCCAATGCCACCAACGGCAGAGCACGTATCGCCGAAGGCATTCCGGTGCTCAAAGAGGCCTATCGTTCCCGTCCCGCTACCTACGTCATCAACACTTTCCTGGACGCCAAAGCCGATGAGTTGGTGGATATCTTCAGCAAAGGAACGGACAAAGAGAAGAAAACAGTGTATGACCTGCTGATGGATATCGATGCCACCCGGCAGGCAACGTATGACAGAATCAACGGAAATTGATTCTGTCAGTTGAAAGTTTAAAGTTGAAAGTTGAAAGAAATGCTTAAGCATTTACACATACAGAACTACGCGCTGATAAGTCATCTGAATATTGATTTTGAAGATGGCTTCTCCGTCATGACAGGTGAGACCGGAGCCGGTAAGAGTATCATTCTTGGTGCCTTGGCATTGGTCTTGGGTGCCCGGGCGGACAGTAAGGTCATCACCGACGGCGAAGACAAATGTATCATCGAGGCGGAATTCTCCGATTGTATCATCCGTCGGGAATTGTACAGTAACGGCAAGAGTCGTTCCTTCGTTGATGACAGCGTTGTGACATTGCAGGAACTCAAAGTGCTGGCTACCCGACTCATTGACATCCATTCGCAGCATGCCAACCTGCTCATCGAGAATGCTGATTTTCAGTTGGATATCGTAGATACTATCGCGCAGAACGAAGCGCTTGTAGATACTTATTCGGCGCAATACGAGCGTTATACAAAGGCATGCGAAGCCTTGCGACATCTGCAGGACTTGGCAAAGAAAAGCCGGACCGATGCCGATTATATCCAGTATCGGTTCCAGCAATTGAGCGATGCCGACTTGCAAAGCGGCGAGTTGGAAGAACTGGAGCAAGAGCAATACACGCTCAGTCATGCGGAAGAGATCCGTGCCGCCTTAGAGACGGCTATCTCTGCCTTGAACGGCGAACAAGGAAGCGCCATCGAAGCACTGCGTGCCTGTCGGTTGGACGAAGCGGCAAATGACCTGCAGGAACGAATCGACAGTGCCCGGATCGAACTGCAAGACATCGCCGAGGAGGCAGAGCGGAAGTTACATCATATCGAGATGGACCCTGCCCGACTCCAATGGGTGGAAGAGCGTATCGGGCAACTGGAAGACCTGCTGCATAAGTTCGGTGCGCAGACGATCGACGAACTCATCGCCATGCGGGATGAATTGGCGGAACAGGTCAACCGACTTGACTCCTTCGATTTCGATATCGAGCAGGCACAGAAACAGGTGGAGAAAGAGAAGAACGCCTTGCGCAAAGCAGCGGATGCCTTGACCAAGAGTCGGAAAGCCGTTGTACCGCAGATATGCAAGAGTCTTATAAACGGTCTGACCCGTTTGGGTGTAGCGCATGCCAAAGTGGAGATCCCCATCCTTGCCACCGAAGACTTTACACCACGTGGTTGCGACGAAGTACAACTGCTCTTTGCCGCCAACCTCAACCAGAGCCTGCGCAACGTCAGCGAAGTGGCATCCGGCGGTGAGATAAGCCGACTCATGCTTTGTGTCAAAGCACTGATAGCCGGAACCAAAGGTCTGCCGACTATCATCTTCGATGAGATAGACACCGGTGTGAGCGGCGACATCGCCACCCAGATGGCATCGATCATGCGGGAGATGGCGGGACACAGACAGATCATCGCCATCACCCATCTGCCGCAGATAGCGGCACTCGGTGACCACCATTACAAAGTATATAAAGCCGATACCGATAAACGTACCGAGACCCACATAAGCCGTCTCAGTAACGAAGAACGTATCACAGAGATAGCAACCATGCTGAGTGGAAAACAAACCACAGAAGCTGCGCTTAGCACCGCCAAGGAATTATTAAATCGTACATCGTAAATCGTACATCATAAATGAGTTTGCCATTAGCAGAACGCATGCGTCCGAAGACGCTGGACGAATACATAGGTCAACGCCATTTGGTGGGACAAGGAGCCATCCTTCGTCAGATGATAGAGAGCGGAAATATCGCCAGTTTCATCTTATGGGGACCTCCGGGTGTAGGTAAGACAACCCTTGCCCGTATCATCGCGCACCAACTGCAACGACCTTTCTACACCCTCAGTGCGGTCACGAGCGGCGTGAAGGAAGTACGGGACGTCATTGACAAAGCCAAACGCACTGCGTCCATCAACAGCGGTCTCTTTGCGCCTGCGGACAGTCGTTCCCCCATCCTCTTCATCGATGAGATCCACCGTTTCTCCAAATCCCAACAGGACAGCCTCTTGGGTGCGGTGGAAGAAGGAACGATCACCCTTATCGGTGCCACGACCGAGAACCCGTCTTTCGAAGTGATCACCCCGCTCCTCAGCCGGTGTCAGGTCTATGTCCTCAAGTCGCTCGACAAAGAGGACCTGATGGAACTGCTCAACCGCGTCTTCACCAAAGATGAGATCATCCGTTCGCTTCATATCGAAGTCAAACAAACCGAGGCACTCTTGCGGTATAGTGGAGGTGACGCACGCAAGCTACTCAATATCATCGAACTGGTAAGTAACAGCGGTGCGAAAATCATTGATAATGAGACGGTCACCAAACAGTTACAACAGAACCCCGTCGCGTACGACAAGGACGGCGAGATGCACTACGACATCATCTCTGCCTTCATCAAGTCCGTTCGGGGTAGCGATCCGCAAGCTGCCATCTACTGGTTGGCACGCATGATAGAAGGCGGGGAGGATCCGAAGTTCATTGCACGGCGACTCGTCATTCTGGCAAGCGAAGATATCGGTTTGGCGAACCCCAATGCGATGTTACTCGCCAACACTTGCTTCGATGTGGTGAATAAGATCGGTTGGCCCGAAGGACGTATCCCCTTGGCAGAGACAACCATCTATCTGGCTACCTGCAAGAAAGATAACTCCGCTTATTTGGCCATCGACGATGCCTTGGCTAAAGTGCGTGAGACGGGTAACCTACCCGTTCCCTTACACCTGCGTAACGCTCCGACGAGTTTGATGAAAGATCTCGGGTACGCCGACGGGTACTTGTACCCGCATGATTACCCGAACCATTGGGTAGCGCAGCAGTACTTACCCGATGAACTCGTCGGCACAGAGTTTTGGCACAAATCATAAATCATAAATCATAAATCATAAATTGTCCGGTCTGTATATACATATTCCGTTCTGCAAGAAGCGCTGCTTGTATTGCGATTTCTTCTCCACCACCCGGTTGGAGCGGCAGGACGCGTATGTATCGGCATTGGTCCAAGAGATAAAAGCACGGCAGGACGAAGCAGGCGAACCGATCCGCACGATCTATATAGGCGGCGGAACGCCAAGCACCTTGTCCTTGGAAGCGATGACCCGTATTAACCACGTGCTGAATAGGGATCAGGTAGCGGAATATACGGTGGAGGTCAACCCGGGCGATGTCACGAAGGAATACCTGCAGGGTTTGCGTGCTTTGGGTGTCAACCGTCTCTCAATGGGCGTACAGTCCTTCCAAGATGACTTGCTGACACTGATTGGACGAAGACATAATGCACAGCAAGCCATCGATGCCGTACATATGGCACAGGAAGCAGGCTTGGACAATATATCCATCGACCTGATATACGCCTTGCCTACGCAGACGATGGACCAATGGAAAGCGGACATCGAGACCGCATTGACACTCGGCATCCGACATATATCGTGTTACGGCTTGATGTACGAACCCGGTACGGCCTTGTATAATGAATTAATGAATGAACGAATTAAGGCGATCGACGAGGACACGGAGAATGCGATGTACGACTATCTGTGTGAGCGCTTACAGCAGGCGGGATTCGTCCATTATGAGGTGAGTAACTTCGCCTTACCCGGATACGCCTCGCAGCATAACGGCAGTTATTGGAACAACACCCCCTACGTAGGCGTGGGCGCAGGCGCGCATAGTTATATAAGGAATGTACGCAGTTGGAACCCCGATGACTTGGATGCTTACATACGCGGCATCGAAGACGGGACACTCATTCGGGAACAAGAGACCCTCACCGAAACCGACCGCTATAACGAACACATAATGTTGGGTTTACGAACATGCCAAGGTGTGGCAAGGGAAGATATAGACGGGGACATCGACGACCTATTGGAAGCCGGTTTGTTGCAAATAAAGAACAACCGCGTCATCGCTACGCAGCAAGGGATCCATCTGCTCAACCGCATTATAGAAGATTTAATGAGAGACTAAAAAACAACAATTATATGGAGAAGAAACCGTGGTATAAGAAATTCCTGATTTGGTTCTGGAGTATCTTCGTAGTAGGAATAGTGGCCGTCTGGCTCATCATGTGGCTCATCACCAAAGGCGCATTGGGTTACTTACCGCCCTTGGAGGAGTTACAGAACCCGAAGAACACCTTCGCCAGCGAGATTATCTCGTCGGACCATCAGTCCTTGGGTCGTTATTACCGGTACGAGAACCGTGTCGGCGTGCAGTACAGTGACCTGAACGACACGCTCATCATGGCGCTCATCGCTACCGAAGACGCCCGTTTCTACACCCATACCGGCATCGACTTCAAATCCATGTTCCGTGCCATCATGAAGATGGGTAAAGCCGGTGGTGGCAGTACGCTTACCCAGCAGTTATCCAAGCAGTTATGGTCACCGCGTGCCAACAACACCATGGAGCGCGCCATGCAGAAACCCATCGAATGGGTCATCGCTACCAAGTTGGAACGACTCTACTCCAAGGATGAGATCCTGCTGATGTACCTCAACCAGTTCGACTTTCTCTATAATGCCGTAGGTATCCAGTCGGCGGCCAAGATCTACTTCAACACCACGCCCAAGAACCTCAAGATCGAAGAATCGGCAATGTTAGTGGGCATGTGTAAGAACCCTTCGTACTACAACCCCCGTCGTCATCCGGAGCGGGCGAAGAACCGTCGGAACACCGTCCTCAGTCAGATGGCGAAGTACGGTTATATCGACGAAGCAACCCGTGATTCCGTGTCTGCCTTACCGCTGGAGTTGCATTTCAGTTCCGTCGATCACAAACAAGGTATCGCGCCTTATTTCCGTGAGTATCTGCGACTTACACTTACAGCCAAAGAACCGCGTGAGAGCGATTATCCGTCTTGGAACAAGTTGCAGTACAGCATCGATAAGCAGCAATGGGAGAATAATCCGCTCTATGGTTTTTGCGAGAAATACCGCAAACCCGACGGTTCCAAATACGATATCTACCAGGATGGTTTGAAGATCTACACCACCATCGATTCGCGTATGCAACGTTACGCCGAGGAGGCGGTGAACGAACACATGAGTGCGCTGCAGAAAGACTTCGACAATGAGTTGAAACGCAAACGCTATGCACCTTTCTCCGAACCCTCCCGGAAACAGTTAGGCAAAGGAGCCCATGCCTTCGACATGCAGGCAACGATGGAGAAAGCCATGAAGCAGACCGACCGGTACCGCCTCATGAAGAAAGCCGGCATTGCCCATGACTCGATCCTGCGCACGTTCTACGAACCCCGTCCGATGCGGATGTTCACTTACCAAGGCATGGTGGACACCATGCTCACACCCTACGACTCGATCCGTTGGCAGAAGAGTTTCCTGCGCTGCGGATTCATGTCGATGGATCCCCATACGGGTCACGTCAAAGCCTATGTGGGCGGACCTAACTTCGAGCAGTTCCAGTACGACATGACCACCAAAGGTCGTCGTCAGATCGGTTCTACCGTCAAGCCTTACCTCTTCACTCTGGCGATGGACGAAGGCATGTGGCCCTGCGACTCGATGGTCTATGACTCCGTCTCCTTCGTGCTGCCAAACGACAGTATATGGACCCCGGCGGACACGCACGCCGAACACCAGTACGAGATACATGACTTCAAATGGGGTCTTCAGATATCATCCAACTGGATGTCTGCTTATATCATGTCCCTCTACACGCCCGAGCAGTTAGTCAAACTGATGCGGTCCTTCGGTATCAAAGGGCAGATAGACCCCGTCGTGTCGCTCTGTCTGGGTCCGTGTGAGGTGAGTGTGGAAGAGATGGTGGACGCATATACCACTTTTGCCAACAAAGGTATCCGAACCGAACCGCTCTACGTGACGCGTATTGAAGACAGTAACGGAAACGTCATAGCCTCCTTCACGCCCAAGACGCATGAGATCATCAGCGAGACGACCGCCTATAAGATGACCTATATGTTACAGTCCGTCTTAGGCAAAGACAGCGTCACCAATACCGTCGGAACGGGTATCCGTATGCGGTATAAATACGGTATCAAAGCGCCGATGGGTGGTAAGACTGGTACGTCCAATGAGAATGCGGACGGATGGTTCATGTGCTTCACCCCGTCTCTCGTCTCCGGTGCATGGTGCGGCGGAGAGGACTATCAGATCCACTTCGACGCCATGAAATACGGTCAGGGTGCCAACTCTGCCCTGCCTATCTGTGCGATCTATCTGCAGAAAGTGCTCAATGACCCCGATTTAGGATACGATCCCGAAGAGAACTTCAATATCCCGGCATGGTTCGACCCCAATGAAGGATGTAAGTAAGTTGAACGGTGAAAGGTGAAAGGACACATAGGATGAAAGGTGAAAGGTTAAAGGTGAAAGGATTATTCCTATTCATCTTCCTTTCAATTTTCAATTTTCAATTTTCAACTTGCCACGCGCAGTTCAACACCGACCGCATTACGGCGATCGGACGGAATGCCTTGTATTTTGAGGACTACGTGCTGTCCATCCAGTATTTCAACCAGGTCATCCGACTCAAACCCTACTTGGCGGAACCCTATTTCTACCGTTCCATCGCCAAGATCCAACTGGAGGACTACCAAGGTGCCCTCAATGACTGCAACGCCGCCATAGAGCGCAATCCATTCTCTCCGGGTTGTTATTACACACGGGGCTTTATCTACCGCCAACTCAACCGCTTACAGGAAGCCGAGACGGACTATTCGGAAGCCCTGCATTTCTCGCCGGAG
Source organism: uncultured Bacteroidales bacterium (assembly GCA_902774185.1). GTDB lineage: Bacteria > Bacteroidota > Bacteroidia > Bacteroidales > Paludibacteraceae > Colicola. Next base: position 108,032 of record CACYHE010000001.1, on the reverse strand, counting down.
AACCGTACCTACCTGCTCCTGCGTGCCGACACCCGGGCGCAGATGAAGCAGTACGATGCCGCCATGGAGGATATCGAACAACTGCTGCGACGCGAACCCAACAGCCCCTCCATATGGAGCGAGAAAGGACAGATAGCCTTCCTCCAAGCCGACACCTTGGCGGCTCTGGAAGCCTTTGAGAAAGTGACGCAGTATGACCGTACCAACCCTGCCGCATGGTCGGCACTGGGTGTCACAAGTCTGATGCTCCAACGCGAAGAGGAGGCCTATATCCAACTCACGCAAGCGATTAACTTGGGCTCCAAATGGGCTGGCGATTACATCAACCGAGGTATCATCCATTATCGCAGACATAACTACAGGGGTGCCCTCAATGACTACGACCAAGCCGTCAAACTGTCGCCGCGGGATGCCGACTGTTACTATAACCGGGGCGTGATGCGGCAAGAGGTGGGTGACTATAACCATGCCTTGGAGGACCTCAATAAAGCCATCGACTTGGCGCCCGAGAAAACCGAGATGCGCTACCAGCGTGCGCTGGTCGGCATGCAACTCAAGCAATGGAAAAACGTCATCACCGACCTCGATACCCTCATCGCACGCTATCCTTATTTCCTGCCCGCCTATTACATGATCGCCCAAGCCTACCAGCAACAGGGCAACGACAAAGAGGCGTACCGTTACCGGTTCAAAGCGCAGGATTTGGAGGAACATAAGGAAGAGATACAAGCCAAGCAAGCCGCCAAACCCCATACGGACTTGCTGATTGCACAAGCCCAACCGCAGAAGAAAGACCATCGGAAGGAGTTCTCGCCGAACGCCGCGCAGAACCAGAACGAGCCCGCCGAAGAGGAACAGAAATACGATTCGCAGACACGGGGTAACGTGCAGAAACGCTACCAGGATATCGTCAACGAACCCCAGATCATCTTGTCCTACTACAGTACGGACATGAGCCTGCGTCGTACCAACTATTACCATCCCTTGGTGGAACAAATCAACAAAAGCCAAGCCCTGCCGGCTGCCCTGCGTTTCACGCCGCAGGAGATGACCCTGACTGCCGAGATGGTGGACTTCCATTTCGCCGAAATCAACCGCCTCACCACGCAAATAGAGCAGGTACAAGCGGAGAACCTTTCAACTTTCAACGTTCAACTTTCAACGTTATACTACTCCCGCGCCGTCGAATTCGCCATCATCAAGGATTATGCGAGTGCCATCGATGACTGCACCAAGGCGATCGTGCTGGCGGATAAGGACTTGGAGGTGCTCATCTCTTTCTGCCGTGCCAACTGGCGTTACCGCTTGCCGGACGGGGACTTTGAACTCATCCTCCGGGACTACGACCATGTGATCCGACTGCAACCCGACTTCGTCTTCGCCTATTATAACAAAGCCAATATCCTCTGCGCCAAGCAGGAATACAAGGAGGCGATTAACTACTATACCAAAGCCATCGAACGCGATGCAGACTTTGCGGAAGCTTATTTCAACAGAGGACTGACCTATGTCTTCCTTGGCGAGAATGAGAAAGGCCTTGCCGACCTGAGCAAAGCAGGTGAACTCGGTATCTATCAAGCGTATAACATGATCACACGATTCAAATGACAAATCATAAATACATAGCATTATCGGTCTGTGTTCTGTGCTCTGTGTTCTGTGTTCCATTAAAAGCACAGCTTTTATACGAGATCAGCGGAAACGGCGCCAAAGCCAAATCCTATATTCTTGCCACCAACCGCAATGTGGAGATGCAGTTTTTAGACACCATTCCCAATGTGTTCAAATGCTTCTCGCAATGCCATAAAGTGGTGACGGAATTTGCCATGCAGGACTACGAAGCCCTCGCTGCGTTGCGTCAAGCGGCGGTTCTGCCGGACAGTGTCAAACTTTCCAATTTCTATAGCGAAAAGGATTACGAGTTTATCGACAACACTCTTCGTATCCATTTAGGCATGGGTTTGGACCAATTATGCCGCATGAAACCGGCGTACCTGACCGAGCTTTTTAGGGCGGAGTTATGCAAGCAATGGTTGGGGTACGACGAGCAGACTTCGATGGAGAATTTCTTCGAACATGTGGCGGCACAGCAAGACATGCCGGTGGTCGGATTAGACGGCGTGGGCGAGACGATGTACATGCTCTTTGACCGTGAACCCTTCCATTGGCAGTGTACCGACCTGCTCCGCGCACTACAGTATCCGGAGAACGAAGTGAAACAAGAGCGTACGCTGCGCGATATGTATCGGGATGGACGGTTAACCGACATCGCCTTTCAGGTCGAGAGTCCCAATAACAACACCTCCCTCTCCTACTCCGACTATCAGGTGTACGCCCAACGAAACATACAATGGGTAAAACGACTCAAACCGCATCTGACCGAAGGCGCTTGTTTCATCACCCTCAATGCCATCTATCTCGGTGGCGACAAAGGACTGTTAGAGCAACTTCGTACGGCCGGTTATCGTGTCCGTCCGTATAATAGAACTATCAAAATAAGCAAATGACAAATCTCAAATCTAAAATATTAAATCTAAAATACATAGCATTATCGATCTGTGTTCTGTGCTCTGTGTTCTGTGCTCCTATACACGCCCAAATCGGCATGAAGGAATTAGGAGACTCGCTCACCGTATGGACCGGTTTCTCTCCGGCATGGTCGTCGTCCGTCAAGGTCAAGAGCATGCGGGTGGATAAGAATAAAGTGACCGTCCGTACCAATACGATCCTCAAAGACGTGCGTTGGACACCGGCTTTGGTGACCGAAGCCAAGCGCAAAGTCAGTTTTTGGGTACTCGGGCATGAGAAAGGAAAAATCACCATACAGGCAGGCAAAACCAATATCGACGACCTCGTCACCGACTGCGCCAAGGGCATCATGGTTGCCGGTAAGCAGCATGACCTGACCGAGCATAATATCGCCCTCTATCCGAGTCATGGTCTCTATTTTAATAGAGACCGCCAAGAATGGATCTGGCAGCGTGCTACCCTCTGGACCACCGTCGAAGACCTGTACAGTCAGGAGTACGTGCGTCTCATCCGGCAGATGTTAGAGAACGCCGGTGCAACGATCTATACGCCTCGTGCCGACCTCAGTCAGCAGGCGCTCGGTGTATCCGGCATGCCCCAATGGACCGAAGGTGCACGGTACTGGTTGATGAGTCAGAACGCAGACACCACCCTCTGGGACCTGTACGAAGGGGATGAATACAAAGACGACATGAAATGTCGGGCGATGTGGGTCAACTCGCTCAAGGTACCTATCGACCTCTGCCTCGCTTTCCATACCGACGGACAGGACAGCGGAAACGACTCCACCATCATCGGCACCCTCGTCATCTATACCGCTAAGAATGACAGCGGACTCACCGTGCTGCGGAATGGCAAGGACAGGGAACGCGTCAACCGCAACCTGGCAGATATCATCCAGACACAGGTCACCAACGACCTGCGAACCCTTGCGCCCGAATGGACCAGACGGCAACTCAAAGAAGCCAATTACTGCGAGAGTCGTGTGCCCGACGTGCCGAGTCTCATTCTCGAACTGCTCAGCCATAAAAACATGGCAGATATGCGATACGGCTTGGATCCGAACTTCCGTTTTGCCGCTTCCAGGGCCGTATATAAAGGTATCTTGCGCTATATCAACGGTAAGTCCGCTATCGTCCAACCCCTACCCATCCGGGATTTAGGCGTCCAATTCACCAATGACCAATCTGCCCTTCTCCGCTGGATTCCGGTCACGGATTCCTTGGAACCGACCGCTATGCCTACCTATTACATGGTTTATACCCAAGCCAACGATGGCGAGTGGGACGTGCAGCAGGTAACCGACACGCAGGTCCTTCTTCCCCTCCAACCCGGTATCCGGTATAACTACTATGTCGTAGCCGGCAACGATGGCGGTCTCTCCTTCCCCTCCCCCATCATCAGCGCTTATCTCAATGACCAAATGGAAAATAAATCGTACATGGTACATGACCAAATGGTACTTATAGTAGATGCTTTCCACGATGTTTACGGTCCCGAATGGTTTGCGGACTCCCTGCATGCCGGAATCGTACCCGGTACCTACGCCTGTGAAGACGGGTTCAGCTGCGCCTATATCGGTCAGCAATGGAACTATGACCGTGCCGATGAGTGGAAGGATGATGACAACTGCGGTTGGGGTGCCTGCTATCGGGATCATGCCGGTTTCTTCACCATCGGCAATACCCGTGACTATGCCGCGCAACACGGCCGTGAACTATGGAAGATGAAAATCAGCTATACCTCCTGCACCGAAGGCTATCTGTGTTCTGTCAGTCCGCAGGACGGTCTGTGCTCTGTCAGCAAAGCGGTCTTATTGGATATTGTCTGCGGCCGGAATAGAGTTCCGCTAAAAACTGAAAGCTATTCACTGATCACTGAATACTTATCAAACGGTGGTCGCCTGCTGCTCAGTACCGACCATTTCAGTGCCATCGATCCCGTATGGGCAGACACCTGTCTCCATGCCCGTTTCTATGCCGCACGAGCCACCCGCAGCGGACGGATCACTTCGCCTCGTCATCGGATCTACCAACTCCAACTGGAGCCCAACGAAGAACAACTCTTCACCCCCGCTCCGGAAGGCATCATGCCTACCGACACCCTCGCCATCCGCATGGCGTCCTACGAAGACATGCGCTGTCCCGCCGGTGTGGGTTATAAGACGAGCACCCTCGTCTACTCCTTCCCCCTCGAAGCCGTTCAGTCTTTCGATAAGATCTACCGCCACGCCATCGAGTGGTTGCTGAAAAAGGAAATGTGCCCATATATAGATTAAATTATATTCGCATTTTGCTTATTTGTAGTCAATTAGCAAATAGTATGTATTTTTTTGTGATAAAGCATACTTCATTATATTGCGTATTTCAGGAAATTGTAGTACCTTTGCAGCGGATTTCAAAACTATTGCGTATATGAAAAAATCATTCATCATCTATTCCTTTGTTATTTTTATGCTCGCATGTACAAAAGAGCCAACGTCTACGTTACAAATTGAGCCGTTTGATCGTATTGAAATAAATGCCCGTCAAACGACGATGAACATCATTTTAGAACAAAAAGATGTGTATCAGATAGGTATTACATCATCACAAACAGACAGCCTATTCCGGGAAGTGAAGGACAAGACGTTATATGTCTCCGTGCCCACTACGAATTGTGGTTCATACGACATACAAATATGCGCGCCAGAGTTTAAACAGATACATGCGTATTTGGTAAGCAATCTACACACACCGGATACTATCCGTCAAGACTCGCTATCAGTAATTACCGATGTGGACAACGTGCATTTGAATATGCAGGTTAACAAATTGCATTTTACCCACTATACAGATGGGAAGATCTGTCTTTGCGGAAAGGCAGATACCAGCTATTTGGATGCCTCATATGCCAAAGCTGACCTTGATGCCTCAAGACTCATCACAAAAGACATGCACCTAAGAATAGGCGAATGCAAAGCCAAATTCCATGTGACAGATCATTTTTGGATAGAGGAAACCTTTAACAGTCAGATCACATATGTTGGTACACCTGAAATAGAAGAATGTAAGATCAAGTGGAGCATTCTTAAAAACGCATTATTTTTCTACTAATCGATTCTTGCAATATGATTTCCGAATATTTTGATAATTTCAATCTTATAGCAAGCATCGCTGCTATATTGATTGTTGTTGTTATATTGATCGTCTTCAGGATGCTCTCGTTTAGGCATCAGATTAACGATTTGCGTATTCGCATTTTCATCAACCAACACGAGCAACTTGTCCGACATCAATTATTATTGGAGCAGTTCAAACAGCAACCCGACAAATTGCATGCGTTGACAGAATTGGAGCATATTTTCGAAGATAAGATAAGGTCTCTTCGAAATCAATATCCAGCCCTGACTGATTTGGACGCCCAGGTGGTTACTCTCATTGGTCTTGGAGTAGAAAACCATGAGATAATTACTATCACCAATATGTCTAAGCGCACCTATTACAAACGTCGCCAACTTATTTCTAAACGAATGCAGACAACAGCGGCTCTATTAGATACCATCGCCAAACAAATTTTCACCACAAATCATTGATTTTTATGGCATATTTTTCCGAACAGGCTACCACAACGCCTAAACATTTCCATAATTCCTTCTCATGGAAGTGGATAGTAATCAGTCTGATTATCATTTTGTGCATAATTGTCCGCATCACACTACCCTATATAAAAATACGTCCATATATTCCGAATTTGTCGGTGGCAGAAAGTATATGTATTGCAATCCATGCAACCCCTGCCGGCATATGGGTATTGTTCGGATTTTTACTTCTCTCATCAATTATTTTCAGTCTTTCAAGCACGCGCAATCAATATATTCTTGAAGGCGACACCCTTATCGTTCGTGAGTATAGTTTTTTTCGTAAAGAGCCGGAGTTACGGATTCCTTTAGCAACTATCCGGCAAATAAAACTACGAAACCCGTATCTTTTTATCTATCCTTTGCATCTAGATATTAGCGGTATCCACCGAAAAATATATGCCACAACACATGCAGCCCTCCTTGCAAATACTCTCAGGACAAGGTTAGACAACTAAAAAGCGAAAAAAATCGCGAAAAGAATGGCATACGCTTGCGTATGTCATTTTTTTTTTGTAATTTTGCAGTCGATTTTGTAACTTCGGTTTATTAAGCGCAAATTAGAACATTATATATGGAATTAAGTGAACAAGAGATCGTGCGCAGACAAAGTCTGCAAACAATGCGGGAAATGGGCATCGACCCCTACCCTGCAGCTGAGTATGAAGTAACCGGATACTCCACAGACATCAAAGCTGGATTCGTGGATGGTGCAAATGGTGAAAATGGTGAATGGCACACGGGTGACGAAGTGCGTATCGCCGGACGTCTGATGTCCAAACGTATCATGGGTAAGGCATCCTTCATCGAGATACAGGACTCCAAAGGACGTATCCAGGTCTATGTGAGCAGGGATGATATCCAGGCTCCTGCGGAGCCGAATGGTGAAAATGGTGCAAATGGTGAAAATGGTGAATGGACCGTGGAGCAGCAGATGTACAACGTCGTTTTCAAGAAACTGTTGGACATCGGTGACTTCATCGGTATCGAGGGATTTGTCTTCCGTACCCAGATGGGTGAGATATCCGTGCATGCCAAGAAATTGACCGTGCTCGCCAAGAGCCTCAAACCGCTGCCAATCGTCAAATACAAAGACGGTGTGGCATACGACGGCTTCAACGACCCCGAGCAGCGTTACCGTCAGCGTTATGTTGACCTGGTGGTGAACGAAGGTGTCAAGGATACTTTCCTCAAACGTGCAGCCATCCTGCGTACCATGCGTCAGGTCTTCGACGAGGCAGGTTACACCGAGGTGGAAACCCCGATCCTGCAACAGATAGCAGGCGGTGCGTCGGCGCGTCCCTTCATCACGCATCATAACACGCTAGACGTGGATATGTACCTCCGTATCGCTACTGAACTCTACCTCAAACGTCTCATCGTAGGCGGTTTTGAGGGCGTATATGAGATCGGTCGTAACTTCCGTAACGAAGGTATGGACCGCAACCACAACCCCGAGTTTACCTGCATGGAGCTGTACGTGCAATATAAGGATTATAACTGGATGATGAGTTTCACCGAGCAGCTATTGGAGCGCATCGCGATCGCCGTCAACGGCACGACCAAGGTGCAGATTGGTGACCATGAGGTGGACTTCAAAGCCCCCTACCGCCGTCTGCCTATCCTCGATGCCATCAAGGAGAAAACCGGACTCGACCTTGCCGCTATGAGCGAAGACGAGATCCGTATCGAAGCCAAGAAACTCGGCGTCGAAGATACCGAGCACATGGGTAAGGGCAAGCTGATCGATGAGATCTTCGGCGAGACCTGCGAAGGTACCTTCATCCAACCGACTTTCATCACCGACTACCCCGTTGAGATGAGTCCGCTGACCAAGTTACACCGCTCCAAACCCGGTCTGACCGAGCGCTTTGAGTTGATGGTCAACGGTAAGGAATTGGCAAACGCTTATTCGGAGCTCAACGACCCCATCGACCAGTACAACCGCTTCGTAGAGCAGATGAAACTGGCAGACAAGGGTGACGACGAAGCAATGGTCATCGACCACGATTTCATGCGTGCCCTCGAATACGGCATGCCCCCTACCTCGGGTATCGGTATCGGTATCGACCGTCTGGCAATGTTCATGACCGGCCAACCCACCATTCAAGAGGTACTCTTATTCCCGACGATGCGTCCGGAATAAATGGTAAATGGTAAATGACCAAATCGTAAATGGATTTATGTATCGTAAAGTAGCTATTTTGGGTTCGGGATCTTGGGCAACCGCATTGGCGAAGATCGTCATGCAGAACCAAGGCGAGATCAACTGGTTCATCCGTCGGCAAGAGGTCATCGATGAGTTCATCGCTACCGGCAAGAACCCATCCTACCTCGGCGCAGCGGAGTTCGATGTGAGCCGTATCCATTTCTCGGCAGACATCAACCAGACTGTCGCGCAGTCCGATGTGCTCATCCTCGCTATCCCTTCGCCTTACGTCAAGCAGAGTCTGAACAAGATCCGTCGGGACATGACGCATAAGGTGGTTATCTCTGCCGTCAAAGGTATGATTCCCGAAGAAAACGTCATCGTCACCGATTACCTGCATGCCCGTTTCGGTATCGCTTTTGACCAACTCGGTGTCATCGCCGGTCCCTGCCATGCGGAGGAGATCGCGCTGGAGCGACTCAGTTACCTCACCATCGGTTGTGAGAACCGCCAGAACGCAGAGGTATGGTCCAAACTCTTCCGGACACCCTACGTCCATACCACCGTCTCCAACGATGTCATCGGTCTGGAGTACAGTTCGGTCATGAAGAATATCTACGCGATCGCTGCCGGCATGTGCCAGGCGCTCCATTATGGCGATAACTTCCAAGCCGTGTTGCTCTCCAATGCCATCCAGGAGATCCAGCGTTTCGCGACCGCGATGAGTAACGTACCGCGTGACATCACCGCCTCCGGTTACCTCGGAGACGTACTCGTCACCGGTTACTCCCAGTTCAGCCGTAACCGTCAGTTCGGTCAGATGTTAGGTCTCGGTTACTCCGTCAAAGCCGCACAGATGGAGATGGAGATGGTAGCCGAAGGTTACTATGGCACCAAGGCTATCTACGAAGCCAACCAACGGGTCAAAGTAGCGCTGCCTATCGTCGATGCGATGTATGAGATCCTGTATAACAAACAGAAAGCCAAACCAATCATTAAAGCATTAACATCAAAATTACAATAATATGCAAATCAGTCTAAAGAACGCTGCTTCGTTTGTCGATGCAGCCCAATTGAAACAACTGGAAGCACAGACCGAAGCAGCGAACCTGCTGTTGGAGAACGGTCAGGGAGCCGGTAACGATTTCATCGGATGGGTACACCTGCCATCATCCATTACCGATGCTTTCCTGGATGAAGTACAAGCCTGTGCAGACGAGCTTCGCCGTCGTTGCGAAGTGGTTATCGTAGCCGGTATCGGTGGTTCCTATCTCGGCGCACGCGCTGTGAATGAGGCTTTATGCTCCGCTTTTGATGCCTTCGTAGCCAAAGACCGCAAAAACCCGTACGTCGTCTACGCCGGCAATAATATCGGTGAGGACTATCTGGCTGAACTCATGGAGTTTATCGCAGACAAGCAGTTCGGTATCATCAATATCTCCAAGTCGGGTACTACGACCGAGACCGCTCTTGCTTTCCGTCTGTTGAAGACCATGCTGGAGAAGCAGGTAGGCAAAGAGGAAGCTAAACATCGTATCGTCGCCATCACCGACCGTGCCAAAGGTGCGCTCCGTTCCTTGGCTACCAAAGAGGGATACAAGACTTTCGTCATCCCCGATAACGTAGGCGGTCGTTTCTCGGTACTCACTCCGGTGGGTCTGCTGCCCATCGCGGTTGCAGGTGGCGACATCAAAGCCCTCGTTCGCGGTGCGCAAGACATGGAGAAGGCAACGGACGTTGCTGTGCCCTTTAAGGAAAACCTCGCTTGCCAGTACGCAGCTATGCGTAACGCCCTCTACCAAAGCGGTAAGAAGATCGAGATCCTTGTGAACTTCAACCCCAAACTGCACTATTTCAGCGAGTGGTGGAAACAACTGTACGGCGAGTCCGAAGGTAAGGACCATAAGGGTATCTTCCCTGCTTCCGTTGATTTCACAACCGACCTGCACTCGATGGGTCAATGGATCCAAGACGGTGAGCGCTCTATCTTCGAGACTGTCATCTCTATCGAGAAGGCGAACAAGAGCGTACTCGTTCCGATGGACGAGGAGAACCTGGACGGACTCAACTTCCTGGCAGGCAAGCATGTTGATGAGGTAAACAAGATGGCTGAACTCGGTACCCAACTCGCGCATGTCGATGGCGGTGTACCGAACATCCGTATCTCCTTCGATAAGATTGACGAGTACAACATCGGTCAGTTCATCTATTTCTTCGAACGCGGGTGCGGTATCTCCGGTTACACGCTGAATGTCAATCCGTTCAACCAACCGGGCGTAGAAGCATACAAAAAGAACATGTTCGCCCTCCTGGACAAACCGGGTTACGAAGCAGAGAGCAAAGCCATCAAGGCACGCTTGGCCAAATGACCAATGAACAATGACAAATGACCAATAAAAAATCGGCCCTCTCAGAGGGTCGATTTTAGTATCTGTACACCGACGAGGCGGTCGTAACGAGCTCCGAACGGACGCCACCAGACATAGATCGCATACTCGTTTTCCGTCTGCCAATAACTGCCATCCACTCGTTGGGTGGTGGTTTTATTATTTGTAATTGGTGATTTGTGATTGGTCATTTTCTCTTTCGGGACAAACCAGTATTGGTAGTCATAACCGCCTTGCTTGACGAGGGCAGTCAACCAGTACGCCTTCCTTTCCGCATCGTACTGCATCCGGTTAGGCATGCCCAACTCATTGCCGAACAGATCACCGCCTACATACAACGCCCCGTCGAACCATGGCTGCTCCATAGGCAGCGTCCAGTGTACCCACATATATTCGGCTTCGGTGTCCACATCCCCCGTTCGCTCGGCGTTCACCACATATCGGCCGTCCGAATCGAACTGATGGATATATTGGTCCGTACGTTTCTCATCCGCTAACAGCACCGCATGGTAGTCACCCATCTCATGAACCACTCGGTCAATACCGTAACCCGCATAGAAACAACTGAATGCATCAAAATGCAGGTACTCGTTTCCACCCTCGAAGATCAGGTCCTTCGTATTGATATAGCGTAGGCGGTTCGGTTCTACGAACGTAGGCCTCGTCAAAGTCACCGCATTATCCAAACGGTTATTTTGGGTCACCACCACTCTCCACTCTTCAGTGTACACTCCTCTTAGCTCTTCACTCATCGTCACATCGACATCCACCTGCTGATAGCGTCCGTTGAACTCAATATCTGTATTCGCCCGCACCTTGGCGTCTATCTTCACTTTCGGTTCCACCACGCAGAACATCACGTCTGCCACCCTATCGTCCGGATTACCGTCCTCATAGATGGTCAACAGGTACAGCCCGCTCTTGGTGATCCGCATGTCTTCGTTGGGGAACTCAAACCAATAATGCGTGTACTCCCTGCTCGTGTTGATCGAGTGTTCATAGTCCGTGATGTCCTGCGTCGTGAATCCCTGCAGGTACTCGCTGCTCAACAATTCTCCGTTATACGTTATCTGTTCGTCTTCCGGCGCTAACATTTGCACCGTGTACGTGTACATGTGTACATCATGACTCATCTCGTCAAACGAGATATGCAAGGGTGCCGGATCATCCAGCATCAACACCTCCCGTGCCACACGAAGGGTACGGATCTGCTCCTTATAAATATGCGTATGCGTCTGCGCAAAAAGACCGCCAAACGTACACAAAAAGACTATTATACACGCTATTTTTCTCATTTCCGGCTGCAAAGGTACAAAAATTATACCATATATGCAAAAAAAATGCGAAAATATTTGCATATTCCAAAAAAAAGCAGTACCTTTGCACCCGCTTTTAAGGAAAAGCTCCGCCACTAAAGGCTAAGTTCGTGCACAACAAGTTGCACACGATCTTGCCACTTTGGCTCAGTTGGTAGAGCAACGCATTCGTAATGCGTAGGTCCCCGGTTCGAGTCCGGGAAGTGGCTCAAGGGGAACGGTAAGTTCCCCTTTGCTATTAAAATACAGAACATATGATTCGTGACACAGAGATTTTTGACGTCATCCGTCGGGAACGGGAACGTCAGACCAAAGGGATTGAACTCATCGCCAGTGAGAACTTCGTAAGCGACCAGGTGATGGAAGCGATGGGCAGCGTGCTCACCAATAAGTACGCAGAGGGTTACCCAGGTCACCGTTATTACGGTGGTTGTGAGGTAGTCGATATCGCAGAGAATATCGCACGCGACCGTCTCAAACAACTCTATAACGCTGAATACGTGAACGTTCAGCCGCATAGCGGTGCGCAAGCCAACATGGCGGTCTTCATGGCTTGCCTCAAAGCCGGAGATACCTTCATGGGTCTTAACCTCAGTCACGGCGGTCACCTCAGTCACGGTTCAGCCGTTAATTTCAGCGGTCTTATGTTCAACGCCATCGGTTACGATCTGGATGAAGCAACGGGTCGTGTCGATTACGATGACCTGGAACTCAAAGCCCGTACCCATCGTCCCAAACTGATCATCGCAGGAGCATCGGCGTATAGTCGGGAGTGGGACTATGCCCGTATCCGTCGGGTAGCCGATGAGATAGGTGCTATCTTCATGGTCGATATGGCGCACCCTGCCGGACTGATTGCTGCCGGACTGCTGGAGAACCCGCTCAAGTATGCGCATATCGTGACCAGTACGACCCATAAGACCCTTCGAGGACCGCGCGGAGGTGTTATTCTCATGGGCAAAGATTTCGATAACCCGTGGGGTAAGACCACGCCGAAAGGGGAGATCAAGAAGATGTCTGCCCTACTCGACTCCGCGGTCTTCCCGGGTACTCAAGGCGGTCCGTTAGAGCACGTGATAGCTGCTAAAGCAGTTGCTTTCGGTGAGGCGCTGACGGAGGACTTCAAGGTCTATCAACGTCAAGTGCAACGCAATGCAGCCGTCATGGCGCAAGCCTTCATGGATAAGGGCTACAAAGTGATCTCCGGTGGTACGGATAACCACTCCATGCTCATTGACCTGCGTACCAAATACCCCGAACTGACGGGTAAGGTGGCCGAACAGGCACTCGTAGCTGCCGACATCACCACAAATAAGAACATGGTACCTTTTGACAGCCGTTCCGCTTTCCAGACATCCGGTCTCCGTTTCGGTACGCCGGCCATCACAACACGTGGTCTGAAGGAAGACAAGATGCCATGGATCGTAGAACTGATTGATAAGGTGCTGCAAGACCCGTCCAACGAAGCGGTGAACAAAGCCGTACGCGAAGAAGTGAACCGTGAGATGATCCAACATCCGCTGTTTGCTTGGTAAATTGAATTAACTACACATTCTATATGCATTATTTATTTACATCGGAATCGGTGTCCGAAGGACATCCGGATAAAGTGAGCGACCAGATATCGGACGCTATTTTGGATAACATGTTGGCTCAGGACGCAGACGCACACGTGGCATGCGAGACACTTTGTACCACAGGACAAGTAGTCATTGCCGGCGAAGTGACCTGCAAAGGTTGGGTGGACGTTCAGCAGATCGCTCGCAAGACCATTGCCGATATCGGTTACACCAAAGCGGAGTATAAGTTCGAAGCGGAGAGTTGCGGTATCCTCACTTCGCTCCATGCGCAGTCCGCAGATATCAACATGGGCGTCAATCGCGGCAAAGCAGAAGATCAAGGTGCCGGTGACCAAGGTATGATGTTCGGTTACGCCACAGATGAGACGGATAACTACATGCCGCTTACGTTGGACTTGGCGCACACGCTGGTCTATACCCTCGCCAAGATCCGTAAGGAAGGTGAGCAGATGACCTATCTCCGTCCGGATAGCAAGTCACAAGTGACCATCGAGTACGATGAGCAGAACCAACCCGTTCGTATCGACACCATCGTCCTCAGTACCCAGCATGACGAGAAACTGCATATCGGCGATAAGTACCTGCTTGTGACACCGGAGATGATCAAACACGATATCATTGAGATCCTCCTGCCGCGTGTAGCAACCCGTGACAGCCGTTACGGCCATCTGTTGGAAGTCTTCTTAGAGGACCCGAAAGCCAAACTGCTTGTCAACCCTACCGGTAACTTCGTCATCGGTGGTCCTCACGGAGATACCGGTCTGACCGGTCGTAAGATCATCGTAGATACCTATGGTGGACGCGGTGCTCATGGTGGCGGTGCCTTCAGCGGTAAAGACCCGTCCAAAGTGGACCGTTCGGCAGCTTATGCAGCCCGTTGGATTGCCAAACATCTGGTGGCTGCCGGTGTGGCACACGAGGTGCTTGTGCAGGTCAGTTACGCGATCGGTGTAGCCGAACCCGTCTCCCTTTACGTCAATACCTTCGGTACCGCCATGGTGGACATGAGCGATGTGGAAATAGCACAAAAAGTTCGCGAACTATTCGATTTGCGTCCGGCTGCTATCATTCGCGACTTAAGACTGACCCAACCTATGTATCAGGAGACCGCCAAATATGGTCATATGGGTCGTACTAATGAGGTGGTTACCAAGACCTTCTTCGACTCCGACGGAAGACGTTTCACACGCGAAGTGGAGTTGTTCACATGGGAGAAACTGGACCGTATCAACCGCGTCAAAGCAGCGTTTAAACTATAAGATCTATGCTAAGCAAAACCACTAAACTGAGCCTGTTGGTAAGCGGTATCGTACTGGTTTCTGTCGCGATTGACCAGTTCATCAAACTGTACGTCGCCACCCATATGGAACTGAATGCGAGTTATGAAGTGACATCGTGGTTTCATATCAGCTACGTGCTCAATAACGGCATGGCTTTTGGCATCGAGTGGTTCAGCAAACTGGCATTAACGCTCTTCCGGCTTTTAGCCGTCGGACTGCTTGGTTGGTACATCCATGTGCTGATTCGCAGAGAAGAAACGAAGACCGGCTATATCGCCACCTTGGCGCTCATCATCGCAGGCGCTTTGGGAAATATTATCGACTGCGTGTTCTACGGCAAACTGTTCGGTTATGCCGGTTGGTTCTACGGACGCGTGGTCGATATGTTCTATTTCCCCATCATCCATAACAGCGAAGGGGACGTCCTCTTCTTCCGACCCGTCTTTAACTTTGCGGACAGTTGCATCACGGTAGCCGTCATCATCATCCTACTCTTCTACATGAAAGAGGTGAATAAAGGTGAAAAGAAATAAATTGCAAATATCAAATCTCAAATTACAAATACTAATAGGACTGTTCGCAACAATCCTATTAGTCAGTTGCCGTCCGAGAGGCATCCTGCATTCGGGTGAGATGCGGTCTGTATTGAAAGATCTGCACAAAGCCGATGCTGCGATGCAGGTATCCGGATTTAAACGAGGCGACCAGGAGAAGAGAAACATCTATTACGCGCAGGTACTGGAGAAGCATCATATTACACAAGCCCAGTTCGATTCCTCCATCGTCTGGTACACTGCCCATCCGCAGTTATTCGATAAGATCTACCCGAAAGTGATGGCGGACTTGGCTGCAGAAGAAGAGCAGTTCCGGGCTCTGCATGCCGCAGAACTGAATACCCCTACCAAGACGCTGAAAGAACGTTTGCTCGAAGAAGAACGCCAGTTCAGTCAAGCGACCACCGACAGCATTATATGGGTCATGATGCATGGTTTCCCTACCCCATGGGAACCATACCACAAGCCCTTCCGCATATATGAAGCGGACTAATGCAAAATCTTATAAATCAATTCTTTCCACAAGTCAGCATCTTTCGCCGAAGGGTTATTAACCCCTTTCGACCGTGCGTCTGTCTCTCGCAGATAACCGATAATCAGAAATGTCTTACCTGCCGGATAACGTTTGGCAGCCGTTACATAATCCTTTACGAAATAGGGATTGATGCCTAACTCCTTCGCCACGTTCGCCTGGCTCTTATCCGCCATGTAGTGATACATGAGCAAGTTGGAGAAGAAGGTGAACAGCGGTGCCAGTTCACGAATGATCGGATGGTCCTTGGAGGACGCGAAATACTGCGTGATCTGATTGGCTTTCTTCACATCCCCCCGTATCAACGCAGCCTGCAGTTCCATAATATTGTAATCCTTGGAGATACCGATATTGCGTTCCACAAGGGCAGGATCAATCACATTCACCCCTTCCGGTCTGCCGTCTATCAGTTTCTGCAGCGCTCCCACTATCGCCGTCAGGT
Source organism: uncultured Bacteroidales bacterium (assembly GCA_902774185.1). Classification (GTDB taxonomy): domain Bacteria; phylum Bacteroidota; class Bacteroidia; order Bacteroidales; family Paludibacteraceae; genus Colicola. The sequence goes on along the minus strand of CACYHE010000001.1, from coordinate 91,644 downwards.
CCGTACCGATATGATCCGCCAGAAGAGGCGCTACACGGGGATCAATACTGAGTTCGGATGGCTTTTGACTATTATAATCCTGGATATATGCGCTGATCCATCGCTCCACCTCATAGTCGCGTAACTTATCGGACTGTAACCATGCTACCTGTGGATGCTCTGCCGCCTTCTTCCATACGCCTTGCCGCTTATCGGGTTTGCCGTTATAGCAGATGACCAGTACCGTTTGCGGCATGAGGTTATCGAGGTAGGCACTGAGTGCGTCCCATTTCTTCACCGCTTGGGCTTCCCGAACAATGATCACCTTACGTCCTCCCATCATGGCGAAACCTCTTGCAGCACCAATCACCGACGCGATGTCATTACCCGGCAGATCCCGTCCGTAGAGTACCTGCTGGTCAAACTCACGCGCCATCTCGTCCAAAGCATGAGACGCAATGAACTCAAAAACCTGATTGGTGTAATACGGTTCTTCCCCACATAATATATATATAGGTACGTACGCGTCTGCGCGTAACGCGCGCATGATATCGTCAAACTTCTTTACCATCTCTAATCACTAATCCTTCATTCCTTCACTCGGAACATAAATCATGTATTTATACGCACTTCTGTCTATCTCCTTATACCCCTTCGCACGAAGCATTTGTTCAATAGGCGTATAGCCGTCCTTCGATTTGCAGCTTTTGTACTCCATGGTATAAAAACAGAAGACAACGGGTTGGCGCTGCTCAATAAGCGGTTCGTATTTCGCGGCATAGAGGCTATCATGGATATATGGCCAGAACTCATTCAACCAAGCCGCCTCGCAGCCGGTGATCGCACGCATCCGGTGCGCTTGTCGTCCTAATGCCAAGGTAGTAGGCGCCCCTATACTGTCATAATCCATGATGACACGATCCATCCACTGCTGCTCCTCTTCCATGAGACGAATATGCGTGTAAGGCGAAGTGGACGAGACCACATGGGCGTTACGCAGGTTCCCTCCGCCGATACAGTTCATACTGAAACGAACCATCACCGCTGCCGTGAAACCGAAGATCACCGGATAGAGGTACTGCCGCATCGCCGGTTTCTCCTGTACCGCGACCACCGGCACCAGACAAACGACTGCCGGGAACAACTTAAGCCATCCGACATCCGTACCTAAGGTCGCCACAACGAATATAGCCGCCATCCACCAATACTCCTTTTTCTCCGACAGCAAGGTCAGCATTAGGCATCCGGCAGAAAGCATGTAGGTCAAAGGCATATTATACCACGTCCTTACACCGATGGCGTAGGTAATCACATAGATAAGGATACCGCCTATCGCCAAGCCGGCGAACACAAAACGTGCTTTGAATCGTACCCAAGCCGGTCGATCCAGGCGCGGCAATAAGAAGACGCCTAACCACAAGAGCGCGAAACCGAGTAACATCGCCCCTTTCTCTTTAAGCTCCGTAAATAGCGTACTGAACTGATGACTACCTGCCACCGGATCCGCATACGAAGGCGTAATGATATAGGAAGAGAGCCCATAGATAAGCGCTGCAACGATCGTCGTCAACGCCAGATATATCGCTTCCGGTCGAACCGTCTTCCGATTGAATCCATGCTTACAGCAAAGCAAAACCAGTATGATCGGCATCACCAATACGTTCGGGAAACGCACCGTGATAGCAAGTCCGGTAAGTACGCCCAAGCCTATCAGATATTTCTTCTGCGATTGACGATAGTAGAGCACCGCCAGCGTCGCGATACCGCTAAGCAAAGGAACGGTGAACGTACCGGGACTTAGTTCCTGAAACGCACCGTAACCCATCAGTCCGTAGGTAATCGCCAGCCAATGGATGTTTTCACGTCGTTGCTCTTTGGTCAGCAGACAGCAATACGGTATCGCAACCGCCAATACGGTGCATGCCCAGCCCACAAGACGCAAAGGCAACAGTTCGGCACCAAAAAGCCGAACACATGCCCCTCCTGCCATGATGGAACCAACCGTCATCCATCCGCATTCCAAGGTCTGGTACTTGTACAGCCAGAAGAACGGATCCATCGGATTACCGAAGCCCGCAAAGACGTACCAGAGCGACCAGACCAGCGTGAAAAGCAGCAGGATTACTGATAGTATGTTTTTAACAAGTCGCATATAGAATCCACTTGCTCGATAGTCAAGTCAAAGAACAAAGGCAAACGAACCAGACAATCCGCATAGCGATCGCATTGCGGCAAGGCTCTGCCGTCATGTTTGGCGTGATAATACTCGCTGCTATGCAGACTCAGATAATGGAACACAGCCCCTACTCCGTTCTCTTTCAGATACTTGATGAGCGCAGTCCGCTGCTCCAGATCCGGCAACACGAGGTAGAACATATGGGCATTATTCGTCGCATACTCCGGGATATCCGGCATGGTAAAACAGCCTTTGTCTGCCAAGGGTTTGAGGTGCTGATAGTAACGGTTCCACAAGGCCTTACGCTTCGCTTGAATCGCATCCAGGTTCTCCAACTGCGCATAAAGGAACGCTGCGTTCACTTCGCTTGGCAGGAAGGAAGAACCCATATCGACCCAACCGTATTTATTGACTTCACCACGGAAGAACTCGGCACGGTTGGTTCCCTTCTCCCAAAGGATCTCTGCACGACGCACAAAACGCTCATCATTGACTACCAACAGACCACCCTCTCCTCCGGCAGTAATATTCTTGGTCTCGTGGAACGAGAACGCTGCCAGATGACCTATCGAACCCAATGGACGAATCGTCGATTTGCCAGTATTCGATTTGTAATAACTGTCAATAGCTTGCGCCGCATCCTCCACCACGAGCAGGTTGTATTTCTCTGCCAATGCCATGATGGCATCCATATCGCAAGCCACACCCGCATAATGTACCGGTACAATGACCTTGGTATGAGGCGTAATCAAAGCCTCTATGGTCTGCGCATCGATATTCGGATTACGCTGCATGCTGTCCGCAAACACCACCTTGGCGCCTTCACGCAGAAACGCCAATGCCGTGCTGACGAACGTGTAACTGGGCACGATGACCTCGTCTCCTGGCTTCAAGTCACAGAGCATAGCGCACATCTCCAAGGCATCCGTACCACTGGTTGTCAGCAATGCCTTACGAAAACCGTAATGCTGCTCAAACCATGCCTGACAAGCCTTCGTGAACTTTCCGTTACCGGATAATTTGCCGGCATACACCGCTTCGTACATATAATGGGCTTCTTTTCCCGTTAAATGTGGTTGATTAAAATTTATCATAGTTTTACAATATTTTACAAAAAGAACACCACTACTCCCACCATGATCACGCCTATCGCCAACATCTTTCGCTTCGTGATCGGCTCTTTGAAAACCATCCAAGCCGCCAATGGGATAAGCAGATAATTGATGCACTCGATGATACTTACTTCCTGTGCCAAGATACCCATATGGATCGCTATCAGGTTGATGATAAGGCTGACAACCATCAGTCCGTATCCTCCGATAACCCATACATTAATATATTCGCGCCACCAGGTGTCATGCTCCTTACGCGCACTATGCTTGAGCATCATCTGACTCACAACGGCTATTAACGCACTGATTATGACCAATATATATCCCATACCTTAACATTTCGCATAAAGAGTGATACCTACCACGATTATCGCCGTTCCGAGAATCTTCGTCACCGTAACGGGTTCGCCATAACAAGCCGCCAATAGAATCATGATGAAGATAAGACTGGTACCTTTGAACATATAAGCAGTACCCAAATCCACTCGCTTGAGAATCTGTTGCCACGCCATCGCATAGATACCGAGCCCTGCTATCAGTCCCACCGTTCCTGCAAACCAATAAAGCGACATCGGTTCTTGCAGACCGGTGAACTTAATCAGCAGTGACAAGGAGGCGTAGAACAAGTACACCAGTATCAACGAAATATATTGTATTGTCTTATTCATCGCGTACATCCCGTATTTGTTTAGCCGGATTACCTACCACTACCGCATAATCCGGTACATCTTTGGTCACTACGGCTCCGGCTCCGACCACTGCATACTTACCGATCGAATGACAAGTCGGCAAGATCGTCACATTACTGCCGATATAGGCTTTTTCTCCTATCACCAAACTGGTCTGTTCTGTCGGGTTGATTCCCGTCCTGCGCAGTTCAGCGATGTCATGCTTATGGGTGATGATATGCGTTCCTTGCAAGATCCATACCTCATCCCCTATCGTCAGATGTCCGGTATAATCCAGTAATACATCATGACTGATGAACACTTTCTTGCCAATGACTATCGAACCCGTTAACTGCTTATGCTCCCGATCGATATGTACGTTATGGCCCACATGCAAACCTTTGCCGGCATGAAAGAGGCGACGGTACTTACTGTCCCGCCATTGTAATCCGATCGGCAGGTCAAACCATGGAGACATCACCAGACGTTGCCCCACCATCCGATGCAGTTGTTGCATATTATATCTCATCATGCCGCTCATACGATTTCTCCTATCATGAATTTAGGACGTTGCTTGGTCTCCAGGAAGATACGCCCCACATATTCTCCTAGCACGCCGAGGAAGGCGAAGTTAAGTCCGAAGAGGAACAACATCAGCACCATCATACTGGTCCAACCGGCAACCACATTACCTACCAACTTATAGATGACCAACGCCAACGCCGCTATCATACTGCCCACACATAACAAGGCCCCCAGATAGGTGACGATACGGATGGGGAACATTGAGAACGAGAAGATACGCGCAAAGGTGAGTGCTAACATCTTTCGCAGGTTATATCCGCTCTTACCGGCAAAACGTGCATCGCGTTTCAGCGGTACAGCTACGTACTTACTGCCGATATAATACAACAAACTTACTGTCGTGGCTGTCTTCTCCGGGAATTTCTTCAATTCATCCACCACGCTCTTCTTCATCACCCGGAAAATACCCAAACGCGGCATCGTATGGATCTCGGTAATACGATTGCTCACGCGTTGAAACAAACGGGAGACAGCCAATTTCATCTTACTGTCCTTGCGTTCCTCCCACTGCGCAATCGCCATCGTGGCCTGCTTGTCTGCCAGTAAGGCATCAATAAGCACAGGAATATCCTCCGGTCGATCCTGTAAGTCGCTATCCATCAGTACGATCAACTCCTTACTCGTCAAGGATAAACCGGCAGCGATCGCACTCTGCTGACCAAAATTACGGCTTAACCGAACGGCACGTACATGTTCATTCTCCTGACGAACCTCCAGCATCTTCTGCCAGGAGTGATCTCTACTACCGTCATCCACCAGAATAAGTTCGTAATCTGCCGTAATCTGCTCCATCACCGGACGTAAACGACGATGCAGTTCGGCAATCACCTCTTCGTCATTATATATCGGCACTACCACCGATATAGACTGTTGATATTTCATATCTTTTTTCAATTTTCTGACACTTGTACAAATTCAAACGGTTGGATCTGCGTCTCAAAACAATGCAGTAATTCCTCCATGCTCTCCCCTTCCATCACCAGATGACCAATCCGGTCATAGGCTGTACGGAAGGCATGCACCTCATCGCCCACCTGCGGATAGATCTCACATGCAACGATTCCTTCGCATGTCGGTTTGTGTAATGCTTTCACCGTTCCCGTCTTCGTGCTAAACGGCGTATAAACCAATGCCGGATGTAAGCGGTCTCGTTTCATGTCAGGCAAAGGCAATCCGCATGCTCCGCAGAGAAGGCAGGTGTAATAATCTATCGAATAACATTCGCTCACCAATTCCGGCAAACAGGTAGCTCCTGCACGTGCCCCTATCTCCAATACAAACACCTTGCCGTCATGCAAGATGAAATCCGCATTGATGGCGCAGTTATCTATCTCCAATGCTTCAATAGCACGACGTAATTGCTCCTCTGCGTCTGCTTGCAATCCTTCATATTCCGTCAAAGACGGTGCATAATGCCCTACCGGTATTCCGCTATTTCCTTGATAGACAATATCTCCATGCAGCATCACGAACTGCAAATGACCATTCTGTACAAAGGCTTGCGCACCAAACTCCACGCCGTCCACAAATTGCTCTACCACCATATAGGGATGATGCGTCAAGGGCAATACATCATCATAGGCAGTTCCCAAGGCTTGGGTGTCTTGACAGATCACCACCCCTTTGCTTCCACTGCCATCTACGATTTTCAGCACAACAGGATAACCGATGCGCTCTGCCGCTTCTATGGCTTGTTCTTTATTTTCTACCTGCTCATAAATAGCCGTACGAACTCCGGTTCGCGCAAAAGCGGCTTTCATCAGACTCTTGTCGCTTGCCACAACCGAGGAATGGTAACCCGTTCCGGGTAAACCCAATGCATCTACCACACGACCGATGGTTGGTAAAATGAAATCCGAGCCGCACCCCACTATACCGTCTATCGCTTCGTCCTTCGCAATACGGATCACCGCATCCGAATCCATAATATCGACATCATACCACTTGCTTGCATACTCGTATCCCGGGAAATCACCCGGCCAACCCAATACCAGCACCCGGCATCCGGCTGCGCGTGCGGCTCGAATAAGCGGTAACTGATAGCGTCCGCCTCCAAGTACCATCACTGTTTTATCTCGCAGTGTCTCAAAACGACGATGCGCATCGCAGTATATAAAATAACCGCTTCTATCGGCACTGCAGGTTAACGGACGAATCTCCGTATCCGTCTGTTCCGATAGCACGATCTGCTTATAATCCGATGCATGAGTAATATAGAACTGCACTTCAGGTGTCACACCACTCAAGAAATACACACCGCTATATGCCGCTTTGGTCTTCACGGGTTGTATCGTCTCTCCCAATGCCACCTCTATCACACCTTGCAGAAAATCATATCCGGTACTCAACTGCACCAAGTTCGAACCAATGAAGTCTCCTCCCATACGGCCACCTATCTCCATCACCACAATACGGCCCTCTTTGGTAATCTTATACTCCGAATGACTTGCTCCATTCGTCAAACCCAGCGCATCCAATGCTTGACGAGAGATATCAAAAATATGATCCTGCATCGCTGCCGGTAAATCCGAAGGCTGATGGTGCGCCAACTCTACAAAATGCGGAGCTCCGGTCGTTACCTTATCCGTGATCTGCAACGCATGATGCACACCTCCGCACGAGATCATCTCCACGCTTATCTCACGGCCTTCGATATATTCCTCAATAAGCGCCTCACCGATAATAGACACGTCCAGCGCCTTTTGTACTGCCGCATCCAAATCCTCCCATCGGGTGATTTTTTGTACACCCAGACTTCCGCTTCGATCACTCGGTTTCACTATCAACGGCAATGCCAACCCGCTTCTTTCGACTTTTGACTTTCTACTTTCGACTACATAATGCGGACAGTCCACACCTGCGGCCACCAATGCGGCACGCATCAAATGCTTGTCATGGGCACGAACGGCTGCTTCGTATTTGTTTCCCGTCAACCCTAACTGTTCCGCTACATACGCCACAGTCGGTGCAGCAACATCGCTTGCTATGGTACATACTCCGTCAATCCGCTCGTCCTTGCATATGCGGGTAATCTCCTCCTTCTCCGTAATAGATATGGGATAAAACACATCGCAGATTTCTTTGCATACTGCTCCTTCCGGCCAGGAGAAACATATCGTCCGTAACCCCATCTGCCTGGCACGTTCTACCAACGGCCGTTGTAGATAACTGGCTCCTATGATTGCTAAACTCTTCATCACTAATCGCAAATCTCTAATCGCTATTCCCTAATCCCTAATCTCTAATCTCTTTAATCTTCACCACCGCATATCGTTCATTGGCACTAAGGCACTCGATGGTGGTAGGGATGCCATAACGTTTCTCTATCTGTCCGCAGATACGTTGCAAAGCCGTATTCTCTTCTGCGTATCGTGCATCGGTGAACACATAGACATCGTCCCGCAACAAGGCCTTGTAACTATGCCCTACCGTCTTATTGAACGGGATATAAGTCATCCAACCCAAGGTATATTTGCGACACGAATACGGCCATATGTTCCAAGGATCCGTCGCCTCCATACGCATGGAAGTACCCAAAGTCACCAAATACGAGTTATCCGACACACTCTTGATTAACGGAATCTGCTCCCACACGAGGCTGTCCTTTTTACGGTGCGCATTAATCTTCGTATCTATCGTTTGATACACATACCATCCGCTCAACAAAGCCAGTACAATAACGATACTCCTTGTTCGTTTCGTACCGGTCGTCTTCGGCAATAAGACAAAGTCCGTCATCATCATCGGCATTAACATGCAGATGAAGACACGGTTCTTCAAGAAACCCGTCATGCCTACATGAATAATCAGCACCATCACGAAAAAGGTATATAAAATCAAGAAGATATATTTCGACTTATTACCGGTGGCAAGCATCATCAGCACCAATATCGCCAGCAGAATAATGATCTCCACTACGTACTTATCCAACCGATGCAGATTTCTGAATTGCTCTTTTCTGGGTGTCTCACCTACCCGTTTCTGCAAAGCTTGTATCGTAGGCAAATCTATCTGCTCCGCATCCGGAGTGAATTGCAAGAGTAACTTGTAATCAACAATATCCACTCCTTCCGGCAAGTTCTCTTGCTGCAGTTTATATGCATTCGGGTTGTCATTCAACTGCGCCCTTGCCATGTTATACTCCCGATAATATTTCCACTCGGGATCGCTATCGTAAATCTTTTTGTTCACCATTCGGCAACCGACAGCCACCACCATCATCAGCAATAACGGCAAGTACTTACGCCACTCCGTACGGTAAGTAAATAGGATGATCGGAGCCATCAGCAAACCCACCAAACTGGCTGCATGATAACGAATCAGCGATGCGACAATCACCAGTAACACTCCTGTCCATCGTGCCCTTTTCCGTTCCCTAAGCAGCAACATGCATCCGGCAAGACATACCACTCCGGCTGTCGTCGTGAACTGCAAGGCTACAATCATACGTGCCCAAAGGACATACAGCAGTATCATCCATAACACCCGTTCCCATCTCGACCGGTTCGGCATCGTCAAGATGCAATAAGCCAAGACGGACATTGATAAGATCTGCAACACAGCAAAAGCCAAGGTGTACCACTCGATGGCGGTTGTCCAACTATACAAGGCAGCAATCACCCAACCGTACAGAATATTGATAAACACCAGATGTCCGTCCGGAGCACCTGAATAACTGCCGTTGGCTATCATCGCCATTGCCACATCGTCATTTTCCTCAAATCCCAACGGCAACACCATTGCCATCACTGCAAAGAAAGCAATGTTCGCTGCTAAAATAATATATTTGAGTCCTTTAATCATACACCTTACACCATACACTCCTCTACGCACTATGCGTCTTACGCGTTAGTATGGAAAACATCGTCTTGAAGAAATACTTGATATCCGTCCGTATCGGATGCGCCAGATACTCCGTCAGGTATTTATCTTCACTCGCAAAAAGTTCATCAAATGTATTCGGATGATCGATGTAGAAGGGAGGAATCAAGCCCGGCTTGCACTTCGTCCGTTTCTCCTGCAACCACTCCGGATAGGTTTCAAACATCGTCTTACTGATCGGACGGACACCTACCAACTTCACATCGCGCTTCAACCAGTTAATCAACATCGGTAACTCGTCCAACCAATATTTGCGCAAGAACTTACCCCATGTGGTTATTCGCCAATCGTCATTACTCTTATCCGATATATCCATACCTCCACGCGCATCAAAGACATATTTCTGTATATACTCAGCATACGGGTGCATCGTGCGGAACTTATAGAAATACCGGATCTCCTTGTTCTTGCATACGCGTGGCAACTTGATCAGCGGCCCATACACCTTGATCTGTTCCTGCGGATACGGCTGGGAGTGACGATGGGCAAACACATATTCGATATGTCCCATCGGTACAATCTCATCCACTTCAAATCCGCAGTAATATAAACGACCCAGCACCTCGGTCTTGCTCAGCATACGTTTCTTACCCTTCGTCACGTCATAGTACAACCGACTCGTCAAGGTTAATCTCGGCCAAACACGCTTGTGCCAGAAATACAAACAGTACACCAACCAGTTAATGCCCCATGGATATTTCTTTAATATCTTCTGCTTGATATATTCCTGCGGACGGTAACAGCAGACATAGCGTCCTCCGTCCGGCAACTTCTGATTGATGATACAGAAACGCTTATTGATGCCTCTTGCATCATTCAGCAATGTCAAATCAACAATCGTCTGGTACTGATAATCAGGAATCTGCAAAAAGGCAAAACTATTTCTATCGCACACTGATTTCGTCTGCTTGCTATCCAGACGTGCTTTATCCAGCAACATCCGGTAGTCCTCCTCCGTCGTCACACTCAGCACCGATTGACGGATCGAACGCATTGACAAGGTGGCACGAGGTTCATCCGGTCGGGCAGACACAGCACCGGTACGTTGCTCGATCTGCATCACCGGCACCGTCATGTTCGTTGCATACTTCCAATAATGCTCCAGCAATGTCACCACCGTCTCTAATGCCGCCACTACCAATATCGTCCATTGCGCCACACGGGGAGACAAGCCCCAGGGTAACTGCGGTAATATCCACCAGCACAAACCGATCAAAATACCGGCATCCACCGACAACGACAACAACGATTGCCAGAACCAGGTGTCTTTATACGAACGGTATAACTGAACAGCCCAACCGACAATCATCCATAGTACTGTCAACACACCGAACATCGCCCAATAAGCACTAAGCGAAGTCTTAGCCGCCACCCAACGCCAAAGGATACATGCTGACGCAGCCAATATCCACACCAGCAAATCAACGATCAACCTTCTATACCAATCCTCACGAATCATATCTTACCAAATAGCCAGCACCAAAAGCACCGTCATCCAAACGCTGCAAATCAATTTTAATATCGTTCCGAAAAATAACCCCAAGAAACTGCCCCATCCGGCTTTGACAGCCGTCTTGAAGTCCTTGTCATTAATCAACTCACCGATGATCGCACCGATCAACGGAGCCAACAACACACCCAGCGGGCCAAAGAACAGCCCCACAAACACACCTATCGTACTACCCCACATACCGTAACTCGAACCTCCATAGCGTTTGGCGCCCCATGCCGGTATCACATAGTCCATAATCGTAACCGCAATGGTTACCAAACCCCAAATCAACAAGGTGTACCAACTGAAATCAACACGATCCGTAGCTTGCGCGATCCACATGCCTACATAACTCACCGGCACTCCCGGCACTCCGGGAATAATACATCCGATAATACCGATTATCATCAGTACTCCAGCTATGATCAATAATACTATATCCATAATCAATCTCTAATCACTAATCCCTAATTCCCTAATTCCTTAACTCTTTCATTCTTTCATTCGTTCATTCGTTAATTCCCTAATTCCTTAATCCTCCTCATCGCCTCTTTGATCTCCTCCGTTGATATAGCATACGACAAACGGATACACTCCGGGCAACCGAACGCCACACCAGGTACTACTGCCACATGCGCTTTCTCCAGCAGCATCTCTGCTACCGCGTTACCGTAACCTATCGCACTCACATCCGGGAAAAGATAGAACGCACCTTGCGGTTTCTTGAACTTCCAACCGGGTATCTCGGCAGCCAAACGACAAATCAAATCCCTGCGTTCTTCAAACACCGTTCGCATCTGTTCCACACAAGTCTGCGGACCTGTCAAAGCGGCTTCGGCTGCCTTCTGCGCCACCATCGTAGCACAGGTTAACTGCTGCCCTTGCAAACGAATACAAGCATTGATAAATGGACGATTCTTCGTCATCAACCAACCGATTCGGTATCCCGTCATCGCATAAGCTTTGCTCACACCGTTTACGATGATCAACCGATCAGACAAGGGTTCGAAAGCAGCCATACTCAAAGGCGAGATGTCGTACGATAACGATGCATATATCTCGTCCGACAGCACACAAACCTCCGGATAATCACGCAATATGGCCACCAGTGCCTCTAATTTCTCACGATTATAAATAGAGCCCGTCGGATTGTTCGGACTGCAAAGAATCAGCATACGTGTCTTATCACTCAACGCAGCACGCAGTTGCTCCGGGGTCATGCAGTAGTCGTCCTCAAACTTCGTATCCACGGCTACGACTTTACCTCCGGCTAACTTCACCATCTCGCTGTAACTCACCCAACTCGGCATCGGAATAATCACTTCATCTCCCGGATTGATAGCAGTCTGAATGGCATTGTAGATGGCCATCTTCGCGCCAACAGAAACCATCACGTCATCTGCCTCCCACGCAATACGATTGCCTACCACATTATTCTGCTGTCTCGCAATGGCGGCACGCAACGACGGAATACCCGCCACGGGACCATAATGCGACCAACCGTCTGCAACCGCTTCTTGCGCGGCTTGACGAATATAAATAGGCGTTTCCATATCCGGTTCGCCCAATGACATACTGATCACATCGATCCCTGCAGCCTTCATTGCTCTGGCTCTCGCCGCCATCGCCAAACTCTGCGATGCTGCGATACTATGCACTCTATCCGATACCTTCATAGATACTCAAAAACCTTTGCGGCCGCAAAGGTACAAAAAAAAAATGACATACACAAGAGTGTATGCCATTATTTTGAATTTTTAGTGATTTTTTACAATTCACCACTCTTTCCTTCCCCCCCCGCAATCAATGTTATCTTCATAACTTATTTAAACTTCTTCCAAAATGCCTCATCCGCATTTCTTATTGTGTCAACAGAGGATGGATAGTTTTCTATAAACCACACAAGCCATCCTGTCACATCGATCTTCTCGCTCAGCAACTTCTGTGAGGCGGCATGCATCCGGGCAGAGAGGGAAGCCTGGTCGAGAGAAAGGAGAGAGACTGCTTGGGCGATTGCAGATTGCTGGTCTTCAGGAGATTCCGTGTAGCACCAGCACAAACCATATCGCTGTTGTAGATCACGAGTGTAGTACCGTCCCGTGTCGTCAAGATAAATCCCTGACACACCTAACATCGCTGCCTCGGAGACCATAGTAGCAGACTCGCCGAAGACGAGTGTAGAATGAGCCAGGACATGCCCTATTAGTTCGGGTGCTGTGGGTAGCTTGTACTCTGCCAGTTCCAAAGGCAACGGACTCTCGGACGAGATGAACACTCGCGCATACCGACTCATCTGCCGCACTGCCTCGAGTTTATTCTCGAACGACACGCCCTTGTGTCCCTTATCATGCGTCGCATGCCATGACACGAACCGCATCAACACATACCGTTCCTCCGGCCGAATGCTCAGCAACCGGCACACCTCTTCCCGCTTCATCGGCGTGAACCGATGCGGATGGAGGTACAGCAGTTCGTTGTATCCGGGATATTTGAGCACTTTGGCATCATGGATAGGATGCTCATAATCGCTGGTCAGCACGACGGACGTGAACGGCAGGTACATCCGCACTTGCTCCATGTTGAATGTATCTTCAAACGCGATAGCCGGTTTGCCCAGCATCCGTGCCACATGCGCTGCCACGATAGAGCCGTGACTGAGGAACACATCCGTTTTGAACCGACGTGCTATCCGCCATACCTTGCATACACATTGCAGGTTAAACAGCACCCGACTTATCTTCCCTGCACGTTTGCGTCCCAGGTTCACATATGGCAATCCTTCTGCATCCAGCAGGTTCTTCTCGAACTCCTTGTCCCGAATCGTGAAAAGAACGTTATGTCCCCGCTCAATCATCTCATGCGCAAAGCATCTAAACATGTGTACATGCGCAGGATGATTTATATCAATCAATATATTCATCGTTTGAAAATTATATCAAAAATCGGCATCTGCCCTATAGCATACAGCGGAATGATATCCACATGCCGAATAGCTCCTTGATCCAACTTATCCTCATAGTCAAAATGACCAAAGTTCTCAAGAGAGCACCGCAACGCATAATCCAATCCCTTCTCGCGCATAAGCGTCCATAAGCTCTTCATCCCCCCTTGCGTCTCTGCTTTCACTTCGATTGGCAGCACTCGCCCATTGAATGGCTCCAGGTAATCCACCTCAGAACGACTGTTCTTCTCCTCACGTTCCCAATAATACAACTCGTGACGCAGATTGCTCGGCATGTTTTTGATGATTTCCAGACCGGCAACCATTTCGCTGATCTTACCTTTGTTTACCAGATCCGCTTCACTCGCTGTAAGTATCTCCTCCGTGATGTGCTGGATCGAACCCAGCGACATATGCAAAAGCCGCAATAGGATTCCACTGTCAAAAACCAGGATCTTCTGGTACGATGGATCTGCCTCATCTCCCAATGGCAAACCGTTTGCGGAAGTACGTGTTGCCGGAATAAGCAATCCGGCCATTATCAACAGATCCAACGCTGCACGCACTTTCGCTGCTTTTTCATCCGATACTTGCGCATAAACAAACTTATTCGTGATCTGAGATGCAGCGCTTCGAAGCACTTGGCGTAGCAATGTCGGATTTACTTTCTTCTTGTATTTCGCAAAGTCATCCTCGTAACCGATGATCAACTCGTCTTGCAGCTCCTGACATTGCAAGTAGTCTCCCGTCTCATCCCATTTGCATACCACTTCCGGCAAGCCACCTACCATGATAAAATTGCGGAATTGTTGCACTAATTGCTTATAGAAAACCTCGTTCAACGGATGCGTAGGATCTGCTTGTTTGCGCTCTTCAATCAGTCCTGCATGTCCCGTTGCTTTCAAGAACTCGTCAAAACTCATCGGGTACATGAATAGCGACTTCATCCGGCCTACACCAAAGGTAGGGAGTTCTCCTAATGCAAATTCCAGTAACGAACCGGCTGCTATCACATGCAACTCCGGATAATCCTCTCGGAAGAAACGTAGGCTTAAGATAGCATTGGGGCAAGCTTGAATCTCATCAAAGAACAGCAACGTCTTGCCGGGTTGTACCGGTTTACCCGTCAGGTTCGCTATCTGAGATGCTATCACATGTGCATCAAGATCTCCGTTGAAAAGGGCATGGAAGGATTTCTGCTTGTCGAAATTTATTTCAACAAAACTCTCAAATTGTTCTCCTAAATGTCTAACGGCTGTTGATTTTCCAACCTGTCGTGCTCCACGAAGAAGGAGAGTCTTATGGTTTTCGCTTTTTGCCCATGCTTGTAAAGCCGCATCAACATTTCGTTCCTTATACATTGATTATAAGATTTTTATGTCCGTTTTAGGACAAATTCCAAACAAATAATCACTTCATATCAGATTTTTTCCAAACAAATAAATTTGCGTTTTTTAGACAAAATCCAAATATTTACAAGCGCAAAAGTACTACAATTATTTGGAATATGCAAGTTTTTTAGCAAAATTTTGTCTAAATCTTGTATTTTTAACCACTTTTGGACTACTTCAGTTTCTTTAGAATCTTCACTCCGAGTACGCCAATGCGATACAACACCGGTTTCGTGATGCAGAGGAAGCGGCCATGTTCGACTTCGGTACCACCAAACTTTGCTTTAAAATCTCGTACTCCATATGCTTCGTCCGGTTTTCCAGCTCCCATCATATCGAAGCGTGGGCAGTTATGCTCTGCAGCATAACGAATGCCGGAGTACGTAGCCACTGTCGATGGGAATATGGTTTTCCATTCTCCGTCTCGTCCGCATGCGAACCACTCGAATAAGCACTTCCCTTCCTGCTCCACACATACGGTGCCACCTATTATCTCATTATTCAAAGCAACCAGAATGAAACGTCCATCTTTGTGCTGCCATAACTTCTCAAAGAACGAGAATGGAAATAACGGTGTCTTCACACGTGTTTTGTACAGATTCGCCAATATCGCATAATACTCCCGCACTTGCTCCAATGTCGGCTTTTCAATAATCGTCGCACCATCCCTCAAAGACGTACGTATATCTCGTTTCCGGCTTTTGCCTAAATTCGCCTCAACAACCTCCACACTACTCGTATCCACATGGAAGTTGAGATGCGGTTCATAACTAAATCCGGCTTTCGCAAACGCCCCTTTCCATCGAGAATAGTCATTAAAATTCCGTGTTTCGATGTATATGGGAGAGGAGCCTACCCCATCCCTCCCTAAAAGGAGGGTGCTTTTCACCGCCTTCATCAGCGCAGCTACCTCTTCATCCGTGCAATCGTCTGCAATACAAGGACCTCCGATAATGATAGCACGTCGTGTAAAAAATTGCTTCACAGTATTTTTCTCCACTGTCACAAAACCAACACAAATAGCACGCAACCGGGTTTGAGTCCCAGCGGGGTCACATGCTAAAGCGACAGCAAACGGTTTAAATAACTCCGGCATTGACACAAAAAAGTCAAATGCCTCAGGAGATTGAAACCATGTGCCAGTCGCTGATGCGTGCACTAACGCGTTCCACTCGTCTCGATTTATGTTATTTTCGGATAATATCTTCATATATCTTAATAATCTTCTTTGCTACTAGTTCATTGGTATAGCCTAACTCCACGATTCGTTTGCGTCCTTCCGTTCGTCCTTCGAACTTCAATGCATCATTAAGCAATTGCACCATTTCATCAATAGAATGTTCATCTCCTTTCCACCACGCCGCATTGCCTCTTTTGTTTGACAGCACAAAATGTCCCGGCAAATCTCCGAGCAGATGCTTAATATCCGCCACATCCGTTGCGACAATCGGACAGTTGCACGCCATCGCCTCTTTAAGAGCCTGAGGACTTCCCTCATTCTTCGTCGGCAATGCGAAGACATCGCATGCGTTCATTCTGAGGACACACTGTGAGCGCGTGAGATTTTTCATTTCTACGCTCTCAATTGGTAATTGGTGATTGGTGATTGGTGATTGTTCGTTGAGTTTCGCAATAGCATCGCGTAATAAAGCATAATTCTTTCTTTCATTGTCAAACGCCCCGCCAAATAGGATGTACTTCTTATCATCACTCCACCCTAACTTCTTCCGCGCCTCTGCCTTGTCCATCAAGAAGCAATCCTCCAAACTCACTCCACAAGGTATGATAGAATAGTTCTTCGCCTTAAAATATACTAAATCGCGTATATGCTGCGCTACATATATCACGTGTTTGGCTCGCAACGACATCAGCGATGTCATGAAGTTAACATGCCAATTATGTGTCTCGCCATTATGGAAAGTAGTGACGACGGGAACAAGGGATTGCAGTTCAGTTGTAATGGCAGATAAGCCATAATGCGCATGCACGATGTCCGGTTTAAACTCCCGAATCTTCGTCTTCAACGCCTTCACCGCCTTCACATAATTTCCCTTTACTAAGAAGTACTCCACTTCCGAAGACACTCTCTTACCTCTTACCTCTTCACTCTTACCTTCGCGATTCAAATAATCGCGTATAGCCTCCCCCTGCTCTGTCACGAACGGAAGCTGATGATCCGCAAAGTTATCCTTATATCTACTTACTACAAGTATCTTCATTCCTTCACAGTCATCATTAATTCATATAAATAATCTTACTTCCGTAATTCTCGAATTTAAACGGCATCTCCGTATAGGCACTCATCTTCTCTCGAAATGCTGCTTGCTTCTCTTCCGGACAGTAGAACAGCACAAATCCTGCACCTCCGGCACCGAGCAACTTTCCTCCCAAAGCTCCGGCATCAATACCGCAATTATACAGTGTATCAATCAGAGGATTACTGATGCTATTCGCCAACGAACGCTTGAGCAACCATCCTTCATTTAATATGCGCCCAAAATCATCAATCTGATTATGCTCCAGTACGTTCTTCAACTCATATGCCATATCCACCATTTTATGCATCACCTGTTGCTTGTCCAATCGCTGCATCTCTTTACCCTGTTCTCGAAGAATCGCACTTGCTGAGTGTTTCGTGCCTGTATAGAGCAATATCAGGTTGCGCTCCAATTGTGCTTTCACAGCTGGATCCATCACCACTTTCTCCACGCTCACACTCCCTTCGTAGTTAAAGCGGATAAAATTCAGTCCGCCATATGCCGCAGCATACTGGTCTTGCTTGCCAATAGGATCTCCCAATCGATTGATCTCGATATCGCATGCCGTAGAAGCCAGATACTCTGCACTTACTGCCTCATGCTTGTAGGCATGAAGCACGTTAAGCAACGAAACGGCAAACGCACTACTCGACCCTAATCCCGTTCCGGCAGGAACATCCGCCATGGATGAGATATCTAGACCAGTTACGTTTACGAGTTTCATGCACTCTCGGAATAACGGATGCTGTATCTCATCGTTATTATTCACCAACTCTGTCTTGCTGTATTTCAGCAGCGATTGGTTCGACGAGAAATAGCGATGCACCGCGATATAGATATACTTATCTATCGTCGTACTAAGCACCGCACCTCCGTGCTTCAGATAGTAACTCGGCAGGTCGCTACCACCTCCCGCAAAACTAATTCTCAATGGTGTTCTTGATATAATCATATTTTTAAAAAGTTTAAAGTTTAAAGTGGAAAGTTTAAAGTTTTTCTTTCTGAACGGAAGATCGAAGACCTGATAAAAGACGTTCTAACTCCACACTTTCCTGATCTATTTCAAAAAATTCTTTATCTGTTATATAATTCAATTTCAAGGCTATGTCCAATTGACATTCCACCTCCATAAGAGAGGCATACGCAATCTCAATAAAATGAGCCTTTTCTTTTTCCGAAACGCGCCCCATTCCTTCTGCGATATTTGAAGGAACAGACACAACAGCTCGTCTCAGTTGATCGCATAAGGCATACTGTTCTTCTTTGGGAAACTTCTTGATGAGCGAGTACACCTGCACAACAAAGTCAGTTCCTTATCATATGCCACTAATTTCCTATATATGTGATTCTCTCTCATAATCTTTCCGCTTTCCACTTTCCACTTTCATCCATCAATTCCTTCACCGCATCTAACAACGCGTTCTCTTTATTCGTCTCTATCAGAATCGGTTTCACTCCGGCATTGATTCCGGCTTGGACATCCCGATCCGAATCGCCTATCATATACGACTTCGCCATATCGATATTCCACTCCTCAGCTGCGCGCAGCAACATCCCCGGAGCCGGTTTGCGACAGTCGCATTTGATCTTATATTCCTTGCGTTCCTCAGGATAACCGCTATCGGGGTGATGCGGACAGAAATACAACGCATTGATATACGCATGTTCCTGACCAAGCAACGTCTCCATCTTCATGTGTATCCGATCCAACTCCTCAAACGTACACAGATTCCGCGCAATCACCGGCTGGTTTGTTACCACAATCGCCAGATAATCACTCTTGTTGATCAACCGTATCGCCTCCGCAGCACCCGGAATCAGTTCCATCTGCTCTTCCTTATTCAGCAGGTTCACCTCCTTATTAATCACCCCATCCCGATCCAGGAAGATTGCCGGACGCTTATGGCATGCATTCAGTCTAGCCACCTTGCCCTTCTCTACATCCTCACTCACGGAATAATACCGTTCCGGCGTACCCATATCTTTGATATACTCCGCTGTGACATAGCCATACAGCGCCTTTCCTGCTTCCATGCATCGCGGCAACACGTGCTTCTCGATATGGCATTTCACACCCAGCTCGATATGCTCCAACACACTCGGTGCAAAGATAAACAGCGCTGCATTCACGATATTGTGCGCCACGAATCCTTCTGGATGCGGTTTGTGGTAGAAGGCTCGTATCCGTCCCTCGGCATCCAAGTCCACCAAATCCGAATCATACGGATGATCATTCGGATGCAGGAACAATGTCGCATCAGCCTGTTTCGCCTTATGATAATCCACCATCCGCTGCATGTCGATATCCATAATCGTATCGCCGTAGAAGACAAAGAAGTCTTCCGTCAGTTGATCACGCAGCAGACCCAAAGCACCGGCAGTACCCAACGGCTGCGTCTCATGAAAATAATCGATATGCACACCGAACCGCGAACCGTCTCCAAAATACGCTTCAATCTGATCGCCCAGATAACCGATGATGAAGAGGAAATCGGTAAAGCCTTGCCGCTTCGCCATCTCCACCTCATGCTCGATGATTGGTTTCCCGCAGATGGGTATCATCGCTTTCGGTATCTCGCTATTGACAGATGCAATACGAGTTCCTTGTCCTCCGGCTATTATTACTGTTTTCATAAAAGTTAAAAGTCAAGAGCTAAGAGTCAAGAGTTTGTCCGCAATACCGAAGCACGTAAACCAGAAAGCATACGCGCCAGCTCTAGGCTCTCAGCATCTATACTCTCCAACTCTTCCTCTATTATATAACCAAGACGTTTAGCAACGTCCATTTGACAATTTACCTCTAACAAAGAGCCATACGCTATCTCAATGAAATGCGCTCTATCTTTATTGGAAATACGCCCAACCCCCTCTGCAATATTTGACGGAATGGATACTACTGCCCTCCGCAATTGATCACACAACGCGTATTGTTCCTCTTTGGGGAATTTCTTTAATAACTTATATATATGTACGACAAGCGCAGTCGCTTTCTCATACACTAATAACTTTCTGTATTTCTGTTCGTCATTCATGCTCATGACTCTTAGTTCTTCGCTTTCAACTCTTATCTTTCAACTCTCGGCTTCCAACTCTTAGCTCTCCTATATCATTCCCCTTCCTTTGAGTTTAAACCAGTTCCATCCTAAGCTTATTATCACCTCCGCTACCAAAACAATAGGGAACCACTTGCGTAACCTCGCATTATTCTTTGCGATTTGTATGCCGTATGCGGCAAACAACATCAACATAGGCCATACGGGCATATGGAATCGTCCGGACTGAGCAAACTCACTCATCACCAATATCACATGATATCCCACCGTATAAGCCAATATAAACACATGCCGTCGCCACTCTCCCGAAATAAGCAACATAAGCATTACCATAATAACGAAGAAAGACAAAACGTTCTTAATATAGCTACCTCCCGATAATTGCATTTGGAGTAATTGACTTGATTCTGCCTGATTGAATGTCGGGAACGGGATAGTAAAAATCAGCGGAGCGAATACAGCCGCACCTGCATATTTAGCAAAACTATTTCCTCCTTCACGTTCTGCTCTCCACTCCATATTTGTTTTTTGCGCATCGGATTGGACAGTTTCCACCAGATATTCAGATTGCTTTCGAATACGATCACCCATTGCCACTAAAAGCACAGAAGTAACCAACACACCGGCAATTATCTTCTTGCCCATACTCATAACCCGTTGTGAAGCCATAATAATATGTGCAAATACGGATAGAAATATCAGCAATGACAATGATGATCGGAAGAAAAATACACCTATTGCGGCTAACATGCCAGGTAATAAATTCTTAAATGTAAATCGCTGGCCAGACGAAAGTACACGATCAAAGTTATCAATTGACAAAAAAGTCAGAAACACCATCTCTGATTCCTTAAACATGTTTCCGCACCAATAGATCATATTGGGGTTCACACATACAAAGATGGCTGCCATTCGCGCGACACTCTCATCATAATGTCTTTTGGCAATACGATATATACAAATTGAGCAATAAGCGCTAAATAAACATTTAAGCAAGAACGGGACAAACACGTCATTATCAACACCAACGATCCAATACACGATTCCCAACCACACCGGATAGCCTGCATCATCAATTGATACTGTATTTAGTTCAATTAATCGAGAAAAGGAAAGTTTCGAATCGCCAGATAACCACTGAGCCACTTCTTTTCCAAAAGGCATATACCAATCCACATCTGCTGCTTCTCCGTATGAATTACCGTGATACTCCGGATTAAAGACAAAATAGCAATATAACACCCATAGCAAGCGTATTGCCAACCCTGCGATAAACACATTGCGAATAAATTTCTTTTCTTTGGTACGAGCCCAACTCTTAGCCATGGTCATACTACCATAGAAAAATAAGAAAACGGAGATGGCAGATACCACCCATAAATCAAACGCAGGCACATATCCAAATGCCATCCAACACGCAAACATAGCGATAAAGAAGAATACTATTGATTTCCCTGTAAGCCAGTTCGGTACTGCCGATGCTTTATTCAAAGGCATGTTTATATCCATGCCGAATCGCCGCATCCAACGTCCTCGCCATCCTTTCGGAACCGATTCGTTTTGTATTTGTTCATTATACATCATTTCATTAATCCTTTTATCCCATTAATCCAATAACCCATTCACCCCTTCATCCTTTTCAAAAATCTATATATACCAAAAAGTACTTCGTTTTGCGAACACATCTTCTTGAAACGCCCAACTCCAGTACATTTCTTTCCGTATTTCTTTGCAGCCTCAAAATCATCCACATCAAATGCTTTTGCGCATAACCGTCCATTAGCAAACAGTTTCCAATCAAGCTCATCGAATGAATACTTCTCTGGAAAAAGTTCACCTAAATAGCGTGAAATCTCTTTATCTCCATCCAGTCGTTTCGCTAATCGCTCTACCGAATCCGGTCTTGTAATCGAGACTGTTTCTATTCCGAATGTCGCTGTCGATTCCGGCAAAATATCAATATCCGTATATGCAGCGAGTATTACCCATGCCGGCCAATCTTGTAACGAAAAATGTCGTTTGATAAACGCATCCAAATCCAAATGCGCCTTCATAAAATCTGCACGGTACATAATCGTCGCATTGCAAAAACTGCAATCTCTATACATCGCCTCTTGGATATCCAACTCGCGATTTATATAGGCCTTGCACTCCTTTATCTCTCCTGTCGTCCGATTATGCGTCCGATGGTTCGTGATGCATATATTGCATTCCGGATGGGATTCCATATAATCGAGTTGGATCTGCAACTTATGCTCATTATGCCAATAGTCATCGTTATCGCAATTGCAGATATATTTGCCTTGGCAGGCCTTTACACATGTAGCCCAATTGGCCCCCAATCCCATATTCTGCTCATGGAACAACAAACGAATCACATCAGGATGCTGCTCTTTATATTTAAGCAACACCTCTCGCGCATTATCCGTACTGCAATCATCGCCAATCACGATTTCGATATCCGCATCCACCTTCTGCGCCAGGATGCTGTCTATCGTCTGCCCTACCGTATCGGCACGGTTGTAGGAAGGGATGATTACGGAAATTAGGGTCTTATTTTTACTTTTCATACATTACACATCATACATCATACATCTTCTTGAAATTCTTATATTCACCCCTCGTAATCGCCAACGCTAACTTACTCCGCAGCAGATTTCGATAGTATTTGAGGTGACTACGCGAAGCATTGCCGGGATAGTCGTTAAACCAGATTACAGGCTTTTCATGTAGTTTGAAGCCTTTTGCTAACAGCCACACATTCATTAAACGCTCTGCCATATAGCCCCAGATACGTCCTTGTACAGGCGAGTAATGAGTAATATCAATCCTTTTCTCCATCTCTGCTAACAAAGGGAACAACCATGAGCAATAGGCATCAAAATCATGCCAAGTCATGATAAACATATTATAATGCCGCAACTGGCATCCACGATGCATATACTCATACCATGCCCAACGTATATCTTCCGGTTGAGTCGTCATGATATATTCCTCCAATGTCCGTATATCGTCGGATATATGCGCACGACAATAGTCCGAGAACAACGACTCGCGATAGAAACGCGGTTTAGCCACATAGGCTTCCCCATCATGCAATTTCTCTAAAACATCAGCCGGGATACTTAGATCTATTTTATCAAAATCTTCCGTCTTGAATGGCGTTTCCGGCATCACACTATCGCATTGATTATGAAAATCAAAGTATCGGCGATAGTGACATAGACCAATCACGTCCACATCTTTCAGATTCTTCCATGCCCAATATAATCCCGTCAATTCGCAATAACTGCGGTTCTTGGCGGATATGTTTTCGCCTTCATTATCCGGCTGGATACCCAACTCAGCAGGCGACAAGGCTTTCCCTACATGCACTGGCAAGTATGGTTCCTGCTTTGCCATCACGTCCTGTTTATGGCAGCATACTATTATCTTTGTGGTTTTCATATTCGAAAAATTAATATGTTAAGGGATTTGGTATTCATTTATACAAACTTTTAGAAACAATAGTATTAAAAGCTTGTTCTGAGTAATACTGCTGCATTTTAGCTTTCGCATTGTCAGACAAAGTATGATTAAATCTCTCATCCAATAATAACCTTATTATTCCTTCTGCAAAAGCATAATCATCGTCAGCCAATATATAATCTACACCATTTTCAACCTGCTTATTTATGCCTCTTGCGCCAGCGGAAGTTGTAACCACAGCTCGCCCCATAGACATAGCTTCAACTAATTTCACACTTGTTCCGGTTCCTCGATATAAGGGAACTACTGCACAATGACAGTTATCATAAGCATCCCGCAAATCTTCTACAAAACCAAGTAACTTAATTCCGACTGTTTTTTCACATAATCTTCTCATTTCGTCATCAATAACTTTTCCGACGACTAACAACGAGACATTGGGTACACTCTGTTTTACAATAGGAAAAATACTCCTAATAAAATGTTCTAACCCCTCTGCATTGGGAAGATAATGATATCTACCTACGATTAGTATGTTTCTATCAGCCCCGGAAAACTCAGCGGGAGGCAAAGGTTGATTATAGGCAGAAATGTTCGGTAAAAAATGCGCATTATCGTATTGCTTTGTCGGCGTGGAATAGAAAGCTGCTTTAACATGGCTAATAATAAATCTGGTAACTCGATCAATCGTATTGGCATATATTCGGGTGTATATCTTATTACGCAACGTTCTAACTTTATCCAAGGACATTAGCACCACATCTTTCGGGTCATCATCTACATCAACCACAAGCCTATCACTATATTTTAACAATCCGCAATCGCATGCAAAGTGAACATACCGAATGGCAATATAATCGTAGTGCTTCTGCTCCACGAAAGAATCTATAATTTTACTTTTCTCTATATTTTCGGGATAAATAAAGTATGGCTTATTCCATCTAAATAATTTGAAAAATTTATTAAACCTATTCCCTTTCTGTGTAGCCATACCTATCTCTTGTGAAAAGATCACATCCACATTCGGCTCGTTAGATATAGTGTCATCAACAAACGATATAACATCCACATGACCTAATTTTGCCAATGCTCTAATAAGACACATCGTCCTCTGTGAAGCACCGCAATCTGCTTTGGTAAAGATATTATAAAAATTATTTACAAAAAGGATATTCATTTTATCCAAATATTTCTTTTCTTAACGCATTCAAATATTGATGTCCATATTTCAAATCCGGCTCAAGATAATTTCCTTCTGCCCACTCGTTCCAAGATTTAATCATTATGATACGTTTATCATATGGCTTCTGCATAACACTTATAATGGCGTTACGTATAGCCATGCCAAATTTTTCAGGAGTAGCACCCGTCAAGACAACTCCTCTATGACCACTTCTTGGCGTGTGATCCCAATTAGGTGTAACCGTAGGTATAACATCCTCACTCGAGTCTAGATCTGTTTGCATTACCGAAATATCATATGGATAGATTTCCGGCCACCATTTTAACCACTTGTGAAAGATTTTCCTTATCACCCGCTGAATTATTGTCAATTTTCTCACATCTAACTTATAGCGATTAACAACATTTATTGCATCATAGCCTTCTTCCTTTTTTTCTAACAAATAGTGTTCAACATCTTTTCTAGTATATAATTCCTGTCTATGTGCGATAAAATAGATACCTTTTAATCCATTCTTATGTGCCAGTTCATTCCACAATGATATAAAATGTGGAGTGTCTGGAATGGAGTCTGTATTGTAAATTACAAATATGGGCTTCCCATCGCATGTAATGTAGCGCTTGTCTTTGAATGCAGGAAGCACAGTATTAAAATGCGCAATATAATCTTCATCCCCAGGATATGTTTGCTCTATCAATATATTTCGTTCATCGTTGGAGCCATAATCAAACCCTTTCCATGTTTCATTAGCCCATGCGAGGGCAAAGGGAAAGTCGGGCTTGCCGGAAGCAAGCACTTCATTGAAAGGACGCTCTAACAATCGTTTTCCATTCCCAAACCAATAGTGCCAATACACAAATCCCTCTACTCCGGCTTCGCGTGCCATTTGAGCTTGCGCCTCACGGGTCTCAGGCATACGCAGATCATAATAGCCTAAATCCGCAGGTACATGCGGTTGATAATGTCCGGGGAAGAGCGGTTTGGCTTTTCCTACATTGGTCCATTCCGTAAATCCTTTGCCCCACCATTCATCATTCTCCGGTATCGGATGGAATTGCGGCAGGTAATATGCCAACACTCTGGCTTTCGGTTGTTTATTATCCATATAGTTTATTACATTATTTTGCTTGTTTAATTACTTTTGCAGGATTTCCGCCAACCACACAATATGCCGGAACATCTTTAGTCACTACTGAATTGGCGGCAATCACTGCTCCGTCTCCGATAGTAACATTTGGTAAGATAGTGGCTTTATCGCCAATCCACACATTGCTACCAATAATCACAGGTCCTTTACTTGTAACCATTCGCATCAATGGAGGTTGTTGCAGAGTGTCATAATCTGTCTCGCCATGACTATTGTCGGTAATGGTTACCCACCTGCCGGTTAATAAGTTATCACCTATAACAATCTTGTTTGTTGAAGTGATATGATTGTATTCTCCAAAACAGCAACCTTTTCCTATGAAAATCTCCGGATGAAAATTTCCACCTGCGCAGGTGGATTTCCACGCTGTTAGGATACAATGCTCCCCAATATGCGTTCCCTCGCCTATGGTTATGCATTCCTCCCCAAGCGATATCAGGTCTTTAGGAAAAAACACACCTTGCGCATGTTTGAACAACATCGCCGTACGTTGTTGGCGTATGAAGTTCTGTCCGTTCTCATGGTGGTGATATAACCACGTCTTACGCCAACGATATGAAAGGGAACCAAAGAAGGTAAGTATTTTTTGGCGGATTGGGTTCATAAAATTTTCTATAACTTTATCCAATTTTCCGGTACTACGTTATCTATAGCAAAGAAATCATTTATAGCATTAAACCATTTTTGGGGTGCCACTACTATTTTATCAGGATTAGGATTAAGCCACGCACCCCACCACGAATATGTACTATTTCCAATAATATTATGCTTACAACATGTCATAAGCTGCATATCTCTAAAATTGCGTTTCCCTGAAACCTCATTCCAATCCACCAAAGTATATTCGAATTTTGGCAAGTGATCTTTGACCCATTGCGGATTATCCGTAAACACATAAAATACAGGATTGTCGATATGCTCTTTTACGTATGATATTGCCTTCATATAGTAGTCAGCTCCGCATAAGTTCTTCCCCATCAATTCTGACTCTAAATAGTCTTTTCCTTTCCGTAAGTGAATAGCAACTGAATTTTCGGCATTCATTCTTGCAGCACAATCTATATTTTGGGGTTCATCAAATGGTAAAAAAGTAAATTGTTTCTTAACATCATCAGAGCAATCCTTAAAATAATTTTCTGATTGCCAAAAACCTTTATATATACAATGCCAAGTCGCTAATTTTTCCATATCTGGATTATATGCGAACCGTTCCTCATAGATATATCTAATTCGTAATATACGATATAGCCATTTTTTTAGTTTTTTCCATTTTTTCGTGTCCTTATAAACCAAATGAAACATCCAACTTGGCATCTTCTTTATCTCTATATTAGGGAAAGCATCTTGTAAACAAACGAACTCAAAAGCCCATTCTTTTCGTGGCTTAAAATTGGTCTGATCTATATATACATTGTACCCTTTATGTTTCAAATTGCGCGAAAAGGCATATTGAAACATTTGATTAGCCAATCCTGCTGCTACATGTACTGCTATCATTTTTTTATGATTTTATAATTTCACTTATATTCTTTGCGGCTGCCATAGCTGCATCCATGTTGTAATATTCCCAATCCGCAAAGCGACCTGTCATATAGAAGCCATGTGCGGAAAGTGTTCGTTTGAGTGAGGCTATCATCTCACGCGTATTTTTCTGCTGAATAGGATATGTATATTGGTTATACTTAAGAGTGATATATTTAGGACGCAAAGGAATATGCCTCAAATTATCAATAATTGCATCTTGACTTATCTCGTCAGTAAATTCCACCGTGGCTGTTATTCTGTTCGCTGGTATATGACCATTATTGGAAACAGCAAAGTTACCCGTACAAATAATGCGGTGTGCTTCATACTTATCATCCGGCAAATATATCCAGGAATAAGGATTAGCGTCTATCTCGCAGAAAACAGCCGTTGTTCCATGATATTGCAATGCCTCGATTGGCTGTGTAAAGGACAATATATCAACTCCTTTCACAAGATGCGGAATATCTTTAATATTCCCGCAGAAGATTATGTTATCAAACGTCTCGCCATTTATTAACCATTTTCCTTGTTTTCGTTCAATCTGTTCTATAGATGCGTTATAGCGAATATCTAATCCGCTCGCCAATCGATCTACAATCAGCTGTGATCCGTTTTGTTTCTCATAGAAGAATGAACTATGCACGAACTGCTTTTCTGCAACTCGGTTGAAATTATTATAGATGATTTCCTCGACCGTTGGCATCGGTAATTTTCCGTCAAGCCAATCGATAGGTACATCCGCCAAACTTCTTCTCCAGACTTTCTTGTTATACGGCTCGAAATAGAGATGATACAATGTATCACCAAATCGTTGCTGCAAAAATTCCTTGAAATTCTCTACAGGTTGTGAGTTTGTCTTAGACATTGTGAGCAAATCTTGAATGAAAGTCTTCTGCAAGGATTCTTCAAGTAAATATGCAAAGTTCTCTATCGGATAAGGAATTTGTTGTCCATTAGGCAGAAAAATGACCGAATTACGATCCGTTTTATGAAATTCTGTATCTTTGTTGAATTGCTGCCAAAACCAATCCAATACTTGTTGGTCTTTTGTATTAAAGACATGACCTCCACAAGTATGGAACAATGATCCATTGACTCGTTCGCAGCGTATCAAACCGCCCGCCTTTGATTCTCGCTCAAAAACTACAATATCTGTTTTGTTTTTGATCAATTGCGCAGCAGTCAGTCCGGATACTCCTGCGCCTATGATTGCTATCTTTTTCATAATGAAAATATTTTTCGTACCTTTTTGACTGTCACATATTTTGCTATTGCGAAAGCATTTTTAGGAAACAACAAGAACGACTTCCAACGATTAGCGGACCAAACAATAGATAATGCTCTTCTCAAATACCTATTTTCTGTTTCTTCACAAACATGTTCATATTCCTCTTGTCTAATTTCTACATTATTAAACGGATACGGAGAAATATCCCTCTCCATAATATCGCTTAATCCATCTTTAAATTGATGTGGAGCTAGTATTGCGGCTCTTATCTTTTTCCCTTCTGAGATTCTGAAATTTTTATCTTTACATAATTGGTGTGCATACTCGAAGTAGTCAGACATATTTGTAAATGATTTAACTGCATCTACATTATCATTAAAGGAACTTGATATACTTCGATTAGCATTACCTTTTCCAATATATGATAATATCGGTTTCTCGCAAATGGCAGCATATTGACTCATTAATCCTCCTCCTAATGGAAATGTTGATAAATATATATCAATATGCCCATACAGTTCAAAAATGTCTTTTCTATAGCCTAATTTTATTATTCTATCTTTATTTTTACATTTTTTAATACTTTTTTCTATTACTTTATTATAACCTAATGAAATTAGAACGATTATGGCATTGGAGTTTTCTTCAAGTATTCTATCTATTAAACAAAAAAAGGTTTGATGACGATCTAACATCTTATATGATTGCCCCCCAGAAAATATTATTACCTTACCATTGGTCTCTACTGGTAGTCCATTGAATGGTTGCGGATTATTAATTATAGGATAATACGGTAATTTAAAGCATTGTTCGGACTTAAACCCTCTAAATCGGCATGAAACCATTCTCCCCCAATCTCTAAATTCGATAATTTTATCCATAAAGGAGGCACCTATCCAGAAAGTGTGATCTATAGCATTAATGTATATTTTTTGAACAGCTGGATGTTGAATTAGACTTGCTAACATACATGCTAAAGTATCCCAAGGAAGAAGATGAAAAAATATGTATTGGGGATTATATACACATATCCTTTCATAAATAATTTTTAGTTTATCAAATATATCTAACTCTTTCTCAAAACAAATTATTTCTCCTTTCTCGTATTCAGAAACATCTCTTATTATATTTCTACAAGCATCATCTACAGGAGCTATTCTTATAAAAAGTACTTCATAACGTAAATCTCTTAAAGCTCTAATATATTGTTGCGTTAATCCATGATTATCCATACAATTGGAATCAATATACACAACTTTTTTCTTGTTCACCTCCTTATTGCCTATGCGAGTCAGGATTTTTGAAGCTGCTATTTGCGCACACAACTCATCAAGTTGATTATCTGAATATATAAAATTGTAATATGACGCTATTTGTGCTGCGCATTCGATATTTTTCAACGCAGAATAATAATCGGAATTTATAAATGCCATGCGTGCATTTTTTTTAAAATTGTTATATAATTCTTTTTTCCAGATCATGTCACGATTTATTTATACATTCAATAACATATTCTACTTGTTCCAACGACATACAAGGTGATATTGGAAGAGAGAGTTCCGTATCCGCCAGCATTTCCGTAATGGTCAGCGATAGTTGAGGAATATTCCATGTCTCTTTTGCATAACACTCCTGTTTATGCGGAGCTATCGGGTAATGAATTACGGTTCCTATTCCATTCTGCTCCAGATAATCGTGTAGAGCATCACGTTTGCCTTCCTTCACAATTATCGGGAACAGATGATACACATTATTTTCATCCGGCAGACGAGTCGGTAATTCAATCAACGGGTTGCTAATATGGTCGTAATAATAAGCAGCAACCTCTTGACGTTTCTTGATATCTTCATCCAGATATTTGAGTTTTACATCCAGTATCGCTGCCTGAATCTCATCCAAACGACTGTTGCGACCGGTGTATTTGAACACGTATTTCTTCTGGCTGCCATAGTTTGCTAATGCACGGATGGCCGCAGCCAACTCCGGATCATTCGTCGTCACCGCTCCAGCATCACCCAAAGCGCCCAAGTTCTTACCCGGATAGAACGAGTGACCGGCTGCGTCACCAAGCGAACCCGTTCGCTTGCCGTTGAATCGGCAACCGTGAGCTTGAGCGTTATCCTCCACCAATTTGAGGTTGTATTTTTTACACAACTCTGCAATCTTATCGGCCATGGCGCACCGACCATACAGATGCACGATGCAGATAGCTTTGGTGCGAGGCGTAATAGCCGCTTCGATAAGGCTGTCATCTATCTCCAGCGTCTTTGGGTCAGGCTCTACACATACCGGAACAAGTCCGTTCTCCGTAATACTCAGATGGGTTGCTATATACGTGTTTGCCGGAAGGATCACCTCGTCCCCTGGTTGCATCACACCGAGTTCGATATAAGCACGCCAAATCCATGTCAGCGCATCCAAGCCATTGGCGCAGCCGATGCAGTATTTGATACCGATATAGTCGGCATAGTGCTGTTCAAAGAGTTCATTTTCTTTGCCCTGCAGATACCATCCGCTATCAATCACTCTTCGTGCTGCATCACGGATCTCGTCTCCGTGCATGTTTGTTACGTCCTTTAGGGACAAAAATGGAACTTGCATATCTTAATCTTCTCGTACTCTTTTTAATAATTTCGCAGGTGTTCCCACATGTATTTCTTTTTCGGGAACATCCTTTGTCGCCAATGCTCTGGCTCCTACCATCGCATAATCGCCGACTTTTACATATGCCAGACATGCTGCACCTATCGCCATATCCGCACATACTCCCAAAGAAGAGTACCCTGTCATGATTGTTCCTACAGAACAATGGCATAATGGACCAGTCGTAACATTATGACCAATAGAGCAGTTCGCCATAATGAAAGTACATTTTCCCAATTTCGTCAAGGGACCTACATAACTCCCTGCCATTACCATACAACCGGGACCTATCTCAGTTTTAGACCCAATAAAAGCAGATTTATGAATGATAGTTGCTAAACGTTCATCTGGAATATTTACTTCGTTAAACATTTCCATCGTTTTTACGCTACGACCAACTAAATGGATTGCCCAACTGAAATAATAGTCCGTTTCTGCAAGTAGTTTTGGAATATCCGCCAATTTACCAATGACAGGATATCCATCTACCTCAGTTTCAAAATCGTTAATAAATCCTATAACCTCCCATTCGGTATCACCAAAACGATTGCGGTTATCTTCTATACAGGAAGCAACAACACCACCATTGCCTTCACCTCCTATAATAACAACTTTCTTACTCATTGTATTTTTCTTTCTATCAAATTTTGTTTTTCTATTATATTTTGCGCCATCTTAAGCATTGGAGGACCTACAAATTTTCCATTCATAAGTGCTACTCCTTTACCTTCTGCTTTTGCTTCATCACATAGAGCCACCATCTCGCGTGCCCAAGCTATCTCTTCTTCACTCGGAGAAAAATATTGATGCACTAAAGGCAGTTCCTTGGGATTGAGCACTAACATTCCTTCAAATCCTAATTTCTTTGACAGAATCAGGTTACGCTCCAAATCTTCCAAATTATGAACATCTATATGCACAGTATCTATCGGTGCCACGCCGCAAGCTCTTGCTCCATTTACAATCATATTGCGTGCCCAAAAAATGCTTTGTCCTTCTGGATCATGCTGCCCATGCATATCGGATACATAGTCTTCACATCCAAAAGCCACAGCTACCACACGATTTGGACAAGCATTGCATATATCCGTGATATTCATTACTGCTCCGGTAGTCTCTATTAATGGAATAACTTTGAATGTTCCTATAGGTAATCCCTTTTCATATTCTATTGTTTCAAGGAGTTTTCCCACAAAATAGACATCCTCGCCTTTAGTTGATTTTGGATATACGAATCCTGCTATTCCAGATATGGTTAACTGATACAAATCACGCAATAATTCGCCACTCTCCCTATCGTTAACCCGGGCGAACACCCCCCCCTGTAATTTACGAACATCTTCGCGCTCAACAAATACCTTAATATTATCTCTTGCCGTTTGCTTATCACATTGCGGGACAGAGTCTTCTATATCCAATAATAGCACATCTGCTCCACGGTGTATCGAACTTTCCAAAAGGTGTTGATTATGCGCAGGTACAAACATGAGGCTACGCATCAATAGTGACTGATTCATACTTTACGTTTTTTGATTAAAACATGTCTGCGGAAGGAGAGCACATCCTGTCCGAGCTGATTACTTGCAATCGTCTCAACATACACAATTCCCCTATCCTGCTTAGATTGCGATTCTCGTTTATCCAAAATCTTAGTACGTACATAGAGCGTATCATTAATAAACACAGGACCAAGATGTTTGATTTGCTCATAATCCAAATTGGCAATCGCCTTGCCACTGATATCCGGAACAGTCATGCCTACCGCTAATGAGAACACCAAAGTTCCAACTACAAGGATCTTTCCATGCTGATTCTGCTGCGCATAATCCAAATTGGTATGCACGGGATGATGATTCATTGTCAACAAAGAGAAAAAGTTATTGTCACTCTCAAAGACAGTCTTTGACAATGAATGCTTAATGGTTTCACCTACTACGAAATCTTCGTAATATAATCCTAAAACTGATTGGTTCATATCAATTTTCTTTGTATTTTAAAAACTCATCATAATCACGAATGTAATCAGCGGCATCGTAATGCTCGCTTGCAAGACAAAGGAGAACGGCCCCAGATGAGAAATCATCCAAATCTCTCCAAATTCCAGGAACTATCAACAATCCATAATAGGAACGGTTGAGGGTAAACGATTTTTTCTCTTTGCCATCATCCAACGTAATTGTAAACGAACCACTGGCAGCAACGATGAGCTGTTGCAGTTTTTTATGTGCATGGGCTCCACGGCTTTCACCTCCAGGCACATCATAAAGATAGTAAATGCGTTTGATGTCAAACGGGATGTCTGCCCCACCCTCTATAGGAGTTAAATTTCCTCTTGGGTCATGAATTTTACGCAAGTCAATAATCTTGCAATCATTTACTGTTGTTTGCTTACTCATATGCATTTAGTTGATTTTATGTAATTCGTCAGGATTCCATGTTATCAGCATGTGTTGTCATGTCAAATCAGGTTGTTTTGGCATGTAATCAAATCTATTTAATTCTTATTTCATTATATTCTCATCCTCTGTAATACTATTCTCTACCCTTTCAAGATGAAGCAACGCATCTATCTGCTCTTTTAATTGTACAAGTTGCTCATTGCCGGTATAAGTTGCTAACTTATCAGATATCTCGAATAATAGAGGTTTATTCGCATCCTCTATATACAATATTCCTTTGAAAACATCAGCATTAGCCATTCTATTAAACTTTGAAAAAATATTCTGAAGATTAGCAAAAATCTCTGAATTATAATCCATTAAGTGTTCATCTCGTAAGCCTTCACAAAATGTCTTGATTACTTCATTAAAAGCATTTGCAAGATTTTGCGCACATTCTTGCAATTGTTTTTCTTTTGTTTGGCGATTAAGAACATATGTAAAGACCAGCTGCATATTTTCTGCATTCTTTGATGAGTCGTCAAACGTCAGCTTGGGTTTTTGAATTACTGCATACTCCATTCTCAAACGCAAATAGTCGCTTGCAAAATCTGCAAATACGTCAATTTTGCTTCTTGAAGCTTGAATCGCTTGTCGTAACATAGTAGTATTATTTTTTGTTATCACCATTGTAGTCGTTAGGCTGATCCACCAATTTTTTTAACTCGACAAATCCCTGCATGGATTTCATTGCTTCCTCGATAAAAGAGTGAGCAGATGATATTTTTTCATCTAATTCTGTGGCTTTCTTTTCTATCCTCTGCGTATAAGCTTCTCCGGCATCACTTACTTTTTGGTCGACCTCAGTCTGCAATCGCGTCAATTCCTTGTCTATTTTGTTCGATTCGTCTGTGATTTTTTTCTCCACCTCGTCAATTTTCTTATTCATACTTTGCACTTGGCCTTCTATTGTATTCTTCATTTCTGAGACGGATCTCTCAGCATCCTTCTGAATTTGATATATATTTGTTTGTCCGTCTTTCCGAATAGTTTCAATCTCATTTAATCCCTTACGTCCCTGCTTTACCATATCATCCGCCTTATATTGCGAATAAAAACTAAACACCAAGAATACAATCGTTAATATCGCACACCATGTTTGCAAGGCCTCATACTCCTGACGAACTCTATAATATTGGTTATCAAGAAGTTTTTTGATTTCTGCTGCGTACGTTGTGCATGCTGCATTGCTTTTTGACACTTCGCTTTGTACATATTTATCCATCTCTGTTAAACAATAGCGAAGTACTTCCTTATCCTTGGATTTGGATTTTCCAGATGTATTTAATATAGCGCATACACTATCCACATTGACAATGGGGCTTTTTTGACTATCCTGTACAAGAGTAGTATACAATTTATCCATCTGCTTCTCATATTCGTCCACTGTAGAAATAATCTTCTGTTGAGACCATATCGTAAGACTTATACATATTACAGACACCGCAAAAAAGAACCAAAAACTTGGCGATGACAGTACAAATTTCCTCAAAATCTTAGACATATTTTTTGATCTTCTTTAATTGCTTTCTACGATTTACTCAATAACTGACATCCTACCTGACGTTGGTGATAAGAGGGATTGGGCGTAAAGCATACAATTTCTCCTACCTACCTTGCGGTAACCTATTAAACATATCTATCATCCAAACTGCTCCGTTTACAATAGATTTGAATTTAGTCTGTGCATTATACGACTCCACTTCTACTTTCACATTCCTGAATACATTCTCTGACTGCATATATTCTTCATGGATATCGTTGATTACACGAGCAACACGCGACACCAATTCTCTCAAATCAGCATGTGTAGAAGCAACTGATCTATCATCAATCCTGTGAGAAATTTTCCGCATATTACCATGCTCATCCCACATAAAGCAAACAAAACACGGCAGTTCCTCTTCTTCTATATCTAAACACATACGCACCATCTCTTCGTCCACTTCGTCTAATCGTGAATCACAACGCGTGTAAGTGCGCATAAGAGCTACCGGACGAACGGCGAAAATCGGCCAATTCACTCCAGATATAGCATCCAACTCTTTCCAGTAATCTATATCTCGTAGCAATTGACTAATATGTGGATTTTTTCGTGAATATACAATAAAACCACACAATCGAACGGGAAACTCCTTCGCCGCTTCCAGAATAAAAGCCCTATCTACACAATTTTTAATATCAAACATTACGGAGCATTATAATTTTAACGTTTACATCTTTAATTATTACATTGTTCTATAGTTTCATCATAGTTTTCTTATCTGATCGATAATATCAAAAATAGGTTTGAAACCTATAAATATTGTCGGATCATTAGCTTGTTGTACCAGTTCAGAAAACTTAATCTTCGCTTGCTTTAATATTCTTTCGTTCTCTTTCGTAATTAACCCAGAGAAATCTCCTGTTTTTGCCACCTGAAAGTACGTATCAGCAAATAACTCTTTGGCGTAATAGTTTTCTATGGTAGTATTCGTTATGGGCAAAGTGATGGCATACATACCTTTTTTATTTTTACTTCCATCAAACTTAACTGTTGTTTTGTTACAACAATCTTTACCTTCAGCATCATTGTCGAAAATCGCAATTATCTTTCTATGCACCAAATCAATATTGCATGTATTTAATCCTTTAACAAATTGTGGGATATTATCCGCTCCGCTAAAATAATACACATCGAAATCTAGATTTGGATAATTGGATTTGAGATGTACAAATGCCTCCTCCAAATGAATTTTGTCTGTTTTGCCTTCTACCAAAAGCGATATAGGTTTATTGGATGCTAAAAATGCATTAAGTTCTTGTGCGCTCCATAGTCCATCGGTAATCTGTGATATAAGATCCACTTTATCTCTGCTAATTGATGTAGTGTATCCGTTAGCATTCTTACCCAAACCTTGCAAATGGGAATTATCAAAACACATCGCTAATGTAGGTGAATGCGTCGTTATAATTGTTTCACGATTATTATAAGGCAGAAGTTGAGTTTTTAATTCCGCTTTTCTGCTAATATGAATATGCGCATCTGGTTCATCAAACAAGATGATAGAATTTTCAGTACTTATCACCTCCAAAATGGTCTTGATAAGAAGATATTTTTTTTCACCCTCGCTCAACTCCTCTATGGAAATCACGACACCGTTATCCAACTCCATTTCAATCTCTATGTCTTTGATCGCCTTATTATCTAGAGGCATTGTTGCCGCATACATATATTTAAAGAACATTCGCTCGTCTAAATAATGCAAATGCGCTTTTAGTTCTTCCATGTCTTTATACGTACACGTATCTGGTGATATAGCTCCGACTCCTCCAATAGCATTGATTTGTTTAATCATCTTCACCACAGCATTTTCTGGCCAAGCGAGAATGATTTTATTATTATAATGGAATACAACCTTTGTCAGCCGCTTAATATGCAGTGTCTCCATACAAAAGCGTTTCACATCTTCATTTTCTTCCCACTTGCAGAAAAACAAGGTCAGTAAAGCAATCTTTATATTGTATTTATTGACATATATCATCGGAAGAACAGGTATGCCATCTTCTTTTTTAAGAGTATCTACGTACCTTTTGTAGTATGGTTGGAAATAATGTTCAAATAAACGCAAACTCTCTCCGCTATAACACGCCACTACATTCTCTGGAAGAAACTCTTTTGCCCTCAGTTGAAATGCAGTTTTGGTCATTTCCTCGTCATTAACATGTATGGTGTATTCTCCGGCATGCAACGAAATGGACACTTTTGTAAAATTAATCTCATACGTGACATCGTAATCGAAGGTTGGTTTATGTATCCTATTCTCATATAGACCGGCAAAAATAGAAGCGACAGCCTCGATGATATTACTTTTACCGGTACCATTATTACCTATCAACAACGTAATACCTTCCTTATCTTCAAAACCGATCTTCAGATCCTGAATATTTTTATATCCTTGAATACGTAAGCTCTTTAACCGCATATACTCAGTCAAAATAATTTGTTCCTAAATTCATTCACTGCTTCATTCAATTGTTCTTTCACTTCTTTTTGCCTTTGGCGCAAAGAGGAAATTTCATCCACCATCGCTTGCTGTTCGCGTAACGACGGAAGAGGAATTAAAGTCCTGACGAATGTTGATAATTGCAAACGTTTTCGTCCGGTAGAACCAAAACTCTCTGCCTTATATTGATCCAATATTGCCGGAGAAGATAATACTAGTTCTAAATATTCCGGATTAACTCGTTCTGTATTAACATCATATACCATAAAATCGGATGTTACAATCGCTCCTTCCAATTCTTTAGGAACGTATCCAAATGCGCCACTCTTTCCATCAATCTTTGAGATTACAAACTGACCAGTATGAACACGTCTTTGTCGCTTAGTTCCAATCTTGCTTCCTATTAATCGATCCCGTTCACACAGTCCTTTATTAAATAATTTTACCGTTACCCTTCTATATTCCTCATCATCTTGAATCCACACATCATCCCTAGATAGCGTTAGCAATTCCTTTAATGGTACATACGAATAGCAACTATGGTATTTTATCTTCGATTCCCGAAATATAGGTGCAATATTCCACCTATCCAAATCTCTGCGGGATACCACCTTTACATAATCGCCATCTATCATTTCCTTTCGTTCAATCCAGCGCCTAACCAATGGGGCACATTGATCCAACTGAACATTTTCCGTCGCCTGTCCCAAGGAATTGATTCCGGCATCATCCACTTTTGCTACACTCATCTTTGAGTTTTCGTCAAAGACTCCGGAATTTCTGCGCAAGAACAGAATACTCGGCTTCACATTGGCTCCTGAAGACAAAAATACATCTGACGGAATAGAGGTGATATTCAAGATTTCCGCTACATTCTCTACGAAGTTTCGGACACTCTCATATGCCATTACCGACATAATGCTATCCGGCAACACCAATCCGGCTACTCCTCCCGGTTTAAGCAGTCTCAATGTACGTTCAACAAACAATGCCTCCGCCGCGGTTTGTTTCAGTTCGTATTTCTTGTCAATTCGCTGATTGGAATCCTCATCTACATAATTTCTATCGATGCGTACACCATAGGGGGGGTTAATCAGCACTATATCAAACATTCCATCTTCAATTGCTCCTTTAACGTCCGTTAAACCATCATGTTGGAAGATTCCTACATGTCCGTCTCCATGCATGATCATATTCATCTTTGATGTACGCGCCATCCGCGGATTTGCATCTACGCCATATAGATATTCATTGCACAATTTCCACATACGGCTGCCTACCCTTC
The DNA here is from genome assembly GCA_902774185.1 of uncultured Bacteroidales bacterium. Lineage (GTDB taxonomy): Bacteria > Bacteroidota > Bacteroidia > Bacteroidales > Paludibacteraceae > Colicola. Next base: position 52,203 of record CACYHE010000001.1, on the reverse strand, counting down.
GTTTATCTAGTTCACTCAGCAGCGCTTCTATCTGTTTATTCTTTTCTGCATTTGACAAATCCGATGCTTGCACAGCCTTAATCTGTGCATCCACATCCTTCTCAATCTTCCCCTGTATATACTCAAATGCTCTAATCAAGAATCCACCACTACCACAACACGGATCACATATTTTATCTCCTTCTTTCGGATTGAGCACTTCAATCATATAGTTCACAATCGAACGAGGGGTAAAGAACTGTCCTAACTCACCACGGAAGGTCTTACCCAAAAATGCCTCGAAAGCTACACCCTTTACATCCACATCAGTGTAATTAAAGTCTGCCACCTCAAGTTCTTTCAATATCATCACAAAACTTATACGTTTGATGCGGATTCTATCTTGCGCGTCAAACAATCGCACCGAACGATAATCCCATATCACTTCACGATAAAGCGAGTTGATATAATCCGGATCATGCGATTCTTCCTCATCTCGTTCAAATTTAGATGCGCTATATAGCAGTTCTCCTTCTGGATTGCTGCGCTCATACCTCATTTTAATGAAGATTACCTTACTAATTTCATCAAAGGCTGCTTCCGGAGATAGTTTATCATTATTGCGGATAATAGTATGACAGCGCGTAAAAGCATGAAACAAAGAATCCTTATTAATCCCCACCATCTTTGCAATAAAGTTCTCCAACTTATTCTCATCCGCACAATCCTCTGCTTTCGGGAAATCAGGAATATGCACCAAGCTATCCGGACGGATGGTATTGTGATAAAACACCTTCGTTTCTTTCAGGTTATTAGCCACCAAGAAATGGTGCGTCTGCATCGGCACACTCAATAGGTTCTTGAAATAATTTACTGCTTCAATGCGCACATATTCCGGATTGCATACGATAGCTACGCATACATCCGGCATCTTCTGCTCCTTGCGCGATTGAGCATCACGCCAAATAGCGATATCTATCGTTGCTCCGTTCTCAACCACAAAGTTTGTACTCATCTGCTTTGCGGAGTAACCATAACTATCCACCAATCGAGATATGAATTTCTGTACCAGTTCTACTTTATCCATCGTTTCACGTGGTTAATATTCTCTCGTATAACAAATAAAATCAATTCAGCGCGCAAAATTACAAAAAAATTCCCACATATGCAAGCATATGGGGAACTTTTTGATTTTTTTTTGCATTTTGTCGTGCAAATGCGCATAAAACATCCTTATTTGCTACTTAACAGGCACGCCTATTGCTTCACATACCTCTTTGTAGTTGGCATTGCTATCATTCGACAAAATGTCAATTATCGCATTCAGTATAATCATATTTCCCGACATCACATCTTCTTCTTTTATCTCCTTGTCTGGCGGAAATTCATCGCCAATAGGCACCTCCATCTCCAAAATCCACCATCGCTCAATTTTACAAAATAACTTATAAAGTTCCATCAATTGTATCAAATACTTACTTCCACCCTCGGCAAATGCATGCAACATCTGATGTGTCATTTCATTCCGTACCGTCCGTAAATTAGCAAACACTTGAATGTCCTCATCATCAATCGCTTCCATCTTCATAAACCAGAGCAAAGAAGCGATCAATTCTTTGTTCTTTGATGCTATACCCGGACATGCAGTTTTGTCATATAACGAAAGCACATGCTCTTCATATTGCTGTTTAGCTCGCTCTTCGTATTCAAGCACTGTGAAGAAATCCTTGGGGCGGGAAATAAGCGTATCTTCCAGTAGTTCATACATGGTAATATACAACGCGATTATATTCACGCTCTCTTTCAGAATATCCTTGTCGAAGAGATTTTTCCATTGTTGATCTACTTCCATAGCTTTTACACATTTTACAACAAATCCCACATACAATAATATGCAGGATTTAGCATTATTTACTTACATTTCCTATAAACCAAATGCTATTCACCATTCTCATCATGCTTCCCGCTCATCGGTCGATGGTGAGTTTGCTATCTTCCTCCAGTTCCAAGAAATGGTCAAAATCCGATAGATACAACCGATCCTGTACTATCCTGTATTTCTCAAACTCCGTCTCCGCTTTCGCTTTCGCCAACTCCGCAGAGATCCGTCCCGCGTCCTGCAGCACGTCCCTATCCCACAGGTTCAGAAGTAGTCTTTCGTCAGGATCGTCCCACCGCGTTTCAGCCGTTCGTCGTCCATCATCCAACCTTGAATCGTGTAGTCTTTCACTATCGCGTTGGCCCATTTGCGGAACTGCACAGCACGTTCGTTGTTCACCTTAAATCCTACAGCAATAATCATCTGCAGACTATAGTGTTTCACTTCACGCGCCACTTGCCGCACACCTTCCGTTTGAACTATCCGGAAATTCCGGATGGTTGCCTCCTCAGACAACTCATTGTCGGAATAAATCTTCTGAATGTGCTAATTTACAGTACGCACATCCACCCCATACAACTCCGCCATCAGCCGTTGCGTCAGCCAGATGTTCTCATCTTGATAACGCAATTCTACGCTTTTCGGCTGATCTCCCACAGCACTGATAAACATCAGGTACTCAGCCGCAGACGACCTAATTGTTATTTCCTTTCTTTTAGCCATGGTCTATTTTTCCTTTCAGCTTGCAAAGGTACAAAAACAAATGAGATGACCAAATAATCACATAAAAATCTTTGATTTTTTGTGAATTTTGCGATTATTTTGGAGAATGATGAAATGATGGAATGATGGAATGATGGAAATGATGAAATGATGAAATGATGAATTACTTTTTAATCCTTTTTCTCGCCGTCATTATGCTTGAAGTCAGCATTCTCATAATTTCCTCTGCATCAGCATACAAACTATTAAACTGGTCTTCCGAGATATATTCTGTTGCTTTTAACAGTTCCAACCAATAAATCGTTTCACCGCACTCCTTCTGTGCAATTTGCAGTTTGTGGATAAAGTCCAAGTCACTCTCTGCGAAAGTTGCCTCACGGTGATTGGCACCGATGGCAGTACCAGAGCGTTGGATCTGGTCAGCGATGTTATACTCATGCTGCTTCTCGCGTAGATAGGCTCTTATCTCCTCCTGATGCGCTCTATCCACTCCGTGTACACGAAATATCCTGGTTTCTACATCAAACATCGCCGATTCCTCCTATTTTAGCAATGCTCTTCCGTCAGGTATTTCATCATATAGCCCCAACAGATAATTCTTCTCGTAATTACTATCGCTTCTCGGAGCCTGTCCGTTTGCCAACGTTACCTCCATTAAAGGGTACACTATCGAATGTGCGCAACAATCTTGTTTAACAAAACAAATCTGGTCGCGACGGAATATCTTGTTTGACAAAAGATTGGTGTCATGTGTTGTTATTAGTAATTGAGCTCCATTCGGATTCGACTCGGCACTATTGAATATATCCACAATCTCCTTACAAATATTCGGATGTATACGCGCGTCGAACTCGTCTATAGCTATCGTACTACCATAATGCAAGGCGCGTGCTAACACACCCGACATATGCACTAGTTTTATCGTTCCTTCCGACTCATAATCATCCAAAGATACGACTCTCTCATCTGCCACATCACCATGCTCATCATACACGGCATGTTTCGTATTCAATTCGATAATTGGTTGCGATTTTATTTGTGCTAATATTTCCGCTGGTATTCCGGCAGGGAACTGTATTTGGTCAACATCAACCTGTTTGGCTAATACGTCATTGAAACCCAAATTAAACCTACCGATAAAATCCTTTATCTCTTTTGCCATTGGAGCATTCTCCGCTAAAACCTTTTTGGTATATGCCCCAAACGACTCATCCATACTGCCGGATAATGCATCAAACTCTGTTCTAAACCACCCTAACACTTCATTGGATACTTGCCCTCCCAACTGTCCTGCTAACGAAATCAACAAGCGGTTAGCATTAAGCTGCTTTGCATCAACCGCAAACTCTGTCATATATGCCTCATCAGGCACAATTTTTGAATACTCGCGATTGAAACACAACTTGCGAGACCTCCCGGGGATCTTGAGATACAACTGTTCTGACACAATAGCATCTGCATTATACGAAAAGCCATATTCGTATGTTGCACCATCTTTCATAAACACCACACGAAAAGAGGTGGGTTTGTTCTCCCAATCTCCTCCGAAAGCAAAAGGCTCATATGGCAAACGTTCTCCATCGTTCAAGCGAATTGAGTGAATAATCATGTTTCGCATCCTATACATTGATAGAAAAAGATTTGTCTTTCCACTGGAGTTGTATCCATAGAACGCCATTACCTTCACGTACCTAACCAGGTTCGAGACGCGATGCACCCCATAGTCGGGATCTTTCTCTTTTGGTGTGTCTCGAATACCATTATTAGCACTCAAGGACACATGCTGTTCTCCTCCTACAGAACGATAATTCTCAACAAAATAATCTAGTAACATACACACATAATGAGCATAGTGCTCAATTCGGCTGCAAAATTACTACATTTTTTTCAAATACGCAAGAAAATTCTTTACTTTTTCTCAATTTCTGCCATTTTGTCAGTTTTAGATTTCAAAATCTTTACCGGAACTCAGCGACTGACAATTTGGCAGAGCTTTTGAGGTATTCCTGCTATTTTACACCGCAAATACAGTTTATCATACATATTTTATATAGTTTTTGAGCATTTTGCTCATTTTGGCATAATATTTGCAAATAACAAAGCGTTAGTCTTTTATACTGAATCGGCCTAAGGTATAAAGATTGGCAAAGGTATTAGTAATCATATAGGTCGAGGAAGGAGGTATTACGTCATGGCATCAAAACCTACAGGACATGCCAGAAGTGCAATCACGGGTAGATACGTTACTATCTCGTACGCACAGAAAAATCCGAAGACGACTGTGATTGAGAAAAAGTAATCACCGTCTTCGTCCAGATACCTACTACGTCTGGTAAGAAGCGGGTAGTAGGTCGAACTATCGGGAAATAGCGAGTGAAAATTATCCAATATGTAATCGGTATGGCAAATTTTTCAGATGAAACCATATTAGCCGTTTGGAAAAAGGGTACAGCGGTACCCGGATATGATTCCACCTACTGGAGGAAAGACCAATGCGGAGCATGGATAAGTTTTAGAGCCTATGGTAATCGCAATAGCGACTACGGCTGGGAGATAGATCACATCTCACCTGCAGCCCATGGCGGTTCAGATAATTTATCCAACTTACGCCCACTCCACTGGAGGAATAACGTATCTAAGTCTGACGGCAGATTAAGTTGTGCTATTAAGGCATCAGGCGACCACAACGAATTGGTTTAATGGCACACCCCATCGTTCTCCAAGGCTATTCTTGCCGGACGGCGACATTGAGTATATATATTTAAGCCTTGGCTCATCTGCGGATGAATCTAAAAATAGCAGCGACACACTTAAGTGCCGCTGCCGTTTTTCATACACTTCCCACCGGGTTGATTCATCAACCTCTCGGGAGAGCAGCATCATACTCCTCACCGACGATCTTCCAAAGCAAACTCTATTGCTTTGAAGTACTCTGACTCTCCCAAATCCGTCTTAGGTGTCAGTACATGATATGTTGACTTTTCTTGCATTGCACCCTTTAGTGCGCACACATATACGCATGCACACAACAAATTTGGGCGCAAAGGTACAAAAAAATCCCATATACGCAAAAAAAAAAGCAAATAATTGCTCAAAAAACTTAGATTTTTAATCTAAAAACGAAGATTGGGCTGTTTTCAATTGGTTATTGGTTATTGGTTATTGGTCATTTAAGTTTATAGGACGCTGCGCTATAGGTTTTAGGACGTTGCACTACAGGGATTAGGACGCGGAGCTACAGGTTTGAGGGCGCTGCGCTATAGGTTGTTTACGCTTGGCGATGAGACCAGATAGCATCTTCGCTTCCTCGTTGATTAATAATTCCAATTGATTAAACTCTTCTTGACTAATATACCCAAGGTCGCATGCAATATCCAATTGGGAGAACACCTCCATCAAAGAGCCATAGGCGATGTTATAGAAATGCGCTTGGTCCTTTTGCGAGTTACGTCCAGAGCCTTCTGCAATATTCGAGGGGATAGAGATTACTGCACGTCGCAGTTGGTCGCTCAGAGCAAACTGTTCCTCACGAGGAAATTTCTTCAAGAGTTCGTATATTTGTTTAACTAACTCTTTTGATTTGGTATATACGTTTAGATTACGAAAGGTCGTCATGATGGTTATATTTTAGTTTAGAGGACGTTGCACTATAGGTTAGAGGACGCTTCGCTATAGGGTTTTAAAGGACTTAGTATCAAATGATTATATTTCATTTTTTCAATCATTTAGTCACGCTTACCGTGTAATCATCTCAACATTTTTCATCAAGCACACATCATTAAAATCTCCCACATTCAGTGTTAACAAAGCATGTTTTTTAATTGTATCATCTGCAATCATTAACCGAATCGTCATATCGACCAAACTCAATGCACGTCCCGTTGATTCTAATGTCACTCGTAACGCATCCTCCTTATATTGCTCGTCCGATAACCGGATAACCACATCGGACTCAAATAACTTCTTAAAGAACAGCACATTCTTTTCTCGCCTCATTAAGCGCGTATTGATAAACTCATACATCGTTGGATACGGAACGAGGAACTTGTTACCATTTTGCAACTTATCCCATGTCTCTTCTGCCCATTCACGATCCTCTTCTCTCGCGTCATATAAGGCAATCCAGAAACAAGAATCTACGATGATGTTCATTCTGGATCCGACTCTTCCGTATTCTCCCTCTTTGAACCATATCCTTCCCATGGACACGCCTTGCGTCTACCCCACAGGAAGGAGCCACTCGTGAGATTGTCATTACGCCGATAGATCACATAGATCCTATCCGTAGGAGATAGTTGGACTGCATTTTGTATTGCAGCCAAGAGTTCTGGTTTCAGATTATCTCTGTCCGAGCATTCAAACAGAAATGAGCAAAAACTCTCACCACATTCAATAGCATCATGATCATCCAACCATGCATACAATCCGGGATAATCTCCTTTTACTCCTAAATCATATCCCAACCATACTCTTACTTCCATATTCTTCAGTTTATAATTTCACCAAAATATATTAGATACACCCAAGCCATTTATTTACTTATCCATGTGTTTCATGATTTTTTTCCTTCTTCTATCATTTTTCTGTTTCTGGCTTCCTTTAATTGCCGTTTCATGTTACCCTTGAACAACTTATCTATTAATCTTTGCTTTGCCTTAAGTTCTACCAATAAATCTATATATTCATCTTCTTCTTTGGAACCCAATGCTACTTTATTATTGAAATTCCATAATAGTTTTAATAACACGTAATCTTGCGCCGAATTATTCCCTAATTTCTTTATATATTTAGTTAATGCCTTCTTATTCTCCAATCCCGTACAATCCCACATCAAACCTAATGATATAAATTTCTCTATATCACTGACATCCTCACGCAAATCTTGCTGATATTTATTCTTAAAGCACACTAGTAATTTTCTTGTTGCCATGATTTCACCAAGATTCATCTGTAAATTTAAAGGCATAAGGCGCAAAAACAATCCCACATCCTTAACATCCCCATAAACAGCTGGCAAACACCCTTTGTGTTCGTTCGCATATAATGCCAAACTATTCTTAACTACCATAATATAAATCAAGGCATTCTTTATTAGTGAATCATATACTTTTTGCTTCAGGTTAACATCCTCCACTCCATCCAGATTGCGTAATACACGACTTATCAATAACAGCAATGTATTCGGCGAGAAATTTTGTGGGGTACATAACTGATCTTTAATCTGTGATAGTTTCTTATCCGCAACTGCTAATACCTTATTTTCCACCTCCTTTTCTGTCGGCTTATGCTCAATGACTTTTTCTGGACTTATCTTTTGTATAAATGGCAGGTGACTAACTTGTCCTTTTCGCACAAGGGTAAAGAACTTGTCTATGTCTTCGTCTTCATATATAAACTGTGCCCCAGCGAAAAAATGCTCAAACTCATCGAATAAAAATTCTAACAACTGTTTATCCGAGCGCTTGAGTCCACTATAATATTCTATCACTCGTGCGTACTTGATGTAATTCTCCCGTTTTACTACCATATCTCGGAAATCTGGATTATTATCCATTCGTTTAGCCAAGAAGAAATAATAAAAACAAGCATGCGCAAACTCTATATTCCCATCCCTTAGAACAAAAACTTTTCTATCTATCAAATAATTCGCAACCTTTTCTGCATCAACATCCTCATATCCAACAACCGTTTTGATATAGTCTTCTATTTTTGTAATATAATGACCCTTGGATAAGGTATATGCTGGATTATTTTGTAGTTCATCGTGAATAGATTGGGCTAGATACGCAAGGAGATTGGCTTTATTTTCATAATCGAATGTCTTTACATATATATTGTCAATCGAGATTTTCTCCAAAACTATTTCCATATATATATCCAGAAGTATCGATGGATTCACAGGTTCTCGAGTGCTATTCTCTGTACTCCACAGATACAACGACACCGACATAGCTGTACATGGCAAAGAAAATGAACAGAATCGGTTAACCAAATCCTCAATTTTCTTATTTCGTTCTAACACCTGAAGATCAGGAGACCATTTTGTTATTAGTTCTTTTATGTTCGTTGAGCGGAATTGATGGATAAAATAATATTCGCATGCTATTTCATTATTATCCACAAAACTTTCTGGAACTCGGTTAATATTATCATAGTTTGATGTAGCAATTACGCGAATAGAATTATCTACTATGAAGTTATATAATTTTTTTGTCTGCTCCTTTTGTGACGTATATGGATTGTAGTTATCAACCAATAGTATCAGTTTCGAATTTTCAAGAAGCATCTGCACTTCCGAACTATTGCAATCTAAATAATTTTTGATAATCGTCTCAATATCTTGATTTGTAGTAATTCCGAAATCATAATATACAGGTATCAAACCGAATACATTATCGTTTTCTACATAATCCAATATCATCTTTTTCAGTAACGTAGTCTTTCCACTCTCATGCTGACCAAAAAGCACAACATTGGCTTGGGCACTTAAGATATCCGCAAGTGAATATTCCTCCTTTCTCTCTATATCACCATTTTTGGTCAAAGGTGGCATTACAAAAGCCTCATTAAGAGTCTTTATGGCCTGAGCTTTTTGCGGTATAATGCTATTATCTATTTCTGGGATTCGGTGTTGTTTGAGGTACCCCATGCAACGGCCAACTAAATGTTCTAATTTATCACTATCGCCCTCCGTAATCTCGGCTTTAAAATGACCATCTTCCTCATAGTCGTGATTTAGCTCATAACTTCTGTTGCTATGTTGATATCTTTGATAAGAGAAATCCAATAATCTATTCTCTATATCATAATCAATCATCGTAAAACCATTCCCATACACTTTTGATGGTTTGCGTATATCGCTCGTGAAACTTGGAGCAAAATTCAGTATTATACTTCCAGCATGGTTCTTTGTTAATAGCGTATCATTTTCATGGATGTGCCCCATCAATAACAAATCAAAATCTTGCCTCACCCATGTTTGTATCGTTTGTTTTTCAAACCTCAACCAATCCAACGGATGGTGCATTATCGCAATTTTTACTGCATTATTTAAGACAGCCGCCTTACATACTTTGTATTGAGGTTCTCCTATAGCCAACCCGCATTCTCGATCTTTATCATCACTACAATTCCATGCTGTATTAAATGAAACAAACGAAATATTATGGTCATTCAATTCGTAATTATATATACCTCCCAAGTAATTAATCACTACATTGTCTATCCCTTTATACAAGTCTTTTGCAAAATCAAAATAAGCTTCTACTCGTTTTGACACATCCCGCTTACCGGCAAGCATTCCACCTACATATTCATTAATTTTATCACCATTTTCATCATTAATCCGCTTTCTTACACCTTCACGAACATAGTCAGGATCTGCATCTCGATATATATCGTGATTTCCTGGGGCGATTATGAATCTCTCTACGGGTATACCTGTTTCTGTAATAATCGAATCTATAACGGATTCTTTGAACTTTTGCAATCCTGCTTCGATACCTCCGAACTCAGCGCCTCCCTTATCCACCATATCTCCGGTGCATACAATAAAATTCTCTTCTCCTTTGTTCTCATTTACAAAGTTAATAAAAGCGACCTTCATATAGTCGTTCCAATCTTTCAGGAGCTTCTTATTCAAATGGAAGTCCGAAACATGAAAAATTCTAATTGTCATATGGCGTTATACTCTATTATTCAGACGCTATATTTTTATCGTCATTTTTTGCTCTTCATGCGTTACATATGTATACGCGCACAAAAATTCGCGACAAAATTACATAAAAAATCTCAAACACACAAATTTTTACATGAATTTTTGCTTAAAATTTGCACTAATGCAAAAAAAGCAGTAATTTTGCGCAAACTTAACGCACACAAACAAGTATAATACTATGCAACTTATCTATTGCCACATACAACGTTTCCGAAATATTGGGAACCAGGAAATCAATTTTTCTGACACATACAGAGCCCGGTTTGACGGAATCAACCTCACCATCGACCGATGCGCTCGGAATATAGCCAAAGACTATCTCTATGGTAACAATTTCATGAGGCACCTGCATGTCATCGTTGGCAAAACAGGTTCCGGCAAAACCAATCTGCTCCAAATGCTCGGTATGGATAAATGGAGCCGCATGGACAGAGAGAACGCCGGGGCTTACCTCATGCTTTATAAAGCGGCAGCCGACAACGAGTTCGCTATTGAAACCGTCGGGCTCGATCTACCATTATTCGCTAATGTAGACAACATGGATTGGTTTGGATCATCGCATAAGATACGGGCTTTCAAATTCACATACGATTTTGACCATCATCAATTCCAGAACATCCGCTATCTTCAATACGACGAGATGGAGAACACTCATATTATCAACGCTTTCGACCAGTATTCATTCGCACATTATCCATATTCTGAAGAACATACCAACGAATGGCATTCAGAGAACGGACTATTGCCGAGAATGATTGTCCGATATGGCAAATCATCCATTACAATGGACTGCCTCTATCTGCAAGACTAACTACAAAACCTGCAGGAAGACAATATCAAGCGCAATGCTTCTTTGACCATCCGATGAGATAACTGGCAGCATAAGATTCCAATTGATCTGGATAAAGAGCTGTTGAAGAGCGACTATTGGACATATCATAGTCGCGCAGAAGAACAACGGATGAACAACTTGGGCAAGAAACAACACGACCGGCATTATCAACATCCCAAAAGCAGCACCCCGAAATCACGATTCATCCATGATCTCATGGTGGATTTTGCTATCTACCTGCGTAAACATGCCGATTCATTCATTGAGGAATATCCTGCCGTATTGCCGGATGGTCAAAAGATGTCTGTGCTCAAACGTATTGATGCGCTTTGCCAATATCTGGATTACCATCTCGATGAATGGCATGGAGCACACGGCATGATATGGCAGGAAGGAAGCGATATGACAGATATCTTTCATATTTTGGCAAAGATGGATAACAAATACTTCTCCGACGATGAGTTTTCTATTCCCATTATAGATATTGATCTCTCCGAAGGCTCTCCAATGAGTGAACTCTTTGAACGCATGGATCAATATCGGGCTGACGAAGACGGTGTTTTTACCGAGCAATTGCTGCCGTATCACTGGACATGCATCAGTTCAGGAGAATACCAATATGCCAAGATATGGGGAATACTGGAGGCGTACGCTGTCAAAATCAAGGTCACTTCTCAAGGAGAATCATTCGAAAACGCCAAATCACCCAATATCATCCTCTTACTGGATGAGCCGGAGAGCTACATGCATCCGGAGATGTGCAGGTGCTTTATTCATAAGATGAACGAGATACTCAGCAGGCGTTTCAAGGATACGGATTTCCAAGTCATCCTGAGTACCCACTCTCCTTTCATGCTATCCGATGTACTATCTGAGCAAGTTATCCGAATAGATTATGACGAAGTGGGGAAATGCCATATTTCGCAGCACACGGACAAGCCCTATTTCGCAGCCAATATCCATAGCATCATGGCAGACGGTTTCTTTCTCAATTACACGATTGGCGAACAAGCACGCCTGTTCCTCACCGATAAATTAGGGCTACTTAGAGCAATGGCAGATCATCGCGACAAGTTGACGCAAGAGGAATTAGAAGAAGTACAAGCTATGCATAACTTCATCGGTAATATTGGAGATGATTTGATCCGTATGAGTTTTGAAAACCTTTTACAGCAATTGACATGATCGCACTTTCTTTTCCCAACATAGAGGAACTCCAACGGATGCACAGTGAAGCCATAGAGGATTACGTCCGTCAATCTATATCCGAGCCGGATCGTAGAAAGCTCTATACCTGTATCTCTAAACTTCCGGGATTTGAGCAATACGACCCCAATGATGAGCACTATTCCTCCGACTATGCATGGCTACGAAGATTCATCCTGACAGATATTCTTACTCTTCGGGATTGGGCTACCAACCATGCCGATAAACTTCGCTTTGGCTATTTCAAAGATTTGTATCTAAATCGGTTTGCCAAAGGAGCCGATCATTTTGTAGATACAGGCAGGTCCTATAATGCATATACATTGTTTGATGCCATGAACATCCGTGTATGCCCCTATTGCGAACACGAATACCTCGCGCATGTGCGAGTAGAAGAAAGAGATCGACGCACCATGCAATTCGATCATTTTTATCCGAAAGATGATGCCCTGTACCCCGGTCTCGCCATGTGTTTCTATAACTTGATTCCATGTTGCTCATCTTGCAATACGCTTAAACTAACCCAAGCTATTGCCGCCAATCCATACGATGCAGACATCGAAACTTTAACCAGCCTGCATCCTGATATCATGCCTGGAGTGAATATAGAAACACTATCTAACGATGATTGTGCGATTAATTTTCATGCTTCCGGAAGTATGGTTGTCAACGAAAGAGTTCTGGCATTGGAGCAGCGGTATGACGTCCTTAAACCGGAAGTCCGCGATCTGTTGCGCAAAAAGCAGCAATTTTCTGAAGAGAAACTGGAAGAACTGGAAAGAATGGGACTCTTCTCCAAAGAGCAATTAAAACGAGACTTGTTCGGCGCTCCCCGCGCTGAAGCTAAAGGCCAAGAACTTCATACAAAAATGAAGCACGATCTTATCTGCTACTAACTCCTCTGCACATTCATTTACAAAAATTCCCGCATATGCAAGCATATGGGGAATAAAATGCATTTTTTCTGTTGTATTTTAGATCTTAAACTTTTAACTGATTTGCTATTATGGAGGCAATATTAATTGCTATACGTTCCATTTCTTTTTCTCTAGATGTCATAGAGTTATTGTTACGATAACTCATATTCGTTATATTTCCTTCATGAGGAGTACTATTTAAATAACTATTCATAATAAAGGACATTTTAGAGAATTTTAATCATTATTTAGATATTTCGAAAAGTATGTTTCATTGAGACTTTTTTCAAAATATAATTTCCTTTTTATCCATATAAATCCATCTCCTTTTGACACCAATGCCACATCTATTGGCCCTCCTACACTTTCTTGATCTGGAGTTATTCTCCTCATGAGAGATGTAAGATATATAAGGTTTTCAGCCACTTCTGCCAAATCTTCTTTTGGCAATGTAGCAATTGTATTTATAAGTGGCCGGATATGACTTTCATTAACTATACCATTTAGACTCGTCGATAAAAACTGGATCGCCGGCTGCTTGTCAATATTCATCACCTCATTTGCTAAATTTTCATCTGTTTTACTAATTTTTCCAGATATTTGCTTCATGCACTCATCGAGGACATGAGACATGAGCTGAATAATGTCATTGTGAAGCTTGGGTTCGATTCCCTTAAGAATAGTCAACATTACATCTGATTGAGCCATCGGACATACAATAGCACAATTACTATTATCTACTCGACATATCTCCTCCATATACCATTTTAATTTGTCACATAGCACCCCATAAATTTTTAGTCTGTACATACTTGGATATATTTCTTGGTTTCCATATCCAAATATTGCTACGCCAGAGTAGCTATGTAAATTTTCCTCTCGAGTAAATGCCAAATATAGTACCTCTAATAATAAAGATTTAATTTTTTTAATATCTATTCCCTTTCCAAAAAGAATCTGGCTAATAATTTGTATGGACTCATTTATATATACGCCAAATTGTTCTTGTGAAATTTCACTAATAGATTCTATTTGTTTAAGACCTACGTATTCATTTTTAATATTTTCTAGAACTATTTTTAACTCATCTTCTGTAAAAGGTCTTTCTTTCCCATTTCCTATCCTATTTATGATAATATATTCTCGAAAATAAGACAATATTTGCTGATTAAAAACTTTTTGATAGTCATTCGATGAAGAAAAATACTTATTTTTTCCTAAATATGATATAAAATCTGCCACATATTCTTCCATCGTCATTTTGGTCACTTTCCCTAACTCTCGTCTATACATTTTAAAAATAATATCCCACGGAGTTAGTCCACCTAATGTTGCGTTGCCATATACAGCGGCTCCAACAGGTTCATATTTTGACAATGTAAATATCTTATTTGCTTTGTTATAGATTTTCACACCATTACCGATAGTTTCAGCGCTATCCGCAGCTACTGCTATACCATGTTTATTTAATATACCAACTATTGCTGTCATATTTAAAATTACTTTTTCAGTTTCTTTAATAATTCCAATCCTTTGGACGTAAGATAATAAGCTTGGTTCGAGGCATGAGGCGAATCGGGGTATAGCATAGTTAGAAACTCTTGCTTTTGCGCAGGACGCAAATATCTTGTCCGGAAATTATCTTCGCCCCTTAATCCCATCTCATCCATAATCTCCTTTACCGATTTTGTATTCCCTCGCACAGCTAACACCAACCTAACAATTGTCTCATCCACACTATCTGCTACTGTACCTGCTACTGTACCTGTCACTTTACCCGTCACTGTACCTGTCGCATCTGCCGTCTCGGGTCTCCACAGAATGGTTCGGAAATCTTCATCCTGATAGAACTCTGGTGTTCGGAGACCGGCCTTCTCGCAACGCTCTATGATATCTGTGGTACCGGTACCCATTTGCTCAATATAGCCGGTTAGGTAAACAGGATTGGCAAGAACAGGATTAACAGGACG
Source organism: uncultured Bacteroidales bacterium (assembly GCA_902774185.1). Classification (GTDB taxonomy): domain Bacteria; phylum Bacteroidota; class Bacteroidia; order Bacteroidales; family Paludibacteraceae; genus Colicola. The sequence goes on along the minus strand of CACYHE010000001.1, from coordinate 36,980 downwards.
GGATGCATGTACGCCGCTCAGTTTATCAATCGTCATCCCTTGTGGTAATCGTCCGGGATTCCAAACTTCTAGACGATCCTTGAAGAGCATCACCTGCACACTGCCTGTACTGGTATAATCGCGATGAACAACGGCATTGACAATTGCCTCACGTACAGCTTGCGCCGGAAGCTCCGGAGTCACATCTACTCGCGCAGAATGGATACGCTCCCCTACCCGCTGGTCTATACGTGACATGACAAAAGTAACAGCCATATCCACTTGGTCGAAAACAGTGCCGCCATATATCTGCAACGATGCCATCGGTTTTTCCACTTTTGTACCATAGAAATGGCCGCACTTGACTGTCGCAGTTGTAAACCATTTCTGCACATCCTTGGCAAACAAAAGCAAAGCGGCATTCTTAATTTTGCCATCCTCCGTCATCAAATGAAGACTCTGAAGAATCTGCAGGATATTTTCTTCCGAATAGGTCAAGGGGAACTGCCGCACTTCACGCGCCACACCTACAAACCAACGTATCTTCTCTTTATCCAGATCTTCCAAACGCGCATTAGGCATAATCGAAGCATCGAACGGTCCCTGACGAAGGATCTGATGCGAAAGCATATACTCTACCAAGGAAGCATATACTCCGCTTTGCAGTTCCTCGTAAGAAGAGAACACATTGCGGATGACATCCTGATCTATCTTACGTTTAAAAGCGTCCTCCTTATACTCTCTGCTTGTTACGGATTTGATGAATGCGATACGATAAGCGTGGTTGGCTGTAGCTGTATCATATTCTCGCTCCGTAGGCGAGATACCTTTCGCATCCCGATAGCCATATTGCTCACCTAACAAAAGAAGAAATATCTCCGATTTAGCAGCTTGCTCAAGATATGCTGACTGGGCAGATCTGTCTTGAGCGGGTAGTTCTTCGAACAAGAACGGCTCAAAATAGAACGACAATAATGCATCATGCCGGATATAATCGGCAATCTGTCTGCGCTCATTTTGAAACTCGCTTTGAACGCTACTTATGAATATCTTCTGTTTTGCCATGACCTATTTCTTTTTTCGCTGCAAAATTACAAAAAAAATCCCACATATGCAAAAAAATAGCCAAATATTCGTAAAAAAAATTAGATTTTTAATATAAAACGAAGATTGGGCTTTTTTTGATTGCTAATTGATTAATGGTGAGCGCGCTTTGCGCTAATGGTGCGATAGTATTGCTAATTGATTAATGGTGACGGGCTATGCCCTTAATGGTGAACGATATTATTGTTTATTGATTAATGGTGAGCGCGCTGCGCGCTAATGGTGAATTCAATTGTATCATTCGCACCTTTTATCATTTCCTAAGTCTTTTCTTGACGGTAATGATGCTTGCGGTAAGCATACGCATTATCTCCTCCGCATCGGCATAGAGGCTATTGAACATTACTTCGTCAATATAATCAGTCGATTTCTATAAGTCTCGCTTATAAGCGGATAGATAGCTGTTTACTTTCAGGTCTGGAGAAGCCAATTGACTTTTGGCTTTGCAATAATCGTGCCCCTGCGGCTAAGAAAAGGGAAGGCTGTCGGGGAGACTAGCCGACCGAGAATAAGGCCGTGCTGCTGCGTTTTCCTTATGAGGCCAAAGAAAAACAGTTAGAATACATATAACTTGCCGTTAGAATAGTGATAGCGTTCGACTTGAGCACCTTTAATTTCCTTTTTCCTTGAACTGAGCCAGTGCTCTCTCAATGACTTTGTCCATGTCGTAATATTTGTACTCAGCAAGGCGGCCACCGAAGATAACGTTTGGCTCTGCATCTGCGAGGGCACGGTATTGATCAGCAAGGGAGTTGTTGCGCTCGTCGTTCACCGGATAATACGGCTCCATGCCGGGTTTGAACTCGGTGGAATATTCTTCGCTGACTACTGTCTTGGGTACATCGTACACAGCTTGACCGAACAGCTCGAAATGTTTATGCTCAATGACACGGGTATAGGGCACCTCGTGCGACGTATAGTTCACTACCGCATTCCCTTGATAATTAGGCATATCCTCCACACGCGTCTTAAACGAAACCGTTCGCCAATCCAATCGTCCCAACTTATAGTCAAAGTACTCATCCAACTGACCTGTATATACAATCGTGTCAGCAAGTGCAAAAGCCGCTTGCACACGATTGTGGTTGAAAGTGGAAAGTTGAAGGTTGAAAGTTTTTAATAACTCCTCAAAACCATCTCCAAAGAAGTCCACGTTTGTACGAACTTCGCTTCCCTCAAGAAGCTTTGCAATCAGCGCATTGTAACCCCCAATCGGAATGCCTTGATACAAATCGTTGAAGTAGTTATTATCAAACACAAATCGCAACGGCAATCGTCTGATGATAAATGCCGGTAACTCTGTGCATTTCCTACCCCACTGTTTCTCTGTATATTCTTTGATGAGTTTCTCATATATATCGCGACCCACCAACAGCAGGGCTTGTTCTTCCAGATTGCGTGGCACATATTCACCATTAGCACCATTCTCACCATTCAGCAATTTTATTGCATCATTCACCTGCTCGTTTATACGAGCTTTTGCCTCTGCCGGTGTCTTCACATCCGGCCAGATTTGGCAAAACGTGTTCATATTGAACGGCAGATTGTACAATTCACCTTTATAGTTCGCTATCGGACTGTTGGTATAGCGGTTGAACGGCACCAACGAGTTCACAAAGTCCCACACCTCCTTATTACTCGTATGGAAGATATGCGCACCGTACTTATGGACGTTGATGACACATTCCCCCTTCCCTGCGGGGGAAGGGACGGAGATGGGGCTACAATACACATTTCCTCCGGCATGCGGACGTTTATCTATCACCAGGCACTTCTTTCCTGCTTGCGTAGCCTTATACGCAAACGTTGCTCCGAACAGACCGGATCCTACGATCAGATAGTCGTACTGTTTCATATAGATCTTCAATTTTCGCGACAAAGGTACGAAAAATTTCCCACATACGCAAGCGCACATGCTGAATTCTTTCATTTTTCTTAACTTTGTACGATTATTCCTTCATTTTGAAGCAGAATTGGGCTAACTTTGCGATCCCTTAGCCGATGCGCAAAGAAAAAAAAAAAATAACAACACTTACTAATTAAAATTATCAGATTTATGAAAAATTTAGATCTTACTCCACTCGCTAAAGAGTGGTTTGTTGCCCAGTTCAACGCCTTTGTCGATGACGATGTAGAAAAAGTGGATCACTTCCATTTCGACGCGCGTGATTTTGTCCTGTTCGTAGTCACCTTTGTGTACGATTTCCTCCATGATCGGCATTTCCGTCATGCAACGCGTGACACGGGTTATGCGCTCCACTACGAGCCACGTTCTGTGAACAAAATCATAAAAAATCGCAACAAAAATGCACAAAAATGACAACTCGGAACTAAGTTCTTGTTAGTTGGTTCAAAAAGCCGTATCTTTGCAGCCGAAATTGAAATCTCATCAATATCACGATGAGCAGAAAACGAACTAATTGTCGGATACTATCCAACCCAACTAACAAAGAAGAATATGGATACAACGGAATGTACTTTTGACAGATTGCAGAAGCAGCGGATATTGCCATCATCGGAGATACCGCCGCATGAGTTTTTGTTTACATGGCACGACATCCCTTGCTTTGCAAGGGGCGAACTCGTTGCAGTCACCGGTAAAGCCAAGTCGGGTAAGACATACCTCAACTCTATTCTCATGAGTGCCGCGGGTATCTCCGCGTTATCATGTAGAGCAGGAAACAAAGGGCATTTCTTGGGTTTGGAACGTATGCAGGAAGAGCCGCTGACGGTGCTATGGATTGATACGGAGCAGAGTGAGGACTCGACACATGAGATATTGCGGGATAGAATAGGCGCGATGATAGGCGAAGAGCCATCGCAGGAGCGGTTCTACGTGTTTAACCTCCGACAGGTGAATTTGAAGGACAGAGAGTTGATGGTTGAGACGGCTATTTACTGTTACCAACCGGACTTGGTCATCTTCGATGGCATCCGCGATATTGTGTCAGACATCAACGACTATGCCGAGGCACAAAGAGTGATCGGCATCCTCCTCTCCATTGCCTCAGACAAACGCACTTGCATTGTCTGCGTACTGCACCAGAACAAAGCCATCGAAGATAAGACCCTTCGCGGTGCATTGGGAACAGAGCTGCAGAACAAAAGTTTTGAGACCTACGAGTGCTCCAAAGATGACGATCGTGTCTTCACCATTCGCCAGTCCGCCACGCGCAAATACGACATTCCTAACAAGCAGAAATTCATCGTCAATCCGGACGGTTTACCTGTCCCATACATTGGAGACGATAGTATATCTTCTGAAGGAAATTCTAATTCAAAGTTCAACTCCGCTTACCTCCTACCCGAAGGACGCTTTGACCAACGCAAACTATTTACCTACATACTTCAAGATGGCAAGCGTATGTCACCCGAACAACTCCGGCAAGTAGTCATGCGCGTCGGTAACATCCGCAGTTTTAACTTCGCCAGCAAACTCATCGAAGAAGCCAAAACGCAGGGGGTCATTGGACAAATCTACGACCATAACAACAAATACTACGCTCTGTGCGAACAAACGATTTTTTGACAGACCCGAACGTTCTTTAGTACGTACGTCATCCCCCTTCTTAGGGGGGACTGACAGTACTAAACGAACCGGGTCTCGTCAAGGTGGAACGGTATTGTGACGTTCAGGATGGTCGCGGGATGGTCGCGGCTACTAAAACCTACTTAAAAGTAAACTTTTAGATAGCTTTTACTACCAAATTACGTACTCCAGAGTGTATAAATCATTCGAAAGAAAAAACATAAAAAATACCATTGATAGGAATAGTAATTTTTCATATTTATTTCAAGGAAAACAAGGAATCCCTTATTACTGGTATAAAAAACAAAAATATCAAAAATACATAGACGATGTCGGATTCCTTCTAAAAAAACAAATAAGAAAACGTACCGAAAACGTTACTATCAATGAAGAAAATACCGATAATACACAGAAAGAATCTATCGTCCAAGAAAACGGTTATGAAAACAATCGAAAACATTTAACAAGATGAAGAAAATCTGTATCATGCTCCTGATCGGAGCAGTGGCGATGGGGATGACGAGTTGCAAGGCTTGGCGAACCATCAGCACCACATCGACCTACACGCAAGTAGGTGACTCATCCAAAGTGACGACTACCATTTCGACCAAAACGGTCGAAGAGTATCAGGGAGTCAAAAAGTGATCTTTTAAAAATTGCTTATTAAAGGAAAACTCGCTTCTTAACCGCAAGGGTACGATTATTTCGCTCTGAGGAAAACAAGGCGAAAGAAAACGAACCGAAAAAACATTATTAGATTAAATCCGTTTACTCTATATATCTTGATTATATGCTTAAATACAATCATTTAAAAAGAAAATAGAAAATTTTAATGGGACAGTAGTGATGATTTCAGTTAAAGGAAAACAATGCGAAAGGATGTAAACATACACCTATGAGTCAATACCAGAGAAGGTTCATAAGTAAACTTACAACGCTTCTTCGGTATTGACTCATTAGACTGCTTTAAAACCAGTCCCTTTCGCATTCAAGAAAACGGATCTCGAAAACGGACCGAAAACACTATGCAGGATGTAGTAAATAAAAAATGTTTTCCTTTCAGTAGTGTCCACTAAAAAAGTAAACATTTTATTCTCAAATCCGTTCGCTTAAAATATCTATATAATTAATTTAATATCAGTTAATTATAAAACAAATATTATATGTTAAGTGGACACTAATGTTTTCCTTTATTAAAAACTAACCCCTAAAACAAACCTAAACCATTAACTATTTTTCCCTCCCACGGCGTGGAGGTCGAGCTGACTAAATCGGTCTGTTCGGCAAACGCCGAACTAATATGGCACATGTAGAATGGAGCGCCGGTATTGATTCCGTTTCCGGCGCATTAAGTAAACCCGGTAAAAATGGTCAACACAGTTGCAACAAGATGTTACTTGGCACGCACCGTGTAGCACCTACCGAAAGTAACAAGTGTAACCGCTTGTACCTGCGTAAGAAAGTGAAACGCGCAACCGAGGTGACGACCAAAGAGCTGAACGCTCGCACCCGATTCACAACCGTTCACGCAGCGGTCAACGCCCGTGCAAAGAACCTCTCCACCTTGGCGCAAGACCAAGCAGCGTTCCTCGCGCAGAAAGACCTCTCCGGCGGCAAAAAGACCTTCTATTCTTGGCTCTGGAAAGTCGAAGGAGAAGCGTACGACGAAGCGTTGAACGGCTAATGAGTTAACGAATGAACGTTTAACGAATGAACGAATTAACGTTTAACGAATGAACGAGTTAACGAATGAACGAATGAACGAATGAACGAATGAACGAATGAACGAATGAACGTTTAACGAGTTAACGATTAAAACGACAGCGCAGGCACGTAAATGTGTCTGCGCTGTTTTGTATCATTTAGCACCATTGGTGCGGCTTATTTCATCATTTAACTCGTTTCAGTTTTCTCTTAAACTGAACGAGTTTGTCCGTTAGTTTACGGCCTATAATATGCTCCACAATCCAGTCTTTTACAATCTGCCCCCTCGTCTTCTCTACCCAACTTCCAGCAAAGTGATGGATGCAGTAGGTATTCTTCGTAAGTTTCAGCACTCGCGTCGAAGTCAGCGGACAGAAATAATCCACCGGAAAGACGTGCATATCATTCTTATATACTTGGTACTTGCCATTAATCACAAACCCACCGGCTACCATTATATCCGCTATCGGCTTCGTGTTCGGCGTTAGATCAAAAGTTCCATCCGGATTCAGAAAATGTTTTCCCTCATAATATGCCAACTGCTCTTTTACCCATACGCCATGCGGAGCAGAAGCCATCAGTCCCGTAACCGGTGCATTTGCCATACTGGCTTCATAGCCGGTGAAGGCAGGAAGATCCATCAACTCTCCCAACGGACGCAATATCTCCACATCCGTATCCATATATACGCCTCCGAACTTCTCCAGCGCCCATAGCCGAACCACATCCGTCACAAAAGCGAACTTACGATTATCGTACGCCTCCCGAGCATAGGGATACATATCGAGATCGAAGGTCTCTTCGTTCCAAAGACGCAGTTCGTACTCCGGAAGATACTTCTTCCAACTCTCTATGCATTTTTGTGCTAACTCTGGTAAAGGCTTGCCGCCGAACCAGCAGTAATGGACAATCCGGGGGATTGATGTATTATGTGTCATGTTTTATGTATTATGTTTTATGTATTATGTATTATGTTTTATGTATCATGTTTTATGTTTTATGTATTAAGTATTATGTATTATGTATACTGCTTTTTCTTAAGTGAAACAATAATCGCTGTTATGATGCGGATTAACTCCTCAGCATCCGCGACTAAACTTCCGTATAATTGGTCATCAATATAACCACAGCGGGAAATCACCTTTAACCAATAGATTGTTTCGTTTGCTTCCTTCTGAGCAATGCCCAATTTATGAATATAATCCGATTCACTCTCTGCAAATACAGCCTCACTATAGTTCGCGCCTATTGAACTCGCGCATCGATCTACTTGGTCAGCTTTATTGTACTCATGGTGCCTCTTATTAAGATCCTTACGCAAAGCATCAACCCTAACCGCAAAGTCTATGCACTTTTCTTGTATTTCTTGCTGCTTTTCATTCATAACATTGTTATTCTAACAAATGGATTATGTGTTATGTTTTATGTATTATGTCTCATGTGTTATGTTTTATGGAATATGTATTCTAATGATAAACATTAGCAGAGCGATACATATTAATTAATACATTGCGCGAAGCACAGCATACATTATACATTCATACATTATACATCATACATTGGCTAAGTAGTCGCAAATACGACTACAAGCCATCCCATCTCCATACGGATTCACGGCTTGGCTCATCTTCCGATACGCCTCTGCATCATCCAGCAACGTACTTACCTCACTCACAATCTTATCGTAGTTCGTACCTACGAGATGCACCGTCCCGGACTCTAAAGCCTCCGGACGCTCCGTCGTATCGCGCATCACCAGTACCGGCTTTCCCAATCCCGGAGCCTCTTCCTGTATTCCTCCCGAATCGGTAAGCACGATTGTGCTTTGTTCCATCAGATAGACGAAACTGAGATACTCAAGCGGTTCGATGAAGAACAGGTTCTTATGTGTTATGTGTGATGTATTATGTGTGATGTCTCCAAAAACCTCTTTGATGGGTTTTCGGACGTTAGGATTCAGATGCATCGGATAGACGAAATCCACCTCCGGATACTTCGCCGCCAAATCCCGAATAGCCGTACACATACTGATAAACCCATCCCCGAAGTTCTCCCTCCGGTGTCCGGTTATCAGCACCAATCGCCTACTCCCATCTAACCGCGTCGTATCATATCCGGCATCCTTCAGCACCCCGCGAAGTTGGCTCTGCAAAGCCGCATCATTCTTGATTTTATCCACCACCATATACAGCGCATCGATAACGGTATTGCCGGTCACAATGATCCGATCCGGCTTCACATTCTCGCGCAGCAAGTTCTGCTTTGCCAATGGCGTCGGTGCAAAATGGTGGGTCGTGATACGTCCGGTTATCTGACGATTCATCTCCTCCGGCCATGGACTATAGATGTTCCCCGTCCGCAAACCGGCTTCCACATGCCCCACCGGTATCTGCTGATAGAACGCAGCCAACGCTGCAGCCGTACTCGTCGTTGTGTCTCCATGCACCAGCACTACATCGGGTTTAACACTCTTTAAGACATCCCGCATACCTACCAGCACCCGACTCGTCACGTCGTACAAATCCTGATTGGCTTGCATGATGTTGAGATCATAATCCGGCACAATGTCAAATATCCGCAGCACCTGATCGAGCATCTGCCGATGCTGTGCAGTGACACACACGATAGTTTTAAACTGCTCCGGTTGCGCTTGCAGCGCTTTCACAAGCGGAGCCATCTTAATGGCTTCCGGACGAGTACCAAACACTAAAAGTATTGTTTTCATCTGTTCTTAATATGCAAAACCTCCACGGCTAATCGCGGAGAGAAGTTGATTAATTTCGCTTTGGGAGATTTGGATTGGAGTGGATATATATTCATCGCTTTCAATTGTGCCAAATATGCCTTCCGTTCGTTATAGAAATCCACACTCAAGATGCCTATAACACTAATAACCGTATCAGCAATCATACGACTGAACCATGAGTTGTTTAGACATTTAGATTTCAACTCTTCTGTCTGTCGCTGCATCTCTCCAATTAGACGCATTTTGTCATCGAGAACCTTTTGCTGTTTGCTCCGATTAACAGCTTTAGTAATACTCCCCTCTCGCTGGAGGTAGTTATACACGACCGTATTTGTACTTGCTACGCGTTGGGCTTTTACAAGCATGCGAGGAGTCCAATCAGTATCCTCAAAATATATTCCTGGTGTAAATAAACATTCATCATTATCCAATGTCAAATGTCCAATGTCAAATGTCAAATCGTTGAAGAGTAATGCTCTTCTAACGATGAACAAAACAGCATAACACGCAGTGCTCATACGGGAATTGAGAAAAGTGATACCATCTGTTACTTCCTCGGAATAATCATTTTCTAACCGATGGTCGCGCTTGTATGGATTAAATACTTCATATTCCCGTTCATTTATTAACTCGTTCATTCCTTCATTCTTTATCCTTACATTTTGATATTTGAAGCGCAAGACATCCAATTGATCGCGTTCTATCTGCACCATCAAACCGGATAGTACATTGTGCTGCCAGTAGTCATCGCTATCGACGAAACATATATACTTGCCTTTTGCTGCAGCAATTCCGGTGTTACGAGCAACTGACAACCCGCCATTGGATTGATGGATCACTCGGATTGGAATGATGGAATGATGGAATGATGCCAATGATGAAGAGGCTATTTCGTCGCATAGAGCGGCACTATTGTCGGTGGAACCATCTTCGACAAGGATGATTTCGTAATCGTCATAATCCTGCGCAAGGAGAGAATCTACGCATTTGCGAAGATATTGCATTGTGTTATAAACAGGAACTATAAAGGATAGTTTCATATTATTAAAAGGGTGAATGGGTTAATTCTGTGATATAATAACAATTCGCTTCATATCTACTATATCTCCATATGTATATTGATTGTTGTTCATTACTAAAATTTTAATACTTCATTTATCTATAATACAAAGAATCTAGCATCATTTTTTGTTTTTTGGAGTCTGGTTCATACGCGATACGCATCAACTCATTTGCGATATATTCATTGAAATGCGCCGGATCGCTATAATAGTGGTAGTTGTCCGTGATTCTATTCTTTCCAGAAAAATCCATCAAGTTATCTCCAAACAAATCTTGCAAAAAAGATATATCTTCCGTAGCAAAATAGACTTGATTATAGATAGGGTTCAAGATAATTCTATAGTTAGTCCCGTTTCGCTGCAAAATCTCCTTGATTTCGTACAGCATCTTTCTTTGATTTTCCTTAATAACCGGCATCCCGACCGATATCGAACCCTGTCTTTCGTAGAAGGAGGATAATCTCTCTCCATAAAAAGAATCAGGGAATTGTACTACATCTTTATGTCCTTCGCTTAATTCATTAGTTACGACATCATATTGAGCATATGGCCTCCTGAAGATATTATCTTCAAGCATATATGGTTTTACTTTCCCTGTAATCTTTGCATCTAAATATGCTCGAAGAAATTTTGGATGCAAATATGCACGGATAAACGCCATATGGAATGCACTGAAGTTATCACCTTCCAAGCACGGAGGCAACACCCATAAATGCCCACAATCAAGTTTGTCTTGATATAAGAGTTCTCGTTCCATACAGATCAGCACATTCCTAATGGGCGATTTTCCATCTATGTACTTGAGCTTCTTGTGTATGTTGTAGATAGACTCACTTGATCCGTCAAAATGAAAACAACTAGCAGAGTCTGGAATATATTTTTTCCAGTCATCCACCATAAAATACTCGCTACGACTACTACCAAAGATAAACGAATCATAATGATACTTATCTTTATTCTGGATATACATCATAGTCGATACATATGAACGATTAGTATTGATATAATACCCCTGTCCTCCTATATCGTAATAGTTGTCATAATGATAGATTACCTTAAACGGATCGGTTATAAAATAAGGCAATAGTACTACCACAAATGGCAGTATAAATAAAGAACAATATAGTAAAAATCGCTTCATTAGAATTGAAAATAAATAAATTGAATCTCTTCTGTCGCTTGCCACATATAAATCAGCACGACAAAGAGATAGTAAACAACTACTTGTAGGATCTTATTTTTACCACGCAACCAAGCCAAACCATATCCTTTTTTGCGACCTATCCACTCAAAAATGAACATGATTGCAATCCCTGCAAATAAAGGCAAATAGAAATCACGAGTCATAAGCCATGGAACTGAGAATAACGTCTTATCGCATATTGCACCCACGTACTGCCATGCATCTGCAATCGATGGAGCACGGAAGATAATCCAACCGAGTACGACCAACGCAAATGTCAACAGCATCTGCGGTACTTGTTTCCATATAGCAACATCTCGATACTTCTTCGTTGCACCCAGCCAAATCAGAGGCACAAATAATAATGCATGGTATGCACCCCATCCTACATACGTCCAGTTCGCTCCATGCCATAAGCCTGAGAGCAAGAAGATCACAAAGGTATTGCGAATGGTATTCCATCTTCCTTCGCGAGATCCACCTAAAGGGATATATACATAATCTACAAACCATGTATTGAGCGATATGTGCCACCGTTTCCAAAACTCAGCTACATTGCGACTGAAATACGGAGTTAAGAAGTTATCGCGCAGAGAGATACCGAATAGTTTCGCTGTTCCGATAGCTATGTCACTATAGCCGGAAAAGTCACCATATATCTGGAAGGCAAAGAATATTGCCGCCAACACCAGTGTACTACCCGACTGAGAGGTATAATCTTTCCAAACAGAATCGACATAGATGGCACAGTTATCGGCTATCACCATCTTCTTAAACAATCCCCACAAGATGCGTCTGCAACCTTCTACCGCTTCCACATAATCAAACGTACGTGCCTTCTGGAACTGCGGCAAGAGGTTGGTGGCTCGTTCAATTGGACCTGCCACCAGCTGTGGGAAGAAAGCCACGTATGCAAAGAATGCTATCGAGTCTTTTGTAGGTTCTATCTTTCCGCGATAAACATCAATAGAATAGCTGAGCGCTTGGAATGTATAGAAGCTAATTCCAACTGGCAAAATCACATTCAGCAAATGCCGCGAAGCATCTACACCAAACATCCCCACAAAACTCGTCACAAAGAAATCATAATACTTAAAGACTCCCAATATCGCCAAATTGATGACGATATTAGCCGTTAACCAAGACTTCGATTTAACAGAAGACTGATTGCTGATTGCGGATTGCTTAATGAGCAGTCCACTGCCCCACGAGCAGAAGGATGTGAAGGCTATTAGAATTAAGAACCGCCAATCCCACCATCCATAGAAAACATAACTCGCCAAAACCACAAAGAGATTTTGTAGTTTCAAGTTCTTCCGTAACAACCAATATATGATAAACACTATTGGAAGAAACAATGCAAATTGTATGCTATTAAATACCATTCTTATCTCCTACGCATTATTTCATACACTATACATTGCTTGTATCACAAGGCATATCCTCTCCACATCCTCAATCTCCAAATCATAGTACATCGGCAAGCGTACCAAGGTATCGGCATAGCGATCGCATTCCGGCAATTCACGTCCATCGTGTTTATCCTTATAGTATTGGCTACTATGCAGACTTAGATAATGGAACACCGCCATAATGTCATTCTCTCTGAGATGCTGTATCAATGCTGTGCGTTTCTCTAAACTCGGGAATACAAGATAGAACATGTGGGCATTGTTCGTCGCATATTCAGGTATATCCGGCAATTGGAAATAGCCTTTGTCAGCTAAAGGTTTGAGGAGTTTGTAGTATGTCTCCCAGAGAGCCTTTCGTTTATTCTGGATCTCGTCGAGGTTCTCGAGTTGTGCCCAGAGGAAAGCGGCATTAATCTCTGCCGGCAAGAAACTCGAACCCATATCTACCCAGCCATATTTATTCACGGCTCCTCGGAAGAACTCTGCTCGGTTCGTTCCCTTCTCCCACAATATTTCTGCACGACGGATGAAGCGTTCGTCGTTCACTACCAGTAATCCTCCCTCTCCTCCGGCAGTGATGTTCTTCGTTTCGTGGAAACTGAAAGCAGCCAAGTGGCCTATCGAGCCGAGGGGAAAGGGGTTACCGGTTACGGGAGAACGGTAGTAACTATCGATTGCTTGCGCAGCATCCTCTACTACGAGCAGATTATGCTTCTCTGCTATCTCCATAATCCGATCCATATCGCATGCCACTCCGGCATAGTGTACCGGCACAATCACTTTCGTTCTCGGAGTGATCAATGCCTCAATAGCTTCCGCATCTAGGTTCGGATTGCGCTTCATGCTATCGGCAAAGACTACCTTCGCTCCTTCGCGGAGGAAGGCAAGAGCAGAGCTCACGAAGGTATAACTCGGGATGATTACCTCATCACCGGGTTTGAGATCACACAGCATCGCGCACATCTCCAGTGCATCGGTACCAGATGTGGTCAGCAGACATTTCTTAAATCCATAGCGTTCCTGAAAGAAAGCTTGGCATTTCTTCGTATACTCTCCGTTTCCGGATAAATGACCGGCAAAAACTGCCTTGTACATGTAATGCGCCTCTTTACCCGTGAGGTACGGTTTATTAAAAGGTATACTCATATTCGTTTTGTTATTATATTCACAAGTTTATATAATCGAATCTTTTCTTTCAAAAATTCGATTCCAATACTGATTAATAAGCACATTGTTATGAGAAGAACAAAGTTGCCCCCCCCCCGTAGCCATTCGCCGGTGTGCAGCCATTCTGGATGCCAGTATGCATTGACAAAAGTATGCACCATATAGATATTTATCGAATGCTTACCTAAGAATGCGAATAATGTCATAATCCAATTTACTTTTCGCATGATAGATATAAGGCACATCACAAGAGCATATGTAAGGAAGCCATCTATATTGGTTCCATATAATATCGGAATAATATAGTAAGTGCGTACTACTAGACAAGCAATAAAGAACACCAACGATATGGTTCCAAAGGAATAAGCATGATCGCTTAACCATTCTTGCATCTTAAGCAACTTATTCTCATTTAACTTCCATAATATACCAAGGACAAAAGGAAACATCCATGTATAGATATCCGCATCTATATTATACGGAATATACTCCCCATAAATCATGAGCAATGCACTAATGATAAAGAACGTTATCGGAATTCTCTTGGTGATATAATAAAGCACCGGGAATAAACAATATAAAACGATGATTAATTGGTTAAACCACCATGTGATATTATATGATTTCCAGCAAGCCACACCCAAAATATCTTTTATCAAGGAAGTCATGATATTGGCATCTTCGCCATAAGGCACGCTCAGAGGACGATTAAAAACAAGAATCGTGAAAGGCACAAACAGAAGGAATATCACCCAATAATTCGCATAAAATTTCACAAGTCGCTTTGCTACAAATCGTATACTATCTTTTATATTAGAGTCATCGTATTGAGCCGATAGACCATAGCCGGAGCAAAATAAAAAAATCGCCACACATACTTTGCCGATATTGCCGATGATAGCCATTATCCCAGAATAAGGGACTCCAATCACATCAGCTCCGGTATAAAGATGGTGGCATAGCATAGCGCATATCGCTATGCCTTTCAGCACTAATGTATCCGATCTATTTAAGCTAAAAATGCTCATTATTGATTAAAATAGATACTATTCGTTTCTAACCGTATGATGTTTCCTCTTTGTTCTAACGCGTCTACGATTTGTTTATTATCAATCCATTCCGGATTCGTCATATACACAATATCTTCCCTTAGTTGAGATACATCCTCTATTGTACATTCATCTATATGATATACGTAGTGATCTGCATCCGCATACCGAATAATGGACTCAAAACGACTTATAAACATCTGGCATCCTTCTTCTCGCGAAAAATCAGAGACCATCTCTTTCGGATTTTCCGGCATAATCATTACCATTTTGGTGTCATGATTAATCAAATTCATTACTTGCTCTACCTTTGGCATGGTTGCTTGCATAGCGTCCACTCTTTTATGCACTGATCTCATAAATGGCGATACTAGATTAACAATCAGTAAGCCATATAAAATAACAGAACATTTCGAACCAAAGTATTTCTGCGCCCAATAAATCACCGGTATATAACAGAAAATGATATTAGTCATATGGCAATACGGATCAAACATTTCTAACATAATTAGCGCTACCATTCCGGCTAATCCTGCTGCCAAACAACTATCATAGAAGATATGCTCTCTATCCTTTTTCCAAAGAACTGCATACAATCTGTATAGACCAAACGCTATTGCGAATCCATACACACGTACCCATGATAACAGATGTTGCGTGCCTACTGCCATGCTTTGCTTCTCATGAGTATATACTTGCTCTATATTTGGAAAAATAAAGATCATATAAACGACTACGTATGATAATGCCACCCCTAATATACCCCACATCAATCCTTTAAACTTCTTATCCTGGTTAGGATAAAACAGCAACATCGATGTAGCAAATACCACAAAAAGACCAAAGTGATACTCATAGGAGTATGTTAGGTAAAAAGCAGCAAATACAGCCAATATAGCATACGACCATTTTTGATTCTCTAAGAATCGATAAACGGAATATATAAATAAGATAGCTAAAACCACAAAAAGTCGTGTCGCTGTATGAATCTCAAAGTAATCAGCGCTCCACATCGGTTGCAAGAGTATGGAGAATATCGACAACACTACAATCCATGGCCTACAATCAACATCTTTAATCCAACACGAACAACTATACATTACAAGGTATAGTAGTAGCGCTATAAGCAGCATCTTTTTGGAGAAGACAAACAATATAAGGACAAAGAATAATATGATAGGTATATTTATCTTTCTTTTATTCCCGGCTATCGGCTCTATTGCTATAAAATAAACGATACTTCTAATCACTCGGAAAAGTAAATAGACATAGAGACAAAAGCTAAGTGCATTGAGAAGATAATGCGCTTTAATTACCGGTAAGAATGGGAGAAGCAAAGTCAAATTATAATCAAAGTGCGCCAATGGGAACAACCTGCCATCTTTAGGCAGGAAGCCATCTAAGCACCAATTAAACTTTCCCAACGCAGTTGTCCTTAGATAAATAGCATCATCGCCAATCGTCCAATTGCCCCAATATACCATTAAGAATGCTAACACCAATGTATATACCGCAAGAATGGTATATGGGATTAGTTCATTGATCGTTACTGTTTTATTAAATATCTTCATATCTTATTAAATAAAAAAGATTATTACTCCACCAATTATTATTCCTATTGCGCAAATCTTGCGCATAGTCAATTTCTCTTTAAACAGCATAAATGCCAGCATAGGTACAAATAAGTAACTCATCGCCTCAATCACGCTCACTTCTTTTACTTGCACGCCTTTACTCAGGCACCATATATTCAGCACCAGACTGCATGCCATAATCCCATATCCGCCAATCACCCACGGATTGATGTACTGCCTCCACCAAGAGCCATACTCTTTCCTTGCTCCTTGCTTCAAAAGCATCTGCGCACATGCCGCAGCAAATACCGATAATATGACAACTACGTAATACACTATAATGTTTAATGTTTAATGTTGAATGTTGAATGTTTAACGATTTAATCTTTAGCGAATAGTGTGATGCCTATCACGATTACAATCGCTCCAACGACATTCATGATAGTAATCGGTTCGCCGAATAGGGCAAATGCAAATAGCATGATGAAGATGAGGCTCGTTCCTTTAAACATATAGGCTGTACTCAACTCTATTCTCTTCAAGATCTGCTGCCAGCATATTGCATACAATCCCATCACACTAATTGCTCCGGCTACGCCGAGGCAATAAGCGACAGAACCCATCTCCTGCTGCGATGCATATTTAGTAAACAGCGTCACGCTTGCATACAGCAAGTTAACACCCACCAATGAACTATATGTTGCTACTTTCGTCATTACAACCACCAATGATAAATCGGAGTAACCGATTTTACCTTAAATCCATTCTTCTCATACCAACGACACGCATCCTTGTTTGCTTTCTGCGTAGGTACTTCCAATGTCTTAACACCTAAGCCATACAAATAGCCATCCAATGTGGACATGATCTTACCACCTATACCCTGATGTTGGCATTCCTCATCTACTGCTACTAAACCAATATGCCCCAACTCACCTTGATGATCAATGGTAATCATTCCTTTGGCAATATTTTGTGCATCGAGGAAAGTCAGGATCAGTTTGTTGGTACCTTCTTTCGGACAAGCATTCTCAATCCAACGCGTATAGAGCCGTTCATAACTACCTTTAGGCAGACGTTCGTCTAACTTAAAACGAGAATAACCGCCACTAACTAAAGCCAAACGATAGAGATCCTCGGATGGAGTATCCTGCTTATAGAAAGAGATGTCGTTGTACTGTTCACATGGTTCACATGGTTTGCTGTACAAAATCTTCTCATCAACCAACTCAGCACCAATGGCGTCGAAACTCAATCCCTCTTTACTAAACACATACAGCAGATCAAATTGATACTTCAGATCATAATGCATCAATGCTAAATCCACGGCATCATCCAACGTCTGCAAATCCACTCTACCAATCTGCATATCGAAGAACTCCGAATCCCATTCTAATTTCCGTATCTCCATACCTCTTAACTCTTAGCTCTTAACTCTTACTTCTCGACATTCAAAGTTTCATCTACTATGAATGTCGGCCTATCTTTCGCTTTCTCAAACAACTTGCCCAAATAGATACCAACCACTCCTATCAGCGAAATGATAATACCTCCCAACAACCACAGCGAGATAATCAGACTCGTGAAACCAAGCACCTCAATTTCTCCCAAGCAGTAACGAACCAAGAATACAATGCCGACAATGAAGGATGCCATTGTTACAAACAATCCCATTTTCACCATCAGTCGCATCGGTTTATCCGAGAATGAAATGATCGTATCAAAAGCCAAGCGGAACAAACGACTCAGATTATAGGAACTCTTCCCTTCTGCACGTTCATCATGCTGTATAGGTAAATATGCGCGTTTAAATCCCACCCATTGAATCTGAGTCGGGAAATAGCGCATTGCATCGCCCATAGAAAGCACCGCATCAATTACCTTGCGATTGTAGATACCGAAGTTTGCCACTGATGCATCTTGTTTCGTTTCTGTCAGATACGAGAATACCTTATAGAAGCATTTCGATCCCAACTTCTTAAACCGACCATGACTCCTTTGCACACGTTGTGCCAAGACAGAATCGTATCCCTCTTGCGCTTTTGCATACAAGTTCGGAATCTCCTCCGGTCTGTCTTGCAAGTCGCAATCCATTACAACGACCCACTCACCTTTCGCGTAACTCAGTCCGGCAGTGATAGCATAGTGCTGACCAAAGTTACGGCTTAGATTCAAGCC
The DNA here is from genome assembly GCA_902774185.1 of uncultured Bacteroidales bacterium. GTDB lineage: Bacteria > Bacteroidota > Bacteroidia > Bacteroidales > Paludibacteraceae > Colicola. Next base: position 18,294 of record CACYHE010000001.1, on the reverse strand, counting down.
CTTCACATTAGGATTCTTTTGGCACTCGGCTTCGATGGCTTGCCATGAGTTATCCGGCGACGCATCGTTTACAAGGATGATTTCATAATCATCCGTAATAGTCTTTAATGCTTCCACATTTCTGCGGACTAACTCTGCTACCATCTTCTCTCCGCGATAGACAGGGGATACTACTGATATTTTTATATTATTTTTGGTATTCATACGCTATTATTTCTTATTCACAGTTCGTTCCATGCCATGAAGGATATCGCTTACTACCATATGCCGAGCAAATTTATGAGCATAGGGTTCCACTAAGCGGCTATCCGCAAGACGCAGCTTAAACGTTGTCCACTTACGCTTGAGATAAGACATATTTTTTACATCAATGACATTATGCTTGCGCGAAGAGCCTTCGGAGAGGATATGAGCAAAGAAACGATCTGCACTTTCTTTGCATTGCTCAGTATAGAAAGGAGCCTCAGCATGCGACAAACCTAGATGCTGCACAATAATATACATTATCAATTGCCATACCTCCATCAAATGCAACCGGTTCAGCATCTCACATAATCGTTCTCTATCTATCACATCTCGTTTGGCGTGAAGCAGCACAGCGACATCGCAAAGTTGCTTCATATTCATTCCAGTCTCTATGAAATGATGCCATGCGTGTAGGAACGTAAAGAATACATTGAAAGTCTCTTCCGGAGTTGTGATATCCAATCCATCTAATTCTAATTTGGGACCATCTTTCGTAAGATACTGTTCCTCCAAATATTCATAATACTTCCTATCACTCGGATGGGCAAATTCCATACTCACACGATGCATCTCCAATAGCGCATTGGGGAATACATAATTATAATGCTTTCTATCTTCGTCATCCTCTGCCGGATGATCTGCTTCCGGGAATGTAGCGTCCAATACCTTACATGCCAGATGATACTGTTTTTGACCCACGTATAGGTCAATATCTCCCCATTGACGCAAATGCGGTTGTGGATAATACTGCGCTAAGGCCAGACCTTTTAGCAGTACCGGATGAATATCTGCTTGCGTCAAAGCATTCCATGCTTGACTCAAAATGGGCATCATCGTATTCTGCTGCATCATGCTCATCATACATTGCTGCTTCATCTGCATGCGCAATGCATTAAGTATCTCAATATCCTTAAGTTTCAGCAGTTGGTCAAACACTAACGGACCTGTGCTCTGAAAAGAAGCAAATCGGATAACCTCGTTAACTCTTTCACCTGTTAATCCACTCACCCACTCATCCGTTAACTCATTACCGCCCCATATCGCAGCTCTCAGCAATGCCAAATATGTCTCATGTACTCCATTCATCCTTTCACCCATTCACCCCTTCATCCTTTACACAAAATTTTCATCATACAATGATCCAGCGTCATATGCAAATCTTCTGTAATCTGCATATCATCCACCGGCACATGTACACCATACTCGGCAATCTGTTTTAATTTGCCTCCGTTATAACCGGTCAAAGCAATCGTGACAGCACCATGCGCTTTCGCCCACTCCATTGCTTTCACAACATTACCGCTATTACCGCTACCGCTGATACCAATTACCACATCGCCTTCATTATAGAAATTCTGGAGTGGACCGACAAATACCTCATCATAAGCCGTATCATTGGCATACGCCATCATGGTCGGGATATTATCGTTTAAACATATCATCCGATAGCGTTTATCCTTATGGATTGAGATGCCCTTATTGAAGTCACAACAATAGTGACTGGCCGTAGCTCCGCTACCTCCATTGCCCATGATGAAAATCTGGCGACCATCCAAGCGTGCTTTTTCCAGCACGTTCATCACTTCCGACAAGGCAGCCTTGTCAATCGAGTCTAATACTCGTTTCTCGCGCTCAAAATATTCCGCGATTTGTCCTATATAATCTCTCATCTTATTATTGATTTAATGATGCCAATGATGCGAATGATGGATCATATCATTTTTCTTCCATCCTTCCTCCCTGATATTCCTCCAACTCCCGCTCTTTGCGACCGCGTAATCCACGATACCAATTATAAAGTTTCGGAAAACGGAATCGGAATCGCATCGATTTCTTTTGTAGCGACCAGTCAATAGGCGCTAAGCATTTCTTCAACTCGTCCTTATATTCTCCGCTTACAGCATACGGATATAATCGATAGAGGCATTGCAGATCAAAGAACCGACGGAAATCCTTGTTCTCCACCCGATACTTCTCATACTTATCTATATAGTACGGGATATGTATCTTCAGCGGGAAGGTATGTTCGCAAGCACGATTCTCCGCATCCACGCGATAGTAACTCAGTACCTTATCTTCATACGCGCATGGGAACTCTAATATCAGTCGATACCATAGATCTATATCTTCGCCATAGATAATCCGATTGTCGAAACCACCTACTGCCTCAAATGCTTTCTTACTGATTCCGATAGCACTCGTCCAGAAAGGCGAACCCTTTACCCACGGATTCTCGATAATACCACGGAATCCGGCATACGCAGATTGATTAGGATACTTATTTGAGCCTATCAACGTACCATAGTTCAGTCCCCACAGTCCTGCTTCCGGATAATCATCCATCAGTTTGACAAGTGTCTCCAGATAGGTCGGCTCCCAATAATCGTCCGCATCGATGAATGCGATTCGCTCACTCATCGCCGCAGCGATGCTCTCGTTACGCGCCGGAGTAACGCCATGCTTGTCTACTTGCATCAGCACTCGGATACGTTTGTCCTCCTCTGCCAATCGCTGGATTATCTCCAACGAACCATCTTTCGACCAACCATCTACTACCACGATTTCAAAATTCTGGTATGTCTGAGCCTGTATGCATCGAATCGTATTCTCGATGCTCTGCGCCTTGTTATATAGCGGAATTACTATGCTTATCATTATGTTGATGTTTAATGTGTAATGTGTAATGTTTAATGTGTAATGTGTAATGTGTATTGATAACTATTCTTTATTCTTCACTATTTCCAATTCTACATTCCCAATCTTGGCTGCCATTCCGGAATAGGAAGAATAGAACGAGCCAAATATCTTTTTTGTTTTAGATAAAAGCCACATCTCTATAATTGCATCCTGTATTCCTTGCACGGAGGTTCTGCCAAAGGTTTTTGAACGAGATAGAATAGCGTCACCTAATCGTTCTTTGAAATGCGCTATGGTATCTGCATCATTTGATGCCAAATAGAACAATGCTTTCGGCTCTGCTTTCAACATAGACGCTACTTTGTTTTCAAACAAATCCAACGGGCTATTCTCTATCGCCCATGTATTATCGGTACGACGGATATGGATACCATATGCCTTATTGTCGGACGGAAGGAATGCATCTATTTCTTTTTGCAGCGAAGCAATAGGCCTAAAGATGGATATATCATAGTCCTCTCCGAAATTGTCACCGGTCGATATATACAATGTTTTGCCGGATTGAAGTTGCGCTATCCATTGGTCAAACAATGTCTGAAGACCTTCCTCAGATGTATCTTCATCCATTTTCTCCACTATATTATACGGCAACCATATATAACGATGTATCAATGCCCAAACATAATGATGGATATTTTTGTACCATTTCGCGGAATAATATTCATGCTTATAGGAACCGGATACTTCTTTGATAACAAAATCCTTTGGTTGCTCAAATATCTCGCACCATTTAGCCCCCGCATCATCATTGGACACCCATAGCACCTCCATAGGAACATGCGCTTCATTCGCGACCATACGCAGTTTACCAATCACTCTCATGCGATTGGCCAGTCCGCCCATAGGCTGTACTATTAACTTTCCTCTTTTCATTTTTCTTGAGTTTCCTTGTGTAATAGTTTTAATCTAAGCCGGAAGATACGTTCAATATTAATATATCCAAACCATTTACCAGATATCGTGTATGAACGCATAAATAATGTCAGATCACCATATGCCCTTACCTTTTCTAATAATTGCTTCCCTTTCTCTAATTGTTTGACCGCAAAATAATACCTTGCTCCGTCGAAAAACACATTTGTGAAATACCCCTTATACTTCGTTGGCATCTGCCCATATTTTTGCAGCAGTAATTGTTCCTTTTTCGGTTCGTATATCTCCAAGCGCAGAGGTATCTCCTTGATCTTTCCACTTCTGTAATTACTGGTGATGCGACTATCGGAGGTATACTCCCTGTAATAAAATGTGATTAAAGGGTGATAGATAAATTGTACATCAGCTATAGCTAATCGGAAATGCAAATCCGTCTCTTGGTGTCGAGGTAAATCCGTATCAAAGCCATTAACTTTTACCAACAATTCTTTTCTATGCAGCGGAGCTGTGATAAGAATCTGCCAATAGCTAAACATCGCATATACTTGATCTTTCTCCAGTAGCGATAAATGCTCCTTCGTATATTCATATGTTGAAAGCACACACCCATTGACATCTATCTGTCCATAATCACCAAACGGAATCTGATTGGGTTGCAATTCTGCTATTTGCTGCACCTGCTCCTCTAAACAATCCGGACACAAAACATCATCCGCATCGAGGAACTTAATATACATTCCTTGTGCATGCTCAATACCATTGTTACGCGCCCTACAAGCACCTCCATTGGGTTGTTCAATGAGACGTATACGTTTATCCTTTAATGTACATTCTTGTGCAATTTGCTTTGAATTATCCGTGCTGCCATCATCGACTATCAACAACTCCCAATCTTGATATGTTTGAGATAACACAGATTCTATAGCCTCTCGCAAATATAAGGAAGCATTATAACAAGGCATCACCACCGATACTGTCGGTTGCGTATCTTTCGATATGTAATTTCTCTTTTTTAACATATGCTACTGTATGGTATCTTCTGTTACCAGCAATCTTGGTATGTTTAAAACGCGATCAGGTGTATTTTTACGAGCACCACCTCCCCAAGAGGCTACGGCACGCGTAATACCTATCTTCGCTAAAATAGCCAAACTCTCTGCGTTATAGGCTCCATACGGGTACGCATAATCATCAATGATATGACCAAGCATATTCTCCAACCATAGCTTGCAGCCTAAAACTTCTTGCATTTGTTGTTCGTTAGACAATGTTGTCAACCTGACATGTGAATTAGTATGTCCTCCAATCGTACAAAGCGGTTCCTTATCCAACGCATAGAGCTGCTCAATAGATAGCATCTTATAATGCTCAATATTATCTTCTTTCCGTTCTCCGGTAATCATTCCTCTACAGATATAGACACAGAACGGCACATTATATTTTTGGAATATCGGATAGGCCACTTCATAGTTATTGGCATACCCGTCGTCCAAGGTAACGGCTACGAACTTCTTACCGTCTTTGCCTTTCATTCGTTCTGCTACCTCTGTCATAGAGATAAACTCATACCCTTTGCGCCGGTATTCAACGATTAACGACTCAAGACGAGCAGGAGTGATCTCATATGGTCTTTTGCGCTCCTGTATAGAATGCTCATCCGTTACCCGATGCAACTGCCATACTTCGCCCATCTCCGGATGGGTCAGTTGAAACCAATATCTTTTAATTTTTCTAAACATTACGCAAAACTATCTCCATCTCCTAACTGGAGGTTAAAATTTGTATCTAGTTGAACGGATGCAGGTATTGAGAAGGAAGCTTTCTCTTCCTGCGATTTCGCAAAAAATCCTTTGCTTCTCACGTACATCCATAGTTCGTTATCGTCCGTGATTACTTCTTTCGGTCGTATTGCAATAATATGATCTACAATAGATGCGAACACCTCATCGCGATATTCCTTGGCATAATACAGATAGACTACGCTTAATGCACCATCATGCATACGCAGGACATATACGCCTTGTAATTGCTGATCCACATATACTTTTACCACCTGATAAGCATATGATTGGGTATAGGACGTGAAATGCAAGTCCTTCTCTACCCGATCCGGTAACGTACACCCTTGCCGCAAGGGATAGCGAAGTATCCAATTGAGCATATCTTGCTTACGCAGCCAAAGATCAATCCCCTTATGCGCTTGCATGAATGCGTATGCTTCTCCGTCTATAAACAAAGCATAGCGCAACGAATAGTTAGCCTTTGACGGTTTCGGCCACGTATGCAGTGCTTTCCGGAAGGACTGAACACAAGCGGCTAACTTACCGCGCAGCGTATTCGAATCTATCTTTTTGTCCGAAAGATGATAGCGGGAGGTATAGACTGTTTGGTGTCCCAGATGATGGAATATCTCCACCGTCTCTTGTGCACCCCATCGGTCATAGGTCAAGTCCGGTTCATGGGCTTCCGCCAGCGAACCAGCCACAATCAGTCCATACCCCTTTCCGGTAAACTTCGGATAGCAGTACAAAGTGGATGCCCACCATACGCGTTTGCTTTCCAGCATATCCGGGAATGATGCCGTATAAGCAGCGAGTTCTCCATCCTCGAAGATTGCGGCTACAATGGCATCCTCATCCTTTACGTACGGATTATGGATAATCGACCATGCACGAGTCGGAGCAATCACTCGCTCACTCAACCCCTCTGCCGGTCGATTGTTCTCCAACCACTCACGTAGGTCTGCAACGGTATATAATTTCAGATCAGGCATTCGTGTGATTCTCTATTGCATTGATAACAGCACCCATATTCTGGAGCTTCAAGATCTCCATCATTTTGAACTTAAACCCGAACTGGTTCTCAATCTCGGTTAAGAATTGCATGAACGACAGACTTGTCCAATTGGCTACATTTGCCGCAGACAAATCATCATTCAGCACCATAACCTCATCGGCAAATATCTGCCGAGCAATGGGTGTCAACTTCTCAATAATCTCGTTTCTATTCATTGTAGTTTCTTTTTAAGTTCATTTCTATCTACTTTCTCGCTTTTATTAAGCGGGAACGATGGCTCAAACAAGATACGCGTCGGTATCATGTAGTGCGGCATCTTGCTCCGCAGATACTCTACCAGCGGCTTCGTATCCTCCTGCTGCGCTTCCACAAACAGCGCTATCTCCGTCAAGTTCTTCTCGTTCTGGAATGCAATCGCAATCACGCGTCGTTCATTTTGATAAAACGTTCTCGCATGATGCTCAATTTCACCTAACTCCACACGGAAACCCTGGATCTTCGCTTGCTGGTCAATGCGACCGGAATACATGATATTCCCGCTCTCATGCCAATAGCACAAGTCTCCTGTATGGTAGTACCGCACTCCGTCGCGCACAAAGAACGAACTGCTGTTCTTCTCCTCGTTCTTCCAGTATCCCGGAGTCACTTGATCTCCGGCTACGCAGAGTTCTCCTTTCTCCTGTCCTTCCACTAGGCTGCCATCCTCGCGGATGATGATGGCTTGCACGTTCGCCAAGGGTTTGCCGATGGAGATGATGCCATTCAGACTCAGGTTCTCTACTCCACGAGTTAGCTTGTAGTAGGTGCAGTAGATAGTCGCTTCTGTCGGACCATAGAAATCGTAGATCTCCGTGTTCTTTGCACAACCGTACCATGCTTCCATCAAATCCACCGGACAAGCCTCAGCGGTAAGGATGCAGGCTTTCATGCTTGAAGCATCGAACTCTTCGAAATACGGACGCAGATAAGTCAGCATAGAGGGAGCCATGGCGCCGAACGTGATATGCAGCTCTTGGATAAGCGATGCGGCATAAAGATACTTCACTTGACCATACGGCACGGTATAGACACATGCTCCTCGAGTGAGGGCTACGAGATACGACTGCACGCTCACGTCGAACGTCAGATCAAACACCTGCATGCACCGATCTTCTGGAGTAATGTCTATTCCTGTTTTCCAGAACGAGTCCATAAACGCAGCTATATTGCGTCTTGTTAATTGCACCCCTTTGGGGACACCGGTACTGCCACTAGTGAAGAGGATATATGCCAAGTCATCTTCACTCGCCTCTGCCCAATCATCGAGCAGATCACCTGTGTACGGTGCATCACATGCATCCAGCACGTTCGAACAACCTACTTGCTCCTTGATGGACGCGATGCGCTCCTCCGGCCATGACGGATGCAGCGGCACGTATGCCTTACCTTCCATCCAAAGCGCGAAGATAGACGCGTATGTGTTTAGGTCGTCATGCAGCGACAGTCCCCATATATGTTCGTTCTGGGCAGCAGCACGGATGACGTCGCGGATAGCCGATACGCGTTCTGCGAACTGACGATAGGTGTAGTACGTGCCATCTATAAAAAATGCGTTATTCGATGCTCGATTTTCGATGGACGAGAATACCGGTGTTAATATTTGTGATTTAAAATCTATCATTTTGCAGTTACTATCAATTTAAAATTTCTCCATAAACTATGCGGATGACCGGATATAATAAACCTGACCAACGCACAATAGAAGGCCTTCCATTTATTACATTGAGCATAGACTTTCACACATGTATCTAATGTTTCCATATAATTTTTCCGAGGTCCTTTATCAAGATTCTTCCAAAAGAACTCACGATCTATAGGAAGCGAGATGTCACAATATTGTTTTGTTGTAATAGAACTTGCCATACCGCCACGGTGTACATTCCGTATTCCTCCATCGAACGCGAACAAATATCCTTTCCCTCTTTTTAGAAGATGATACATCTGCTGCATATCGCGGAAATACTTGTAGTTGTGATATAACCTCAAATCCAAAGCATTTGTACGAAACATCATAGTCAATGGCTGTGTGTACCATCCGGCAAAATAGGTCTCCAAATCGATATCTACTCCTTCTGCACCATCAGGCAATATCGCTCCACATGCATCATTCTTATTTTCTCCTGTTTCTACATTATGATGTTTGCACCGATGCCAACACACACTATACTCAGGGTGGTTCTCTAGAAAGTCTATTTGCCTTTGCAACTTATCCGGAATCGTCCAATAATCATCCCCCTCGCAATAGGCAATATATTTACCTTTTGCTGCACACATCGCTTCATACTCATTCTCATTATACCCTACGTTATGGTCATGATAGATATAATGTATCTTTTCAGGATAGTTCGCAGCATACTCCTCACAAATCTTTCGCGTACCATCCGTACTACAATCCTCAGCAAGAACAATCTCATAAGCAAAAGAGGTCTTCTGCATTAGAAAGCTATCCAATGCTTGCCTAAGATATAGTTCGTGATTATATGTAACACAGACTATAGAAACTAATATCTCTGAATGGGTCGTTGACATTTGGTCTATTTATATCAATGAATATTCATTTAATAAGTTCTTCGTTCTCTCTTTCCCATTGTGCATCAACACATCTATAATACTCAAATACGGTTCAAAACTATCATCAACGCACTTCTGTGAATATGTAATATCATGCATTTGTATAAAATCCAATTTGATACCATACTGAGCGAACTCCTCCTTACTATACAGTTCTGTTCCTCCTATCGCATTCACAAAATGTTCAGCACCTTCCTTCTTGCATATGGCTATCACTCTTGCTACTTTCTTAATCGGATGCGTTAGATTCATATACGGAAAGGCCGAATAATCACCACCCTCAACTAACTTCAATCCTTTCTCTATCTCTAAATACGGATTTCTATCTGCGACTATCTCTGTTTGTATCTCTAAGAACTTGCAGATCTTAATAATAGACTTGCAATTTAATTCACTGATTGTTTCATATTCCTCTGCAAATATATCCTCCAGCAATGGCATAATCTCGTCCTTATAATCTGCCTTGGCATACGCAAGTTTCATGGATGCCAATATTTTTTTCTTCCATGGCTTGGAGTTGTCTATTTGCGTATCAGCAATCATAGTATACGAGCTTTTCTGTTTGATAGGCACAACTATCCAAGAAGGAGGGTTATTACGCTGACGAATCCTATTCTTATTTACCCAGCCGTTTACAATATACGCCAAGTTGTCATACAAAATATATTTATCCACAGCCGCTATTGCTTGGAAGTATCCCAAGTACGGCATGAAATATGGCTGCATTATCGCTATTGTCATCTTATTATTGATTTAATGATGAAATGATGCTAATGATACGAGTGATGTCTTCATCGGATAATGCATGATGCATTGGGAGACAGAGGACTTGGTCAGCGACCTTAGTGGCTATGGGGAGATTTTCTGCCGCAGCTGTCGGGTATTCCCGATACGGTTCAAAGGTACTAATCAGCGGGTAGAAGTAGCGTCTGCTAAAGATGCCTTGTGCCTTCATCTTCTCATATAATGCATCGCGGCTCATACCGTACTCTTCTTCATTGATAAAGATCGGGAAATAGCTATAGTTTAGCCTCTCCCCCGCCCCCTCTCCGAAAGCGAGGGGTGAGAAAGAATCTTCAATTGCCTTAAATAATCTAACACCAGGGATATTCCGCAATCCTTCGACATACTTTTTTGCTACTTTCTGCCGAGCTTCGATAGCCGCATCTACTTGCTTCAAGTTCAGCAAACCGTATGCAGCACGCACCTCGTCCATCTTACTATTGATACCCGGTGCAACTACTGTCACCTCATCTTCAAAACCGAAGTTCTTTAGATGATCGATTTTCTCTTTCATCTCCTTTGTATGACATACCAAGGCACCACCTTCGATGGTGTTATATACCTTCGTTGCATGGAAACTCAAAGTACTGATATCTCCAAAATCAAGTATAGATTTCCAAGCCCCAGCCCCTTCGCGGGCTTTTACTTTAACCCCGAAAGCATGTGCAGCGTCATAGATCACTTTCAATCCATGCTTCTTGGCAATCGCATCTATCTCCTTCGTTTTGCATGGTTTACCATAGCAATGCACCGGCATGATAGCTACGGTGTTCGGTGTGATGGCTGCTTCTATCTTAGCCGGATCCATACCGCATGTTTCCTCCTCAATATCCACAAACACAGGGGTTAGCTGGTTCCACCAAATGCTATGCGTCGTAGCGACGAATGAGTACGGAGTGGTTATCACCTCGCCCTTCGTAAGCCCCAATGCTTGCAGAGCCGTTATCAGCGGCAATGTGCCATTTGTAAAGAGTGATATATACTCCACTCCGAGGTACTTTGCCAGTTCTGCCTCCAGCAACTCATGATAATGCCCCATATTGGTAATCCATTTGCGATTCCAAATATCTTGCATCAACTTGTTTAATTCGTCCAAGTTGGGCAGTAAGGGCGACGTTACAGTTATATTATCCATGTTTTATTTAAATATCTTTTTTGCTGCCTCACGGCTGATTAATAAACCATATAGGTATTCCCAATTCGACCACTTGTATTTACCATACATCAAAGCCACGATTCGCACATACCGCAAATAGAGCCGGTCGCGAAAAGTCGATTGCGGTTTAGCCAATACGCGATAGATGCGACCGGGAGTCTCTTCAAAGGCCGCTTGGGTACGTTCGGTTAAGTCCCATTGATAACCCTTATCGGCAAAGACCTTCAGCATGTGGATGATATCCTTCAGCCCATCCTGCATGAACATACCGACAAAGGCGGGTATAAAACGGATATGATGCAGCGGCAGCAATCCGTATTCCGCTACGTTATCATCGCCTCGAAGCGTTTTCGTGATGCTGGTGGCATATTGCACCCACGCATAATCAGCTCTATCGACATACACTACCGGTCCGAACTGCAGATGATGCAACGTAATAACCGTATCATCGAAATGCTTGCCATACAAGGCCGCACAATCCTGCTCCGGATGACGACGGATCATATAGCATTGATTCAAGGCTCGATACTCGGATAAGATATCATAAGCCGAAAGAACCTGTCCGTTCTTCAACCGACCAAACGAGGGCCATGGTTGGCTGGACGGTTGCGATTCTCCATCCCGTACCGGCCATACATCCTGCATGCACATCGCGCACTCCGGATGAGATGCTAACATATCCAATTGAGTCTGATAGATATCGTTGGAACGCAGATAATCATCTGCATCGATATTCACGAAATAATCACCCTGAGCATGAGTATATACATTGAGTTTATTCCATCCGCAGCGTTCCGACACATTCTTCGGATCGCAGTCATTGGAGTTGCAGCGGGTATAGAACAATTGGGTCAGATTGGTGATATGTAATTTGCCATTGGTGATTTGGGCTTGCAGATCTGCTATATACTCCGCTGTACCATCATCCGACCGATCATCAGAAACAATGACCTCGAAGGGGACATTGAGTTTCTGCCCCAGCACGGAAGACAAACAACGCTCTAGCAATTTGCGCTGATTGTGCGTAATGACTAATATGGATAGAACAGGCTGCACCATATCAATTCTTCATCAAACCGATCTTCTTCAATACTCGTTTAGCCCGGCGTTTGTTCTTTTTGTAATATTCGTTGATTGCCACATATACAGGATGATGCGTTACGTTATACACAAATAACTGCATATCGAAATGACTTCTCCGTAACAGCTTATTGATCATCCGGCAATCGTTGAGATCCTTCGGCTTCTCGCCACGATTATGCTTCATCTGATACAGCACATCGAGGCTAATCAGTTTCAATCCGTGATAGTACTGATAGTTCGCCGGATTGGTAATGATCTCCTCCTTCGGATACGGATAATAGCACAACTGGGAGTCATGCGGAGAGATAATATCATCCTCTATGTTCAGCCGTTCATCGATACTGAGATAATCCAGGTCATCACTATGGCGCATAAGCAGCACATTTAGCGGTGTACTACCAGCTCCGCAGATATCATCTAAATCAACACATAACTTCAGAGCCGTTGATTTCAAATATTCTACATTATCATCGAAGACCTTATCGTCCTTCGCGAACGGACGATGATTGATCGCGAAGAGCGAATTGGCATTGAAATAGGTCTCTGCGAGCCAAACCGCCTCATCATGAAGGTCATTGATATGGACGCTGAAATTGCCGATGTTATAATTATCCCGTATCTCCGCTTTGGCTTTCACTACCTTCTCCAAATCATCACAAACGAACACATAGATACGGGTCGGATATTTGCCCATAGATGCTTGCGCATGGTCTTGTGCTCCGAAATATTGGTTTTGCTCATTACCAATCCAGTCTTCCCGATCCCAGAACGAACCGTAGGACAGCTTTTTGAGATTCACCAGACCATTGTAAGTCAGGTGCAGCTCTTTCTTATAGAAGATAAGGCCATACTTATTGAGGATGGCTTCTACCCTATCATCGTCCTTCGGATTCGTAATCGAATGCAGGTTGACAATATGCGCATGAGGATTGAGTTTCACATACTCCAGCGCACCATAATCCATCACGGACGGATTCATCTTCTTCTCGCGGAAGAATCGATAATCATACACCTCATCCGGTTCGTTCGTATCATCCTCGATCTTAGGCTCGATACCCAACGCCACACAGGCTGCCAAGCGATGTGCTCCGTCTTGAATCTCGCCATTCGAGCCCAAGGGGATAGGTGCTAATGATTGGGCATAACCATCCGCCTTGAGACTCGCAATGAGCGCATCAAAACTGTTGATGAAATCATCTGCGGTGTTTTTTGGCTTACCGTCACTGGGATTCAATTCATAGAAACCATTGAATGCACGGATATGCTCCAAATAGGCTGCACGATGGTACACGCACGGATGCTTCACGTAAAGGTACTTGAATATCAAATCAAAGCGCCTTTGGTGCAGAAATATGTCTATTGCTTTTTGCTTCATTTGCTCAGTCAATTGCTTTCCAAGTGGAGCGGAAGGCCATGGCGGCATCTTCCTTATAGGTGGTCACACGACCGATAAACTGCTCATCCTGGCGGACAGAGAAAGCCATGCACTCTTTGAGCCAGTCGAACTGCTCGAACGCACTTCCGGCCCAGAGGTTAATGCGATAGCGACCCGGACCAAGGTTCACGCCATGGATGGTGCATTTGAACTGATAGGTCTGACCGGCTTTCAAAGGCATGGTCTGGAAAGTCGTGTCATCCTCGTTGATGATATGCGCCATATAATGACCATTGTCGCGGTAGATATTCACATGCAGCATCCATCGGTCGATATCGCGATGAGCAGTCACCTTTACTCGCACCTCGAGATCTTCGCCCAGGCGAACGATTTCCTTATCGAGGCTATACTCATCGAAGCGCAAAGCGCCTGAACCTTCGCGGAGAACGAAACCTTTCTCGTTATCACGTAGATAACAATCTACGACATCATGGACATTGCCATCCATCTTAATTTGACCATTCTCGAGCATTATGCCACGGGTGCATAACTGCTCGACAGAAGCCATATTATGACTAACGAAGAGGACTGTTCGGCCTTGGCCTTGGGAGACGTCTTTCATCTTGCCGATGGCTTTCTTTTGGAACTCGGCATCGCCCACCGCAAGCACTTCATCCACCACCAAGATCTCCGGCTCCAAGAACGCTGCGACAGCAAATCCCAAACGGACAGTCATACCGGAGGAATAACGTTTGACAGGGGTGTCGATATACCGTTCGCAGCCGCTGAAGTCAATGATCTCATCGAGTTTGGACTGGATCTCTGCCCGGCTCATGCCCAGGATAGCTCCGTTCATGAAGATATTCTCCCGTCCCGTCATCTCGCCATGAAAGCCTGTGCCGACTTCAAGAAGGGAGCCTATACGGCCGTGGGCACGGATAGTGCCGGTCGTAGGGCCTGTGACGCGGGAGAGAAGTTTTAAGAGGGTCGATTTGCCGGCGCCGTTCTTGCCGATGATGCCGACGACGTCGCCTTGCTCCACCTTGAAGTCGATATCCCGCAGTGCCCAGACGTATTCGGAGGTGCCTTTCGAGGCACGGTCGTTGGTCTCGCCGATTTTGAGGTAGGGGTCCTCTTTGCCAAGGACGTTGGTGATCCAGAATCTCCGAATATCATGTGACAGAGTCTTGGTTGATACCAAACCAAGTCTGTACTGTTTGCTCACATGGCTGAATTCAATCGCTGTACTCATATATTCGTTTTAGTTTTATTCTTGTTTTTTTGTCAAAGTAAAGAAAAATCATTAAATAGCAATGGTACTTGCAGTACCACGAATCTTTATTCCAGATAGCCTACTTGATAATAAATTCTCAGATAGCCTCTCTGTAATAAATCTTCTCATCCAGGATGACATTGCTATTTAATGTCAAAAATACCCGAAAATACCAAAAATGACTATTCATAATCAATATCATCCTGCTGCCTTACAAAAATTCGTTACACTCCCGAAAATACCAAAAATCCATGCGGGGTGTAGCAATTTTTTCTATTAGTAATTAGATGCTGCGTACATTTTCGGCATTATTCAAAGGATGAATATCCGCATTTTTGTGAGACGGACAGGACTATTAGTCGGGAGAGTAAGCATATTAAGGCATCGAAAACTTGCTTTCGGATGCAATAAGATGATTACGCTCAAGCCGCGTAGGCTATCGGACTACGAGGCGTCCGTCTATTTTTCTCTACTATGTCAATGTTCATTCGAGTCTTTTTAGAAGGAAGAAAAATCATTAAATAGCAATGGTACTTGCAGTACCACGAATCTTTATTCCAGATAGTCTACTTGATAATAAATTCTCAGATAGCCTCTCTGTAATAAATCTTCTCATCCAGGATGTCATTGCTATTTAATGTCAAAAATGACCAAAAATACCAAAAATACATCAAGGATTCAACCGCTTTACAAAAATTCGTTACACTTCCAAAAATTCCAAAAATAATTTCATATCTTTTTCATTCAAAATACACAGATGGTGCCATGGTCGTTATAGTAACGTTCAATGCGAGCCTTGGGAGACGTGCCGAAGTTAACCAGCAACGCGACCGGCCAACCGGTGGCACGCAGATAACCGAACGTCTGGTAGTGTTCGCGCTCCGTCAACTGAGTGAGCGCTTTGCACTTCGCGTGATCTATCCTCGATACATGTACCAAAATTTCGTTTTGGTAGGGAGTACTCGGATGATCCCGCTCTCCCCATCGCAAACACTTCGTTCGGTTTACGCTGGGGGTCCCATAAAGATCCATCTTCAGGTACGCATCCATCGGCTTACCGCGGAATGTGGGATGGAACTGGAGCTCTTTGTGGGCTGTGAAGCCGTTAGCCGCGAGTTCCGTGGCCAGTGCCTCCTGATAGATATATTCGGGTAGGCCGGGGCCGAGTTGGTTATGAACCTCCTGCAAGCAACCGATAATGCCATATGTGATCTGGATCAGTTCATGGCGCTTGGGTTCCGGGACGGTGTTCATCCGTTCGGGTTTCTGCGGGAGCATGTCCTTCAGCTCGGACGGAGTGATATGTTGGGTATTGGTGGGCATGGGTGGTTTAATTTGCCTTTTAATTTGTCTTTTAATTTGTCTTTTAATTTGTCTATATTTTCAGTTTCCAGGGACTATCCTTTTTGAAAGTTTTCTTGTCAACAACACCTCTATCTTGAAGCGTTCTCACACAGGTAATCACAGTATTCAGCACCACCCCATACCTCGTATGGATTTCCTTATACGTGATGCTGGGATCCTCAATCATTGCCATCAACACCACTGTCTGGTTCTTAGACAATTTGATTCCACGCTCTTTAAGTTTCTGCAACACATCATCCGGCAGTCCCATCTGCGCATCCTCTCCGGGCACTTTCAACATCTGCATCGATTTCGGTAGCCCCATCTTCACCGTGTACACGTCGTCGTCCGTAATCTTCGGATCTGCACCGGTATAAAGCGGCACATAATGATAGAGGTTACGGATGCCGGTACCAAGGTGCTCCGCATACCCCATCTGCATGAAGAAATTAGCCATGTGCGGATTCTTCGGATGACGAACATAGTTCTTCAGCGTCACCGGTCCCGACTTAAACGGCTTATTGGCATTGGAGATCACGATTCCTTCGCGGTTAATCTCAAACACCGTATATGTCGAATTCATGTACTCGCGGTGAATCAGCATATTGGAAACCACCTCTCGGAAAACCTTCTCGCGTAGCGACACACGCTGCGTACCTTCCAAAAAGAATGGATCCGGCAGATGCTTCTCCACGAAAGCCATCAGCGACTCATAACTCTCGATAATGTTCCCTGTCAGCGTCAACCGGTCATCGTACCGATCCTCGTTATCCAACCGCACAATCGCGTCAATCCGGTAGTACGGCAAAGCACTCTGAATGAACTCCTGCTGACCAAACAGCATCAGCGCAGCCAAATTGTATCCGCTCTTGTTATTCTCCAAATCGTAGCAATATAGGTTGGCTTGTCGCAGCATCTCCTTCGTGTCCAGATCCAGCCACGGATGATTAGGAAACTTGCGCCGAATGAGACTTCTGGCTTTCTCGATGGTGTTTGGATCAAAATGCTCCATGCGCAAATATGGATACACATGGTTCTCCGAATAATCTTGACGCTTACGCAAGTACAAAGCACTGATCTCCGCATCTGTCTTCTGGATATAATCTCCGTCCGTACTCCGGTCGTAGATATTTCCTGCCGACTTATGCACTTGGCTGCTGGACGGAACGAACACCACAATCACCTTCTTCCCATCCACATCCACCGTTTCGGGTTGCAGCAGGAATGTCGGTGATAGTTTCTGAGGATTATTGCTTTGGTTCGAGATGTCTTTGCACATCTGATGCACGGCTTCCGGATCAACACCTTTCTTTATTTGTCCGTTATCCTCCACCCCAAGCACGATGACTCCTCCGTCGCGGTTAAGGAACGAACAAACGGTGTCGAACATATTCTTCGGCACTTCATTCCACGCACGTTTATATTCGAGCGTACGTTTCTCTCGTCCTTTCAGCAATTCTTTCAGTTCTTCTACTTCCATGTTAGTCGACGTTATGGCGTTATTTCGTTCTCTTGTGTACGTATACGTGGGTAGTGTATGTGTGTGCGCACAATGATTTGGGCTGCAAAGGTACGAAAAAATTTTGGAATATGCAAATAGATGAGGAGAAAAGTGCAAAATATTTTAGTTTTGCAAGAGATTTGGCATGTTTTGGTGGGATTATAAGAATGAAATCAAAAAAGGAAGAGAAAAATAGGAATCATCAGATACCGAAGTATCTCCATCGTAACGGCTCATCAGTCTGCTTGTATGCGAGCATCCAGACAGTCTGACGATCCATTCCGATTACAGACACTATTGCATAGTCTCTGAATGATGATTCCTACAAAAAATCCAAAAAATGACGAAAATACTTGCTATGCAAAAAAAATAACCCCATCGACAACGATGAGGTTAGAAGTGGTATGTCGGAAAAACCGACGAACCTAAAACGAGTTGTAGAGATTGGTCTATTTTAAGAGCCTGTTTCGTAGACGCAGAAAGAACTGCTTGAGTCGAGAAGAATGGTCATACTCGTATAACTCGATGAAGTTCATGTGCATCGTTTTCTGCCGAGC